>NC_021921.1:0-703947 GCF_000470655.1 Halorhabdus tiamatea SARL4B
TCATGCTCGCGGCGCTGGTCGCGATCGCGCTGATGATGGGAATCGCCGCGTTCATGCTCGTCCTCGGGTGATCTTTCCCAGAACCGAGCGCCAGCTCGGTGTCGAGTGGGTCACAGTCGAAATAGAGCCCGTCGCAGTCGGAATGCCGCCTGAATTTGCCGAGTCGATATCTCGAATTTTCGACGTCAGTCGCTGCTCGTCTCCGGAGTGCCGCCGTCGGCACGAACCCCGTCGTTCTGTGGTTCGCCCCCGTCGGCAGCGGTCAGGCGGTCCTCGTGCCAGGCGAACTCGCGGGTGAACAGGCCGTCGTCCTTGAGGTCCCACGGATCGCCGTCCGTCACCTTTGGACCGTCGAGCCACGACTGGAGAACGTTCCAGACGAAGACGAGTTGGCCGACGAGCAGGATGAGTGCGCCGACGGTGGCCGCCTGGTGCAGCAGCGTGATCACGTCGAGCGGGCCGACCGTGATCGCGTCGTAGGTGGCGTACCGCCGGGGCATCTCGACGTAGCCCAGCAGAATCATCGCGAAGAACGTCACGTTCGTACCGACCATCGACAG
Organism: Halorhabdus tiamatea SARL4B; assembly: GCF_000470655.1. NCBI lineage: Archaea > Methanobacteriati > Methanobacteriota > Halobacteria > Halobacteriales > Haloarculaceae > Halorhabdus > Halorhabdus tiamatea. The sequence continues at coordinate 561 of NC_021921.1, forward strand.
CCAGAAGTGCCACTTCCCGAGCGTGCGCTGGTACATCCGGCCGGTGAAGATCGGGAACCAGTAGTAGATCCCGGCGAACACCGCGAAGGCGATCGCCCCCATGATCACGTAGTGGAAGTGCCCCACGACGTAGTAGGTGTCCGTCAGGATCAGGTTGACCGGGATCGCCGCGAGGAAGACGCCGGTCACGCCCCCGATGATGAAGTTCGCGACGAACCCGATAGAGAACAACATCGGCGTGTTCAGCCTGATGCGGCCGTTCCACATCGTCGTGATCCAGTTGAACGTCTTCACCGCGCTCGGTATCGCGATCGCCAAGGAGACGGCCATGAAACTCGCCCGGAGTCGCGGGTCGATCCCGGTCGCGAACATGTGGTGGGCCCAGACGCCAAAGGAGAGGACGCCGATCGCCAGCGTCGAGTAGACGACGAACTTGAACCCGAAGAGTTTCCGACCCGAAAAGCGCGGGATGATGTAACTGATCAGTCCCATCGGTGGGAGCACCAGTATGTACACTTCGGGATGGCCGAAAAACCAGAAGAGGTGTTGCCAGAGGATCGGATTCCCGCCCTCGACGGCGAAGAACATCGTCCCGAGGTTCCGATCGAGCAACAGCATGATGAGCGCGCTCCCCAGCAGCGGGAACGCGAAGATGATGATTCCCGACTGGGTGAGCATCGTCCAGGAGAAGATATCGAGGTTCGCCCAGGAGACGTCGTCACCGCGTTCGGTGAAGATTGTGACGATGAAGTTGATCGCCCCCATCGTCGCCGAGACGCCGGTCAGATGGAGCCCGAGCAACATCAGGTCCGTACCGAAGTGTGCCTGCTCGACAGAAAGCGGTGCGTAAAGCGTCCAGGAGGCCTGGGAGGGAGCGATCCCGGGGATGAGAAAGCCGGCCCAGATGAGCAACGCGCCCGGCGGCAACAGCCAGAAGGCGATCGCGTTGATCCGGGGGAAGGCCATGTCGTCGGCCCCGATCAGCAGTGGGATGAAGTAGTTGCCGAAGGCCGCCAGGATCGGCGTCCCGAACAGAAACAGCATGGTGATGCCGTGGCTGGTGAGCAACGCGTTGTAGAACTGCGGGCTGACGATATTCGAGGCCGGCGTCGTCAGTTCGAGCCGCATCACGACGACGGCGAGCCCGCCGACCGCCAGCGCGATCAGCGCGAACGCACCATAGAGGAGGCCGATGTCCTTGTGATCGACTGTGGTGAGCCACCGGAGCACGCCGCCCGGTTTCTCCCGGTGGCCGTACCCACTTTCGCCGACTGTCCCGCCGCCAGCCGGCGACGCATAGCTTCGCCAGTCTTCGATACGCGTGAGAAACGCCGCGACCCCGACCAGCAACACCCCCATCAACACCGTCAATGCCAGCTGTTCGCCTGCCATGGCCCACGTTCCGGGAGAAATCCACTAAAAGGGTGCGTTAGAGGCATCATTCGCTCCCGGTTATCTCCATTGGAGCGAGGTGGCCGGTATACCCTCCAGCCTGCATGGACTGGGGTACGCTGTTCCGTCGGTCACTCCCTGGATCCGGAGACGACGCCCGGCGGCTCCTCGGATTCGCCGTCGGCCTCGGCCCGCGAGACGGCCCGCCCGGCGTAATAGGACAGCACGCCGAGCAAGACCATCATCGAGCCGACGATCGCGAGTTGGAGGCCGGAGGCGACGCTGTTCCAGCCGAACGGGTTGGCGACGACGAACGCGACGAAGAAAAACGACAGAATTCCGAGCGGAATCGCGTTGACCGTGAGATCGAGCACCGTCTCGCGATCGAGTTCCCCGAATTGCATGAATGAGCGTTCGTCGACGGAGATAAATAGGCTGTTGAAACCGGAAATCGACGGTCGATCGGGCCGACTCACTCCGAGACGAGACCCACGATCCCGACTGCGAGCAGAATTACACCGGCTCCCGTGATCGAGAGTCCGCGGCCGACGATGCCGTTTGGCTCAGTGAGGAGTGAGGCAACTTCGACCGTTCCGGGGTCGATCTGTGTGGCGACGACGATACCGCCGAGTACGACGAAGACGACGCCGAGACCGGCTATCGGCCGCCAGAGGTTGCTCGCGTAGCGCGACTCCCGGAGGATGCCGGCGACGCTCGCCCCGAGAAGGAGAATACCGCCGACGGCGACCGGATACAGCCCGATGAATACGCCGAGTTCCGAGAGGGCGAACCCGAGTGCGACGAACAGCGGCCAGGGACTGGCCCGCCGACTTGGCGTCTGCACGTTCGTCTGTTCGCTCATGGACGATAGTGCAGTGGTGACCTCAAAGGTCCGTCGGAGGTGACAATGCCGGCCGGGATCGTCTCGCGGATGCCCCGGGTGGTACAGGGAGCATCCCCGCGCGCTGGCGCAAAGTATATGCCGCGCATGCGACTTGTTCGTGACAATGACCACACGAGCGCTCGAGCGCGTCGACGACTGGGAGACGCGTTCGTACACCGGGGGTTATCGCGGCATCCACGACCTTGCGGACCAGGCGTTCTCGGGCGTGGTCCGCGCGGGGACGGCGACGCTGTGTATGCTCAACGGCACCGTCGTCGGCGTGCTCGACGGGACGATCGAGGACTTCGAAGCGGCCGATGGAACGGCCTACGTCGCGCCGACGCCCGCCCTGCCACTGCTGGCCGTGATGCAGGAGCGTAGCGACGAGGTGCGGGCGAAATATTACACCGAGGACACGCCGCTCTCGAAGGTCGACAGGACGCTCGAAGACGGTGGGTTCACCGGCTTCGTCGAACTCTCCGAGAACGTTCTCAGCGGCGACTACTACGTCGTTTACCACGGTGGTCGTTCGATGAGCGTGGCGTTCGTCGGCGAGCGCGGGCAGCTTCTGACCGAAGAGGAGGCCTTCGAGCGCGCCGACGGCGAGGTCGGTATCTACGAGGTTCGGCCCGTCGAGATCGACGTCATCGACGTCCCGGAACCCGAACCAGACACATCGTCGTCGGCCGCTGTCGGTGCACCTACCGGAGACTCGGCCGCTGGTGGGGCCGATGCGGACAGCGAGTCTGTTGAGGACGCCACAGCAGTCGATGCCGAGGCGGCCGAGGAAACCGACATTGGCGACGACAGCGACGACGAGTCGGCCGACGGGGCGACCGATCGAGAATCGGCAGGGGAACCGCCAGCACACGAGGAGGATACGGCCGAGGAGAGTGCGTCAGAGCCGGACACTGATACTACGTCCGGGGACCACGGGACTGACGATTCGGCGAGTAGTGACGATTCGGCGAGTAGTAACGATTCGGCGAGTAGTGCTAGCACGCCGCGCGCGACGCCCGATAACGTGGAGACCTCCTCACGTGTGCCGGACGGCGAAGCGGAGACTGACGAACGCACTGGGACCGATCGACCGACGACAGAAACCCAGCACTCTGCGGGCTCGGATCGCGCCCTGTCACGGACCGACGAGGCGGACCAGGCTACCGAAACCCGGTCCACACCAACCGACGAGGCGGACCAGGCTACCGAAACCCGGTCCACACCAGCACAGTCAGAGCCCACCGACCAACCACGCCGGTCGACCGATCGCTCGCCCGCGCCTTCCGGATCAGAATCACAGTCTGCCGGACGGACGGACGCCGGCGATCGGCGGACTGAGTCGCCGTCCTCGAGCCATCCCGGGGCGAAGGCGGCGTCTTCGGGCCGTTCCAGTGAGACGGCCGAAGGGCGAGGGCTGTCCGAATCGGCCGGTGACGCGTCTGATCTCGAAATACGCACGATCCCCTCGCTCGATCCGGCACAGTCCTGGGGGGCGGACGAGGACGGCCCGCAGGCCAGTACGGTTCCCGTCCCGCCGGTCGAATCCAGCGCTTCGACAGTTACCCGCCAGCGACCGTCTGAGGGGCGCTCGGATCGCACTCCATCGGGCGATCGGTCGTCGGCGACTGTCGAGGGGCAGTCGAGGCCGAGGAACCGAACGGCGGTCTCGGAGTCGAACGGCCGGTCGACGGCTGGGGCCGACGAGACACGCCAGGAACCCAACGAGACAGGGGTGGCGACCGGGCAAACCGAGGACACAGGTGGGACGACCGATGCGACCGACGAGCGGGTGGCCGCGCTCGAAGAGACCATCGAGGAGCGTGAGGCGCGAATCGACGATCTCGAGGCCCGCGTCGAGAACGCCGAATCGAAGCGTGACGAACTCGAGGCCGAACGTGACGAGCTCCGCGAAGAGCTCTCGGAGGTGCGTTCGGAACTACAGTCTCTCAAAGAGGAACGTGACGCGTTAGCGGCCCAACTCGACGGTCTCGACGTCGGCACCGACGGTGTCGAGCGCCGGATGAGTCGCCGGGAGGCCATCGAGGGGACGAACCTCTTCGTGCGGTACGGCTCGAAGAGCGCGCCCACACTCGCGGCGGCCCGTGAATCCGGGGCGAGCCAGTCGGACGTCAAGGAGAACCTCTCGGTCGAGTATCACACGCAGTTCGAGGTCGACGGGACGCTCGTCGAAGGTCAGCCCTTCGAGGAGTTTCTGGAGGCGACGATGGAACACCAGTTCGTCACGTGGGTCGTGACGGAACTCCTCTTCGAGATCCGCGACACCGGCCATCGCGAGGCGCTTGCGGACCTCTACGATGCCTTGCCCCACGTCGACCGCGTCGAACTCAACGGGTCGGTGGGTGTGGAGTTCGACGAGGACGGCCAGACCAAGCGGTCCCAGGAATCGTTCGACGTCGTCTTCCGGGACCGGATGGGCAACCCGCTTCTCGTCGCCAACATGAACGACTCCCGGCAGGCCGCGACCGAGAACCAGATGAACTCGCTGGTTACCGCCGCGACGCGGGTGGGCGACACCAGCGACTCGCTCGCGGGGGCGATGTTCGTCACGTCGAGTTTCTTCGAACCGGCCGCCCTCGAGACGACGGCCGACGCGACCGGCGGCGGGCTGCTCAGTCGCGACAAACGAGAGAGCTTCGTGAAACTCTCGCGAAAACAGGGATATCACCTCTGTCTGGTCGAGGCGCGCGACGATCAGTTCCACATGGCTGTCCCGGAACTCTGAGAGCCGTCGCTCGAAAATTCGAGAAAGACCAACTGACACCCTCTAACTCTTGGTGCGTCTCGTGAATTCAGCCTTCGACTTCGGCCGTGTCCTCGATTTTCATTCCTTCGAGCTTTTCGATGGTCTGGTCGACCTTGCTGTCGAGGTCGTCGACGAACTCGTGGGTGTGGTCGGTCGTGATGGCACCCTGGCTCGAGGGCTCGATGAGGTTCTCCTCTTCGAGCACCCGCAGCGAGTAGCGTACCTTGTGGTGGGGGTAGCCCGTCTCGTTGGACATCTTCACGATGCCGATCGGTTCGTTCTCGATGACCATTCGGAGAACCTGGAGATGCCGCTCCAGCATGTCGACTTCCTTTTCGAGCCTATCTATCATGGCACGTGTTAACTTGTGTCCGTACGGTTTAAAGGTTGCTGTCTAGTACGCCGAAAACAACTGTACAATTTTCGTGCCCTGGCGATATAACGCTTGTGATAGAGTGACTATCAGGACGCGTCGACCGTAATCTGTTTATCGGGGTGGAAAAAACGGGCGAGTGATGACCGTTACGATCGTTGGGTCACAACTCGGCGACGAAGGGAAAGGCCGAGTCGTCGACCTCTACAGCGACGAAGCCGACGTCGTCGTCCGGTACCAGGGCGGGGACAACGCCGGCCACACGGTGTGTCACGGCGACGAGGAGTACAAGCTGTCGCTGGTTCCCAGCGGCGCGATCCGGGGGAAGATCGGCGTCCTCGGGAACGGCTGTGTGATCAACCCGCGAACACTGTTCGACGAACTCGAGATGCTCCGGGAACGGGGACTCGATCCGGACGTGCGTGTCGCCGAGCGCGCACACGTGATCATGCCCTTCCATCGCGTCCTCGACGGGATCGAGGAGGACGTCAAAAGCGAGGACGACCAGGAAGTCGGGACCACGGGCCGCGGGATCGGCCCGACCTACGAGGACAAAGCCGGCCGTCGTGGCGTCCGCATCGGGGATCTACTCGACCCGGACGTGCTCCAGGACCGACTCGAGTACGTCGTCCCCCAGAAGCGGGCGATCGCCGCGGACGTCTATGGACTCGACGTCGACAACCTCGAGGAGTATCCGAACGCCTTCGACGTCGACGCCCTCTTCGAGGAGTTCAGGGAATACGGGCGTCGGATCGAGCGCGAGGACATGGCTGTCAACGCCGGTGCGTTTCTGACTGAGGCGCGGGACTCGGGGAAGTCCCTCATGCTCGAAGGAGCCCAGGGGACGATCATCGACATCGACCACGGGAATTACCCCTACGTCACCTCCTCGAACCCGACAGCCGGCGGCGCGACGGTCGGTACGGGTCTCAGCCCGGGCGTCATCGGCGATGGCGAGGTCGTCGGTATCGTCAAGGCCTACCTCACGCGTGTCGGCAGCGGCCCACTTCCGACCGAACTGGGCGGCGTCCCCGGCGACACGCCGGGATACGACGGTGACCCCGACAATCCCCAGACGGAGGCCGAAGAACTCGCGACGGTCATCCGCGAGGCGGGCGACGAGTACGGCACCGTCACCGGTCGGCCGCGTCGCGTCGGGTGGCTCGATCTCCCGATGCTCCGCCATTCGACGCGCGCCAGCGGGTTCACTGGCCTCGCCGTCAATCACGTCGACACGCTGGCGGGACTTGACGAACTGAAGGTCGCCGAAGCCTACGAACTCGACGGCGAGCGACTCGAGACGATGCCCGCGACCACCGAGCAGTGGGCCGACTGCGAGCCGGTGTATCGGACCTTCGAAGGCTGGGACGATCAGGACTGGGAGACGGTTGCCACCGACGGCTACGAGGCGCTCCCGGCGAACGCTCGTACCTATCTCGAGTACGTCAGCGACGAACTCGACGTTCCGATCTACGCGATCGGCGTCGGTCCCTCGCGTGAGGATACGATCGTTCGCGAGACGCCGTACTGAGCGTCCAACGTCGCACTACTTTTCGCTGGCCGGCCCGACCTCACCCGCTTTGACCATCGCCTCGAAGGGGTTGTCCTCGATTTCCAGCGGGAAGTCGACGCGCCCACGCTGGCGGACCGACTCGTAGCCACCGAAGATGATCTCGGCGGTGTTCAGTCCGTTGTGCGCCCGGAGTTCTGACTCGTGGTCGCTCCCAAGTGCCTCGATCACGTCGTCGATCGCGCGCTGGTGATAGGCGTTCGCGTACTCGTAGTCGCCCGTCCCGGCGTGATGGAGCGTCTCGCCGTCCACGTCGACCGTCTCCCATGTCCCCGACTCAGACCGCCGGACTTCCAGCATCGGCCCGTCGTCGGCGTCGATTCGGATCTCGCCGTCGCTGCCGACGAGGTGGAACGCGGCCCCGACCAGATCGGACGGTTCGCCGGTCGAGAGCAACCCCTGTACGCCGTTGTCGTACTCCCAGTGGGCGAGCATCTGGTTCTCCTGGTGCATGCCAAAGCGGACGTCTTCCTTCCGGTAATCGAGCTGGGCCAGAACCCACTTCGCTCGGGGCTCGCCGGCGAACATCCCCGCGAGGTCGATGCTGTGTGCGCCGGTGTCGTAGAAGTCGTCCCACCCGATCTCGACCCGCCGGAGGTCGCCGATCTCACCCCCCTCGAGGATTTCTTTCGCGGCCCGAAACGGCCGGCCGAACCGACGCATCCGGTGGAAGGTCAGCTGGGCGTCGGCCCGCCAGGCCTCCCCCGCCATCCGCTGTGCGCCGGCCCACGTCGCGGCCATCGGCTTCTCGCAGTGGATCGCCTCGACGCCGCGACGAGCGGCCGCGACTGTGAGTTCAGTGTGAGCTTCGGGCGGGACCGTCAGGCTCACGACGTCCGGCTCGATCGCGTCGAGCAGTTCGATCGCGTCGGTGAACCGACCGTCCGCGGGCAGGTCGAACCGGTCGCCGAACGCGTCGACGCGCTCTCGGTGCCGGTCGGCCGCGGCGACGAGTCGTGTCTCGTCGTTGCGCTCGTAGGCTTCCGCGTGGCGATACGCCATCGACCAGCTCTCGACCGTCGGGCTCTCGGGTGCCGCTCCCGTCCCGACGACAGCGACGTCGTAGGTCATCGTCCCGGGCGAAGAGTGGCGTACCTATCGGCGTTTCGGGGACGGCTGTCTCCGTGAAAATATCCGACGCGAGCGGCACGTTTTTGCCGCGGGGGATGTAGGTAGAAGTATGCAAGAAGACCTGATGGACATCATCTGCTGTCCGCTCGATAAGAACGAACTCGAACTCGACGTCACCGAACGCGAGGACGGAGAGATCGTCGCGGGGACCCTGACGTGTACTGACTGTGGCGAGACGTACCCGATCGAGGACGGCATCCCCAACCTGCTCCCGCCGGACATGCGCGAGGACGCACCGGCCTAGAGCTTTTTTACCGGTCCCGCCGGAGAGACACGTGTGGTAGACCCGCTGCCCGTCCACGTCAACCGCGAAGAACTCCACGACATAGCGGTGCCCACGTCCTTCGAGACCACTGGACCGTTTGACATCCGACTCGTCAACCACGGCCAGCCGCTACACGTCCACCTCCACCTCGACGACGATCTCTCGGCCGTCGCAGAGATCGAAGCGACCAACCACTACGTCGACGGAGAGACCGAGCGCCGGGTCTCGGTCTCGGTCCGCGACGGGGCCACCGTCCGTGGGAAACTCAAGGTCGTCAGCGGCTACGGCGCACAGACCCGCTACGTCGACGTGATCGTGACTGAACCGGACGAGCAAGAGGGTTCGGTCCGAGTCGACGAATCGCTCGCCGAACCCCAGCCTGTCGAGACCGAACAGCCGGACAGCGCCCTCGCCCAACAGCCCATCGTGCCGGTGGCTGCCCTGGCTGTCGGTGCCCTCGTCGTCGCGGCCGGGATCGCCTTCGCCGTCCAGGCGTTCGTCGTCGGTCTGGGTGCACTCGTGGTTCTGGCTGGCGTCCTCGTCGCGATGTACGTTCTCTTCGTCGAGTGAGTGCTCTCTCACAGTACCATTATGGGGCTGACCCCCGGAGACGGAACTATGACGCTGGCAGCCAGAGCCCGGGAAGCCGCTCGCGCCCGTCCGTTCGTCTACGAGGGACTCCGTGCGGGCGTCATCAACTATTCCGCCGCCGCGCGGCTGCTCGATGTCGGCGACGAGGAAGCGGTCGCGGCCGCACTCCGGCGATACGCGGATGAGCTCCCCGACCGCGATCTGTCGGACGGGTCGGCGCGAGTCACGATGCACAGCGGACTGGGCGTGCAGGACAGCGAGTCGGACGGGGCTGTCGAGGGACTGCTCACGGTCGGCGAGACGACCTACGTCCAGGACGCGGGGTCGCTGACCGGCGTGGCCGCCACCGGCGACGTCGACGCGCGGTCGCTGGCTCGCGTGCTCGGCCGACTCGACGCCGAGGGCGTCGCCGTTGCGGCCGCTGGCGTCGCCGACGGACGCCTCCTGATCGTCGTCGAGCGTCGGGACGGGCCGGATGTGGTCCGCTTCGTCGAGGAGGCGGTGTGAGCTGCCGTTCGATCCTCAGCGCGCTTCGACGGATTGAAGCGCGCGCCCCGTCGAGCGTCCCACGATGACCCTGCGCGTGACGAACACGCTTTCGGGCGAACGTGAGGACTTCGAGCCACAGGATCCCGAGGACGTCCTCCTGTATTACTGTGGCCTCACGACGTCCGATCCGCCACACCTTGGCCACGCCCGCGGGTGGGTCCACGTCGACGTGATGCACCGCTGGCTGTCGTGGCTCGGCTATACGGTCCACCACGTCGAGAACTTCACGGACGTCAACGAGAAGATCGTCGCCCGCGTCGGCGAGGCCGGGTCGAGCGAGGCCGACGTCGCCCGAACCTACATCGAAGACGTGATCCGGGACATGCGGTCGCTGAACCTCAAGCGCGCCGAGGTCTACCCCCGCGTTTCCGAGCACGTCCCCGAGATCATCGACCTCGTGGAGACGCTGATCGACCGTGAGTACGCTTACGAGGCGAACGGGTCGGTGTACTTCGACGTCACCGCCTTCGAGGACTACGGCGACCTCTCGAATCAGACTGTCGACGAACTCGACGCTCAGGGCGACCCGGACGAACGTGGCGAGAAGCGCCATCCCCAGGACTTCGCACTCTGGAAGGCCGGCGGCGTCGACCCAAGCGACGTCGAGACCCATCAACACGAGGGAGCTGCTCCCCCAGAGACGGCCTGTGAAACAGCCCAGACCTGGGATTCGCCGTGGGGCGAGGGACGGCCGGGCTGGCACGTCGAGTGCTCGGCGATGAGCATGACGCACCTCGGAGAGACTCTCGACATCCACGTCGGTGGCCAGGATCTGGTCTTTCCCCACCACGAGAACGAGGTCGCCCAGAGCGAGGCCGCGACGGGCCAGCGCTTCGCCAACTACTGGCTGCACGTCGGGCTGCTCGAGACCGGCGACGAGAAGATGTCCTCTTCGCTAGGGAACTTCGCAACCGTCGAGGAGGCAATCGCGGAGTACGGCCTCGGCGTCGTTCGAACCTTCCTGCTGTCGACGGCCTATCACAGTCGCGCGACCTACACCGAGGAGACGCTCTCGGAGGCTCGCGAACGCTACGAGACGCTCGAACGTGGCTACGAGCGTGCCGTCGAGGCAGTCGACAGCGCCGACGCGACGGTCAAGACGACCGACGACGCGCTCCGAGAAGCCGTCGAGACGGCCCGCGAAGAGATCCCGCGTGCGATGAACGACGATTTCAACACCCGCAAGGCGCTGGCAGCGCTGGTCGAGTTCACGACTGCGGTCAATCGCCACGTCGACGAGTCCGGGACTTACGATTACCGTGGCCTCCGCCGTGCGATCGAAACCTACGACGAGTTCGCGGTCGGCGTGCTGGGGCTGCCGCTGGGCGACGATGGCGACGACACCGGCGACGTCCGCTTGGCCGAGGATCTGGTCGAGCTCGTTCTCGACGTCCGGGAGGCCGAACGCGACGCCGGCAATTACGAACGTGCAGACGAATTGCGTGACGAACTCGCCGCGCTCGGCGTCGAGGTCGAGGATAGCGACGGCGGCCCGACCTATCGGCTGCCCTGAGACAGTCACCGACTCGACCGTCTCGGTCGCCGCTGTCTGACGCGAACGCTTTTGACGTAGCCGTTTGAGGGGCAGATATGCGACTGCTGGCTGTGGGTGTCGTCCTTTCGCTGCTCGGGCTCGGCGGGTACGTCGCGGGCGTGGTCGTCGCCTATCCCGGACGATCGTTCACGATCGCCGTGGTCATGATCGGTCTCACTCTCGTTGCGATCGGCCGGACGCCGGGGGAGGGATCGGCGTGATCGAGTCGCTCGTCTACGACGGGACTGGCGTCGAGTCCGTCGAGGACCTCGCGGCCGCGCGAACGGCCGACGGGACGACCTGGGTCCACGTCGAGGACGCGAGCGACGCGGAGATCGACGCCGTCGCCGATGCGTTCGATCTCCACGCGCTGGCCATCGAGGACGTGCGGAACAACGTCCGGGCGAAATCCGAGGAGTTCAGCGCCTACACGTTCGCCCTGGTCAAGACTGCCCGCCTCACGCGGGGCGAGACCACCTTCGAGGAGGAGATCGACGACGAGCCGGTTGGCCTCTTCATCGGCGACGACTGGCTCGTGACCGTCGCCACCGGCAGCGCCGACCCGGTCGCTCGTGTTCAGGAGAGCGTCCGTCGTGGGGACGAACGGCTGCTCGAACGCGGGCCGGACTTCACTGCCTATCGCCTGTTGGACGTGCTCGTCGACAGTTACTTTGAGGTCCTCGAACACCTGGAGGGCCAGATCGAAGCGATCGAGGACGAGGTCGTCGAGTCGCCCGATGCCGACTTGCTCAGCGATATCAACAGCGTCCGCCGGGAGCTTCTGTCCTTCCGGAAGGTCGTCTGGCCCGTTCGCGAAACGCTGGCCGTGCTCGCCCGCGGCGACGTTCGCGCGACCCGGGCGGACACCCAGAAGTACTATCGGGACGTCTACGACCATCTGGTCCAGTTGGTCGATTTACTGGAAACGTATCGTGATCTGGTCGTCGGGACGCGGGACATCTACCTCAACGCCCTCTCACAGTCGACAAACGAGGTCATGAAGGTTTTGACCGTCGTCGCCACGATCTTCATCCCGCTCACCTTCGTCGCCGGCGTCTACGGGATGAACTTCGCCGACAGCGCTTACAACATGCCCGAGTTGACCTGGGAGTTCGGCTATCCGGCGGTCATGCTCGGCATGGCTGGCGTCGCGGCGCTGATGGTGTTTTACTTCCGGCGGCAGTCGTATCTCTGAGCTAGTTTTCGGGGGAATATCCGTCTCATACGCCGAGGATCAGCGGGCCGATCAATACGCCCATCAGTGACACACGCCGGGCACCCAATCTTGCAGGGATTAACCCTACCAGCGTGCTGACGGCGAAGACGGCAACGCCGATCGGCCCGGCGAACAGCCCCGAGAGCACCGCCAGTACGCCCAGAACGACAACTGACAGCCTGGTGTGATCCAGCTTTCTGACTAGCCTGAGATACCAGTCGCCGACCACTACGACGAGGACGAATCCGACCGCCGCCGCGATGAGGACGGCCGCGACCAGCAGGGGCCACGCAAGCGGCGCTCCTGATTGATCGAGTGCGACGAGCACACCGGTCCGTGGGTTGCCGAACGCGATCAGCGCACAGAGTGCAAAGAGGGTGTTCGACGTATTCACGCCGCTGGTGGTCACGACGAACCCGCGGCTGCCGTACTGCGACGGCGCGCTGACGAGCGCGAGCGTCGCCGCGATGGCACTGGAGACGCCCGGCAGGTAGCCCACGATCGCCCCCGAGACGGTGCCCAGCAGCGCGAGCCCGCCGACCGACGTTCGCGTGGTCCGTACGGTCGGATCGTCCTGGCTCGGGACGCCAGATCCCCGCATCGCGTCGATCAGCACTGGCGCGCCGAACAGCCCGCCGAACAGCGGCGCGAGCATGCTTCCGACCGGGAGAACGCCCTCGGCGGGCACGTCGAGCGTGACGACGCCCAGGGCGGCGCTGGCGAGAAACGACAACAGCGCGGCCTTTCGGGCGTGATTGGTCGGCTCCGTCGCGATGACTGCGGCTGCGATGGCCGTCAGCACGACTGGCAATCGCTCGGCGAGAACGGGATAGACTTCGAGCATCACGAGCGTCACTGGGACCACGAGTGGGAGCGCGAAGACGACGGCGAGTCCGCTGCCCAGCGCCGAAAGTCGAAGGGCCTCGCGACCGCGGCCGCCGAGGACGAGGCGATGGCTGGGTAGTGCACTTGCGGCCATCGCCGGGTCCGGGACGCCAAGCGCCAGCGCGGGCACGAAATCCAGAAACGTGTGGACGACGCCGGCGGCGAGCATGGCCGCCCCGACCAGTCGCGGCGGGGCGGGCACGCTCGGGGCGACGGCTGCCAGGAGCAACGCGAAGTTGTTCGCGTGTAGCCCCGGCGTCAGGCCGCTGATCGTTCCCAGACAGATCCCGGCGGCGATGGCCACAATGGCGAGGGCTGTGGCTTCCGGGGCGATCGCGAGTCTGACGCCGAGATCGAACACGGCAAGAGTGGTCGCTCTCTGTGACTTAAACTCCCGCCAGGTAGGCTGTCGGCGCTCACGTGCCGGGCAAAAGCAACCCGTTAAGTGAATCCACGGCGAACTTCCTGGCAATGACGGAAACCGATCTCGAAGACCTGCGACGCGGCACCGATCTCGTCAAGCGCGGCTTCGCGAAGATGCAGAAAGGCGGCGTCATCATGGACGTCGTTACCCCTGAACAGGCTCGCATCGCCGAGGACGCGGGTGCTGTCGCCGTGATGGCCCTGGAAGCGGTCCCGGCGGACATCCGCAAGCGCGGCGGCGTCGCCCGCATGGCCGACCCCGCCGACGTGCAGGAGATCATCGACGAAGTCTCGATCCCGGTGATGGGCAAGTCCCGGATCGGCCACACCAAGGAAGCCCAGATCCTCGAAGCCATCGGCGTCGACATGGTCGACGAAAGCGAGGTGCTGACGCCCGCCGACGACGCCTACCACATCGACAAGCGCGAGTTCACGACGCCCTTCGTCTGCGGTGCGCGGAACCTCGGTGAAGCCCTGCGCCGGATCGACGAGGGCGCGGCGATGATCCGGACAAAGGGCGAGGCCGGCACCGGCGACGTCAACCAGGCGGTCCACCACCAGCGGACGATCAAGGGCGCGATCCGGCAACTCGAAGGCATGAGCCACGAGGAACGCGAGGCCTGGGCGCGCGAGCACGAGGCTCCCGCCGAACTCGTCCACGAGACCGCCGAAATGGGGCGGCTGCCGGTCGTCAACTTCGCCGCCGGCGGGATCGCGACGCCGGCGGACGCCGCGCTGATGATGCACCACGAGTGTGACGGCATCTTCGTCGGGTCGGGCATCTTCGGTGCGGAGGACCCCGAGGCGATGGGTCGAGCCATCGTCGAAGCCGTCAACAACTACGACGACCCGGACAAACTTGCGGAGATTGCCTCGGACATCGGCGGCGGGATGAAGGGCGACGCGAACGTCGACCTGCCGGAAGACGAGCAGTTGCAAGGTCGAGGCGTCTGAACGCACGATCGAGCTGTTTTGACCCGGCGGCGACGAAGACAACCGTCAAGTTCGCGGCCCGGCCATAGGGAGTCATGGTCGCGATCGCCTCCGCGTTCTCGCAAATGCAGGGATTCTTCTCGGGCCTTTCGACCGTCGAGTGGCGTCTGGCAGTCAGCGTCGCCGTGGCCGTCGGTGCCCTCGTGGTCAGTACGGTCCTGGTCCCGTTCGCCGCTCGTCAGTTCCGCCGAGGCGTGCGAACCCATATTCTTCCGGGGCCGCTGGGAACGGGCGTCGACGTCGTCGACGAGTCCCTTCCCACGACAGTTGGGTGGGTCGCTGTTCGTCTCCTCCAGCTTTCGATAGTCGCCCTCGCCGTGCTTGCCCTGTTGACGATCTGGGATCTACTGGGCGTCGTCGAGTCGATCGTCGACTCCAGTGGACTCTCCCGGTGGGTCGTGATCCAGTTGTTCCTCACGTTCGCTCTGGCAGGGGTTGTCTACGTTGTCGCCGATCAGTACAAACGAGTCATCGTGCGAATCGGCACGCAGGCTACGTGGATGACTGATCATCAACTGGAGATCGTCGTCCGGATCGGGCAGATCGTCATCCTGCTGTTCGGGGGCCTGATCGGCATGGGTCTCTGGGGGATCAATCCCCAGGGTCTGCTCGTCGGGGCTGGCTTTCTGGGCATCGTCGTCGGCCTGGCCGCCCGACAGACACTCGGCGCACTCATCGCCGGCATCGTCCTGATGTTCTCCCGCCCGTTCGAGATCGGCGACTGGGTCCAGATCGGTGAGGAGGAGGGGATCGTCACGGACATTGCGATCATGAACACTCGCCTTGAGAACTTCGACGGCGAGGTCGTCTATCTCCCGAACGACCGCGTCAACGAACGGGCGATCGTCAACCGGAGTCGCCGTGGGTCGCTCCGGCTCCGCGTCGACGTCGGCATCGATTACGATAGTGAGCCCGAACACGCAAAGACCGTCGCGCTCACGGCGATCAAGGAGATCGACGTCGTTGCCGACGGTCCGCCGCCACAGATCGTCCCGAAGTCCTTCGGCGATTCGGCGGTCGTCCTTGAGATGCGCTTCTGGATCGACCATCCGACGCCGCCCCGGAAGTGGAACGCGGTCGAACGGGTCGTCACAGCGGTAAAGACCGCCTTCGAACGCGAGGGGATCAAGATCCCGTACCCCCAGCGGGAACTCTCCGGCCGGGCCGAGACCGACGGCTTTCGGGTCCACGAGTCGGGCGGCGTGGACGACGCCGGGACGCAGAATTAATACAGGCGGATCCTCCTCACCAGTGTCAGTACAGTCGCGTCCCCTCGCCGATCTCAGTCTGGTAGGCCCGCGCGTCGATACCGCGGTCCTCGAATGTATCGAGCATCGCGTTTGCGACCGCCCGCTGGTTCCATTCGTGGGTAACCGCGAGGACGCCCGGCCCGGCACCGCTGATCGTGACGCCGGTCGCGCCGGCCTCGAGTGCCGCCTCCCGGACGGCGTCGTAGCCGTCGATGAGTTTCGCCCGGGCAGGCGTGACGATCCCGTCTTTCATTCCCCGGCCGACGAGGGTCGGATCGTCCCGGTACATCCCTGCGGTCAGCGTCGCCGCGTTGCCGACCGTCTCGACCAATCGCTCGACTGTCGTCTCCCTCGGGACGACTTTCCGGGCGTCCCGGGTCGAGACGACGATTTCCGGGAGCGTGACGACGATAGAGATGTCGGCGTCGACCTGCGTGACGCCGTCGGGCGTCGCGATGGTGAACCCGCCGAGGATCGCGGGCGCGACGTTGTCGTCGTGGGCGTCACCGGAGACGACGGCCTCACCTTTGGCTGCGATCGGGACGAGCTCCTTCCGGGACTTCCCGCGGTCGTAGAGATCGTTGAGCGCGACGGCCGCCGCGGCGGCGCTTGCAGCCGACGAACCGAGGCCCGAAGCCGGTCGAATCCCCTTGTCGATCTCGATATGGGCGGGTGCATCCAGGGCGTCGGCGACGGCCCCGACGGTGTTCTTCTCGGGATCTTCGGGGATGAACTGGCTGCCGGCCCCCGTCACCTCGATGGTCGTCCGCTCGGCTCGCTCGACGCGGACGACGTCGGCCGGACGCGAGAGTGCGATCCCGAAGACGTCGAACCCGCTCCCGAGGTTCGCGCTCGTCGCCGGGGCTCGCGCCGTGGGCATACCCGCCTTTTCCGGACTGCAGGCAAAAAGGTAGCGGACGCGGTTTCCAGTCCTGATAGTTGGTCCCCCAAACATAAGCCACCGTCTCACAAACCATCGGACAGTGCCGTCGATGGTCTCTCCGTCGATTCCCCACCTGGTGGCCGCTTTGAGCGTCGCTGGCAGTCTCGTCACCGCCTGGATTGCCCTCTACGCGTGGCGACGCCGTGACGTCGCGGCGGCGACCCCCTTTGGCGCGCTCGCTGCCGTGGCCAGCGGCTGGTCGTTGTGCTATGCTGGCGCGCTGATCGCCGAGACCGAAGGGGTCGCCTCGACGCTCCTCACGGTCGGCGACGCCGTCGGCGCACAGATTGCGCCGCTGTGGATCGTCTTTACGATCGTCTACACCAGAGCCGAGCGATATCAGCGCCCGTCGATCTACGCGCTGGTGTGGGTCGTGCCGGCTGCGTACGTTCTGTTGGTCGCAACTGGTCCGATACACGGACTGACCGAGACGAGTGCACAGTTCATGACTGCCAGTGGCATCACCGCCCCCGTGCTCGAACGCACCGGTGTCTCGGTGGTCTACACCGCGTTCTCGTATCTCCTCCTGTTGGGCGGGTACTTACAGCTCGTCCGGTTCCTGATCGAATCTCGAAACGTCTACCGACAGCAGGTCGTTGTCATCATCATCGGGAGCGTTGTCCCGCTGGTCGCAAACGCCGTCTTCGCGATGGGGCTGAGCCCTCATCCGGGACTGAATCCGACGCCGCTGTCGTTCGTGCTGACCGGCGTGATCGTCAGCTGGGCGCTTTTCGAGTATGACTTTCTTTCAGTCGCACCGCTGGCAAGTGATATGGTCGTCGAAGAATTACCCGACCCGGTCCTCGTCCTCGACGCCGACGACGCCGTCGTCAAACACAACGCCGCCGCACGAGCCGCCTTCGGGGCCGACGACCCGATCGGACAGGACATCGAGGCAATCGTCCCCGGAATCGCCAGGCGAACGGACAACGGACAGCTCGTCTCGGCCAACGCACCGGACGGATCGGGGACAGACGCAAAATACAACCCCCAGCTGACCGAGGTCACGGACCAACATGGCGAGTATCGTGGCCAGCTGATCGTCTTTCGGGACGTGACTGCCCAGCAGCAGCGGCTCGACCGGATCGAAGCGCTCCAGGCGGCGACCGAGTCACTCATCGACGCGCGCATCGACGACGAAATTGCGGACGTCGCCGTCTCGTTCGTCGATCGCATCCTCGATCAGGAGGTCGCCGTCGTGTTTCTGGCCGACACAGACGGTGACACACTCCGTCCTGCGGCCGTCTCGGACGCGGTCGAGGCGGCGAACGGCGGGTCGTTGTCGCCGCTCACACCGGACGACAGGACGCTCTGGACGCGCTACGAACAGTCCGCGGGCGACGGCGTCGTCACCGACGGCTGGCAATGGGCTCCGCTCTCGAACGTCGATGTCGACGAATTGCTCGTCCTCTCGCTGGGCGACCACGGCCTGTTCTGCATCGGCTCCCGGGCGTCTGGATACACCACTGGTGATAGACAGTTCGCGAGGATCCTCGCTGATGGGGCCGAAACGGCGCTCGATCGGGTCGCTCGCGAACAGGATCTCCGAGAGAACCGCCGGATCGTCCGTCAGCACACCGAGCAACTCGAGTTCCTCAACGGCGTCCTCAGACACAACATCCGCAACGGGATGCAGGTCATCGAGAGCAACGCTGATCTCCTCGAAGCCCACGCCGGGGCCGACCCGGAGAGCCGCCAGTACCTCGACCGGATCCGCGACCGGACGGCGGAACTGTCCAGCCTGACTGCCAGAATTCGGTCGATCACCGATACGGTCACGACCGACCCCGAGGACCGGCTCTGGCCGGTCGAACTCACACCGGCCCTGCGCGAGCAGATCGCGACGATGGAGCAGCGCCACGACGACCTACAGATCGATGTCGACATCAGCGACGACCCGGTCGTCCTGGCGAACGGTCTCCTCGAGGACGTTTTCGAGATCGTCCTCCAGAACGCCGTCGAGCACAACGACGCCGCACAGCCACACGTCGAGATCGAGGTCGTCCACGTCGGCGACTGGATACAGGTCCACGTCGCCGACAACGGCCCCGGCGTCTCGGATCACTTCAAGGAGTCGCTGTTCGAACGTGACGTCGCCGTCAGCGAGACGGCCCACGGGTTCGGGCTGTACTTCGTGGCGCTCATCCTGGACCTCTTCGAGGGTGACGTCTGGTTCGAGGACAACGAACCTCGCGGCGCGATCGCCGTCCTGGAGTTCCAGCGCGCTCCCGATGAGTGAGGTGGCTGCCGATCGACGGGGAAAGGTCTTTTCCCCGGACCGCCGAACCCCTCGTATGATTGGTGTCGTCGGCGGCGGGATCGCCGGACTCGCGGCGGCCCGCCGTCTGCAGCAACTGGGTCACGACGTGACCGTGTTCGAAGCGAACGAGGACCTCGGGGGGCTGGCAACGACCTACGAGACCGCAGGCGACCCCGTCGAGGCGTTCTATCACCACCTCTCGAAATCCGAGGAGACGATCGTCGAGTGGATCGACGAACTGGGGCTTGATGATGCCCTCGAGTGGCGCTACGGCAGCGACGCCTACTACGTCGACGGCGTCGTCCACCCGATGGACAAACCCTGGGAGATCCTCGCGTACCCACATCTCTCGATCTACGACAAGTTCCGACTGGGGATGCTCGTCCTGGACGTCGACGTCCGCGGGGGCATCCCGTCTTTCGACACCTACGAACGACTCGAGGACTTCGAGGACGTCCCCGTAAAGGGGTTCGTCCTCGATCACACGTCCCGTGGCTGTTTCGAGCGCTTCTTCAAACCGCTCTTGGAGGCGAAGTTCGGCGACCGCTGGGCGGACGTCAGCGCGGCGTGGCTGCTCGGCCGGATAAAGTTCCGGGGCGAACGCGACCTGCTCAAAGGAGAACAGCTCGGGTATCTCGCGGGTGGGTTTGGCCAACTCACCGACGCCCTCGTCGAGACGGTCGGCAAGATGGACATCTTTACGGAGTCACGAGCCACCGACATCCGGATCAAGGACGGCGTGGTCGATTCGGTGACCGTCGAGACGGAGTACGGCGAGGTCCCCCACGCCGTCGACGGTGTCGTCGTCGCCACGATGCCCGACGTCCTCGAATCACTGACGGGCTATGCGTGCGATATCGACTTCCAGGGCACGGTCTGTTCGGTCATCAGTATGGAGAAGCCCCTGACGGACACGTACTGGCTCAACATCGCCGACGACGCGCCCTTCGGCGCGCTCATCGAACACACAAACTACGTCCCACCCGAGCGCTACGGCGGCGAACACCTGCTGTACGCTGTCAAGTACGTCCAGGGTCCCGAGGACGACCTCTGGCAGATGGACGACCAGGCAGTCGAGGAGACCTGGCTCTCGGGGATCGAGGACCTGTTCCCCGACTTCGATCGCGACTCTGTCAACTGGATCCAGACGTCACGGAACCCGAAGACGGCCCCCATCTACGAGCGTGGGTACCTCGAGAAGGTGATCCCCTACGACCTGAGCGAAGAAGTGGCAGACGGCGTCTACTACGCCGGGATGGCCTCCCGAGCCCAGTACCCCGAACGATCGCTCGACGGGGCCATCGTCGCCGGCGAGACGGTCGCCGAGCGGATCGGTGAGGCCCAGTAACTCTGTCAGGACAGACCGGCCAGTACCCCGTGGCGCTGAGAGTCTATCCGTAGAGAACGCAACCGAAATGTTCATACTGTCTATGTTTGACTATCAGATCTATGTTTGGTGTGTGGAACTTCGGTGGGACGTTCCTGCAACTGGGCATCGGAACGATCGGGCGGTGGGTTCTCTTCGTTGTTCTCTTGGGGCTGTTCCTCGTCCCGGCACTGTACATTGGTATCACGTACTTCCGGCAATGGCTAGGACTGCGAGGGACTGCCGGGACATCGGTCGCCGAAGCCGCCAATACAGACGGTTTCGTTGCTCTCGAAGGGACGGCCGTGACCGACGATCCGATCGAACCGGCGCTCGCCGACGAGCGGAGCGTTGCCGCCAAGTACTACCTCAAAGCGATCGCCCCGTTGCGCGTGGCTCACGAGTGGAACCCGCGGAAACCGATCGAGAGCCCGCTTGAATCAGGAGCGAACTTCTCTACCCCGTGGCGGACCGTCGACGAGGGCCAGATGACGACCGCGTTCTGGCTCGAAGACGACACGGGCCGGGTCCGCGTCGAGCCTGAAGACGCCTCGGTGTACGTCTCCGGCGGGAAGGTCCACGCCGAGGTCGATTCCAGGCAGGATCTCGAATCACAACTGTCGGACGTCGACGAAGACGAGATCGTCCGGGACAAACGGGAGATTTACGACGGGAAAGGCGAGATCATCACGTTCGTCTGGTCGGTACTGAACTGGCGTGATCGGTGGTACCGGGAGGGCCACATCGGGAACGGCGAGCAGGTGTTCGTCGCCGGGCCGGTCGAGACGGACCAGTCGGGACCTGCCGAATCCGGGACGGTCAACGCAGTCGTGCGATCCGACGGCAGCGGCCGCCCCTTCGTCGTGACGAACCGATCGGGGAACGAACACACGAACAAGCTGCTGTACGTAAGTCTGGTGATCTTCGCTGTCGGTGCTGTGTTCATCGGACTGGTTGGGTGGGGCCTCCTGCAGACCGTCTAGCTCCCGACGGTTGCTTGCCGACCGCGATCTTCCCTTTCTGGAGCGTCGTACTCGTCGATCCATCACCGCGTCACCGGGTCAGACCAAATACGAGCGCCACAAGGAGCAAGCCGAATAGTTGCGCACATCGGGTTCCCTCGAACGTTCGACCTTGACTGCCAGGCGTCCGTCAGGACACCAGCGAAACAAGCGACATGGCCACGACAGAGAGGAGTATCGCGATCGCCACAATTCGCAGCACGCTCACGAGGCTTTGGCGATTGGTCGGAAGTAGCTCGGCGATCCCGCCAATTCCCATACCGATAGCGAGAACTACGCTTGAACTCGTTCCATTGTTAGAAAGAAGTTCGATACCGCCGAAAATGCTGAACGCGACCGCTGCCAACAGAAAGATTCGAGCGCTCTCCCACCCGCCTGGCTCGGAAAACAGTTCCTCGGAATGAAATTCCATACACGTTATAGTGTCGGTGCAGAGTTAAAACACGAGGTCGATATGAGAGTGGGCGACGACCGATTTATTGTATCCCACCAGCCAGCACCTCGCTGAGGCACGCCATCAGGACAGGATCCGTCCGGAGTTGGATTCAGAATTCGATCTCGGCGTCCGTAACTGCGTCCGAATCCACACCGGGGGCTTGCTCGACGTCGACCGCGTCGGGTTCTTCTCCGCCGCCGATCACGACCTCGCCGTCGTCAGTCTCGACGTAGACGTCGTCGGCGAACCCGCCGATCGCGTGCGGGTGGTCGGGGTCGTCGAGTTTCTCCGGCGTCGACGGCGCGTGGGGCAGTCCACTCTTGGGCGCGAACTCGCCCAAGGGATCGTCGATCGTGATGCCGTGTGTTTCGAAGAAGTCGGCGTAGCGATCGTAATGCGTCTCGACTTCCTCGACGGGGAACTCCATCATCTCGGTCCAGCCGTGATTGTAGAAGTCGAAGTTGGCCTGGGCGTGGGTGATCTCGCGGGCTTCGGCCTCGGGATACCCCTTCTCGAGGGCCGCGACGTAGGTATCCATCGTCGCATCGAAGAACGCTTCGAGGCGCTGGCGGCGCTCTTCCTGGCGCTCCTCATCGGCCCAGTCCAGAAAGACGCCGGTGTGAAGGTCGACCAGCCGGTCGGCCACCATCTCGCCGACCACCGGCGCAGTCAGGCTTTGCTTGGCCGCCCAGTGTTTGATGCCTTGCTTGATCTTCATTGTCTCCGGGTAAACAGTCAATCCACATCAATTCGGGGATGTCGGCAGTCATACCGGGTCCAGGTCCGTTCGACGCGGTGACCGACCCGGTGACCTGATTTCCCCGATAGCAATCCACATTAGGCCCCGGTCCGAACGTCGGGAGCATGACCACGTCGCACGTGATCCTCGGCGACGGCATCGCCGGGAGTTCCGCCGCGGAAACGATCCGTGAAGCGGATCCCGACGCCGACGTCACGATCATCACCGACGAGGGCGAACCCCTGTACAACCGCATTCTCATCAAGGAGTTCGCCAAAGGAACCCTCCCCGAAGAACCCGTCTCGATCCACGAGGAGGAGTGGTACGAGGAACGGGACATCGACCTCGAACTCAATACCCGCGTCACGTCCGTCGATACCGACGCGAACGTCGTCGAGGCCCAGGACGGAGCCACCTACGAGTACGACAAACTTCTCGTGGCCACCGGCGGCACGCCGACGAGGCTCCCGGTCGAAAACAGTGACGCCGAGGGAGTCCACTACTTCTGGACGTTCAAGGACGCACGGGCGATCCGTGACCACGCTGCCGAGGCTGAAACGGGTGTGATCGTCGGGGCCGGGCTGCTCGGCATCGACCTCGCTGCGATCTGTGGCGCACAGAACGTCGAGGCCGACTACCTCATGCGTGGCAACCGGTGGTGGCGCTACGCGCTGAGCCTCGACGGCGCGGAGATCATCCACGAGGCGCTCAGGCAAAAAGGCGTCACGCCCGTCTTCGATAGCGGCGTCGAACGGTTCGAAGTCGACGACGACGGTCATGTCACGGGAGCTGTGGACGCAAACGGCGAATTTCACGCGGGAGAATTCGCCGCCGTCGCGATCGGCCTGGATTTCAACACGGCATTTCTCGAAGACACGGCGGTCGAACTCGATGACGGCATCGTCGTCGACGAACACATGCGGACAGGCGTAGAAGATATCTACGCGGCTGGCGATCTGACGCGGTATTACGACGTCATTCTCGACGAACGCGCCCAGAACGGCTCGTGGGGGAGCGCCAAAGAACAGGGCGTCGTCGCCGCCGAGAACATGGTCGCCGACGAGCCAGTCGAGACGTTCCGGTACGTCTCTTCGTACTCGATTACACACTTTGAGTTCCCGTTTCTGTCCTTTGGTCACCCGACGATCGGCGACGACGAGGCCGAACGGAAGTACTCAGACACCGAGTGGCGGCGGCTCACGTTCAAGGACGGCCAACTCATCGGCGGCGTCCTGATCGGCGACCTCTCCCAGCAACAGGCGTTCAAACAGATCATCCGTGAAGAGCGGCCTGTCGCCGACCAAAAGGAGAAGCTCCTCGAACCCGACGTCGATCTCGACGCACTGCCAGCCCCCGCTGTCGAGTGATCGGACTCGCCGGATCGACACCGTTTTGCTCGCCACGCCAATTTTTCAGGACATGGACGCCGACGCCGATGGAGAGATGACGCTCGCGTTCGATCTCGACGCATTGCAGCACCTGGCACATCCGGACGCGGTATTCACCGATGCTCGCCAGTGGAGCAAGTACGTGGGTATCGTCTCCGATGAGCCGACCTACGTCGTGACGAACTTCGCCCGGAAACACCGGATTCGACAGGATTTCTTCTCCGGGCCACGCGGACGAGCCGAGAGCTTCGAGACGATCAAAGACCAGTTCGACACCCCGCGGTACGTCTACGTCGGGACCGACGACGCGGCTGCGGAGGCCGCCACAGCCAACGGCTGGGAATACCTCGACGTGGAAGCCGCTGCCGACGCTGCGGAGTGGACACTCGGTGACCCCGAGGTGCCTTCGGCGGCGGACGAATCCGAAACGCGCGACGACTGGCCCTGAACGATCGACGCGTTTTCGCGCAGTCGAATCCCTTCGGGTACCGCGTCGTTTAACCACCCGGACGCGCAATCTCCGCCGATGGCTACCCCCCGCGTGCCGAGCGACGAAGACCGCCTGGAACTCCCGTGTGGCGAGACCGTGGATGTCCACACCTTCGACATGGGCCGTCGTGAATTCGCGTGTCAGTGCGGCGAAACCCACGCGCTCGTCATGGACATCCACCCGCTGACACGGTTCTTGCCGACGTTTCTCGTCGACACTCTCTCCGAGACGGTCGAACCGAGCGGGGACGCCGACGAATTCGGAACCCCTCACCTCATGGGCATCGTCCTGGAGGAGTTTCCCGACGACGTGGTTGCGAAGGATGTCGAGGACGACGGCGCGATCGGTTGTGGCCTGTTGTGGGTGACGGACTTCGACTCGCGTCGCCTCCACGAAATCGTGGTGGAACTCGTCGTCGAGCTTATGGAACACGCGATCAGCCACGCCGAAGATGAGACCGCCCGGGACGCCTTCGAGGAGGACATGCGCGAGTTCGACGTGGCTGCGTTCGTCGACGCCTACCGGGCTGACCGCGACTTCGATGGCGAACGCGACACACCAGTCTGACTGGTTCTGGGTCGGGTTCGTCTCCGGCGCTGGAGGCCTGTGTCGTCTGACCGGCGTGTGTGACACGGCCGGCGTCGATTCCGTCTGTGTGACGAGTTACTCCGCTACTGTCCCCCGAATCGACGCCAAGGGCCGTCAGACGCTAGTCTGACGGTGTTTAATGGTGTTCGGGGACGTTTGTCAGACCATGCTGCGTCACGGCGAGTTCGAGCGGATCCGCGCCGTGCTTCGGGAGTCGGATCTCGACGAACCCCTCACCGCGCGTGAGATCCACGACGTGCTGGAGGCCCACGACGAGTCCTTCGAGAGCCCCCACGAGATCGCGACCGTGCTCGGCCGTCACGCCGAGACCGGCGCGGTCGAAGTGATCCGCGGCCACCCCTACCGGTATCGATTCGACGACCGCGGGCAATGAGGACTCACGCGAAATTCTCGACCACAACACGTTTGAAACGACCCGGCGTGGCTCCGTTTGTGAATCGTGTCATCGATCGGCTGGGGCTGAAAGAACCGCGGCGAGCGCTCGCTCTTGTCGTGCTCGCCGCACTTGTTGCCCGGTTGGTTGCGCTCGATGTCCGGGTCGCCCACTGGGACGAGGCGCGGGTCGGGTACTGGATCCTCCACACTGCCGACACGGGATGGTGGGAGTACCGGCCGATCATCCACGGCCCGTTCGTCCAGCACGTCACGCGCTGGACCTTCGCCGTTGCGGGCGTCTCGGACTTCACGATGCGACTGCCGGTAGCTCTGATCGGGTCGGCGCTCCCGGCGACGGCCCTGCTGTTCCGGTCGCGTTTGCGCGATGTCGAAACCATCGCGCTCGGTGTCATTCTCGCGGCGAATCCACTCCTCCTCTACTACTCGCGGTTCATGCGCAGCGACCTGCCGCTGGCCGCATTCGCCTTCGTCACGCTCGGTGCGATCGTGGCCGCGATCGATACGGATCGGCGGCGCTACCTTCACCTCGCTGCGATCGCGTTCGCGCTCGCACTGACGACCAAGGAGAATGCGGTCCTCTATCCCGTCTCCTGGCTTGGCGCGCTGACAATGCTCGCCGTTACCGCGGTGGTGATCGCCTATCGAGCGGGCGACGATCCGCTCGAGTCCGTGACGAGGCCCGGGATCGCGGCGCTTCGGCGATTCCATTCGTGGCGCCGGACGCTACTCGTCCTCCCGGGAGAGATGCTCGTCGTGCTCGTGTTTTTCTACGCGCCGCGTTCACCGGAATCCGATGCCGGACTGTGGAGTGCGCTCGCCGATCCAGCGCTCTTGCCGGGGGTTGTTTGGGAGGCCACGATCGGGTCGGCGGCGGCCGTCGTTACCTGGGCGGCGCCGGACAAGCGCGCCCATCCGGACATATCGTCACTGGGTGACCTGGGACCGCTCCTTGTGTCGTACGCGCCCTTCTTCGCACACTTTCTCGCCGTGATCGCTGTCGCCGCCGCGGCGACCACAATCATGGCCCTGGCCGGGTTGCGGTGGCGTCGTCGCCCGATTGTAACGTTCTGTGGCTGGTGGGCGCTGTCGGGGGTTGTCGGCTACCCGTACGTCGCGGACATCAAGGCACCCTGGCTCGCAGTCCACGTCGTTGTCGCGCTGGCGATCCCCGCGGCTGTCGGGTTGGTCGTCGTCCACGATCGGTTGCGTCAGGCACGCCTTGACGGTCGAGACGTCGCGACCGTCGGACTGGCTGCCCTCCTCGTCACATCGGGCGTGTTCGTCGTGGGATCGAGCGCCGTCGTCACCTATCAGCAGCCGCCACACGGACTCAATATCGTCGCCCAGGGTGGGCAGCCTGGCGGGGACGTCCGCCCAGTCCTCGATAATATCCAGACGGTTGCCGGGGACGACGATATACCGGACGTGCTCTTCTACGGTGATCTCGCCGTCGACAACGAGTCATATAACGATCGTTCGGGGGCCGCGGCCAACTGGTACTATCGCCTCCCATTGCCATGGTACACCGAGACTGCGAACGCGACCGTGATCAGCGCGCCGGACCTCGAATCGCTTCCGGCCGATCCGCCGCCGATCGTGATCGCCAACAGCACGTATCGCGGGGATCTCGAGGCTGAACTTCCTGGATACAGCGTTCGTGAAACCGCTATCGTGTTACGTCCTCAGCCGGTAGCGCTTCGAGCGTTCGGGTTCTCCTATCAACTCAAGGGTAAGACATACGTGTTCTTCGTCGATCAGGAAGCGGTCGCTGGGGCAGTCAGCGACGACGGCTGAGCGGTAGGGGTACGATATTCGAAATCAAACTTCGAGGATCGTAACCTTTCGCCGGGTTTATTACGATGAGCGAACTCCGAATGCACAATGACAGCTGAGGACCAACCGACGATTCTGCTGATCGGGAGCGGCCCGATCAAGATCGGCCAGGCCGCGGAGTTCGACTACTCCGGCGCACAGGCGTGTCGCGCGCTTCAGGAAGAGGGCGCGCGTGTCGTCCTGGTCAACTCGAACCCGGCGACGATCATGACCGACCCGGAGATGGCCGACAAGGTCTATCTCGAACCCATCAACACGGAGGCCATCGCCGAGATCATCCGCAAGGAGAAACCCGACGGCGTGATCGCGGGGCTCGGCGGCCAGACGGGACTGAACGTGACCGCTGAGCTTGCTGAAGAGGGAGTCCTCGAGGAACACGACGTCGACGTCATGGGCACCCCCCTGGACACCATCTACGCGACGGAGGATCGCGAGCAGTTCCGAAAGCGCATGGAGAAGATCGACGAGCCGGTCCCCGCCTCGACGACGATCAAGAGCATGGACGAGGTCGAGGCGGCCGTCGAGGAAGTCGGCGGGCTCCCCGTCATCATGCGGACGACCTATACGCTCGGTGGGCAGGGTTCGGGCGTCATCGGTGACATGGACGAACTCAAGGAAGCCACACGCAAGGGGCTGCGACTCTCCCGGGACGACCGCGTGATGATCACCGAGTCCATCGACGGCTGGATCGAACTCGAGTACGAGGTGATGCGCGACGCCGACGACTCCTGTATCATCATCTGCAACATGGAGAACCTGGATCCGATGGGGATCCACACCGGGGAGTCGATGGTTGTCACGCCTTCCCAGGTCATCCCCGACGAGGGCCACCAGGAGATGCGCGACACGGCGCTGAAAGTGATCCGGGAACTCGAGATCCACGGCGGCTGTAACATCCAGTTCGCCTGGCGCGACGACGGGTCGCCCGGCGGCGAGTACCGCGTCGTCGAGGTCAACCCTCGCGTCTCTCGCTCGTCGGCACTCGCATCGAAAGCGACGGGCTACCCGATCGCCCGCGTGACCGCGAAGGTCGCGATGGGCAAGCGCCTCCACGAAATCGAAAACGAGATCACCGGCGAGACCACCGCGGCCTTCGAACCGGCCATCGACTACGTCGTCACGAAAGTTCCCAGGTGGCCGATCGACAAGTTCCAGGACGTCGACTTCGAACTCGGCCCGGCGATGAAGTCGACCGGCGAGGCGATGTCCATCGGCCGGACCTTCGAGGAGTCACTGCTGAAGGCGCTGCGCTCGACGGAGTACGATCCGGCGGTCAACTGGGCCGAGATTGACGACGACGACCTCGAATCGGAGTATCTCGTCCGCCCGTCGCCCGATCGGCCCTACGCGATGTTCGAGGCCTTCGAACGCGGGTACTCGGTCGAAGAAGTCGCCGAACTGACCGAGATCAAGGAGTGGTACGTACAGCGGTACAAGCGGATCGCCGACGCCGCCGAGGCAGCGAGTAACGGCGATCTCGACCTCGCGGCCGAAGCCGGCTTCACCGACCACGAGGTCGCGACGCTCGCGAGCGGTGGCGCGTTCGATGACACACACGCCTCCTGGCTGCCCGATCGGTTGCTCGACGAGCGTGGCGTCGTCTCCGAGGACGACGCGACGCCGCAGGCCGACGGCGGGACGGGCGCAGTCGACGAGGTCACTGTCGAAGACGTCGAAGACGCCGCGCCCGCCCGGTCGTTCAAACAGGTCGACACCTGTGCCGGCGAGTTCGAGGCCTCGACGCCGTACTACTACTCCGCGCGGGAACCCCTCTCGGGGCTCGAGCGCAACGAGGTTCAGGTCGACCCGGACGTCGAGAGCGTCGTGGTCGTCGGCGGCGGCCCGATCCGGATCGGCCAGGGCGTCGAATTCGACTACTGTTCGGTCCACGCGGTCCGCGCACTCGAAGAGGCCGGCATCGACGCCCACGTCGTCAACAACAACCCCGAGACGGTCTCGACGGACTACGACACGAGCGATGGGCTGTTCTTCGAACCGATCACCGCCGAGGAAGTCGCCGACGTGGTCGAGGAGACCGGGGCCGACGGCGTGATGGTCCAGTTCGGCGGCCAGACGTCGGTCGACATCGGCCACCCGCTGGAGGCCGAACTCGACCGCCGTGGGCTCGACGCCGAGATCATGGGCACCTCTGTCGACGCGATGGACCTGGCGGAGGATCGCGACCGCTTCAACCGCCTCATGGACGACCTCGGCATCGCCCAGGCAGAGGGAGGCACGGCGACCAGCGAGACCGAGGCACTCGAACTCGCGCGTGACATCGGCTATCCGGTGCTCGTCCGGCCGAGCTACGTGCTGGGTGGACGGGCGATGGAAGTCGTCTACAACGACGACGACCTCAGGACATACATCGAGGAGGCTGTCCGGGTGAGTCCGGACAAGCCGATCCTCGTCGACGACTTCCTCGCGGACGCCATCGAACTCGACGTCGACGCCGTGGCCGACGGCGACGATATTCTCATCGGCGGTGTCATGGAACACGTCGAGACAGCCGGGGTCCACTCGGGCGACTCGGCGTGTATGATCCCGCCACGCAGCGACGAGATCGAGGACGTCATGGCGCGGATCCGCGAGGTGGCCGAACAGATCGCCGCAGCGCTCGAGACGGTCGGCCTGTTGAACGTCCAGCTCGCGGTCCGGGACGGCGAAGTGTACGTCCTCGAAGCGAATCCGCGCTCCTCGCGGACGGTCCCGTTCGTCTCGAAGGCGACGGGCGTCCCGATCGCGAAGATTGCCGCGAAAGTGATGGCAGGTGCAGATCTCGACGAACTCGACGTCGACGAACAACAGCCCGAACAGGTCAGCGTCAAGGAGGTCGTCCTGCCGTTCGACCGCCTCCCCGGTTCGGACCCGCGTCTCGGCCCCGAGATGAAGTCCACGGGCGAGGTCATGGGCACGGCCGGTAGCTTCGGGAAGGCCTACCAGAAGGCACAGATGGCCGTCGACAAGCCAATCCCCCTCGAGGGGACAGCGATCGTCGACCTGCCGATCGTCGGCTACGAGGAGCACTTCGAGACGCGCGATCTCGAGGACTTCGATTCCCAGGACGATGTCGAGGCAGCACTTCGGAACGGCGAGATCGACCTCGTGGTCTCGCGTAACCGCGACGTGCTGGAGGTCTGCGTCGAGGAGTCGATCACCTACTTCTCGACGATCGCCAGCGCCAAAGCGGCCCTGGAGGCCATCGAATCAGACGATCAGCCACTCTCGGTCCAGGACATCGCGACCCGGCCGAAAACGACTCGGCAGTGGGGCGGCAACTGACGGGCAATGGATAGAAGCGAACGGGCACTTTCGTCGCTGCTCGGCGAGGAAGAGCCCCTTCGGGAGACGTGGAGAGTCGATACGGTGACTCGCGGGTTCGAGTTCTCCCCACCGGGGCTCGGCGGGAGCGAGACCGTCG
Source organism: Halorhabdus tiamatea SARL4B (assembly GCF_000470655.1). NCBI lineage: Archaea > Methanobacteriati > Methanobacteriota > Halobacteria > Halobacteriales > Haloarculaceae > Halorhabdus > Halorhabdus tiamatea. Next base: position 31,283 of record NC_021921.1, read on the forward strand.
GTCTGACCGACCAGCGCCTCGTCTGGCTCGACGACGAACTCGAGACGGTCGACCTGGCGGACGTCACGTCCGTCGGCATCAACTCCGTCGGCCAGTCGCCGACCTCGATGTTGCTCGTGGTCGGCCCCATCGCGGTCGTCTTCGGTGTGATCACTTCCCTCCTCCTCTGGCTGTTCACATCCCTCCCGTCGATAGTGACGCTTGCACCGGTCGGACTCGGGGTGCTCGCCCTCGTCGCCGCGTTCGTCGGGTCGCGGTTCCAGGACCCAGCGGACGTCGAACGCCAGTACTACCTCGACGTAAAAACCGTCGAGACGACGATACAGGTGTACGCGACGGAGTCGACCGTCAGGGCGATGAACGAACGCGTCTCCGCGGCTCTCGAGTGAGTGTCCCCCGGGTCGGGTTAGGAAGCGCCGACCGGCAAACACTTGCCCCCCTCGGTCGATAGCCGACGTATGAGCGACGTGGACTTCTCGGCCGAGAAGTACGAGAAACACCGGCAAGCAGGCGAGATTCTCGCAGACGTGCGCGAGCAGGCACGCGAGCGCGTTGAAGTCGGCGCGAGCCACCTCGAACTCGTCGAGTGGATCGAAGACCAGATTATCGAACAGGGTGGGAAACCGGCTTTTCCGGTCAACGTCAGTATCGACGAGGAGGCCGCTCACGCGACCCCGGCGATCGACGACGGGTCGACCTTCGGCGAGGAAGTCGTCACGATCGACATCGGCGTGAGCGTCGACGGCTGGCTCGCGGACTCCGCGGTGACGATCGACCTCGCGGGCCAGGACCAACTCGTCGAGGCCTCCGAGGAGGCCCTCGATGCGGCCCTCGAACTCGTCGAACCTGGGATCGAGACCGGTGAGATCGGGCGGGTCGTCGAGGAGACGATCGACGGCTACGGCTTCAACCCGGTGGTCAACCTCACCGGCCACGGCCTCGGCCACTACGAACAACACACCAGCCCGAACATCCCGAACCGTGCCGTCGATCAGAGCGTCACACTCGAAGCGGGCGACGTCGTCGCGGTCGAACCGTTCGTCACCGACGGCGCTGGCAAAGTCCGGGAGGGCAGCGACGAGGAGATTTTCGCGCTCGATCGGGAGGGATCGGTCCGGGATCGCCAGGCTCGCCAGGCCCTCGAACAGATCACCGAGGAGTTCAAGACGCTCCCCTTCGCGACCCGGTGGCTCGACGTCAAACGTCCCTCAATGGCGCTCCAGCGGCTGAAACAGCAGAGCATCGTCCACGGGTATCCCGTGCTCAAGGAGGCCGACGGGACGTACGTCAGCCAGACGGAGCACACGATTATCGTGACCGAGGACGGATGTGAGGTCACGACGCGACGCCGGTAGACGGCCGGCGCAGAAACGACCCCGTCACGCGTCGTTCATCCGACGCTCGGCCCGTCGACCGCAGACGCGACAGACGGCGACGCGATACGGCTCCCGCGAGTAGGCGGCGTTGTCCGAGTCCTCGTTTTCAGTCAGCAACGTGATCGAGACGTCGTGAGGCTGGTCCGACCCACACGACGGACAGTATTCGGTGCGACTGTTGTCCGTGCGACCTGTCGTCGCCATACCGGAACGACGACCGCAGGGCACTTTTAATAAGGTAGTCGTTCGGACCGTTTATCCGGGGACAGTGACGGAATTTCCGAATTAATGCCTAAAACCTACGGAGAGAGTTTATGGAAACATCTCTGTCAGTTTCATAGCTAAACGATCCGACAACGGCCAATATCTTTAAATACCAGAGTCGATCCCTCGCTTTCGAAGATCGTTCTCACGAGACACTCCTGATTCGTGTCGAGCTACTGGCGGAGGCCCGTTGGCTCGGAAGCTTCTTTGAGACCCAGCGGCGAGTGTCTCAGCATGGACCAGGTGTTCGCGCCGTGGCGCATCGAGTGGGTCGAACGCTCCGGGAAGAACCCGGACGTCGAGGAGTGCGTCTTCTGTGAACTTCCCGAGTGGGACGACGACCGTGAGAATCGTCTCCTCGCCGAAAACGACCACGCCTACGTCCTGCTCAACAACTATCCGTACAACCCCGGCCACGCGATGGTGATTCCGCGCGCGCACTCGGGGGCCTACGGCGACCTCGACGACGCGGCGCTCCTGGACCACGCCCACCTCAAACAGCGCACGATCGACGCGATGGACGCCGCGTTCGATCCCGACGGCTACAACGTCGGGCTGAATTTGGGGGGCAGCGCCGCCGGCGGCTCGATCGACGACCACCTCCACACTCACGTCGTCCCGCGCTGGTCGGGCGACAACAACTTCATGGCGGTGATCTCCGACACGAAAGTCATCGTCGAGGCGCTCGAGGATTCATACGACCGACTCCACGACGCCTTCGCCGACCAATCCGGCGCAACCGTCACCGATTCCGACGACGCCGTTTCGTTTTCGTGATCCGGGTGTCGCCGTTCACTCGCGCCGTCGCGCAGTCGATCACAGTCCCTGGTCGGTGAAACGGCCCTCCTGCTCGTAGATGGAGACCAGTTCCTCGAAGAACTCTTCGATCGTCTCGTCGTCTTCGAGGTGGGTCTGGACGCGTTCGACGAACTCCTCGTCGAGTTCGATTGTGTGTGCCATTATATAGCGTACTGTTCCTCGTTCCTTATAGATATCGACCAGATCACTGAGGGCTGCTGGCCACTGTCAGGACCGACTCCCAACACGAAGTCACTTTAGGGACGGCTCACCAACTCAGCGGCGATGACCCGCCGCCGGACGCTCCGTCGCGTCGGCCTGTTGCTGTTCGGAGCGAACGTGATTCTCTTTCTCGCGAAAGGCGTCGTCGCCCTCGAGACGGGCAGTCTCGCCGTCCAGTCCGAGGCGATCAACAGTCTCGCCGACTCCGTCTATTCGCTGGTGATCGTCGGCGGGCTCTACCTCACCACCCAGCCGCCGGACTTCGAGCACCCCCACGGCCACGAGCGGATCGAGCCGTTCGTCTCGCTGTTCGTCGCCGCCGGCATCTTCGTCGCCGGCGGGGCGGTGATCTATCAATCCGGGACGGCGCTGCTCGCTGGGGACGTCACGGCGCTTCAGAGCCCGGCTGCGATCGGGGTCCTCGTCGTCTCGATCGGTGCGAAGCTCGCGCTGTATCGGTACTGTCTGGCCGTCGGACGCGCCCGGAACTCACCCGCGCTGGTCGCGACCGCCATGGACAACCGCAACGACGTGCTGACCGCCGGGGCCGCCCTCGTCGGCGTCGTCGGCGCAGCGCTGGGGGCACCGATCCTCGACCCGCTGGCCGCCCTCGTGGTCGCCGTTGGCATCCTTCACACCGGCGTCGACGTCGTCAGGGACAACGTCAACTACCTCGTCGGGGCAGCCCCGCCCGAGGAACTTCGCGAGGAGATACTCAAGACGGCGCTCGCACACCCTGACGTCGAGGGTGCACACGACGTCATCGCCCACTACGTCGGCCCGGAGATCGACGTGAGCCTCCACGTCGAAATCGAGGGCCACCGGACGCTCCGGGAGGCCCACGACATCGAGTCGGCGGTCGTCGAGTCTGTCGGCGACCTCGACGAAGTCGACGACGTTTTCGTCCACGTCGACCCTCGAGAACTCGGTGAATGGAAAGACGACCCTATCGTCGACCGATACGCGGGGACCGGTCACGACACCGCCGGTCCAGCCGAGACTGAGACCGACGCCCAAGACGAGACTGCGGCTGACTCGACTCGTACCGACGACACCTGACCGGACACCTTCGGCGACGGTTGATCTATATTCTTCTTCAAAAAGCGGATTTCGAAACCCAATCGTCGACAAACGGCCAAACATTCATTAGTAATTCTCCCGAAGGTCGAACTGTCGTACTATGGCCCTACTAGAGAACGACGTCGCAGTCGTCACCGGCGGATCGAGCGGCATCGGCCGAAACATCTGTGAGACCTTCGCCTCGGAGGGCGCGTCGATCGTGGTCGCCGACATCCGGGAGGAACCCCGGAGCGGCGGCACGCCGACCCACGAACTCGTCGCCGCGGAGTACGGCGTCGACGCGACGTTCGTCGAGTGTGACGTCTCCGAGAAGGCAGATCTGGAGTCGGCTGCCGAAGCCGCCGAGGATCTCGGTGGACTCGACGTGTGGGTCAACAACGCCGGCATCTTCCGCGGCGAAGAGTTCACCGAGGTCACCGAAGACGAACTCGATCAGATGCTCGATATCAACGTCAAAGGCACGTACTTCGGGGCCCAGGTCGCCATCGAGGCGATGGTCGAGAACGGCGGTGGCAGTCTGATCAACCTCTCGAGCGTGGCTGGACTCGAAGGGTCGGGCGACTTCGTCTCCTACTGCACGTCGAAGGGCGGCGTCCGGCTGATGACCTACTCGCTCGCGGACAAGTACGGCCCGGAAGGCGTCCGGGTCAACGCGATCCACCCCGGTGTGATCGAGACGGAGATGGTGACCGACGACGTGCCGATCATCGGCGGTGAGGGCGAGGAGGCCTTCCGTCAGCAGGTCCCGCTGCGTCGTTTCGGCGTACCCCAGGACATCGGGAGCGCCGCGCTCTTCCTCGCCAGCGACATGAGCAGCTACGTCAACGGCGAGTCCCTCGTCGTCGACGGCGGCCAGACCAACACCTGATTCAGTCCCTTCGCCTCAGTCACGGCCCGCATCGACACCAACGACGGACCAGCCGTTTTTTACCGGCCCCGGAAGAGCTAGACACATGGACGAACCGATCGAGTTCGGAACGGATGGCTGGCGGGCAGAGCTTTCGGAGTTTACGACGCCGCGTGTCCGTATGGTCGCACAGGGAATCGCCGACTATCTCAGAGAGGAAGCCGATCACGCCGGCGATACCGTCGCCGTCGGCTACGACGCCCGCGAGACCTCCCCCGGGTTCGCGGCCGACGTCACGGAGGTGCTGACGTCCAACGGGTTCAACGTCCTGCTCGCCGATCGGGACTGTCCGACCCCGATCACGGCCTGGACGATCAAGAACCGGGGGCTTGCAGGGGCCGTCGCGATCACTGCCTCACACAATCCGCCGGAGTACAACGGCATCAAATTCATCCCCGACGACGGCGCGCCCGCGCTTCCAGCGGTGACCGAGGCCATCGAATCGCACCTGCGCGAACCCGATCCACTCCCACCGGAGGAACACGGCGTCCACCGGGAGGACGACTTCGTCGAACCGTACTTCGAGAACGCCATCGTGATGGTCGACGCCCACCTCACGGACCTGACTGTCGTCTACGACGGGATGCACGGCAGCGGTCGCGGCGTGACCGACGAACTCCTGGAACTGGCGAAAGCGACGGTCCACCGTCGGCGGTGTGACTACGACCCGACCTTCGGCGGAACGCCGCCCGAACCGTCGGCCGAGAACCTCGAAGGGCTCGTCGAGGCCGTCGAGGAACACGATGCCGACATCGGGATCGCCAACGACGGCGACGCCGACCGCATCGCCGTGGTCACGCCCGAACGCGGGTTCCTGAACGAGAACCTGTTTTTCGCCGCGCTGTACGACTATCTCCTCGAATTCAACGACGGGCCGGCAGTTCGGTCGGTTTCGACGACATTCCTGATCGACCGCATCGCCGAGGCCCACGGCGAAGCAGTCTACGAGACCCCGGTCGGGTTCAAGTGGATCGCCCAGGCGATGGGCGAACACGACGCCCTGATCGGCGGCGAGGAGAGCGGCGGCTTCTCGATCCGGGACCACGTCCGCGAGAAAGACGGTGTGTTGATGGCGCTGCTGGCAGCCGTCATGACGGCCGAACGGCCGATCGACGACCGGATCGACGATATTCTGGACACCTACGGCGAGATCTACCAGGACCGCCGGAGCATCGACTGCCCGGATGATCGCAAGGAACCCGTCGTCGCCGACCTCTCGACACAGCTCCCCGACAGCGTCGCGGGCCTCGACGTCGAGGACGTCAACGACGTCGACGGGTTCAAGATCCTGCTCGAGGACGGCTCCTGGCTGCTCGTCCGACCGAGCGGGACGGAGCCGAAACTCCGCGTGTACGCGGAATCGAGCAGCCAGGAACGGATCGAAACGCTGCTGGATGCGGGTGTCGACCTGGTCGAACCGCTCGTCTGAGACGCTGCAGACGCAGAGCAGTCGAATAGGACTCTGTCACTCGTTCTCGACGTCGAGATGTCGACAGTGCTTTGCCTCGGGGTCGTAGCAGTCCGGACACTCGGGGCGGCGCTCCACGTATCGGGTCAACCGGGTGGCGACGTCGTCGCTGAGGGCGTGCTCGAGCCGACACGCCTCGTCGTGAAATCCTTCGGTCACGTCCAGTCCCTCGACGAGGAACCGCTCGATGAGACAGTGTTTCGCGAGGAGATCGCGAGCCTGCTCGGTCCCTTCCTCGGTGAGTTCTGCGCCCCGTCGTTTCTTGTATTCGAGCAGCCCCTGGTCCTGCAGTCGCGAGAGCATCTGGGTCACGCTCGGTGGCGAGACGTCGAGTCGGTCGGCGATGGCCCCCGTCCGCGCCGGGTCGCCGTCCCGCGAGAGGAGGTAGATCTCCTTGAGATACATCTCCACACTCTCGCTCGTGGCGGATTCGCTGTGATGGCTCACGGTGACAACAGGTATCGGACCGACCAAGAAATACTCACCGCTCCGAACAGTCCGGCCCAACTCCCGCCGACGGCTCCGTCGGGACACCCGCCCACACCGAGATATTACTCAGGCGCATTTCTACGAATAGGAAATATTAAGCCTCGTCATTTCTTACGCCGGGGTAATGACACAGGTGGTAGCAACCACGACCGGACTGTATCCCCTGCCGGACTGGGCGAAAGACGATCTCGCAGAGCTGAAAGGGCACCAGCGCAGCGATCTCATCGACGGCTCGGAAGGCGAGGCGGTCGTCTCCGCCTACGAGACTGCGCGTGAGGAGGTCGTCGACGTCCAACAGGCCGCCGGACTCGACCGGATCGTCGAGGGGCAGTTGCGGTGGGACGACATGATCGCCCATCCCCTCGCCGTCCACGACGCCGTCGAGACCCGTGGGATCGTCCGGTATTACGACAACAACAACTTCTATCGAGAGCCAGTCGTCGAAGGCGAACTCACGCCCGACGGCGACGTCGGCGCGGAACTCGACGCCGCGGCCGAATTCGTCGACGATGGCCTTCAGGCCGTTCTCCCCGGCCCGTACTCGCTTGCCGACCTCGCTACAGACGACTACTACGGCGACGAGGATGCTTTCCTCAACGCTATCGCGGACTTTCTCGCCGCGGAGACCGACGCGTTCCCCGAGGTCGAGACGCTGTTCCTCCTCGAACCGTCGCTCGTGACCGACTCGCCGGCTGACGGCGGCGAACGTGCCAGCGAGGCGATCGACACTGTCGCCGAGGCGGCCGACGCTGACGTCGTCGTCCAGACGTACTGGGGCGCACTCGAGGAGAAAGTCTACGCGTATCTGCTCGACGCCGGGATCGACGCCGTCGGCTACGACCTCGTCTCCGATCACGAGCAGGCGATCTACAACAGCAACGAGTACGGCACGACCGACGACGTAGCACTTGGGCTGGTCGACGGCCAGAACACGCTCGTCGAGACGCCTGCAGAGATCCGCGAGCGCATCGAGTGGTTCCTCGAGCAGACGACCAACGACTTCGAGACGGTGTACGCGACGCCGAACACCGAACTGTTCTACCTGCCGGTCAACAAGTTCGAGGCCAAACTCGAATCGCTTGCCGAGGCGGCGACCGAGGAGGTGAACCTATGAGCGATACACGCGAACAGTTCCGACCGACGGATCACGACACCGACCACTTCCTGCTGACGACCGTCGTCGGCTCCTATCCGAAACCGGAGTGGCACGATCACGCCCGCGACCTGCACGAAGCCGAAGACACTGGATTCGACGACGAGGACTGGGAAGAGGCCAAAGACGACGCCTCACGGCTCATCACCCGGGAACACGAACGCGCGGGGATGGACGTCGTCACCGACGGCGAGATGCGGCGCAACGAGATGGTCGAGTACTTCGCCCACCGGATCGACGGCTACGAGTTCAACGGCCGCGTGAAGGTCTGGGGACACAACTACTTCGACAAGCCAAGCGTCGTCGACCCCGTCGAGTACGGCGAGTCCTGGCTCGTCGAGGAGTTCGAGTTCATCGACGAGGTCGCTGACGCGCCGGTGAAAGTTCCGATCACCGGACCCTATACCCTCGCGTCCTGGAGTTTCAACGAGGCCTACGACTCTGAGGCCGAACTCGCCTACGACCTCGCGGACCTCGTCAACGAGGAGATTGAGGCCTTGGTCGAGGCCGGGGCCCGGTACATCCAGATCGACGAACCCGCCCTGGCGACGACGCCCGACGACCACGCCATCGTGGGAGAAGCGCTTGAACACATCGTTGAAGACGTACCCGACGACGTTCGCCTCGGACTACACGTCTGTTACGGTGACTACTCCCGGATCTACCCTGAGATTCTGGATTTCCCCGTCGAGGAGTTCGACCTCGAACTCGCCAACGGTGACTTCGAACAGATCGACGTGTTCAAAGAACCCGAATTCACCAAGGACCTCGCGCTCGGCGTCGTCGACGTCCACGACGCCGAGGTCGAGTCCGTCGAAGAGATCAAAGACAACATCAAGAAGGGCCTGGAGGTCGTCCCGCCCGAGCGACTGACTGTCTCGCCCGACTGCGGACTGAAGCTCCTCCCGCGAGAGGTCGCCTACGAGAAGATGGACAACCTCACGACCGCCGCACGCGAGGTCGAGGCCGAACTCGACGCCGGCGAGATCGACGTGCCGGCCAGCGAATAACGACTCACTCAGTCTTTCTCGAACGCTTCGATCGCCCGCTCCCCGATTTCGATGACGTCACGCGGAAGTCGGTCGCTCGCCGCTTGGAGGTCGGCCGGCGAGAACCACTCCCAGGCGTCGGCGGGCGCTTCGCCGTCCGCGGGATCGAGTTCTCGACCCTCCAGTTCGCCGTAGAAGATGAAATCGACGTGCTGGTGACCGACTTGGCCATCGTGGACGTTGATGTCTTCGAGCAAGAAGTGCTGGGGCTGTGGGATACTCTCGACCGTCGACGATGAGATGTTCTCTTGTGGTGCAAAAAGATCGACGTCGAGGCCGAGTTCCTCTCTCGTCTCTCGTTTCGCTGCGACGTGGGGGAGTTCGTCGCGGTCGATGTGACCGCCGGGCGGGAGCCACATGTCCAATTTCTCGTGGTCGTGTAGTGCCGTCTCGCCGTCGTGGACGACGTACACCGTCGCGACGAAATGACGCGTCGTCTCCATGGGCCCCCTCGGGAACGGCCCGGAGTTGAACCTGCCGAAACTGGCGAATTGCGAAAAGCTGACTCTCTGACCGCCCTCAGGCCGTCCGGATGTCCTGCTTTGCTTCCAAGAGTTCGTGATACCGGTTGCGGATTGTGACCTCGGAGATGTTCGCGACCTCGCTGACCTCGTTCTGGGTCACTTTCTCGTTTGCCAGCAGCGAGGCGGCGTAGATCGCCGCAGCGGCGAGGCCGACCGGGCTCTTTCCTGAGTGGACGCCCTCCCGCTTTGCGTTCTCGAGCAGGTCGCGGGCGTGGCGTTCGGCTTCCTCGCTCAGATCGAGGTCTGAGGCGAACCGCGGGACGTAACTCGTCGGATCGGCCGGCTTGACTTCGAGGTTGAGCTCGCGGACGACGTAGCGGTACGTCCGGGCGACCTCGTCTTTCTCGACGCGGGAGACGTTGTCAATCTCGTCTAAGCTACGGGGATTGCCGGCCTGGCGGGCGGCCGCATACAGCGATGCGGTCGAGACACCTTCGATGGAGCGCCCCGGCAGGAGGTTCTCGTCGAGTGCTCGCCGGTAGATGACGCTTGCAGTCTCACGGACGTTCTCGGGGAGTCCCAGCGCCGAGGCCATCCGGTCGATCTCGCCTAAGGCCTGCTTGAGGTTGCGTTCCTTCGAATCGCGCGTGCGGAAACGCTCGTTCCAGGTCCGGAGGCGCTGCATCTTCTCGCGCTGACGGCTGGACAGCGAGTTTCCGTAGGCGTCCTTGTTCTGCCAGCCGATGTTCGTCGAGAGGCCCTTGTCGTGCATCATGTTCGTCGTCGGTGCACCGACACGGGACTTCTGGTCTTTCTCCTTGGCGTCGAAGGCGCGCCATTCCGGACCCGGATCGATCTCGTCCTCCTCGACGACGAGCCCACACTCCGCACAGACGGTCTCTCCGCGTTCCGAGTCCGTTACCAGGTCGCCACCACACTCCGGACAGACGTGGGTCTCTGTCTCTTCCTCGGTGGTAGTCTCTCGCTGATTCGTTCGCTCGTGGCTTCTGAGGGTGGTATCTGACATTGGTTGCTGACGTGACGGGCACGGTGCCCGAAGAACACTGTCACTCGACGTATGGTATTTTCCCGGAGAACTTAAATTCTTTGGTCGGCCAAAACCTCGCGTTCGTGGAAGCAAAAACCGTGCCGGGGGGTTTCGAAACCCTTAGTGGCAATCCCACACGAGTACGGCCATGAGCGAATCGGCCGTCGACCCCGACGAGGTCGCACACGTCGCGGAACTCGCGAGGGTGAATTTAGATCCCGGCGAGCGCGAGCGCTTCACCGAGCAGTTCGCCGACATCCTCGCCTCGTTCGAGACGCTCGACGAGGTTCCCGAAGTCGACCCCGAAACCGAGTTGACCAACGTCATGCGTCCCGACGAGGTCGAGGCGAGTCTCGGCCAGGACGAAGCACTCGAGAACGCCCCGGAAAGCGAGGACGGGTTCTTCAAGGGCCCACGCGTCTCATGAGCTACAACGTCTACATCACCGAGGCGACGATCGACGGAGCGGGGGACGAAGACAGCCCACTCGCGGGCCGAACGGTCGCCGTCAAGGACAATATTTCGACCGAGGGGGTCCGTACGACCGCTGGCTCGGCCATGCTCGACGAGTACGTTCCCCCCTACGACGCCACCGTGGTCGAGCGTCTGAAGGATGCCGGTGCGACGATTCCCGGCAAGACCAACATGGACGAGTTCGGGATGGGGACGACCACGGAGACCTCCGCCTTCGGCCCGACCGAGAACCCCGCCGCCGAGGGGCGCGTTCCCGGCGGGTCATCCGGTGGCTCCGCGGCCGCCGTCGCCGCCGGCGAGGCCGACCTCGCGCTCGGCAGCGACACCGGTGGCTCGGTTCGGTGTCCGGCCGCGTTCACGGGCACGGTCGGCATCAAACCGACCTACGGGCTGGTCTCGCGGTACGGCCTGATCGCCTACGCCAACTCTCTTGAGCAGATCGGGCCGATCGCTCCCACGGTCGCGGAGGCAGCAGAACTACTCGAAATCATCGCCGCCCCGGACGAAAACGACGCCACGACGCGTGCCGCACACGAGGAGATCGGCGGGCCGGAGCCTGACGATATGCGCGAGTACGCCTTCGCGGACGCCGCGGACGGCGACGTCGACGGGCTGGAGATCGGGATCCCCACGGAACTGCTCGACGGTGCCGACGCGGACATCGTCGAGACGTTCTGGGACGCCATCGACGACCTGGAATCACAGGGCGCGAGCTATCACGAGGTCGACCTGCCCTCCGTCGAACACGCCGTCGAGGCCTACTACGTCATCGCGATGAGCGAGGCGTCCTCGAACCTCGCGCGCTTCGACGGCGTCCGGTACGGTCCGACACCCGACTACGAGGGCAACTGGAACGAGGAGTACGCGAAGGTTCGGGAGGAGGGCTTCGGCGAGGAGGTCAAGCGCCGGATTTTGCTCGGTACCTACGCGCTCTCGGCCGGCTACCACGACAAGTACTACAAGAAGGCCCAGGACGCCCGCGCGTGGGTCAAACAGGACTTCGATTCGGCCCTTTCCGAGGCGGACGTCCTGGCCTCGCCGACGATGCCTGTCCCGCCGATGGAGCGCGGCGAGAGCTTGGACGATCCGCTCACGATGTACCTCGCCGACGCCAACACGACGCCGGTCAACCTCGCGAACCTGCCCGCCATCTCAGTGCCCGCGGGCGAGACGAGCGACGGCCTGCCGGTCGGTCTCCAGTTCATCGGCTCCGCCTTCGGCGAGCGGAAAATCATTCGAGCCGGCAGTGCGCTGGCGTAGCACACAGAGAGTCCAGGCTGGGACAGGGTTCCGGTGAACGCCGTTGCTGAGGGGTCTGGCGGCACTCGTTCTCACGGACTGGCACAAAGCATTTACCGGACGAATATAGATCTAGTGATATGAACCGCCGATCAGTCATCGTCGGTGGCTTGACCAGCCTGGCTGCCGTTGGCGGCATCGGGACGGCAGTCCTGGGTTCAGAGGCCAGCGAGGAGGGGAAACGGCCGGACGAACAAAACGGAACAGTCACGCCGACGGGCGACGCGTCGGCCGGTGGCCAGCCGGCCACACCGACGCGGACGCCGGCGGATCGTGTTGCACCTGCACAGGAGTCGGAGTCAGCAGGTGAAGCGAATCAAACGGACACGGCCGAGTCAGATCGGAGCAACGCCGGTGGGTCGATCTGTCTCAACCCGGGCGAATCCAGGGATGGGACGCTGACAGTGGCTGTCACCGAATCGTCGTTCGTTTCGGCCGGGACGAATTTCGTCACTGAGAACATTGAGGCGAGGGTGACGGAAATCGACCCGTCGCCGAACGCGACACTGGAGTCGGACCCGCCCATTTGGAGTTGGAGCCAGGACGCGACGGTCTCGATTTCGTATACTGTGTCCGTCAGCGACGATATCGAGCCGGGCACCTACACCGTCCCGGTGTCCATCAAGGACGAGCTATCCCTGGAGGGGGATTCGCCTGAGCGTCGAGCTGACGTCCACATTGTCGTCAGGTCACCTGACGCGGACTGTCACCCGTAACTCACAGCACACCCCGATAGACATCCTCCAGCGTGTCGACGGCGTTCTCCATGCTGATCTCGTCCCGGTGGTCGAGACACTGCTCGCCGTGTGCCTCGCGTTCGTCGAGGACGCGCTCTATCGTCCGCTGGAAGGCCTCGACGTCCCCCTGCGGGTAGGTGTAGCCGGTGACGCCGTCCTCGATAGTGACTGAGAGCGCGCCGCTGTCGACGCCGGCGACGGGCGTCCCGCAGGCGTTGGCCTCCAGGGCGACCAGTCCCTGGGTCTCGACCGGGCTCGGGAACGCGAAGGCGTCTATGACGGAGTAAAACGCGGGTAACTCCTCGCGGGGGAGAAACCCGAGGAATCGCACGTCGACGTCGGCCGCGGCGGCCCGGGATTCGAGGTCCTCGCGTGCGGGGCCGTCACCGCCGAAGACGACCGTCACGTCCATCCCGTCGGTGGCGGCGACGATGTCCGGGAGACACTTCTCGTAGCCGTGGCGACCGGTGTACCCGACGACCGGGCGATCCTCGGGCAAGTCGTACCGCTCCCGAAAGTCGGCCGTCTCGACGGGCTGGAATCGCTCGATGTCGACGCCGTTCGAGACGACCTCGACGGGCGTCGAGACGCCGACCTCCTCCCGGACGTGCTCGCGTGTCCGCTCGCTCGGCGTCACGACGACGTCGGCGCGATCGAAGAACCACCGCTCGTAACTCCGTGCAGTCTTGCGGATCGTTCGCTCGACTCGGTCACCCAGTGAGACGTACGCGGCGTACTCACTGGTCGGGGTGTGATAGGAGGCGACCAGCGGAAGGTCCTGTGAGCGAGCGAGACGCATCGCGCTCATGCCGAGCCCAAAGGGCGTGTGGGCGTGGACGATGTCCATCTCCCCGATCTCCGCAGGCACTCGCGGGACGCCGACTCTGAACCCTTCGTAGAACGGGAACGGCAGGCTTTGGACGGGGAACTCACGCTCGTCAGGTTCGTAGTCGTCGGCAGCGGGGTAGACGATCGGCATGTCGCCACCTCGACGGTGCCAGGCGTCCCGCCAGGACTGGACCGTGTAGGTGACGCCGTTGACCGTCGGGAGGTAGGTGTCGGTGAACGCGGCGACGGACGGCAGACTCATCGTTGTCTCCGGTTCGGCGACGAGTGATTAATGCGTTGTGACTCGGTTCGGGGGACCGACATCTCCCTGCTCCCGGATTCGGATCGACATCCCTAACCGCTGCTCCCTGCTATTCTCGCTCAATGAGTGAGGAGGTGGCCATCGCCGAAGAGCGGATCGAGCGGTTGGCCGAGAGCGCGCGGACGGCTGCGCGTGCCGGCGATGCAGACCGAGCAAAGGCGTACGTTCGTCGGACACGACGGATCGCCGAGCGTCATCGGCTGTCGCTCCCGAAGCCCTTCGAGCGGTTCACCTGTAACGCCTGTGACGCCTATTTGCTCCCGGGCCACAATGCCCGCGTTCGCACGAGCGACGGCCACGTCGTGATCACGTGTGACTGTGGGTCTCATGCTCGGTATCCCTACGACGACCAGTAGCGGTCGACGTACTCGCCAGCCTATCGGTGCCTTCCGGTCGGTACCACTCGCCGCCTCAGTGCCGAAGCTTCAAACGGAGTGGGGACCAACGAAGGGGTATGAGCGAGGTTACACCGGACAATGCGATGCACGACTTGGACGTGACAGTCTGGGTCGGCAAGAACGGTCTCGAGGCCGTCGTCGACGAGCTGAACGATCAATTACACGAGCGGGGGCTCGTGAAGGTCAAGTTCCTCCGTGCGGCCCGTTCGGAGGGCGAACCCGCCGCACTCGCCGAGGAGCTTGCTGACCGAACGAACGCATCGGTCGTCGATACACGCGGTCATACGACAGTGCTGAAACGATGAGTGAAATCGCATTCACTCCGATGGCTGGCTTCGTCAGTGACCTGCTCGCCGAACAGAGCGTCCCCTATGCCGAACCCATCGGTTCGGCACTCACTTTCGTCATCGTGCTCGCTACGGTGTATCTCCTCGGTCGGGCGACGATTCAGCCACTCGTCCGCCGTGGGCTCCGGGCTCGCGGCGTCGACAAGCACGCGTCGGTACCCCTGCTGAAACTGACGCGTGGTATACTCGTTTTCGTCGCCGTCGCCGTCGCCTTTCAGATGGCCGGGTTCGGCAATTTCCTCACGTCACTGGCGACGATCGCCGCCGCTGCCACACTCGCGATCGGGTTCGCCATGCAGGACGTCATCGCGAACTTCGTCGCCGGCGTGTTCATCTTCACCGACAAACCCTTCCGGATCGGTGACTGGATCGAGTGGGACGGCCATAGCGGCGTCGTCGAGGACATCAGTCTCCGGGTGACGCGTATCCGAACCTTCGACAACGAACTGTTGACCGTTCCCAACTCCAACCTGACCAGCGGCGTCATCAAGAATCCCGTCGCGAAAGAACAGCTCCGGATGAAGTTCACCTTCGGCATCGGCTACGACGACGATGTCGACGAGGCGACCGAGATTATCCTCGAAGAGGCCACTGCCCACGACGAGATCCTCGACGATCCAGAGCCCTCCGTCCGACTCGTCGAACTCGGCGACTCCTCAGTCGGTCTGCAGTCTCGGATCTGGATCGACAACCCCAGTCGCGCGGACTTCGTGAAGACCCGCGCCGAATACGTCCAGGCGGTCAAGGAACGCTTCGACGAGGCCGACATCAACATTCCGTACCCCAACCGCACCATCGGCGGCGAACTCGCCGTCGAGGGCGGTGGGCTGGCCGAATCGGCTGAGAGGTAAACAGCGCCATTCGGGGACGAAATTCTGGAGCGATTCTTCTCAGAGGTGAGATCATTCAGGCCGTATCGTGATCACTGTTAAGCAGCATCCTGTTCGATTCGACACGCGGCCTCTCCGAATTCGCCGCGACGCGGCGAATTCGGCTTTTTGATCCAGCTTTTTGGCGGGGGTTGAGCCGCGAGCAGTTGCTCGCGGCGATGCCTCCGCGAAAAAGGTGGTGTGGTATGAATGGAGTGGACGCCCGGGATGGCCCGGCGTTCGAGCGCGGGGAATCCCGCGTGCCTCCTCCACCCCGCGACCCTGCGAGCGGCAGGTGTCTGGGGGTCCGCTGCTCGCTTCCGCGCCTGGCGGGCTGCCCCCGGTTAACGACACCGGCACGCCCCTGCAGGCGATTCAGCGTCGACCGCTACCCCCGCAGGACGAGGCTTCGACGTTGGCTAACGGGGCCCGCGCCCGTCTGCACGGACGCCCCCGGGGTTCGGCCCCCGCTGAAGACCATAGTGCGGGGTGAGAGCGGGGCCTAACCGCCCGGCCTAGTCCAGTTCACTGTACCTCATTAACCCATAAGGGCCTTTCGGCTCGTCGTCTCGACGGGGCGACGGTCAGAAGATGTCTAGTGCATACGCGTACCACGCCGCGACGATCGGGATCGACACAGCGGTCCCCGCGAGTGCGTATCGGTGGAGCCAGGTGATCGAAAGGACATCCGTCCGGGCAGTCATCAGCCAGACGACGACGATCACCGCAATCAGGAGTCCGAGTGCGAGTGCAACGCCGGCGGAACGTGCTGGATCAGTGCGTTCTTCCCGGCCCGCGGCGAGTACGATGATCGTGACGAGTGCGAACAGCCCACCGAAAAGCGGGTTCAACGCTCCCGATGTGTAGTAGGTACTCACCGATCCAGCACTGAACGGAAACGACAGTGCGGCCAGAAACGCCAGACACGCGAGGATCCCGACGGCTGGAACGAGACGCGTTCGGTCCATGTCCGCACGTCCGGCCGCCGGTGTCTTAATGGCGACGTTCGTTGAGTCGCACCGAAAGGCGCACAAATGCCGAGTCACAATTGCTCGTCATGGGATTTGGCGATACGGCGAAGAAACTCCAGAAAGTCACCAGTGCGGCAGAGGATCTCTACGAGAAGATGAACCAGCTCCGTGGGCAGGTCCAGTCACTCCGTGAGGAGGTCGCGACCACGAGCGAGCAAGTCGACGAGATCGAGACCGACCTCGCCGAGCAGCGCGCGCTGCTCGAAGCACTCGCCGAGAACGAGGGAATCGACGTCGAGACGGTGATCGCGGACGCCCATATCGAAGCGGTCGAGAGCGATGACGTGCCAACCGACGGAGCAGGCCAACGGCAGTCAGAAGACGCCGAGACGGAGCCTGGATCCGCTGCTGGTGAGTCTTGAGAGAGTTACTCCAGAAGGGCAGATTGCGTCCGGGCAGTCACCCGAGCAGTCGCTGGTGCTCGACTTTCATACACCGGTCCTGAACAAATTGTCGGCCCGCTTTTTCGGCTTGCTCCGCGCTCTCGTCGTGAGTGATACCCTCCTGAAGCCAGATCGCCGCATCGTCGTCACGGTCGAGCGCTGCCTCGACGATTTCAGGGACTTCCTCGCTCGGACGGAACACGTCGACGACGTCGATTTTGTCGGGGACGTCCGACAGCGAGTCGTACGCATCACGGTCGAAGATATTCTCGGCGAAGGGGTTGACCGGGATCACGTCGTAGCTCGCTTCGAGCAGGTACTTCGGGATGTCGTGGGCGGCTTTGCCGGGTGTCGATGAGCAGCCGACGACGGCGATTGTATCGCTCGTTTCGAGGAGCTGTACGATTGTCTCGTCGTCTGTGATCGGCATAGCTCAGTTACGGGCATGGTATGGATAAGCGTAACGTCCACCGTAGTGTCCCGGGAGTCAGCGCAAGAGGATAGAGACATTTTTTAGAGTGGGTGCGTTTTGGGGTAATGCGAAGGGTCGGCCACGGCGACGTGGGCGCTTAGCTCAGCCTGGACAGAGTACTTGGCTTCGGACCAAGCTGTCGGGGGTTCAAATCCCTCAGCGCCCATGTGAAAACAACTTGCTGAGGAGTCGCAAGAAGGCAGTAACCTCCATTTAAGCGTTCGCGTCGTTTCTCCCAGCATCTCAAGTCACCATCATTCCCGTCCCGGCGCAGTCACCGGATTCCGCGAATACAAACTCGGGACTTGGATATAAAACCAGCGCCCACCCGGACTTGAGGGTCCGACCGCGCGCGTCCCGTCCAGTGTCGTCAGTCACGCGCGAGCGAACGCCGACCGTAACGACAACTGCGCCGCATCACCCGTCGAAGACCCGAACACGTCCAACGAGAACTGCTCCGAATCCCCGTCCGAATCACTCGAATCCCCCGTGTCGCTGGTAAGCAGTAACGACGACTCAACCACATCAACCACATCCCCTTCAACCGGATTCACCGACGCCGCGCGCGGAGAACACCGTTCAACCATGCGCGTCGCCACGCCCGCGTACTCGATGCCAGGTGACATCACCAACAGATCCGGGGACGGGACCGCGCGCATCACCACGGAATCCGGGTCACGTAGCGTGTCACGGTCCGCCGCAACGAACGCGCCCGGATACCCGTCCGGTTCCGACACGCCAACACCAACCAGTTGAACGTTGAGTCCAAGGTCTTCCCGGAGCACACGCACGTCGTTAGTAACCGCGTCACCGGGGAACAACTCAACCACGTACAGGTCCGCGTCCGGGTCAGCTGCGAACGCCTCCACCTCCGCGCGGCCGATCGGCGACGGCGCGGTCTCCGCCAACGTACTCAACACCGACCGTTCCCACGACGACCCGCCCGTCTCATACCGCTGCTGCGCCGTCTCAGGCTTCGTTCGAGACGCCATCACGTGCGTATTCGGCCCACCGGACGGGTTCGGAACTCGTTCCACAGGACCGCGCGCGCCAGCATACCGCCCCGGCTTGAACTTCGATAACGTCGATAACGGCAGCGGTGTATCTCGGAGCATCCAAGGACCCGCGTCATGCCGCGGAATCCCCATCACGTCCGTCCAATTCGCCCGTACCCACTGTTTCAATGCCATTGTGTTAGTAACCCTCTGAATCGTGTTACTGCCCGCCCGACCACTCGCTCGCACCGCCAGACGCACCCGTGCTGGGCGTGTCGTTGGTAGTCGCTTCTACCGTGAGATCCGCTTCTTCGAACGCGTCGTACGACTCTCCCTCACCGGTCACGTCGTCGGGAACCTCCGGGACCGTGACACCGTCGTCGTCGGCCACTGGGTCTCCGCGCCCGCCGGTCGAGTCCGCGTCACCATCGAACTCGTCCGGAAGCACCATGTCACCCGTCTCCGGTCCCGTGTCCGTGTTACTGTCAGCTGCAGTGTTACTGTCAGTGTCGTCGGGAAGGTCCGTCACGTCACGCGCGTCTTCCACGGACATGTCGTCAAACACCGCCTGCGCCGTGCCGTACGTCCTATCCGTCACGGCGTGCGAATCCGCCGACACGCCCAGCACGTCCTCGATGATAGCGTGCAAGGCGAGAGTCGGCGCATCAGCTTCCGGCGTCACTGCACCGGCTTCACGCGCCTCAATAGACGCTACGAGGCACGCATCCGGGTTCTCCCACGGATTCGTCCCTGCGTCCTTGTACTCCCCGAGCACGTCCATGTACAGGTCCGCCGTGTCACCCGACTCCACGTACTCCGGGACGTCGAACCCGAGGTCTCGCAAGTGGTCAAGACACCGGTGAGCGTCACGCCCGGTCACATCCCCAGGCTCCGCGCCGTCATGGTTCAGGATACGCAGGTCAATCGCCGCCATGATGAGCGGCCCGCCATGCCCTGAGTCCTGGCCTTTGTCCTTCCACACGTCCTCCGTGACGAAGTTCGCCGTCCCGCCGTCAGACGACGTTCCCCACGTTGGGAGGAACGCTCGGAACTCTGTCCCGGCCGGGTCGGACCAGGACTGCACGATCGTCGCGTCAGCCACATCCCGCGCATCCAGGTTGTTCACAGCGGTGAACACGTCTTCCATGTCCGTCACAACGTCCGCATCCACGGTCGCGTCCGCGTCACCGCGCGTCAACTCCTGAACGTCCTGCGTGGTGTTCTTCCGCGGGTCCGTGGTCTTCCCGTGAGCGTCCAGAATCGGTCGAAGGGCGGTCTCGTCCGCCGCGTTCACTTCGACCGGTGTCCCGGGAACGTGCCACCCGGTCAGCACGGAGTTGTGCTTCGTCGGGTAAATCTCGATCTGCGGGAGGTCACCGTCGTCGTTCTCGCCCCACGCTTCATCGTCTAACTGCAGCACCGGTTCCTTCTTCGCTACCGCCGGCAGGGCACCGGTGTACACGGCGTGAATACCGCTCCCGGATTTGGACACCTCGCACCATGTCGCGCCGAGTGTAGCGAGGAACGCTTTGAACGCCGGGTGAACGTCACCGGTCTCCGGACACCGGACATCGTCACCATCGATGAAGAGAAGCCCGTCGTCTTCTGCGAAGATGTACGCTCGGTGCTCGATTTCCCCGGTCGGGATTACTAAGTCTACCTTGTCACCGGTCCGGTAGTGCCCTTCATGCGACCACTTGTACCGCCCGTCACACGTGCAGCACGGGTCGTCACACCGGTCAGCTGGGCAGTCATCGTCAATGCATTCGACCGGCGGGTCTCGCGTCCCCCACGGTGCGAACGGGTACTTTACACCTTCTTGCGCGCCCATCCACCGCTCGTTCTCGGTGAGCTCGTCCGGGTACGCTCGCCCCTCAGGATCGGTGAATCCGACGTTGGTGAACGCGCCGAATCGCGCTTTTTGTTCGTCTGTGGTTGAGTCTGCTACCATCGTACATGGTATTACCACCCCGTGCCTAATAAACGTTTGCCGTTACACAACTCCGGGTAACACTATCAAAACCATACTCAAAACCCCGCCGCCCGGCACGGCATTAGTAACCAGAATCACTCGTGTCACGCACCCCGGAACAGACCAGGGAACCACGACCACGAGAACGCCGCAGACGCCCGTCAGTCCGCCGCCGTTCCCTCACCGGGCCCGTCACCCTCACGACGTGCGCGTCGTCGTTCACGCGCCGCAGCAGCCGCCTTCGGTTCCAAATCGTCCGGGACCATCCCTTCAAAGTCGTCGCACGTCATGTCGAACGCATCCCGAACGATGTGCAGCCCGGTCGTCGCCCGCGTCAGAGCGACATACCACGTCCGCGATTCGTTCTCTGCCTGTCGTTCATCCTCACGGATACCGTCCCGAACGCGGCCGGTCACGCCCGTATAGACAACGGCGTGTTCTGCTTCGTCGCCTTTCGCGGCGTGCATCGTCCAGAGACGCGTTTCCACGTCACCCGGTTTCTCGGGAAGGTCGTCACCGTACCGTTCCCACGCGCGCTGCATGGCCGTCACGTCACGATCCCGATTCCCGGTGAACCCGGCGTGTTCGTTCACGTACACCAGGTTCTCGATGGACTCCTTTCCTTGCCCGTAGACCGCCCACCAGTCCCGTGACACCATGTCCGCGAGCACCGGCATTGGAACGAGAGACGACGTGTTCGGCATTATCTCTCGCTCGTTCACCCGTGACAGTGCGTCCGACCGCGACCCGTCCAAATACCCCTCGTCCGTGTGCTTGAGGAGCACCCGCGCCTGCCGCGGCGTCAACCGAACATCCGACGTTTCAGGCGTCTTCACCGCCCCGTCACGCTCACCGTCACGGCCGTACTCGTCACCGTCACCCACGACAGACACCTGCTGCGCCGGCCGGACATCCCGGACAGCACGCAACGAGTGCATAACGTGCAGCCGCCGCGCCCAGTTCCCCGCCACGTCTTCCTGCGACTGGTACACGACACCACCAGCATCCAAGCACGCACCGACACCGTCCGCGAGCATCTGAGTCCGCGCCATATGCATCATATCCGCCCCGTACTCCTCGTGCAGCCGGAGCGGGGACTGACTCGCAGTCTCTGGGAACATCCGCCACCCGTCCTGGTCGTCGTACTCCATCGACCCCGGCGTGGTGTGCCGGTACAAGTCACCTTCACCCGCCGTCTCCAACTCTGGCGGAGTCCGGTGCCGGGATAAGATCCTCGCGGCGGCTTCGAAGTGCTCGTCCGGCACCCGGTGGCTCTTCGGGAGTTTCACCGGTTTCAAGTCGGTGCCCACGCGGTCGTTCAGCCCGGTGAATATCTCCGGTGACGCACCGCTGAACGCGTTACACACCTGATCCGGGTCACCAGCCGCGACCGCCGTCCCGGCCGCATCAATCCACTGCTCGAACAGTTTCACCATTAACGGGTACGCGTCGTGGAGCTCGTCAATCACCACGAACTCGTCACCCGGCAACCCGGCCGCGAGCCCGATTTCTAACTGTTCATAGAAGTCGTGACAGTCGTGTTCTCGCTTCCACGACTCCCACGCCTCCACCGCTACGTCGAACGACGCGCTCTGACCCCACTTGTCGTGGAAATCCTGCAGTCGCCGGAACGCGATCGTGTTCGACCGGACCGTCCCGAGGAGTTCGTCGTCAGTGATGTACCTCCACGTCCCGACATCCAGCAGATTCTGCTTCGCGTACGTGTACACCGCGTGGAACACTTCCCACTGCGAATCCCGCCCGTTCACACCGTTCTTGTACTCGATTCCGTGCTCGTCACAGAACGCGCGCGCTGCCTTCCCGTCAACCATCCCGGCGTGAGTCGGGGAATCCTCGTCAATGTGACCTAAGAAATCGGTGACACGCGTAGCGACCGCGTGCGCCGTCCCCCAGTACTCGTACGCGTCTTCTATACCGTCTGCGAACGGGAACACTTCCCAGTCCATCGCTCGCTCCGTGATGCTCACCGCGAGCTCCGTTCGGTACGTCACCACGGTCACGTCGCGCGGGCTCACGTCGTCGTGAGCGTCCACGTACCCCGCGACACGCGCGAGGGACTCCGTCGTCTTCCCCGACCCGGGCGGCCCCCAGAGAAGGACTGAGTCGTCCACGGCCGCGGTGTCTAACCCGTGAACGTACCCGTTCTGCAGGTCCGCGTCCAGGTTCCGGTACACGCCCTGCGAGACGACGTCCTCGAACGCTGTCTCACTAACTCGGGGCATTACTCGTCACCCCCGAACGTGGTCGTGCCGCCGTCCGCAGCCGCTTTCCCGGCGGATGCGAACGTATCAGCTTCCTCAATCGACTGCACGATTCGCGGCATCTCAACCGCCGACGCCTTCAACCGCCACCACCGAATACCGTCCTTCGCTACCGAGCACCCCATCCCGCTGATTTCGTCGGTCGTGACACCGCGAGCGTCCAGTTCCCGAACGAGTTTCTCACGGTTCGTCGCGTAGTCCTCGCAGGCTGCGTCCACCATGCTCGTGGGAACCCAGACTTCGTCGTGGTCTTCGTTGTAGTGCACCGCGCCGTCAGCAGCGTCAACGACTGACTGCCGGTCGTGCGCCGCACGACCGTTCTCGATGGAGGTCTGCAGGTCTTCCCACGCATCTGTCCGCGGGCCTGCCGGCGGTTCCGCCATGCCTTCACCTTTGTCGTCTTCCAAGTCCACAATCACGTTGTTCCACGACAGACCCCACGGTCGTTCCTCGGGACCGAGTGACAGTTTCCGGTACTGTTCCTCCGCCCAGTCGTCTTCGGACGGGTTCCCGGAAATGTCTTCACGGGCCTGAGCGGACGCGTACTCCTCATGCACTTTGACGGGAGCGGCGGTTGAGATCCGGTCGTAGAATTCCTTCTCGTCCCGATGGTCGTTGTTTTCGAATTCAACACTGGTACCGTCGCTGAAGTTGAATTCGAACGTGTACTCGGACACGTGGTCCCGGTTCGTCAGTTCCACTACACGTTCTAACCGGTTCTCGATGTATTCGTCTAACCCGACGCCGTAGTCGAGCGTGTATGCAGACCCGGTTTCTGCGAGTTCTTCGACTTTCTCTTCTGCTTGTTCGCGTTCTACTTCACCGATGTGCGGTTCAATCGCACCGAGGATGCGGTCTCCACCGCCGATGAATTGGATGTTCTTACCGATTTCCCGTGCACGAAGGTCCGCGCGGTCTTTGACGTCCACGGCGGCGTTGTGCTGCGTGGCGATCGCGGCGAGGGCTTCACCGGCTGCAGCGAGTTCTGGACCGGATTCGGTCATGGAACTGGATTCCAGTTGCGTTTGGAGGAGTTCCATGACTGCGTCGGTTTCCTCGGTCGGGCGGTCGGTGGTTTGGTTAGCTGCTTTCTTGTACAGATTCGGACTGTCGTCGTCTTCAGTTTCGATCGTGTAAGTGTACTCGCTTGGCATTACTGTTCACCTGCGATTCCTGCGTTCTCGGCGGCGTGCGCCGGAGTTTCCGGTGTTTTTAAGTCGGTGCGTGTCGTACGGTCATACGAGGTTGGACGGGTCATGGTTTGATTCTCGTCCCCTCGCCGCCGGCGCGACCTGGCAGGGTTCTCCGGCGGCGATTTTGCGACGGTATCTACGTTCTCCGTCAGGGGTTACTCCATACTTTGGTCCCGGGGGTAATAAACGTTTGCTGAGGTACAACGCCGGAAAACACCATCGAGAACCCGGCATCAAACACTAACCATTAAGGGGTAAGACAACGTTGGTAACATAATACCATGACCCCCGAAACCACCGAAGCAACCCTCGAACCCCTCGTCATGCCCACAGACGCCAAAATCCTCACTGGCCTCCAACACGGCACACGAGAAACACCAACCAACCTCGCAGCACAACTCGAAGACACCAGCCAAAACTACACCGCCAACCGCCTCCGCAAACTCGAACTCCGAGGCTACACCCACAGCCCAGGCCCCGCCGACCGCAGCGGCATGTACGAAATCACCACGTGGGGCCGCTACGCCACCGCGCACATCGAGAAACACAACAGATCCTACGACGAACTCTTCCACCGACTCGTCACCCGAGCGTGCGGTGCACAACCCACACCAGAACACGCCTACCCCGACAACATCCCCGAAGAAGACCGTGAAACCCAACCCGCACCCGACCCGTGCGCAGAGACAGACACTACTCTCGTCCAACTCTACAGGCACGTCTACGACGGTCTCAAAACCCTCCACGACATTGATGGCGTCACTATCCCCACAGATTTCCGCGAACGACTCCCACCCACCGACGATGGTAACATGGCGAGCGCCGGCGACGCCGCAGACACCCTGTACACCCTCCACTTCCACGGGTTCGCCGAACGGCGTGACGACATGGAAGCCTACAGTATCACTGACGACGGCCGGCAGTTGGTAAAACAAGACCCGGACCCGTCAACCCTACAGCACGGCGTCCCGCGCGACGAACTCCTCCCCAGTAATTAGTAACCACACACGCGCGTGTGTCCTCCGTCTCAGAACACCTACTCCTCACCAAACGCGGACGCGTCCGGAAGCTCAGGAATACCGCCCCCTCCCGCCAAGTGACTGAGCCTATCCCACGCCGCTCGCGTCTCAACGTTGGTATCACAAACCACCGCAACATCCACCGAATCCTCCGTCACCGCACGCTCCGCCATGTCATGCATCCATGAGCGTATCGAGACGGCCGTTGTACCGGTCGCATCCGCCACGGTGTCCTGCGACACTCCCGTACCAGTGAGCGCCACGCACGCGGCGTACAACGCCGCGCCAGCGAGCGCCGACCGGCGCGCGCCAGCGAACTCACCAGCGGGGAACGTCGTGTCTAAGATGTCTTCTGCGAGCCCGATCGCTCGTGGCGGGATATCGGGAGCAGCTGCAGGGGTTGGTAAGTACTGTTTCGGGTCGAGGTGTTCCGGTGGAACGGTTGTGTCTGTGCTCATATCCACACGTACGTCCCCTACCGGGATAACTTACAGATACGTTATGCGGTGAGTGTTCGTGTGGTGGTGACCGGGCGGTTCGGCCTCTACTATAATACGGGTTCTCAGAATCTAAGCCGAACAAGGGGGTGAGGGTTTATGTGTCTTTAAGTGTGTTCTACTATCACCCCCCATTTAATAGTATATAAACCCTCACCCCCTTATCGAATAGAATCCTGAGAACCCGTAGTATACAGTACGAAAAATCACGTCGGTAGTAACCCACTATGAGACAGAACGCTCGATAGGGAACAGCAACCGTCACACCGGCCGTTAGGCACCGCTGGGCAGTGAACGTGTTACGCAAACCGTTCACCACGACTGCCAGGGTTCGTTCTGTCAGTAAGATACCCAGAATATAAGTGACCAGTCGGGATGCGTCGACGTGCCGCCGTGACCGGCGCGGCGGTCTCACAGAGAGAGTGATGCCGGGAGTGTGTTCCTCCCGGCAACCCCTGACGGGGCAGTGGTTGTGGTGGTCGTGGTGGGCCACCACCCCGCCGCAAAACGACAGTCAGTCAGGCGTTATAAGCCTCTTCGTTTTCCGTTGTCACTCGTCTCGCGGGACTCGTGCTGCAGCGGCGAGGTTGTTCCCGTCCGGGAGTCGCACGAACGCTGGGACGTTGTCTCCACCGACGATCTCTGTGTCAGCTGCATCCGCGGCGTTCTCAAGGAACTCGATGTACTCGTCCTCGAATTTTGCCGTGTCGCCGTTTTCCGTCTCAACTAACGCGTAACCTTCTGCGTCACCGCGGTCCTCGCTTTTCGTGATATTAGTAACGCGCGATAAGTCTGTACTGTCACTGACGCTGTCACGCATTTCCCCACCGTCGTCTATACCGAATACGTTCGATGCACCCGACCACCGCGTATTAGAATCGGCGTCACGCCGGTCCATCAACCCGAGGAGCCGCCCGATCGTGTCACCGGTGTGGTCTTGGTCTGCTTCGGGGACAGTGCTGGCGATTCCGGTCGGGATGTCGTTGTCCAGTGAGTCCATCCCGTCCATAGTATCCGTGTCTACGAGTTCCTGCTGGCGTTCGGAGAGGTCGTGCAGGTCCTCGATGGCCATGACATCGTCGCTCGGGTGGATGTCAGCGGCTGTTTTCCCGCCGATGTACGGAATGTCGGTGAGCGGTGTCCGTCCGGGGTCGTCACCGCTCGCGGGGACGTCGGACGGGAGTGCGAATCCGAGCGTGTCAGGGTCTGTTACGGACTGTTTGATGTCGTGAATGGTTTCTTCACCGACGACATCGGCCCAGTCTTTCATGATGCGTTCTTGTGCAGCTGCTTCGTTGGTAGGATAGTCGCCGTACTCTGCGAGGTCGTTAGCGGCGTCGTACATGTCCTCGGTGTGCTCCGAGACAGCGTGTTCCAACAGGTCAGCGTTCAGGTCGGTGTTCTCGGTGAGCCACACGTCGTCCACGTCCAGGCTGATCATCGGGTCTTGGTGTTCGTTCTCCGGGTCGGTGAGTGTAAGATCGAACGGTCGGAACCCGAGCTGTTCTTCGATGTAGTCAGCTTGTTCGCGCGTGACTTCGGCGTTGAGGTCGGGCGTGAACCCGTTGATATCCTCGATTGCGGTTTCAAGCCGGTTGTCGTCGGTTACTTCTTTGACGGCTTGCAGGATGTCTTTCTCCCCGCTGAATTCTTCGATTGCGTCTGCGAGTTCGTCGGTGGTAGCTTCGCTGGCGACGGCTTGCAGTCCAGGGTCGTCCAGCGCTGCGGTGAGCGTGGTCCGGGGACCGTTCTCGTATTCCGTGTCCGGGTCGTACGAGTCTGGGACTTGCCCCGGTGTTTCGTCTACTGCACCGGCTGGGCCGAGGTACTTCCAGTGATGCTTCCCTCCGCTGTATTCGACGTGGTACAGGTACGGGCCTGCACCGTCGATGGTTTTCTTTACGATAGTTGCCATGCTACGCGTTGGTAGAACACGGGAGGGGATGCGCGACAGATACGTTACTCTGTGAGGATGTTATCGGCTTCGACGGCGTGCATAGCGTCATGCACGTCGGTTGGTAAGTCCTCCCCGCGCATGTCTCGGGACCGGGCTTCTGCGTAGAACTCTATCGGGTCGTGGTCCAGTCCTTGCCCGAACTCCTCGCCGATCGCGTCGCGGTAAGGGTCCATGGAGGCGTGCATGCGGTCCCATACGCCGCCGTCGTTGGCGTCCATGACTGACTCGATGTCCACGTCTGCGTCGTGGTACTCTCGTAAGTGAACGTGGTGCGCGGCTTCGTGCCAAAGCGCGTGCCGGGTGTCCTCAATATCAGTTCCGTACGACGTCACCGACCCGTCGTCGCCGTCACGGTACGTGTCACCGTTCAGCGTTATCGTGGGTTGGTAACCGAGACTGTTCCCGACGATGTCCTGCGGTTCCGGTTCGTACTCCGCGTTCACCCCGGACACGCCCCCGTGTTTCTCCGCGAGGTTCTCTCCCGGAGTGGTCGTGATTTTGTGGATCCCGTCCAGCACACCGGCGTCCCGGAGTTCCTCGATGTCCGCGACCGTGTCACGGAGCCGGTCCATGTCGTCGATGTTGGTGAGTGAGACTCGGATGTCGTGTTCGTGGTAGTGCTCGGTGATTTGATCGACTGCCCACCGAGCTTCTGAGTCGTACCAGTCGTCAGCACCACCGTACGATTCACCGTCCAGTATCCGGTCAAGAGTCCCTTCGTAGTGTGCGCGGTCACGTGGGGCGTCAGCGTGCGTTGTAGCCGCCCCTCCCGTGTCCGGGTCCGTGTGGTCGTCGTCGGTACCGTCGCCGTCAGCACCCGCATCACGGTCCTCTTGCCTGGTCGTCGTGACGGGGCCGGGTGACGTGTCTACCTCCCCGGCTTTTCCGAGGTACTCCCAGTGGTGCTGCCCACCGCCGTAGGTAACTCGGTACGCGTACGGCCCGTACCCGTTGATGCGCTTGTGAACGATCGTCGCCATACTCAGACGCAGGACACCGGGAGGGAAGCGCGACAGATACCGTCTTGAACCGCAGGACACCCGCCCGCCAGCGGCGCGTCGTTAGTAAACCGGCGTATCTGTCAAACTTGGTCATGGGGTGTGTATACTAACATACCCATGGCAGGCACCCCTACACGCCTCAGAACCCGTGAAAACGGTGAAACACGTACAAACAGTGAACAAAACACCGAGTCCAGCGAGGACACGACATCCCAGCAGACGTGCGGCGAATGCGGCGGTGACCTCACCCGCGACAACGGAGAAATCGTGTGCGAGGACTGCGGATTAGTAACCAGCGAGAACCGCATCGACCGAGGGCCGGAATGGCGAGCGTTCAACCAGCAAGAACGCGAGGAGAAAAGCCGCGTCGGAGCCCCTACCACGGACAAACTCCACGATAAAGGCCTCTCCACGAACATCGACTGGCAGAACCGCGACGCGTCCGGGACCCCACTCTCCAAATCCAAGCAGGAGCAGATGGACCGTCTCCGAGAGTGGAACACCCGCAGCAAGACAGCGACAAGCGCCGACCGGACGAAGCAAACCGGGTTAGCGGAAGTACAGCGCATGGCGTCCGCGCTCGGACTCCCCGAACACGTCGAAGAAACGGCGTGCGTGATGCTGAAACAGTGCGTTACCCAGGACCTGATGCGCGGTCGGTCGATTGAAGGCATGGCGACAGCGTGCATCACGCTCGCTGCACGGCAGTGTAACTGCCCGCGGCAGCCTGGTGACGTGTACAGCGTGTCACGGTTACAGGACCCGTCGCGCGTAGATTCTGACATCCGGTACGTCGCACGCGAGCTCGGTGTGGAAGCCGCGCCTGCAGACCCGCGCGAATACATTCCAGGGTACGTCGATGCCCTGGACGTGGACGACCCGGTAGCCGTCCGGGAAACAGCTGTAGACATGCTTGACACCGCCGAGAACGAGAACCTGCACTCCGGCCGCGCACCGACCGCGATCGCGGCCGCAGCAGTGTACTCCGCGACCGTTATCCACATTGAAGGCATCACGCAAGTTGACGTCGCACAATCAACCGATGCGTCCGCCGTCACGATCGGGAAACGGTACCCAGAAATATTGAACGCGTACGGCGTCCCGCAGTCAGCATAACACGGACCCTGCTGGTTGGTAACTGTGTTACGCAGGTTCTGGCGCGTTCAAACCAGGCGTGAGGGTATCACCGTCCCTGTCGATGTACTCATTTTCCACGAGTCGTGGGAGCACCGCTCGAACTGTGAGCTGCGTAACACCAGTCAGTTTGGTAAGACCACGGATTGTGATGGAACCGTGCAGTACAACGACCGCAACGATTGCCTGTGACCGAGCGTGTAACTCTCTCATTAGTAACCGTGAGAGACCGTGTTATTCGACCTTCGGTGCGAGCACGATCGAATCATCGTTCCCGAGCTCGATTTCGAGCGGGTGCGTGTCGTCGTTCCCGGAACGCATCACCGCGTCGTCGGGCAGCACAGGGTCGAGTAACTCCCAGTACGTGCTTGAGTACCGCGACTCCCCACCGCCCGCTGTCTCCATGTGCACCTCGCCGTCACGGTGTTCCACGGACTCCACGCGAGACATTTCATCCTGACTTATCCCACCCCAATCCTCACCGGTCGGACCGACTGACACCGTGTCACCCTGATCGGACGCGTACAGGTCGTCTATCCGCGAGTCAGTCATTTGCAGCGCACCGATAACGGCCGTCGCCGGGTCACCAGAACGGTCTGAGACGCGTGCGACGACGTCACCGACTGCGTCCGTGTTCTCCTTGATGTCAACGTCCACGGCAACGCGCTCACGCTGCAGGCTGGATAACTCACCGTAGTCTTCTAACGCGATCTCGTCACCGTTCGGATGGTTTTCTTTCGCCGTCGCGGGACCGACACCGTACAGGTCTGTGACCGGTGTTTTCCCCTTCTCGCCGGCGTTCGTTGGTATCGTGTCCGGGTGCGCGAACCCGAGTGCGTCCGGATCGCTCGCTGTGTCCTTCGCCTTCCGGACTGCGTCGACGCCGACTGTGTCCTCTAACGCCGCTTGCACGCTCGCTTGCTGATCCGGTTCTGCCACGCGCCACGAGTCAGTGACGGAGTCCACGACACCGTTCACGAGGTCAGCGGCAGCGTCCGCGTCGGTCGGCATCCGAATATCCGTGTTGGTAAGCGTGACACTGTACTCGTCGTCTTCATCAATCTCACCGGGCCGCACACCGATTTTCGCCTCAATCGTATCGAGAGCCTCACGGACTTCGTCTTCGTCCGCGGGGATGTATTCACTCGTGGTGGTACTCGTTCCGAACGAGTTCGACCGTCGTTCGGTTTGGATCGTGTCGATGGCGTCTGCGAGCTCCGGGTCGTCGGTGTCCATCAGGTTGAGGAGTGACCGCATGTCCCCGGAGTCGTATGCTTTGCTGCCTTCGACTGCGAGGGCGTCTACGAGGTCCTCGTACGTGCCTGCAGCGTCGTCTCCGTCCAGTCCGTCAAGGAGTGCGGCCGCTGCCGGGTCGTCCACACGCGACCGTGTAACCCCGTTCACGGCGTGTTCCGTCTCCGGTTGGTAATCATCCGGAACCGGACCGAGTTCCTCGTCAACCGCGCCGGCCTTCCCGAGGAATTCCCAGTTCTGCTTCCCACCACCAAGGTGCGTGACCTTATACAAATACGGCCCGTACCCATTCACCGTCTTGCTGATTATTGCTGCCATTACACGTGTTAGTAACGTGTAGACCGGGATGCCCGACAGATACGCCCGTAAAAACCACGAGCCACCGGTCAGTCAGCCGGGGATTCCGAGTACTCACACGCGTTAACCCCGGGCGCGAACGAGTCTAACCGGTCCTGCGCGCCCACGTCCCGGTCACGGAGCTTCACGAGGAACCCTTGCGACGATAAGTATTCCACTACGTCCGTGTTCTCAGCTGCGTCGCCCCATACGAGCACGAGAGACGGTGCAGGCGCGGAATTCGCCGCCTCACCGAACGACAGCCGGCCTTCAACGAAACACGCTAAGTCAGCTGTCGTCGCGTGGTTGTGGAACCATTGAGTACTGGTTCGGGCGAACACTAAGGAGATGATCGAGTCCACTGCACCGCGGTGGTACTCGTTGCGCGCGTACTCTAACCAGTCACTGACAGTCGAATACGGCGGGTTTAGCCACACGTCACCGTGCCACGGAATAGACAGCCCATCTTCGTCTTTGGTAACGTTCCGTTCCGCGAGGTTCGATGATGTGCTTGCCGACGGGTCTAAGTCGAATCCGGAGACTGCATCGATGAGCGGTTCGACGAACTCACCTGGTGTGTCGTGGTCGTCGTCGCCTTCCTCGTACACGTGCCCGACTGAACTGAACGTCATGTACGTTGGTAACCCGGACACGGGTAACACCGGGAGATACGCGGAGTGTACGGAGACCGCGTAACACTGAACGTGATCGGAAAAGCAACGGGTAGGGGTAAAGCGAATGGGAGAAGCGTTGATGGTAGCAAGCAACCCAAGCAGATGCTGTCAATCTGTGTTGGAGTGCTCCTCCCAGTTACACGTAAGTCGCGGAGGGGGATAAACGACAGATACGGTGCTGCGACCGTCACTCGCGCCGCCGGTCACCGCATGTCGTTGTAGAGTTCGTTGGCTTGCTCGTCCACCCACGCTTCCGCAGCGAATCCTGAATCACCCCACAGGGCCAGGGCATTCAGCACCGCTTCACGGCACTCCACTCGATTCGGCGCGGTGTCAGTGTCAGTGTTGGTAAGCTGGTCAGCGGCCGCGCGTTGGACGGCACTGGGGAGGTTTTCCGGTGTCATGATGTGCTCGTAGGTAACTCGTGTGATGGGGAGAACGACAGATACGCTCGGGAGAGAAGACTGAGAGATACAGCCAAACGAAGGACGCACACTTATAACGCGAACGTGAGAAGAATCTCTCATCAATGAGCGGTCTCACGGAATCTCTCGCAGAACACCTCCCCGACGACTTTGACGAAAAAGTCACAGACCCGGACCACGGCGAAGAAACAGCAGCGAAAAACTACGGCGTCCCGATACTGAAAGAACTCGGGTTAGAACACGCAGACTACGAAGAAATCATCGAATCCGGCGACCGTCCAGACTTCGTTTGGGAAGACAAAGACGGTGTCACACGAATCGTTGGTGAACTCAAGAAACCGTGGGACGAAGAACATAGTGACGATGACCCCCGGTACAAAATCGAGCAAGCGATCAGCGAAGCCCGCGTCTACAACGACCAACTCCGTCTCAAATACATCCTCGCAACCGACGGGCGGTACATCTTCTTCAGCAACGAATACGAAGACCCGCCAGTAGAACTCGAACTCGACCTACTCCAAGTTTTCAACGACCCGGGCGACGACGACGTCGAACAGACCGCAGCGCAACTCAAAACACGTATCACCGGGACGTACGACGGCGAATGGAACGATGAACCCAGCCAACGCGATATCAGCGACCCGGAGATATTCGAGGAATTCATCGAAGCGTCACGCGCTGCACTCAACGACGACCTACTCCCGAGCATCGAACGGTTATTCGAAGTATATGAAGACCAGTACGAACAGTTCGAAGAAGAACGAGCGGAGATAGAAACGGAACGCGAAGAACTCCGTGAACAGTACCGCGAACACATCGACTGGGGACCGTACAAGGAAGCGATTGACCATGTCGCAGACGATCTGCAATACGATTACGAAGAACACTTGTCCGGTGCTGCGTCCGGGAATCTTGACGAGGACCGGTGGATTGACGAAGTGGCAGAATTCCGCGAGGAACTACTCGGGCTCCGGAATCAACTGTCCAGTAAAGAAGCGGAGTACGAGGAAGCCCGTGCATGGCACGACAAGTGGCAGTCGTGGTTAATCCTCACCGGGAAAGACTACGAGTCCGCTAACAAATCGGATAAAGAAGACATCCGCGAAACGTTCCAGTTGCAGACGCTAAACACGCTGTACAACCGGTTGCTGCTCATCCGGACGTTCGAAGACATGGGGATTATCGGTCAGGTAATTAGTAACGGGTTCATCAAATTCTACGACGAAAAAGTCCAACTCCGAGATAACAAGTTCCTCGAACCGTTGAGCACTGCGTCCCGGCAGGCAGAAGAAGTGTACTCCCCGTTGTTCCGGAGAGACACCCCGCACGACTGGTACCACTACGAAGAAGACGTGCTGAAAACCGTTCTCAGACGGTTTGACAACTTCAACTTCCGGGAGATAGATCGGGATATCTTCGGTGAAATGTACCAGCAGTGCTTGGACAGTGAGAAACGAAAACGACTCGGAGCGTACTACACGCCACCGACCGCCGTTGAATTCCTGCTGGATTACTCGTCATTCACCCCGCACGAACGGAACATCAAACAACGCGACGAACCCGTCCTTGACCCGGCATGCGGCAGCGGAACGTTCGTATTAGCGGCCATGAGTCGTGTGATTGACGCGTTAAAGGACTCCGGATACGATTTGACACGGGACGACGACTTACTGGACGCGATCGAATTGGTTAACGAGAAAATCCGTGGGTTCGACGTTGACCCGTTCGCCATTCAGCTTGCGCAGTCGAACCTCCTCATCCGTGTCCTGCAGGAACGCCGTAGCGCTGGTGACGACGCGCACTTGGAACTCCCATCGTTCTCCACGTTCGACACAGACTCGTTGTTAACCGCGAAAGGATCAGAAACCACGAGCATCGACCGGTTCTACAGGGCACGAGAGGACAACGCAGAAGACTTGGACGAGATCATCGAAGCAAAGCAAGATGATTACACGTGGGTGATTGGTAACCCGCCGTACGTCCGGGCGGAAAACCAGGACCAGCACCGCATCGACGAATACGAACGTCTGCACGACGTGTTCGGTGAAGACCAAGCGGACATCTTCACAGCGTTCATTGAACAGGGGCTGGACTGGTTAGAACCAGGCGGGCAGCTGGCATTCGTTGTCTCGAACGCGTTGTTGGTAACTGACCCGTCGGAACCCGCCATGAAGTACATCCGCGACAACGCGACCATTGACCTTGTCGCTGACCTTACACGATGCAAGATATTCGGTATTGACGTCAACACGTTCCCGATCCTCATCGTACTGACGAAACGCGCAGGGGAAGACAACGAAGACGTTCGGAAAGAGAACGAAACTGAGGTCGTGAAAGTGTTCCCGAAAGGCTCTGACGGGAACGAATGGGGGTACGCATTAGACCACGCCGCAGCAGACCTTCTCGATTGGCGTGACGAACCCGACTACGACTTTGAAACGGACTTTGAAAGCGACGAGTACCCCGGAATCACTACGGAAGACACGTACGACCGGTACACCGTCAGTCAAAACCGGTTCATTGAGGAGTGGAGTGACTGGTCTGACCGCCTCACGTTGAACTTCCAAATCACGGACGAGCTCTGGGGCGTGGCAACAGACTTGGAAGACGGTGACGAGTGCGTTCCGCTGAACGACCTGTGTAAAATGGACGGTGGTGGGCGCGGTGGACCGGTCTCTCGCGGTGAGGAACCCCGGTTCTTCCGCCCGTACACGTCCGAAGAGAAAACAGACGACCATGACACGCCTGTCGTCGGTGGGAGGAACCTCGAACAGTTCTACCTGGGTGACGCACCGGGTGACGTTGAGGAGTACATCGATCTTGACGCCGTCGAAGCGGACGACGACACTGACGTGTCCAGTAACAAGATGGAAGCGTTCGGGAAAGACAAAATCGCGTACCGTGAGACCGCCCCGGAACTAACGTTCGTTGTGGACGCAGCGGATGAAGACCCGAAATTCTACAATAAGACGGCGTACTTCCTACAACTGCAGAACGACGGCGGATTAGCTGAATTCTCCGAATCGAGCGCCGCGCTTGATCCGCACTACATTGCTGGCCTGCTGAACAGTAACCTGCTTGACTTCTATTACAAAGCGTACTACGAACACCTGAGTTTCCGTCACGCACCCGCGGTCCGAGTCCGCCCATCACACCTGCACCACGCACCCATCAAACTCCCGGACGACGACACGCGAGAGACGATCGCCGACCACTCCAAAACACTCCACGAAGCCAAACGCGAGGTGAAGAAACTCCGGCATGAACGCGAGACGCTGTTCGAATCGTTCAAAGAAGACGGTCGTACGGTGTCATTCCGTTCGAAAATCCGGTCGGTCGAAGAGTCACGGGATTACAACATCAGGACGTTCTCCGTCGAACAAGACGGGACCGAAGTGAGTCTCAACACGCATTACACGGTGAAGATGCACAGTACGCACGAAGCCGCTGCGCTCACCGAATTCCTCGAAGAGTACGGGAACGAGTACATAGCCGGTGATAAACTCCGGAACTTGGAGTTACCGGAGAGTTTGGATTCGTTCGCTGATGAGCACAGTGATTTGGACAGTGCGATTGGTGACTTAGAAACACGGATTGACGCGGAGGTAGATGCGTTGAACGATGCCGTGTACGACCTGTACGGTGTTACGGGCCACAAGGATGAGATTGAAGCGTATCTTGATACGTTCTTGAAAGTGATTAAGTGATGAGTGAGGGGTTAGAAGTCGTTAATGTGGTCGGGTCCGGGGAGTTCGATTTGGAGCTTGATTTAGAGGTTCTTGCACGCGATTTAGGCGACGTTGCAGAGTACGACCCGGACGGGCACACAGGGATGCATATCCGCCTCTCCAACGGGGCGTTGGTAACACTGTACCGGACTGGGAGTTACCACATCGTCGGGATTGAATCGGAGCAAGGTCTGACCGAATCGCGTGAGGAGCTCATCGAGCGATTACAGAGACTTGAGATCCAGTTCGACCCGTCGGCAGACGGGTTCGGTGTCCGGAACATCGTTTGTACTGGGGACTACGGAGAAGCTGTGAATTTGAACGCGCTCACGATCGGGTTAGGGCTTGAGAATGTCGAGTATGAGCCTGAACAGTTCCCCGGGTTAGTGTACCGGCCGGAGGGCTTCGATGCGGTCGTGTTAGTGTTCGCATCAGGAAAGCTCGTGATTACGGGTTTAACTACTCTTAACACGGCGTCCCAGGTGCTCGATTCCGTGAGTGCGGATATCAGTGAGTTACTGCCGTAGGACGAACGCCCGTCCCTGGTGTCGTTGGTATCTACGAACCTGTGCTTGTTCGAACGGATGTACACAGGTACGTACACGAGAACGTACCGACGAACGTACACGAGTCCGTCAGTACACACGCCCACGCAACCAAACGGTGTTTACTGCAGAGTATCTAAACCGGCTCACGTCGGCGCGAACCCCTGGTTCGGGAGCGTGTGATCCCGCGAAAACCGGCCTGTGCGCGTCGGTTAGTCGTCTATCGGTGGGCGCACGTCACGCCCCCGAACGTCCACCGTCCGCCCGGAATCTAACGCGACTCGGTACAGGCGACTATCTACATCAACACCAGTCACGTCTCCGGCGTCGTCGTGGAGTACAGTCACGACCTCACCGTGCGCCCCGTGCAGATCGTGGTCCACGTCTGCTTCGTCGGGGATGTCAATCCGGACGCGGTCTCCTTCGCCTGCCTGTTGCACACTCTGGTCGTGTGTCGTTAGTAACGTAAATCGTTCTGTTACTCGTCCGCGTTGTTTCTGAGTGCTTCCCGGTGCCGGTCAATGCTCGCTTCCATTTCATCCGAGGATTCGAACGCGTCCAGTTCTTCCAGGAACGTCCGGTATTCCTCACGGGAGAGTCGGGGGACGGATTTCGGGAATGGCATGTGTGTTGGTAAGTTGCCGAGCGGGATAACGTAAGGATACGTGTTCGCCTGAGGGTGCGTACGTGAGTACGGGCGGTCGGGCGGACTCGGGTAGGTACGGACGGGTGTACACGCGCACGTACACGGCCACGTACTCGGGTACGTACCTGCGCACGTCCACACACCCCGGAGAACACACGAACGGTCCTGCACCCCGTTGAGCGCGTTAACGAACGTACGTGAACCCGCGAGTCGGCGGTGTCTTCGTCTGCGGGGCATCGACGAACTCCACCGGGTCGAACCAGATGCGCCCGTCCTCCACGCGCCGGATGCGCGAGCGAGCGATTACACGATCGCCGTCGCTGAACAGGATGGACGCACCGCGCCCGGTTTGCCGCGGGGTGCCGTTGACGGTCCAGTAACACTCGGTTGTGTCGGGGTTGGTAATGTTCTCACGGGCTTTGTGCTCGATGTCCTCCCGCGTCGTTCGGATGAGCACGTCTTGAATGCCGGCTGCTGCTTTCGCTTCCACTTTGAGTTGTTCTTCGGTCGCTCCGGTCACGTCTGCGAGTTCTTCGATCGTCGGAACTTTGGACATACCGGTTGGTAAGACGGTTACAGGTATGAGCGGCAGATACGGTACACTCGGTACACGACTCGGATTGGGAGGAGTAGTGTTGCCATCACAGCAATGAGTAGAAACAGGATTGCGTTTTTCCACATAACCAGGTTTTGTCGCACCGGCCACACGATAGTCTCTGCTGCAGTCGTCGTGCCGGTAGTGTCTTCTTCCGGTTCTGGTTCTAAGCTGGGGAGTACATCATCGTGGAAGGTATCGACGGCGTCCGGGTCAACGAACAGCACGAATAAATCCTGGGTACACGCACGTTCCCGCATTCCTTCCCGGAGTTCTGATGAGAACGTTACGATCTCGTCAATCTTGTCGGCGTGTGTTTCGAGCAACGATTCGAATTCGTCTGCTGGGATGGTCCAGTTCAGGTCGTGTGTCGCACACCCGGAGTCAGTTGCGGGTACGGCACCCACTCCTACACGGTCAAGTTGATCTTCGAGTTCGAGGTCCTGCGGGTCTACTCTCATATTGGTTGGTAAGAGACTCAGGGGGAAGGGTGACAGATACACCACACCGGGCGCGACACCCGAACCAGGCACCACGCTTACAGTCACGGCATGTCCCACAACAAACATGCCGCCGGTAGTATTCCTTGACCAACGAGATTGGGTGGATCTGGCCAAGGAACGAAAAGGAACGTTAGAACCACACAAATCGGATTTAGAGGATGTTTTAGAATTCGTTATTAGCACTGCAGACACCGGAGACGTCGTTTACCCGATTGATTTGACCCGGTTCAGAGAGACCGCATACCACTCACGTCCTGAGCACCGTGATTCGTTCTTTGATTTTCTGTTCGATGTATCGAACGGTTACACAATAGCACCGTACGATATCGTTCGGAAAGAAGAAATCACGTGGCGTCTTGACCGGGTACGAGGGAATGCAGGATACATGACCGGTCGTGTCGTAAATCAAGGACTCCCGCACCTATTTGGCGGGCAAAACTACCAGATTGTCCCGACCGACGGTGAGAAGGATCCCTCGGATATCCCGGACCGAATTCTGCAGGAGATATACGACTCTATTGAGAGTCGTGATGTGTTCGACTTGGCTAAGGACCCTGATCACGGATTGATTGATATGCTCGCGGACCAGGAGGGGTGGGAAGCTATGGCACAGGAATTGAACGAAACACGGCACGCTCATGAAGAGAAGTATAATGACAACGAAAACCGGCGGCGGCGGGAAAAGATCCGGTCCTTCATGAGTGATACCATTCCTGAGTATTTCATCCGTGGTTTTGAATCTGGATTGTCGATACAGGAGTTAGGTGTTTTTCTCGGTGATTATTGGAGTGGTGCCCCGGATGTTGATGATGCAGAAACGTTCCTTCAGAGCTTCCCAGCGGAATACTCCTTCACAGAATTGGTGTATCAACGAGATATTCAAGGGTCGGACTGGGAGTCAAATGATATTGCGGATATTGAGTCGTTGTCGGTTGCGATTCCGTATTGTGATGTTGTAACCGCAGATAACCAGTTCGCTGATTTAGCACACCGGTCGAACCTTGATGAAATCTATCATGCTGATATCATCACGGACTTGCACGAGTTGCCGGGCGTTGTGAGTGAACGGTTGTGAGCGTTTTCATAGATGGGTGTCTATGAAAGACACTACACCGTATCTGTTCTTTAAGTATGTATAACACGTAGTATACTATGTAACAGAACATGGCAGAATCGTTCGAATTCACCACGAAATTGTGGCAACGATCACCAAACTCGTACGCCAGCACCATCCCCAGAGAAATCCTCGCAATCAAAGGCGCACCCACCGGCGACGACGCCCGAGTCAAATGGTCCATCAACCCGGACACCGGGAAGGTCGAAGTAGAATTCGCCGAAGAAACCGAAGGTGATGATTGATGCGACAAACAACACTCAACGAAACCGCGCCCACCGACCACGTAATCGAAACACTACAACAACTTCAGAAAGGCGACGTGATCCGAGTTGATGCAATCAACGAACCGATCCGAGTGCACAAGAACGGAGAGTTCCTCGGGGACGCCGATATCATAGAAGCCTACCGTGAATCTGGTGCGCGGGCGAACATCGGGATTGTGAATGGTGAGGCGTGGTTCGACTACTCACAACTCCAGGGTTTTGATGAACAGCGGGACAGAATGCAGCGGATCGAGGAAGCAACCGTTATTGAGGGTGGTGGCACTGGATGAAACGAGCGCTCGCGTGGATTCGGAAGAGTAAGGGCAGCGACGACGACGTCGGGTTAGAGCTCCAACGCGAGGAAGTACACGCATTAGCAGAAGAACTCGGTGACGAAGTTGACACGCTCGACCTTGGCGTCCAAACCGGGTTCAGCACACTCACCCGCGACCCGGACGCCAGCACCACATGGATCGACCAGCACCTTGACGTGCAGGACACCGTCGAAGAACTACGCAGCGGAGCATACGATGTCCTCGTGGCGTTCGATGACCGGCGGGTCGCTCGGGACGAGTACTTCTCTGTAATCGAACACGCAGCCGTTCAGGGTGGCTGCGACGTCGCCTTCGTCAGCGACGACGTAGAGACCGACGACTTAGCCTTCGACATCCAACGCCGGGTCGAACGGAAGACCAAGGACGAGGAAATCAAGAAATCGAAGGCTGCAGTGAAAGAGAAGCAAGAGAACGGGCACTTCCACGGAACCGTACCGTTCGGACTCGCGTTCACTGCCGACAAGATGCACCTGGAAAAGCACCCAGTCGAGTGGGATCAGCTGCTTGACGCGATCGAGCGGCGAGAGAATGGTGAGACGCTCGCGTCAATCGCAGACGATATTGGAACGTCCGCGCCGACCGTGTCACGAATGACGAATCGCGGTGTTGAGTGGTATGAGGAGAAACTCCGGGAATACGGGCGGGAAGAACCGGTCCCGCACGCCTCGAACCAGGGGTGAAGGGCGTGTGTCCAGTGCCCCGGGAACAGACACGCCGAATCACGGGCTACGGTGGCAGGTCGTCAATCGGGTAGTACTGACAGTCGCACGTTAGAATCAAACCGTTCTCATCGGTGTCGTCGTCAAGGACAGTCAAATCCGAACGGTTGGTAAGGATGATAGCACTCCCGCACTCGTCACAGTGGACGGCGTCGATTCCTTTCCCGATCATCGAGTAAATCACATCGGACACGATTCCATCGAACCGTGGTTCGTTGTTGAGTTCTTCTCTGCTCCCCATCGTCACTCGTCACCCCCGTTCTCTTCTCCCGTGTCGTTCACGCGGTCGGCGACGGCTTCCCGGGCTCTCTCCAACATCTCCAACTCAAACCTGGATTCAGCTACTTCTTCTGCAGTTGGTGCATCTCCCATACTCATTAGTAACCGGTCCCAGGGTTAGAGTGAGAGATACGGCACCTGCAGACACGACACGGCCACCCGTAGATATAAATAGGATGCTTGATTACCGTTACAGTAATCAACATGCCCGACACCGACACGAGCGACAAAGACACGATCACAGAACAGGACTTAGCCGTCCTCCTCCGCGACGGCCACAACGGACTCGATGCGAACATGTCCCGCATGGCACTCGAACGAGTCGTAGAAGACTGGGAAAACCACGCAGAGAAAGACGAGAAACTCGAATTCCTCCGCGACTCCCCGATGGACATCGATTTCGTAATCCCGGACGTCCGATGGGATGCTGACAAAGAGGAATTCTACGTCGGCACGAACCGCGGCCCCGGAACCCTCGGAGAACTCACCGTTGGCGGCGGGTTCCACGTCGCCGGTGAATTCAGCCGTGACTACGTCGAAGCGTACCGGCAACAGTACCAGGACTTGCTGGATGAATCGATGCTCAGTAAGAAGCAGTTCATGGCGTACGTGATGCGTGAAGCGAACAAGAACGAGCACGTAATCGCTGACGCGCTGGGCGTGAAGACCGGGACCGTGCGCAGTCACGCTGGCCGGGCTCGTGAGAAAGTGGAGAAAGCGGAAGCAACAGCGCGCATCCCGGAGTTATTCACGTTCGAAGGGTACGACGAACTGCAGGAGAACATGGCGGAGTTGCTTGAACCGCAGCCACAGACCGGGTAACACTGGGTGGGAAGGGAGACAGATACTGACCGGCGAGCGCGTTCAGTCCTCGTTCTCGGCGACGTAAGCTAATGCGTCACGGATATCTACCAAATCCTCCATATCCTCTTCCGTGCTCATTCCCGGGGGTTCTGGCAATTCCCGAACTTCACCTATCACTTCAAGTAACTCGTCAACATCCTCAACTTGAACAGAACCGTTTTTGTCCGAGTGGGTTGCCATGTCTGCCCATTTCTCCTTGAGCCCTACTCCCGATTCAGCGGACAAATCAGTGGGTATCCCAGCATCCGTCGTTGGGTCGTTCACATCATGCAATATCAACGACAGTGTTCCGAGTACACTGCCTTCTACGTCTCTGATTTCCCCCATAATGAGGTTTAACTCGTCTGTGTACACCTTCGCTTGTGACGATAACCCGCCTGAGTTATCGTCTGCGTTGATCGCTCGTACCATCTTACTACACTCATACCTTACCTCCCGTCCCTAATAAACGTTTGCCGTCGTACAATCACTGATAACACAAACATAAACCACTCCCAAAACCGGACACGCAAACAGCCGAACGGTGAAAATCACGGAGTACACGGCATCTCACGCCCGGATAACACATCACCGCGCGGAGAAGGGGGCGCGGATACCAAATGAAAACCCGGGCACTACCCAGTGTTCTCCCAGTCCTCGTTGGTATCACTCACAGAACACAGTACACGGCCGGCGGGTAACACGACCAGATACGCCGGTTACTCAGACAAGGAATCGAGCAACCGGAACAACGGTTCGACGTCGGACTCTGCGTACTCTTTGACAGCTGCCCGTTCGTGGTCGGTCGCGTCACCAGCCAGCATCCGCAACCCGAGATCCGGCATATCCGCTCCCGACACTTCCTCCCCGTCCAACTGCACGTCGGGCGTTGGTATGTCGTGGTAATCGAGCGCTGAGTCGAGCGGGACGTTATACCCTGCGTCCTCCTTCACTTCCCGGAACAGGTCAGTGTGCTCCACCGCATCCAGTACTAACTCTAAATCCGTTCCTGCGGTGTGTGACCCGGGGCACTCATGCGCCGTGACACCGGCACGGTGCCGGAGAATCGGGAAATCGTACGATGCGCCGTTGTACGTCACGATTCGGTCGGGGTTACGTTCGCGGATCCAGTCGGTGACGCGCTCGATGAGCTCTAATTCGTCGCAGGCCGTGGATCCGCGTCGGAAGAGTACTCGTGTCTGCACGTTGGTATCCCCGGCCGGGCGGTGTCCGAGCGGCACACAGAACACCGACCAGTGATCAGGGGATTGGAAATCGAGGTCCGGTGGTTCTACGAGGTTGATTGCTTCGATGTCGAGCGCGACTGCGCCGCCTGTCCCGGTCGGGCCGGGGCGCATTGACGGTCCTTCTGACTTGTTCGTGTAATGCATGTGGTTGTGGTTTGACAGTGGATTTATTGACTTATACGCTCGCAAAACTATCCAGTTCAATGATTCGTTGGTAACCGCGTGACGGGGACGTGTTACGCAGGGTCTCGGATAGTTACTGACAGCTCGAACGCGCCGCCACAACCCCCGCGGTCCTCCTCACACGTCAACAGGCCAGGCGACTCACCCCACCGCTCAGGAATCTCCGCGCGAGCGGTCCCGTCGCATAACGGGCAGTCGATCGTCAACCAAACGTTCTGCTGCGTGAGTTCCAAAACCGGTTGTAACATCGTACCCGTTAGTAACGCATACTCGGATAAGCGCGACAGATACGCCGGAACGCGGGTAGGAAAGTTCCGGACACACCCCGTCCCCCGCTGGCGAAGAAAAACACTCGTCTCAAAGGAAAACACGTCCACGCAGCCAAACGTCACCGGTCACACAACACCAGGAATCACTCTATTAGTAACGTGAACCCCGGGGTTACGCCGGCACACGGTCGGGGAAACGGTCGTCCAGCGCCATCGAGACCAGGATACCCAGCGATTCCGGGACACGGTACCTCTCCATGATCTCCGTCACTGTCCGGCGGCGGCAATGGTGTTCTGCATCTAACTCAACGAGCGTTTGGACAGCGTGCTCGTGCCATTCCGGATCGCGTGACGGTCGGGCATCCCCGTCGTCGTGCAGCTGGTCATGACACTGTCTGCAGAGCTCTACACCGCGTGGCGCGGCGTACGTCCAGTGATGGTAGTCCAGCCCCTCATGCTCGCGCGACCGGCACAGCGGGCATGCACGGCGTGTCACGACCCCCCACCCCAGTTACTGACCGCGTCGGTGTGTCCTGGCGTGGTGTGCGCGATTTGCTGCTGTTCCGTCTCACCTTCGACCGCGTCAAGGATTGCTTCCGAGAGCCCGTACGGAACGGCTGCACGTTCGCCGTACCCGCTTGGCATGGATGCGATTGCCGAGTACCCGTCGTCCTCAGTGTTACTGTTGTGACAGTCCGCGCCCGGACTGCACGACAAGTATTCGAATCCGGGAGGGTGCTTCCCCCACAGATCGGTCGGTTTCTGATAGTTCATCCCGAATTGGCAGTACGTCACTGTTCCCTCCGGGTCACGGAACGACCATCGGAGACGTCCGCGAGGGTTTTCGAGGAACCAGTACTCTGGGTTGAGGGCTTTGATGATGCCGACGGCGTGGTGCGCGAGCGCGATCGCGTCTCGTGCCTCATCACTCGTTGGG
Source organism: Halorhabdus tiamatea SARL4B (assembly GCF_000470655.1). Taxonomy (NCBI): domain Archaea; kingdom Methanobacteriati; phylum Methanobacteriota; class Halobacteria; order Halobacteriales; family Haloarculaceae; genus Halorhabdus; species Halorhabdus tiamatea. The sequence continues at coordinate 75,709 of NC_021921.1, forward strand.
GTCCCGGCTTCGAAATCCCAGTGGTCGTGATTCCCTGCAGTACTGAATTCCGTGCATGGCGGGGATGCCAAGACGACGTCCGGCTCGGTTGGTAATCGAGGATCGGACGGTTGGAGTTCGTGAACGTCCGCGACGATATCCGGGTCCAAGTCCGGGTCGATGTCCACCGTCGTCACCTCCCACGCTGGGTGTTCTTCGAACGCTTGTGAGAACCCGCCGACCCCGGCGAACAAGTCCACGCACTGCTTCTTCTCACCAGCGTCGTTGGTATCCGTGTTACTGACTGAGACACGCCCCCCGTCAGTGTTCTGTGCTGTGATTGCGTTCTGTGTCATTGCCGTTTACCTCGAAGCACGCCCGGGGAATCGAACCCTCGGTGAAAGCACCAGCACGTGCGGACCGACCCGGTGCGTTAAATCCCGTCGCGTCCGCGCCAATTCTCCGCGTACACTTCCTCCGTGTCAGTATCCGTGAGCGGTTTGAACTCTCCCTTGATACCTGCAGCAGATTCGATCACGTCCTCGTACAAGTGCAACACTCCCGGCATCGGGCCCTGAACCATCACGTACCCAGCGAACCCGCCTCTGGACGTTCTCTCACCGTCCTCCTTGACAGTCACAGAGTCCTCGCAACGCGGGTCTGTGTTCGTCATCAACACGAGCGGGGTGTCGAAGGCGTAGGACACGAACACGTGGTTGTGCGCTTTCGTGTGATTCGTTCGGCCTTTGTATTCGAGTCCGTTCCGGCGGCACAGTTCTTCGAACGTTGTGGCGTCGCCATAGTCCATGTAGTGCAATTCCGCTACTGCATCCCCGGTGTCCGTGCTCACGTCGTCTGTTGTTGCTACCATTGTCTTTCAAGCACGTCCAGAGGGAATCGAACCCTCGGTGAAAGCACCAGCACGCGCAACCACACCACACCGCTCCGTGTTCGTGTTAGTCAGCTCCCGAGCGGATGTCCGGTTCAACCTCGAACCAGAAACACCCATCCACGACCCGGTCCGGGTGCGCCCAGGCATCTTTCTCAACCACGTCCAAGTCACGCACATCAACCCCGTCCATCCGAACGCCTGTTTTGTTCTGCAGGTGGACAGTGTGCCATGGTCCTGTAGAGTCCACTCCCCACTCTTCACCCTGGTACTCCACGATATCCCCTACCTCAACGCCCGACTCGCGGATGATGCGCAGGCTTTTCGCCGTGTTGTCATCCCGATTCTCCAATTCCTTGCACGAGTTGCACTTCGGGTCGTCCGGGATCTGGTCCACAGGGACGCTCATCCCGCTCTCGCAGTAGTTACAGAACAGTACCGTGTGTTTCTCGCCGGTCTGTGTTGCTACCATTGTCCTTCACGACCACCCCAGGAATTCGATTCCCGGCATCACACCGTAGAGGTGGCTCAACCGCCGGCGTGTCTGTGTTACTGGATTACACTGACCGTCACGTCGTCGTCCTCACGCTGCACGTACACCGCGCGAGGATACCCGTCAACGGCCAGGCCTTCGAGCGCGTCCTCCCAGTCCACCACGTCAACGTCCACAACACTGCCGTCCGCGCTGATCGTTACTGACCCGCCGTCACCGTGCACGTCACACGACGCCCGTACATCGGGCCGGTCGAGCGACTCGTTCAACTCGCTTTCAATGTCTGCAACGACCCCTTGCAACGCGGTCTGCACAGTGTCTGCAAGTTCTGCAGGGGACGTGTTCGTCCCCACATTCCACGTGTTCTCTGCGTCGTCGTGGAACACGCTGAGTTCCACTGTGACTGTCTCTGCTTCCGTGCCGGCTGCGTCTGTTGTTGCTACCATCGCATGCCCGTCCGGGGAATCGAACCCCGACGTTAGCCTACCAAGGACAGGTTAGAACCGACGGACGACGACTGCCGTCGTAGCGTGCCACGAGTCACCAGTCACGTCCTTCGCGTACGTGTCATGAGCGTCGCGTGCTGCCACGAACAAACGCTCAGACCTGTCGAACCCAGCAGCACCAGCAAGCGTTCGGAACGCCGTGTCGTTCAGGATGAGCGCTTCATCCTCCGTCAGCGCAACGTGCGTGTCCTGCTGGTCCATGTACAATTCCAGGTTATCCATCCGAGCTTCGTGCGTGTCCGGCAGCGCCGCGTCAATCGCGTTCAACACACCGTGTAACCGCTCCGTATTCACGTTGTGATACCGCGCGACCGTCTCCACGTTCTCGACCGGAATCGCGTGAGCGATCTCGTCCTCGAACATCACGGGGAGCGCGTCGTAGTTCATGTCCTGTGCACCGTCGTCGCCTGCCTGGGTTGCTCGTGCCATCTTACTACACCTACACATACCCCCGCGGCACTAATAAACGTTTGCCGTCACACAATCATCCCCTACATAACACACAATCCCACCACCAACACACCATAACCCGACACCCGCCCACGCAACCAAACGGTAACAGGCACGGGGTACAAGCCGTCACGCGCCCGTTCAGTGTCACGGGCACTCGGCAGTAACACCAATCCGAGAACCCAGAACACCACGTGAAAAACATACTGAGAACGGTTATCGCCAGTGTGAAACAACGCTCGCGCCGTAACCGACGGCCCACACCCCTTTTCAAGTGTTCTCCGTTCGGTGAGCCACACGGCGACTGAGCAAACCCAGCCCCTGCGTTAGTAACAGCTGCCACCCGGGACCACACAGTCGGAGTGATAACGAGACCATCCGGTCTGTCGTGATGGTTGGTAAACTACGACTGGGTCTGTAAGGGAGGGCACGCAGTACTGATTCCATGGAGCACGCGCGGCGTTTGAGGGCGGCGCGTCGTGCGCCAGTAACACCCCGCCTGACCCATCTCAGATATCTAACACAGGAGGTAAATCCTCTACTATACACCAAACACCATCTTCCGACGAAAGAACCCTGTCAGAAAGGCTCTGGGAGGGGGTATTACACCCGTTATCCCGCCAAAAAAGCTTTTTCAGGCGAATCTAAGCCCTGGCACGAAAAACACCCTCTCAGAACACTCAGTTAACTGAGATGGAGGGGGTAAACAGGGGGTCGTGAAAATCACCAATTGAAACAATGAACGAAGTTTGCCATGAGAGGGGTGAAAATCACTCTATTGAAAATCCTGCCCTGTCAAGAAGGAATGTGCCATGTCAAGAACCCCTGTCATTTATGCTTCTGTGGGTGTTATACCCAAACACAATGGCACAAGACAAGGACTACAAAACAATCACCACAATCATCTACGTCAGCGGGGACTCCCCAGCAGAACGCAAAGACGATCTCAGAACCTGCCTCAAACACGCCACCCACCACACCGGTGAGACATGGCTCACCGAACCCTCCCTCACGAAAAACACAGATAACGCAACGGAAGCTATCGAGAACGAAACACCAGGGAACTCAGTGACAATCGAAGAGGGAGACTGGCACCCACCCATCAACCAGCTCCTCATCTGCCACGACAAAACCACGACCAAGAACGGACTGGACGGTATGATGCAGGGCGCAACGAAAAGCAACCAACCATACTCCCTCATCGTCGTCCACCCCGACGAACTCATCGACCGGGCGAACGGCGCTGAGCGTATCCAGGAACTCGTGGACTGCGCAGTGGACGTACACTTGGCTGAGGCAGGGATGGTCGTCACGTCCGGCACTGCCATCAAGGGTGCGACGAAACGCGCTCTCACCACGCTCAGCGACGCTCTGCATCCATCGCATGACCACGATACTGACGCCACGTACGCGTGGTCCGGTGGACGGCCACCACTTGGGTTTGAGGTGGATGGTGGGCGGTTGGTAGAGACTGACGAGTACGACCGGATCTGTACTGTGTTACAGCAGGTTCGTGATTCAGAGACCAGTAAGCGTCGTGCTGCAAAGCGTCTCGGGTGTTCGCGTGGAACGATTATCAACGCGCTTGAGGACCGACCGTCGATGTACGGATTGGTGTGACCGGGTGTACGACGGCGTACACGCCCATAACACCGATCCCGTGTTTTTCCCACACCGAACGTCCACGAACATTGATATGAGGTAGCGCGCGTGTTATGCAACCACTCAGAGGACCCGTGGAGACCCCACGGAACACACTACAGTTTATCCAGAACAGACTCCACCACAGCCCGCCGACCGCTCACATCACGATGTACCACCAAACTCAAACGGAGGAACTCCACCTCCTCACCAGTAAGATCGACCGGGCGGCCACGCGCTCGCTGCACTTTGAGTTTAACCCATGTGAAACTATCATCCCGCCACGGATCCCGGTAATCGCCTGGATGTCGAGCGTGGTGCTCACGTCCCTTCTCCAACGCTGCGCGCGCAACAGCTGCCTCGCGTGCTGACAGATCGAGCGTGGTTGCGGTGGCTGTCACCGCCGCTGCTTCTGACGCTGGCGGTGGGTCCACGTCAGTGGTTCCCCCGCGTTGGTTTGCGATCTGATCACCGTCTGGAGCGTGTGTGCTCATATATCATGGTAGTGGTTCAAGAACCATTAACCTTCACCAGCATAATACTTGGATTCAAATAGGAAAACGGTACTGTAGGTTGTTTCCATCAATTCTACCCACCCTACATCTACGAGTTCGAGCGGTCGCTCTTCAGAGAGACTGGGCGAGCAGGTCTATACTATACTACGGGTTCTAAGATTCTAAGCCGAGGAAGGGGGTGAGGGTTTATGTGTCTTTAAGTGTGTTCTACTATCTACCCCTATTTAATAGTATATAAACCCTCACCCCCTTATCGAATAGAAATCCTGAGAACCCGTAGTATACAGTACGAGAAATGATAGTGATAACGATTAGCAGAACACCGTTTGGTAAGAGCGTCTGCGTGGGAAGGAGTCACCCGTCCAGGAACTGCGTCAGCTCCTCCGCGTACTCCTCCTGCAAACCTGGCCCACTCACGTCCGGTTCATCGTCTTTCATCTTCGCTACAGCCTTCTCAGCTGCCGCAACAGCTTCTTCGCGGTCTTCGGACTCTGCCACGCCGAACCCTGACCCGAGCGTATCGTACTTCGTATCCTCATCAACCAGGCTGTTCTGAATGAACACGGTCCACATCGGTTCGTCGTAGTTCATCCCGGTGTCCTCAACAGCAATCATACCGCCTGTCCCGGGTACATCGACACCTTCGACAAGATCGGCGTCGCCGTCCGGTTTGCCGGGGTGTTCTGAGATGACGTTGAGATCGTCCCAGGATTCGATTTCAAGCCCGTCTTCGACGTCCGGTGCGTCCGGTTCTGGGAGGTCTTCGTTTTGGTAAGCGTCGCCGTCTTCGACTTTTCCGAGATACTCCCACTCGGCGTCTCCGTTCTCGCAGGTGACGCGGTACGCGTACGGACCATACCCGTTAACCAATTTGGTAATTATCGTGCCGGTGCCGGCGTCCGCCTCACATGGATCGCATGTCTTGGTCATTGTTTTGGTAATTCCCGTGTTTCCCTGCATGTGGGACTACCCCGGTACTCCGGATAAGCGAGGGATACGAGGGCTCAACGGCGTAGAAAGCACTCACCTCTCGCTCACCAGGAGGGGGTGTGTCCGGAACTCTGCACCGGCACAGAACTGTTCGACGTGGACAGGGTCACGCGCAACCATCAAGTCAACACGGTAGCATCAACACCGTATGACCGACGCTGAATCGAACTTAGAAAAAGCCATGGACTGCATCGAACACCCACCCCACCCAGGAATCTATACCAGTCCAGGGCGGCCCTTCGCCTTCCACATGATGAAGCTCATCCGCGAGGATTTACCCATCAACGTCGAAGAAGACAAAATCGCAGTCCAAACCGTCAGCGAAAACCTCGAACCTATCCTGAAAGAAGCCGCCTTCGAAGACAATCCAGAAGACGCGTTCTACGACGAATTCGAACGGTACATCAAGGATTTACGGACACGCGACCCGGACACGTACGAGATTGCATTCCCTTTGAACCTGCAGGATTATCAAGATCCACCGGACGAGTTCAGCGTTCGAGGAACGGTTATTCACCGTATCACACGGGATGAATGGGAAAATGAGTACTTGACACCAGCCCGGTTCGAAGCAGACAAACTATCGAGTTTCCTGCGGAAAACACCGAACGACCCGTTGAACGACGAGTACACGTTCTGGAAAGTAACAACCGAAGGGCGCGGGCGGCGATACGCAATGTTCGAAGCGAGTAATCTCGTGAAACTGATGCTCGCTAAAATCAACTACGCGTTCCGTCGATGGTACCTGCGGCCAACGAGCTCGTTACCCCGTGTCCAGTGGTCACGGTTAGAATCCCCGTTCTTCCTGGTCGCGTTCCAAGACGGTGACTTCCAGCATTTCCACGTTTCTGACTACGATTCACGGCGACCGATGTCGATTCCGTGGGAGCACATGGACGTGTTGGACGTGTACAACTCGCTCCCGGAGTTTACTGGTGACCTATCACCGGTTGATACAGATATCGTGAACTCGTTGTATGAGTTCCAAGACGCGTTGACGGCACGACGGCAGAAAGAGTCGTTTTTCTGTTTCTGGCGGGGTGTCGAAACGTTGTGCCAAACAGAGCGCGGGCAAGCGACAGAAGACACGCTTAACCGAGCAGTGTTCGCTGCAGAGTGCCAGCAACCGCGTGAGGAATGGAATGAACCGTTCGACATTACAGCGGATGAAATCGATGATATGCGGAACGATGTCGCGCATGGAAGCGGGCGCGTTCCGTTAAGTCAGCATCATCAAGAGTTCGTGAAACACTTGTTCGATTCATTGCTGGATTTGTACTTCGAGTATCGTGGTGAGTTCGGAGAGGATGAGTTCCGGTATTTCTTGGAGTACGGGGGGTCGGAGGATCACAGGGTTGCTGATGTGGAATCGGGAATGCAGAGTAAGCGGACGGCGTTAGACGCGTTACAGAACCGCTCTCCTTCGTCTTCCACCGGTGACCGGTGACCTTCACCGTTATCGGGCGTCCACAGGGAAGTATACGTAAAGAGACGTGGTTTTCCGGGCTGCTGTGGAAAGTTTAGTTTTCCTTACCCGGTTCCGGGCGGTCGCCGGACAGGTAGACAGTCTGCTCATCAAGGTCGGAGAACGAGTCGAAGAACGTCCTCTTGTGACCACAGCGGGGACAGTTGATCTCGACCCATACCTCATCACCTACCGGGTCAACGTAGGGAGTAACCGCCTCTTCAGGGTGTCCGAAAACCCAGCAGTATATTTTCTCTATCATCGGTCCTCACCGCCCTCTCTGTATCGCTGGAACCACTCCTCTTGCTGTCTGATTCGCCACATAACACCCAGTCCTAACATAACGACCAGTCCTAACTGAACCGCGGGATGGAGTGACGTAACCCACAGCTCAAAAACGGTCATCGCTTCTCACCGTCCTTGTCGCTCATACGATACATGGCTCCGCACTCGTCACACTGGAACCGATAACGGTCTTGCGGGGGTGCTGACGTGAGATGACGGGGTACATACCACCACAACGGGATGCCGGCAAGCGAGGTCACGATTACTCCTCCAAGAAACGCGGCGATTTCGGTCATCGCCCTTCACCGCTCATGTCACGCCACCGCTGCCGTTCCTGGTGCTCGCGCCAGATTGCGAGCGCGGCAAGAGCCAACGCGAACCCACCGACTACGGCCGCGCCCGTCTGCCCGGTGTCGATCCCTACTGCAACGCACACTGCGCCGAGCACTGTCCACACTGCGGTCCACTGACGGAAGGACGATCGGTACTCGTCAGCTGGGTCTTCCCCGGTCATCGGCCCTCACCGTCCGTATCCCCGTCCAATTCGTCCTCGATCTCCTCACGACCACGTCGGAATTCACCCATAGACTGACCGACACTCCGCGCGAGCTCCGGGATTTTGTTCGCACCGAAGAGGAGCACTGCCAGCCCGAGAACAACGATCAATTCGATACCCCCCGGGAACCCACCGATAAACGCCGTCATCAAGCGTCTCCCTCCAGTTCTGCGGCAATCTCGTCAGCATCCACATCGGCGTACGCCAGCTGCGCTTCGATGCCCATCTGCGACGCACCGTCACGAACGGGGAGTGGCGTGAGCTCGTACCGGGCACCACACCCACCGCGGTCTCTATCGCACGTCATGACCGGCACCACGTCACTCGGTCGGGATGGAACGTGCGTTCTCGCTGTTCCACCGCATTCTGGGCACTCAACAGTTAGATAACACTCACGACCACGGTATTCCGGCGTGATTTCGTGGAGTTGCATACATGATCGTAGGGTGTATGGAGGGAAGAGAGGGAGATACGCGCGCTATACCGGCATGTGTACTTGTCCATACAGCGTGTTGGGGTGCTGCAGCGCAGGCGCTTGGCAGTCGTGCCCGAGGGCAGGGTTCCGCAGTCCAGTTGACGTGCAGGCAGTCAGGCAGGCAACGCTCGTCAATTACTGACCAGGATACCACTGGAAAGGGGGAGGGGGTTACCCCCACCCTATGCGCGCTCGCGTCGCGCCCGCGCGCGAGAACACCGAAGCGTTGGTAACGACGACCGTACCGTCTCTCACCCTACCCTCACGTCGATAACAACCGCTCCTCCCGCCTACAGAAACAGGTTATCGAGTATCGTCACGGTACTCCAAGTCACGCCACCTCCTCACAGTCGCCGTCGACGTCCTCAACGAACAGAGACGTTGGTAACTCATCCACCCGTCCGAGATATTCCCAGTCCTGCTCCCCATCCCCTGCGTAGGTAACACGGTACGCGTACGGCCCGCACCCGTTCACCTCGCGTTGAACGATCGTTGGCAAGGTCACTCACCTCCGTCCGACCCGCCAGATTGCCGGGTTAACGAGTCGGCCATGCGTTCCGCTTCCTCGTCCGTGAGGTCGTCGGGGTGTTCAGACTGGAGCGCAGCAGCGATCAACGCACGGTCGTCCTCATCTGCGTCGTGTTCCCCTGTCGCTGCTTGGAGTGCCGAGAGAGCGTCCTGTGCGCCCTGCGCGGCGTCCCGGGCATCGTCACGTGTATTGCCACTCGTTCCTGTGTCGGGCGTGTCACGCGCTTCACGCGTCGTCTCACCGCCCGCGTCGTCAGTGGTCCGCGGGTCCGGGTCACCGCCCCACTGCGCTCGATGCGTGCCGCAGAAACCGCTCTCGTGCGTCACGTACTGATTCCCGCACTGATCCCCGTCAGTGTTCGTGCCGCGGCACTGCACGGCCTGCTGACGCGTCTCACCGCTCGCTGCATCGCCCTCACCGTCGTCATCCTGGTACTGTTCCCAGTCCTCAATCAGTTTCCCGTGGTCAATCTGATTTTCAGGGTCATCGAGATCCCATTCGAGATGCGCGAAGTAGTTCGTCTCGTACCGCCACGGTGATTCACCCGGCACGTCACGCACACCGCGGACTTTGAACCACTGATTCCCTTTCAGGTACTTCTCCCAGTGATCGTAAATCGTTGCCAGGTCCGCCATGCCTTCGTCCGCTTTCCCGTCCTTACTAATGATGACGTCCGACTGTTTTCTGACGAGCGGGTGAATGTCGCTGTCGTTCTTGTGCCCGACGTAGATCGTTCGCAGCGACCCGTTCGGGGATTTACGGAACGCGTTAATACACTTGCTCATAATCGATTCGACATCCCCCTGATTCGTGTACGCGTTCCCACTGCTACTGAACTCGTCAAACAACGCGAGCTTTTCACCAGGTTCACGCGCGAATTCGAGGAACCCAGAGATATCGCACTCAAACCGGACGTGAGGGGCGAGCGTTCCGAGCGCGTCGTTCTCGTCCTCGTCAAGCCACCAGTCCGGGATGTTACTAATCTCCCCGGCGCGTTCCAGGTCCTCACGCGACATCCCGCGGACCGGGACGTTCATCATCACCTTCTCCACCACATCCTCCCGGAACAGCCACCGGATGAGCTCTAACGCGGTCCCAGTCTTCCCAGTGCCCTTCTGCCCGCGGAACACCGCTTGCTGCGCAGCCGGCCGTAACGCGTTGATGAGCCGGTCGTACCCGGTCGCTTCCGACCGGGTTTCCGACAGTCCCGTAGCAGCGTTCATACTGCTCACGTGACCGTTCTTCCGCGCGGAACGGAGCATGTGCGTCGTCTCCGCCCGCTCAAGTATTTCTCGGAGCGGTGCGTCTTCCGGAAGGTCCGCTTGTTCCGCGGCGAGAAGCGCGTTCGCCACGGGCTTGTTATCAGTGAGAACCCCTTCAATCAGGGCTTCAACGTTACCGTCTCTGATTTCGTCAGCCGTTTTTGCGCTGTCGTACCCGCTTGACATTGTTACTCGTCACCTCCATCGTTGACAGTGTCACCGTCACCGGCACTGTCACCGCCGTCAACGTCTTCATCGTACGATTCCTCCTCACCGTCGTCATCACCGCCGGTGAAGTACCCGGAGAACCGCGTGCTCGCCAAGGCACGGTCAAGGATGTTGTCCATCGGTCCTGGGTCGATGTCGGTCGCTTCCGCCAGCTGCTTGTTCAACGCCACTGCAGCGGAGGAGTTGGACGCGGACCGCATTGCTCCCACACCTCCGAGGAGCGTTCGGAACGCGTCTGACTCGTCTTCGAGGACTTCACGGTTCCAGTCGATCGCGGACTTCAGCGCAGCGATGAGTGCATCGTGAGCCGTTCCAGGCCACGTCCCTGTTGCGCGATTTCGTTTCGGATCGAACTGCCTGACTAAGTGCGTCTGTCCGCCCGGTGAACGCACGTCGGCAGGTTCGCCTTCCACGACGTCTAAGTCACTCACACGCTCAGGTGCACCGCTGTATACGCTGATTGCGACCGAGTCGTTCCCGTTCACAACTTCCTCGATATCTTCCTCAGTTTCCGCTTCACGGACGTCATCGAGGAATTCCTCCACGCCACCTTCAGACCCAGCGCTGACGGTGAGGGCGTCGGTGATGTCGAAGGACACGATGTATTCCTTCGCTGGCTCCCAGAGCCGTGTTGCGAGCGCGTAGACCGGGACGAACATGATGACGGTCATTGCCCCGGATCCGATTGCGATGACGCGCTGTGCGTCAGTGAGACCGGCCCAAACCTCCCCGGTGGAGGGAAGGACACCTAACCGGACGGCGACAAGGTACGCGACGACAGAGGCTGCCGTGAGCAACGCGTACCGGTGATGACTGACGAAACGCCGGGCTTTCCCGAGGACACCTTCGACTGCGTCCTCTTCAACACGGATGCGTTCCTGGGTTGTGAGTTCCTTGTACGTGTTCTCGTGCCGTCGTCGCAGATACCCGACTGCGAGACCGAGACTGAGCGTGGTGCCGATACCACCGGAGAGAACACCCCACTGTACGATTTGGACGGTTGGTGCGCTGGAAAGGACGTCGGCTGTTCCGCGGTCACCGCTCGCGGCCATCATTTCTCCGCCTTCTTGGATTGTGATGAGTGCGTCGTCACTCGCTAAGTGGAATCGAAGGACGTGCGTCCCATCACCCGGCCGGTAGACTTCGAACGGAACGCTCGCACGTTCATTACTCCCGATATCGACCGCGCCAGAGTCTGTAACGGCGATTGGACCGGAGTGTTCCGTGGCTGTGACGGTGATTCGGACTAACCCGTCATCGGCGAATTCGACTTTGTGGACTGTCACGGTCCCGAGTTCCTGCACGATCTGAGACGTGTCCACGCTTGAGGCGTTGACCGCCTCGCTCCCCGTCGCCGTTTCATTCTCAGCCTGTGCGGCTGCAGGCGCGACTCCGGCAGCGAGCGCTAACGCCAGCACTGCGAGCGTGAGGAGTGCAACTCGTCTCACTCCCCACCGCCCTCCTCGTTATCTGCCGCCAGCCCCAACCCGAGGAGCCCTGCAACCCCCCATGGAATCCACTTCACCACGGAATCCTGCGACGACGCGACACCGCCACCCGGGGGTATCGGTTCCTCCGTCGTCGTCTCATTCCCAGTGTCGTCATCGTCAGTTGACGGGAGGTTCGCGCCGGTACACCCGACCGACTGGATGGACTCAACAACAGGATAATCCCCGTCGCGGACACCCCACACCGAATCGAAATCCAGCGCGGGCATGTTACCCGTCGCAGTGTCACCCGTCGCCTCAGACGTCGTTAACTCGTACATCTGCCCCGTAGCCGCCCGGTCAAGGTCAGCGATAGTGTCACCGACCGTCCCGATCTCACCAGTAACACCGGCCACATCACCGTCCCAGAACACGCTCACCGCCGGGTCAGTGACACGACCACTCTTACTATACGTCCGTTTTCCGATTACACCGCCTGCAGAGTTCGCGGTGGAATCCACACTTGCAGCAACGACGACGGAATGTAGAGCCGTGGAATTGGACGACAGGTGCCCGATAAGCCCGCCTGTCGCCGTCCCGCCCGTGACAGGCGACCGGGCGGCAGCGTTCGTCACGATCGGGGCGATTGCCTTCCCAACCAGCCCGCCTACCTGACTATCCCCAGTAACACCTGCGCGTGACGTGGCGAGCTCGATCTTGGCTGGCGTCTCAGCGAACCCAGTAACACCGCCAACGTACTGTGACCCGTTGACTGTCGCGTCCACGAATACACCACGGATCGTTCCAAGACACTCGCCAACAGCACCACCAACCATGTTCCCACCTGCCGTCACGGTGCCTTCGACATCGACCGCTTCGATTACACCTGACTCGCCGTTGATGCCAGCCACCCCGCCTACGTCATGGGAGTCGCTTCCCATGTCGATATCCGCGGTAACGCAGCACCCCCGGATAGTGCCGTAATTCCCGCCTACGATCCCGCCAACACCGGTTGCTCCCCCTGTAATCGACCCGCTGACAATGCAGTCTTCCATCGTTCCGTCGAACGCTCCTGCAACTAACCCGACTGCACCGTTTTCGGACTGGGCTGAAACGTCGATTGTGCACCGCTTGACCGTCTTAATCCCGCGCATCGCGGTGATTGCACCGACTTGCGTGCCTCCTGATATTGTACCGCTCAGTGTTACATCGCGTACTGTGAGCGACCCCGCACCTTGGTGCTGCGCGGCGATGATCGCCGCTTTGTAGCCTTGGCTGGTGATGTCCGCGTTGATTGTGATGTTCTCAACGACTGCTGTGGCTTTCCGGAACAGCGCGCACTGGGCGCTCCGGTCGATGTACAGCCCGTTAATCGTGTATCCGCGGCCGTTGAGGCTGCCGGTGAACTCCTGGATGGGATCCCAGCCGGCACCGGATTCCCAGGTTTCTGTCGGGGTTGCATCGATGTTGCTGGTGAGGGCGTAGTGCGCTCCCGGGGCATCACGCATCTTATCGAGGTCATCGATAGTCTCGATCTGGTACGGGTCGGCTTCGGTTCCCGACCCCGCCAGCCCGCCCGTGGTCGTGCTGGTACTGGTTTGCGCGGCCACGCTACCAGTCACGTACTTGCTACCGAGCGCGAACGCTGACAGCGACGCGCCTGCTTTCAGCGCGTCACGCCGCGTAACACTCGTGTTCTCGCCGTCGTTGACAACCGAGCGTTCGTCGTCGTGGTCTGTATTTTCAGATACCATAATCTTACACCCCGAACAGCGACCGGAACAGCCCGCCAGCGATACCTCCCACGTCAATCACACCAGTCGAAACCGCCACCCACGCAACAACCGCGAGCGCAACGGCGACAAACACCACCCTGACACCGAGAACCGCGGCTTTCATGTACCAATACCCCGGATTCAGCATCTTCAAGAGTGACACTACTGGTCACCTCCGGAGTCGCGGTCTTGGAGTCCGAGTACTGCAGCGCCGGTCGCTGCAGCACCACCGAGCACATACAGTAACGCGTTCCCACCGTCACCGCCAGCACCGCCACCACCCGGCGGGTCATACCGGCCCTTGTGCCGCGTCCGTTCAGCGGCCGTGTGGATCTGCCGGCGCATCAGTTCCTCCGCACCATCACTGGACAACTCCGCCTGCCTGCCATCTCTCATCCACAACGCGTCGATTTCCTCGCCTTCCGCGTTCGTCACGCTATGGATGTGGATTCCTTGCCCAGGGTTCGTGAGCGAGCGCCACATCGAGTCGTAATCCGCGACGACGAATTCGGCGTTCACGTCGTTCGGATCCGGGATCCGGTAGGTCTCGCCAACGAACAGGGCTTCGTCCACGCTCGCAGTGAGCGATTTAATGTCGCTCAACGCGTAATCCGCTGAATCGAGGCGGATGTAGAAGCTCGCATCCCACTCGCCCGGGTCCTCACTGGACATCCACTCCCCGCTCGTCATTAACTGCCCGTATTGGACCGCCTGAGTGGTTCCGTCGGCGAACTCGATTATGTGCTGGCCATTGGCCGGTTGGCCTTTGACGTGCAGTTCCACGCCGTCGATCTTCGCACCCTCGCTCAAGTCGTACTCAACCGTCTTCGCACTACCAGGAACCCAGCCTTCGTCACCCCCGAGAATCGGGACTGTGTCGTCAATTCGCTGCCCGTCGCCAACGCTTTCGCTGGGTTCCAGGATCTCAACGTCCGCGTTCATCTTCGTGTTCCCTCGCTTCCCGCGCTTCAACGCGCTAATGATTGCGAACCCGGTACTGCCGGTTTCCGCCCAGTCAAGCCCTAACTCGCGTCGAACTGCAGCGTTCGACAGTGCGCTCATCGGGATGCGACCCTTCCCCTCGTACGCCGTGTACATCGTCTCAACGTACGCGTCAATCTCTGAGTCGAACGTTCTAACCAGATCCCAGAGCTTCGTGTACATCTCAGACGCCAAGTCCCCGAGTCGCTGATTGTACATCCCCAACTGGTATTCGCTATCACCCAAGAAGTCGGGTGGAGCGTACAGGACTGGCGGGATCGGGTACGTCTTGCTGTCAGTCGTGCTTGGCACCCAGTCCCAGCGTCCCTCCGCGGCGATTGCGTCGTGGAGGGGGTGGACGATCATCTCGTCAGTGTCCTGCTCTGGGATCAACTGCATGACACCGGTTTCGAGGATTCGACCATCCATCAGCGACACTCTGGCTGGATGCATGCTCGGCTGGTGGAGCGTGAAATTGGAGTGTGTGAGGTTAGCGGCGCTGTTGAAGCTCCAGTAGTCCTTGAGCGACGTGTTATCCAACTCTGACGCAACCCGGAAGAACACGCCGTTGATTCGGATGAACAACTCCTCGACCAGGACTAACAGATTGAGTTCGTTACTGGCGAACAACTCTCTGACTGCAGCGCGCGCGTTGCTCTTCGCAACACCCATCGATTCCCCGCTGTTGAACGCTGCTCGCGTCGCTAACTCGATTTCAGCGTGTGCGAGCTGCTCGTTCTCGCCCAACGCAGACTGCCACTGCGTAATCCCGCGCTCAAGCAACTGATGGGCCTCAGCGATATCATACCAGGCTTGCTGCAGGACAGTCCCTCCGGCAACGTCACCCGGGCTGAACGGGTCGAAGAAGACGTCGCTGAAAATGTCACGTCCTGCCTCGAACACACCAGTGTTCTTCTGCGTGATTGCTCGCGTAGTCGCCCCGCCAGCGACAGCGGCCATGCCGAGCCCTGACGCCATGAAGAACATTTCCGTGGTTTCCGCAGCTGACGGTGTTGAGAACAGAGTTTCGTGATTGTCGTTAGCGACGTAATCACTGTAGCTGTCCTCCATCCAGTACTCCTCTGGGGGAGCGTCTGGATCCACAGTGTTACTGTCAGACGTCGTCGTGTTCTCTTGCGCAGCGACTGTAGAGGTCAGCGATGACCCTGCAGTCGCCGTCACGCCCGCGGCTGCCATTGCCTGCATTAGTTGGCGTCTCGATACCGTCACCCCGTCACCGCTCGCGTCGCCGTCATTGACAAGTTCGCTGTCGTCTTTCTCCTTGGTCATGTTTGTATCAAAAAATTGGTTGAACGTGTTACTCAGCGCGCGCAGCAAGCCCGATGAGGACTATCACGACTGCCACACCGCCCAGCGCAACCGGGTCGCCTGCGGCGTCACTGATGACACCGCCGCCGACCGGGGCGTCGTCGGTGTTCTCCACTGTCAGCGGTGCGGACGCTGACGTGCCTGCGTACACGGCTTCAACCGTGTAATTGCCCGCGTTAACGTCTGCAGGCGCGATTGTGAACGACTCGTCTGCAGTGCTCGATGCACTGAGCGAATAGTCGTCCATCGTCTCAGAATGCACGACGCCACCGGAATCGTTGAGAACAACGAACTCAACAGGGCCAACGCGGTCCTGTCCGCCAGCGCTCAGGGTTGCGTTCACCGTCGCTGCACTGCCGTTCACGCTGTATTCTGACTGGTCAAGGGTGACTGACGGGTCAGCAACCTCGTTGACAGTCAGTGTGCTCGTGGCAGTTACACCGTCAACGTTAGCCTGCAGCGAGTACGTCCCAGGTGCAATTCCCTGCTGTTCAGGGGACACGTCGATCGTGACTGCCTTCGTCTGATTCGCTGCCACGTCCACCTGGCGTTCGTAGGTGGCAGTCGTTGAACTGGCAGACTCGTCTACGACAGCGACTGACAGCGTCTGATTACTAATCCCGCCAGCGTCCGCCGTCACGTTGAACGTGACGCCCGCGGTGGTGGGTTCGTCAACGTCGTAGTCTGTCGCCTCGATACTAACGTTGGATGCTGCAGCCGCGGCGGGTCCTGCAGCGAAGACGCTCATGATGAGCGCTGCTACGAGCGCAAGAGCGCCGACTCTCTGCGTTACAGTTCCTGTACGCATTGTTTACTCGTCGAAGAGATCGAACTGATCGGCGAGGTCATAACCCCCGCACAGCGCAACGACCGTACCGATCATGACTGCTGCTTGCGTACCGAGTGCGCTGAGCGGGTCAACGCCCATCGTGTACCCAAGAACGGCGATACTGGATGCACTGGTAACCGTGTTTGTGAATAGTGCCGGAAGGTCAGGTGCCATGAGTGTCCGTAACCCGTACATCAGTAAAACCAGAGGTAGAACCCCTCTCAAGCACTAACACGGACAATAACACGGACAGGGTCGCGCGGCGATGTATCTGTCACCGATACCCCTACACCCGGTACACGAACGCAATGGAACCCGCGCACACCAACGACAAGGACGGAGTGCCCCAGGCCCCGGTCCACACAAGCACACGAACCCCGCAAACCGGGAGTAGCAGCAACGCCCTTTACATCAACATCCCGCTCACAGCACACCGAACGGTAGGTTTCACGTCGGACTCCATGGTCCACGTCTCACTCCATGACGACGGGGAACACGTCGTATGGTACGGGACACGGAGCATTCAACAACACTCAGACGGAGGGAGTCTCTACGTCAATATCCCGGCGGACGCAGCAGAATTACTCGGGATTGGGGAGAGCACTTGCTTGGATGTTGCGGGGTACCGCGACCGTGTCGAGTACACGGTCCCGGACAAAACCTACGCGTTGGTAGTACACACGGACGGGGAGAACACTCGCTCGGTGTAATGTCACCCGTTACACCTATTAGTTGGTAAGTGCCGGTGTCACGCGATTCTCTGGGACGACACGTGTTCTGCAGGACGGAGGACGAGTCATTAGTAACGCGAACCCGTGGTGTGAGGCCATGCGAACCCGTCCTCCACGCCCATCACTCCCCAGCGAACCGGTCGAGGAACCGACGGCGTTGCTCCATCCGAGCTTGCTTCCCGCGCTCATCGTAATGCTTGTCGATCGTCTCCGGGTCCACGTTCGCCCGCCGTCCAACCTCAGACGGCGGTACGTCCTCGGACAACCAGTGCGTAATCGCACCCCTGCGGACCGCGTGCGGACTGACTGACACCGGGCACCCGGACGCTTTCTGCCTCTGCGCAGCGGCGTCACACTCATCGATATCCCGGCCTTCCGGGCATTCGTTGGTAGACACGCACGGTCGGGTGACGCCCCATATCCAGGATGCGATCGTCATGACGTGCGGTCTCCCGTACCTCGTTGTTAACAGAGAGTTGCGGCCGTGGTCGTCAGTCGTGTCATGCCGATCCGGACTGTTGAGGTAATCATCCAGCAACTGCGCGGTATCGTCTCGCAGCGCCACGAACCGCTCTCCGGCGTCCTTGTTCTTCAACGGAGTATCCGTCTCGGGCCGGTGCTGGACGTCTAAGTACTTCTCATCGGCGTTGTAGTCGTCCACGTCAAGCGCCCGCAGCCCACCGCGTCGGAGGTGGCAGCGCCATGCGAGCGCGAGCGTGACGTGCTGCACAGAAGCGTACCGGTACCGTTCCATCCAGTCGAGAATGCCGTGTGCGACGTCGGCGTCCAGCATCACGTCACGGGCGTTCTCCCCCTTATCGAGCGTGGGTGACACGACTTTCGTTGATAAGTCCTCGCGGACTGCTGAAATGCTCTCACAGAACCGTATGAACACGCGTAGCGTGTCCATCTGTGTTTTCTCCGAAACCGTGTTCAGGTCACCGTCGTCGCGCCGCCAGAGTCGGTACCGGTGTAGGTCGCGCCCGGTTATGTTGTTCAGGTTGGTAACGCGTGGTTCGCTTTCGTCGTCTTCGGTTTCTGCTTCGTCGGCGTCGTCGGTGGTTCCGTTGCACCAGCGGACGAAGTGCCCTAATCGTGAGGAGTGGGAGTAGATCGTGGCTTGGGATTTGTCGCCTTCGATTGTTTGGATATACAGGTCGAGCGCGTCTTGAGGGTCGATTGGTTCCAAGTCGTCTTGTCGTCGGGTCATGGTTGGTAAGTCTTGGAACCGGTGTCCTGCGGGTCGGGAGCGGGTCTTCTGGACAAGATGCGAGAGAACCGACGGACCCAGTCGGGGTGGAAGCGCAACCGGCGACGCGGTTTGTCGCCGGTGAGAACCGCGAAACCGGCCCGCGGCAGCGCTGGTCGCCCGCAGCCGCCGACGCGGGTTGTCGGCGGCGAGGACGCAAGGGTTCAAAGGTGGAAGCCCGCCCGGCGCGCGACGAAGGAGCGCGCCCGGCAGGACCCGCGAAATCGTCTGGAACGCTGGAGTCCCTGCAGCGCCCGTAGCATTTTGCTGCGAACAATCCGTGAGCAGCAAATGCGCCACCTGAGGGATTTGAATGAGAGAACGCAGAGCAAAGCGAGGCGTTCGCGTAGTTCAAATCCATCAGCGCCCGTCTTTTCGCGGTCGTAATCGCCCGATTGTGTCGGGTTGGATCGTGTCAAACCCAATGCTGTTGCTTTCGTTCGATGAGCAAACGGCCGAGTGGGTGTCACGGGATTTCGCGTACAGCCAAACTGGCCCCCGTCCAGAAAATCAATCGCCGATTGACACGACAGCGTCATATTCTGTCAGAATCAGCGTGACTGACTCAGAGGGTCTATGCAGTAGAGCGACTGCCGGAGCTGAGCCGTGGGATCCTACCCCGAGAGGGCGATGATAACTGAAACGGGATGACGGAAGCGCGTCCGATTCGCCACGCGAGACGATTTCGCTGACGAACTCGATACAACAACTTCGGCGCTCTCTGAGCAGATACAGCGGGGACCACGTCGGTTGGCCACACGGATGATCGTCGGGTCTGCCTGCCTCTCGACGAAGGGGCTCACTCATAAGTGGTAGGATATATCCTGCAAACTGTTAGCCACAGAGCGGCTGTACTGCTATGTGTGTAGAGCCGACGGACGGCGCGAGTTGCAACCCGTCGCCATCTAACACAAGAGACTAGCTATGATCACACTACTGACGGTCGGCCCGAGCATCGGACGTACAACCGTTAATCACGCCCTGGAGGGAGACCAATGAGCGTCCGGAAGCGTCCCCGGAAGCTACGGGCCAGTGAGCGTGAGGCACATTTTGCGGGCGGTGGCATTGCGGGACTGGCTGGGGCCGCCTTCCTGATCCGGGACGGGAACGTCCCCGGCGAGAACGTTCACGTCTACGAGAAACTCGACGTGATGGGGGGCGCAATGGACGGCGCGGGCGATCCCGAGGAGGGGTACGTTATCCGGGGCGGACGCATGTTCAACTTCCCCGCCTACGAGTGCACCTGGGACCTCTTCCGGACGATTCCCTCCCTGGAGGAGCCGAACATCTCCGTCAAGGAGGAGATGAACGAGTTCAACCGGATCCACGAGTCCGACGCCGAGACCCGGCTGATGTCGGGAAGCCACCGAATCGACGCCGCGAAGAACCAACTGGATACCCGCCACCGACTCCAGCTATCCCGTCTGGCGGTCATCCCGGAGGAACGCCTGGGCGACACCCGGATCGAAGAGTGGTTCAGCGACGACTTCTTCGAGACGAACTTCTGGTACGTCTGGGCGACCATCTTCGCGTTCCAGCCCTGGCACAGCGTCGCTGAAATGCGCCGCTACATGTACCGGTTCTTTCACGAATTCCCTCGCTTGCACACCATGGAAGGCATCGACCGGACGAAGTACAACCAGTACGACTCGATGATCCTCCCGCTCCGGCGGTGGCTCGACGACAAGGGCGTCGACTTCCAGTACAACACCGAGGTGACCGACATGGACGTCGTCACGTCGCGTGAGGGTCGGACAGTCGAGCGCATCCACATGGAGACCGACGACGGTCACGAAACCGTCGGCGTCGATCCGACGGACATGGTGTTCGTCACGAACGGCTCGATGACCGACGGATCCGACCTCGGTGCGATGGACGAAGCGCCCGAAACGAACGAGACGGGGGCCTCCTGGGAGCTCTGGCGAAATCTCGCCGAGGACAACCCGCAGTTCGGGAATCCCGAGGTCTTCGCTGGCAACGTCCAGGAGACCAAGTGGGAGTCCTTTACCGTCACGCTGCACAACACCGACCTCTTCGACCACATCGTCGAGTTCACCCAGGAAGAACCCGGCAACGGCTTGACGACCTACGTCGACTCGAACTGGCTCCTGTCCACGGTCGTCGCCGCCCAGCCACACTTCGCGAACCAACCCGACGACGTGACGGTCTTCTGGGGCTACGCGCTCTTTCCCGATCGAAAGGGCAACTACGTCGAGAAGAAGATGTCCGAGTGCACTGGTCGGGAGATTCTCGAAGAATTGTGCTATCACCTCGACTGCGAGGACCGACTCCCGGAGATGCTGGAGGATGTCAACTGCATCCCTTGTATGATGCCGTTCATTACGGCACATTTCCAGCCCCGGACTCCCGGCGACCGGCCGCAAGTGGTCCCGGACGGGTCGAACAACCTCGCCTTCCTCGGGCAATACGCTGAGATGGAGCGTGACGTTGTGTTCACCGTCGAGTACTCAGTCCGTTCGGCGATGAATGCCGTCTACGAGTTGCTCGATCTGGACAAAGACGACATCCCGCCGGTCAGGAAACACTATCACGATCCCAGTGTCCTACTGGACGGAGTCAAAGCTGCATATCGATAAGACCAGTCAGCGTAAGAGGAGCGCGAGAACAATATCCCGGTATGAGTCTCGTGTGTGATTTTACGCTCGGCGGGGACGCTCTCCCGTTAACCGATGTGGCAGCCACAGTTTCGGGGACCGTCCATGTCGAACGTGTGATTGCAGATCGACCACACAATCCACATATCATCGTCACGGGGGAAGGCATTTCACCGAAACATCTTGAGACGGCAATGGCAAACGGAACACGAGTCCGTGACGTTGTCCGCTTGGAATCGTCGTTCGAAGCGACGCGTTTCCGCATCACGATTGACCAACCTGTCCCTGCTGTATACGAACGGTTAGTTTCATTACGGACCTACCCCGAAGGAGCGACGATAACTGAAACAGGATGGCGGACGCGCGTCCAATTCGCCACGCGAGACGATCTGCTGTCTTTTCGGAACACCTGCCAGGAAATGAGCGTCAAGTTTCACCTGCACCGACTATTCCAGTCGGATTCTGATGATATCGACGAGTACGGATTGACAGCACAACAGCACAACGCCCTAGCAGTAGCCTACGACGAGGGGTACTTCGAGATTCCTCGGGAGGCCACGCTTGAGGATCTTGCTGACGAACTCGACACCACGACCTCCGCACTGTCGGAATTATTGCGTCGTGGCCAGCGTCGTCTAGTGGGCCGAACAGTCGCTGCGCTGGAAGGGACCTAAAGTGCAGGATATTTCCGGGTTATCGTTACTCGGCACCGATGGCTACCGGGCAATGCGGTGAACGCCACTCTCAGTGGTGACTCGAAACATGACTGGTGATACGATCTTTGTCAGCGGTACCGGATTTGGAACAGGCGTTGGAAAGAGCTTCGTCACGAGTCTACTCTGTCGGCTCCTTGACGACGAAGGATACGAGGTCGCTCCATTCAAGACCCTCAATCTCACCCCGGTCACCTACACGAAGAATGGAGCCGAGTTCGGGTATGCACAAGCGTTACAAGCGGTTGCGGCTCGGACCGATCCAGACCCGCGGATGAACCCATTCACGCCGAAACCGAACGAGGACGGGACGATCGATTTAGTGTTTGGTGACGAAACTGTCGAAGAGAACGTCGATATCGTTGCTGGGTTCCGGGGTGAAGACGCAACTCTCGCCGACCCGGATCACCATGAAGCCGTGCTGGACACCGCGGATACGGCCCTTTCAGAACTTCGGGCCGAGAACGATATCGTCGTCATCGAAGGGTCCGGTCCAGCACAACTGGTCGGCTTCGGCCCGATCAGCGAGTGGTTCGATCTTGCTAACATGCAGACAGCCGCCATGGCTGACGCGGCAACCTTCCTGGTGACAGACAATCTCGATGCCGTTCCAGGGACGCTCTCGGATCTGGAGCCCGAACATCGAGACCTGGTCGAGGGTGTTGTCCTCGATATCCCCGAACTCGCGCAGGATCTCGTCAATATCGGCATTGATCAGGACCTCCTCCTTGCAGCCGGTGGGGCCCAAATTCGTGAACAGCACGGAGACGAGATGCCCATCGTCGCCACCTTGCCGAAGTATCCACAGCTCGCAGACCTTCCTGACCTCGACCCCCTTACGCTCGGCCCCAAGATCTCCTTCGAACAATGGGAGGTGACAATAGACAGTATCGCAACGGAGGCGGCACCGTATGTTGACCTTGCTGAGATCGTACAGAAAGCCGAGTAAGTGAGAGAGCGTTTGCCCTGCCGTACGACGACGTTGTCCAGGATACTTCTGGAGTTCACCGGAGATCCATCGGATTGTGACCCATAAGCAACGCGAGAGAACGAGCGAAACATCTGAAAACGAGCTTGCTAAATATGCGCTGTGTATCTCGCAGCGTCACTTCAATAGACCGTTTCTGAGATCTTTTCGTTCATCAACCCTCCGAATTCGGACTCCTCACACTCTGCAATGGGATCCGTTCGACGATCGAACGCCCTCAGCGCCCGTCTTTTCGCGGGCGTAATCGCCCGATTGTGTCGGGTTGAATCGTGTCAAACGCAATGCTGTTGCTTTCGTTCGATGAGCGAACGGTCGAGTGATACTGCCGGCTGTAACAGACTGAAGGAATTCGCCACCCCGGTGTGGCGAATATCTTTACGAACTTACAGCCGGCAGTATGAGTGTCACGGGATTTCGCGTACAGCAAACCTTGTCTCCTTCCAGAAAATCGATCGGCAATTGACCGTGAGTAGCCCCAGTCCCCAGGGATCCATCGCAGTCCAAGCTATACCGACTCGATAGTATATTTATCCGTTGAGACCCCAATACAAAAGACCCAGACTAGCGAACCTCACGACATGCCAGAAGAATTCGAAAATGTTGTCGAGCACGTGAAGGCCCATGCTGGAGAGGCGTTGCAAGCCATTGTCGTCTACGACGAGACGCGCCATCGTGATGTCTACCGGCGCGAGGGCAGCGATGGGCTCCACGCTTCGGACTTAGAAACAGAGGTTCTCGAAGACGTTCGCGCGGATCGCAGGCGACGTGAGAGCCCGGCGGCCAGCGAACACGAGGGTGAATACCGCGCGAGTGCACATGTCTTCGACGAACGGGTAATCTTGCACCTCCCGCGCGGCGAGAA
Organism: Halorhabdus tiamatea SARL4B; assembly: GCF_000470655.1. Classification (NCBI taxonomy): domain Archaea; kingdom Methanobacteriati; phylum Methanobacteriota; class Halobacteria; order Halobacteriales; family Haloarculaceae; genus Halorhabdus; species Halorhabdus tiamatea. The sequence goes on from NC_021921.1 coordinate 99,471, forward strand.
CACAGGTACAATTCTCATTCTGGATACCACCGCTGCTCGTAACCTTGCCGAATTCGTCGCGGACATTCGTAGCGACATTTACGACGAGTGATAGGCGACTCGAAATCGGTGGTCGTCACATCCGCATGAGCACGGCGAGGGCGACCATGCCAGCGTCCCAGCCCATTCCAGTCGCGACCGCGCTCCCTCCTATGTCGCCGTCCATTCCCATCCCGCTGCCGTCGTCGAGCATCCCGTTCGCTAACAACGCCTGGTTGAGGAGCATGATCGCCGCGTAACCGATCATCAGCAGCCCGCTAGTTGTCCCGAGACGGTCGGCGTCGGCGTATTTCGTCAGCAGGACAGTGCCGTGAACCAGCACGACGCCGCCGAGGATGGGCATCAGCCAACCACCGGTCACCATTTCGTCCGTCGCACTGGCGCTCCACAGCGAATAGAGCCCTGTGGCGAAGGCGATCGACGCGCCGTACAGCCGCGTGTTCGAGATCATGCCCGAGAGCACCGTCGGAGCACGTAAAGAGGCGCGTGAAACGTCAACACGGTAACTTAACCGTAACCTGAAACGAGGCTTGGAACTGTCGAGCTGCGGTACCAGTGTCGTCCGTCATCAAGAAGTATCCGATCGGGCTTGTACCCAGGCTAGCAGTGGTTCGAGTTGCTCACGAAGTTCTTCCCCCTCGTCGGTGAGCGCGTATTCGACCCGCGGCGGGATCTCGTCGTACTGGGTGCGTGTGACGAGCCCCGCCTGCTCGAACTCTGCGAGTCGCTTCGAGATGGTCGAAGTGCTCGCCGTCGGCAAGTGGGTCTCGATCTCGCCGAAGCGTAGCGACTCGTGGGCACCGACGACGCTGACCAGCTGCATCGCGTATTTCCGGCTCAACGTCTCCATCAAGTCTGTCAACGGACAGTAGCACGTTCCTTCGACGTCACACATAGACGCCTGCGGGGTCGAATCTGCCATTCCTTCGTAGCCTCCAACCTACTCAATCGCTTTGGACTCCACAGTATAATAACTCTGCTATCGAAAGTATCGTATGACGACGGACAACGCGTACGATCTCGTGATTCTGGGCGGCGGGGCAGCCGCATTCGCGGCCATCACCGAAGCGAGCCGGCGTGGACTCTCGACGGCGATGGTGAACACGGGCCTACCGATCGGTGGGACCTGCGTGAACGTCGGCTGCGTCCCCAGCAAACACCTGTTGGCAGTCGCCGAACACGCCGCCGCGCCGCGAGAGAACCCCTTCGATGCCGTCCAGTACGGACACGAACCGACCGTGGACTGGGTGACCGCTCTGGACCAATCCGACGCCCTCGTCGAGCGGTTCCGGCGGACGAACTACGTGGACGTCGCCGAGCATTTCGAGATCGACATCTACGAAGGCTACGGTGAGTTCGTCGATGGCACAACCATCGCGGTCGTCAACGGTGCTGACGAGGGTGCACAGATCACCGGCGAGAACGCACTCGTCGCCACCGGGAGTTCGCCGTGGACGCCACCGATCGACGGCCTCGATGGGATCGAATATTACACCAGCGAGACCATCCTCGAAGAACGTAATCTCCCCGAGAGCATCGTGATTATCGGGGGCGGCTACATCGCACTCGAATGGGGACAGATCCTCCACCGCGTCGGCGTCGAAGTAACCATCCTCCAGCGTTCGGACCGACTCCTTTCGGGAATGGAAGAGCAACTCGGCCGCGAAATGGAACGCGCTTTCGAAACAGAGGGGATCGACGTGCTCACCGGCAATGAATTTCGGCGCGTTCGCGGGTCAGTGGCCGACGAAGGAGACACGATGGAATCGGCCGTGACTGTCGAGACAGTCGCCGACGGTGCCGAACGCACGGTCACCGGGAAGGCGCTGTTCGTCGCGACCGGCGTCCAGCCAAACAGCGAGGACATCGGCCTGGAACCCGTGGGTATCGAAACGAACGACGACGGAACGGTCCGTGTCAACGAGCACTTCCAGACGACGAACCCTGACGTCTACGCCGCCGGCGACGTGATCGGCGACCCCGAACTCGAAACGGTCGCTGCCAAGGAGGGCAACCACGCCGTCAAGAACGCCTTCGGGAATGCAGATATCAGCATCGACTACGACGCAGTGCCGGCAGTCGTCTTCACCAGCCCGGAGGTTGCCACGGTCGGGACGACCGAACGCGAGTACATGGACGAACACGGCACCTGTTCGTGTCGAACGATTCAGATGGCAGACGTGCCCAAGGCCAAAGCGGTCCAGGACACGCGCGGGCTCGTCCAAGTGGTCAAACACCACGAAACAGACGCAATCGTCGGCGTCCACATGGTCGGACCCCGCGCCGCCGACATGATTCCAGAGGCGACACTGGCGGTCAAATTCGGACTGACCGTCGATGACATCATCGACACGATCCACCCGTTCCCGACGTTCTCCGAGGCGTTCAAACAAGCCTGCCAGGCGTTCCGTCGGGACGTCTCGACGATGAGTTGCTGTGTCGAATGAGCGACCCAGGAGTTCGTCAGGAGAATACGCCGGACTGTTTTGCTACCGTCGGTCCGAATAAGGAGAGGTTTCCGTCAACATATCGTCGTCTGTCTCGTGGTCCGTTCTCACGCGCAGGTCAGTTCGCAGTCGTAGGTTTTGCTGTAGAGCCAGTACCCATCGGCGGCAGGTTCCATCGGAGTCGTATAGGTCAGAGACAGCCTGGGGCCGTCCTCGCGGGCCAGCGTTTCGACGAAGTGCCACTCCTCGGTCCGTTTCGAGAGTGTAATACGATACTGCCAGACGTGAACGTGGTCGTCAGTCACGTACACGGCGTACGTTTCCGGCATCACGTTCTCCCGGTCCGGCGTGATATCGGGTCCGTTCGTGTCGGTGGTCATCGGCGTTCCTCCGGTTGGAAGCGGCCGACGTAGATGCTTCTGCCGAGCCGACCATGGTGGTCCCGTCGCCTCCCATCCGATCGAGGATCGAGCGTTGGTTCTGTCCCAAGTCAACTACCTCACCCTACTTGGCTCACCCTGACGGGTTCGCTCGTTGAGGGTGGGGCTTGTCGGTGGACTCCGCCTCTGACTCTGTAGCAGAGTACGAGACAAATCCTCGGTTCGGCTTCACAGTCCCCGACTTCAGGGCGAGTTGAACCACACGAGAACGGAAAAGAACAAGGCGACAGACGTAACCACGAGAACACGATTGGAGTCTTTCATCGGAGACATCCAGACCACATCTCACTTTCAGACGAGAGTACCAGCGTAACCGGCGTGGACGAACAAATGGCTGAAACATGGAGAGGCAGTTGATCCGCTCGCACCGACGATCCCAACATAAATACGAGGCAAAGATTCCTGACAGGAGGCTTAATTGGTCGCTCCAGGACGGACACACTGAGCGATATCACTCGTGTCTTTCATTTCGAATATAAATGTGTCAGCCGGGATAGCGTCTACGAGATGCGTATACTCGGTCAAGGGTTCGTGAGTGTCCTCGGTCCCATCGTTATCGTGCAGGTGACAAATGTGTATTCGGTCGCCAAACTGGTCTACGAACTCTTGCCAGTGTTCACCGTTCGCTTTCGCGTGCCCGATGTCGAGAGTGACCCGAAGCGTTTCAGCCGAGACGGGGACCGCTGCAAGCATCTCGGCGAGAGCCGTTGGCGTGGTCGTATAGCGTTGCTTCGAATCGTTTCGAGGCTGATTCTCCAGGCAGAGTGGGACTCCGATGTCATCAGCGTATTCGGCGCATTCGACCAGTGAGCGACGTGCGTTGGCAGCCGCCTCTTCACGGACCCACGCTGGGTAGCGATGCGGAACCGAGCCGCCATGGAGGACAACGCCCTCGGCGTCTGCGGCGAGTGCATCGTCGAGCGTGTCTCGGACGTGATCGACGCTTGCTTCCCGGACAGCATCGTTGAAACTACCGATATTCCAGTCCCTGAACGGCGCGTGGTATGTCACAGAGATGTCGTACTGTTCGGCCAACTCGCCGACTGCGGCAGCCGACGGTGCGTCGGGGTGTCCTTCGAGATACTCGCGTTTGAGTTCGATGTGGTTCAGGCCTAATGAGGTGATGAGTTCGATGAACTCTTCGACCGACTCCTCGAATCGAACGTCCATTGCGGCCCCAAGTCGGGTCATTGCGTACCCTCCGCGTGATAGACTGGGTCCCCGGCGACGAACGCACGGACCACTGTCGGCGTCGGTTCCTCGTCGACCACCACGAGATCAGCCCGGGCATCTTCGACAATCCGCCCTCTATCGGTCAGTCCAACGGCTTCGGCCGGGTTCTTCGTGACGCGGGCGACTCGTGTCGGGAGCGATTCGCCTGTGTCCACAAACGGCGCCGCCAAGAGCGACATCGGGTAGTAATCTGCGACCAATGCGTCGACAGCGCCGGCCTCTATCGTATCAGCTGTTCGAAGGTTCCCCCACTGGCTCTCGCCACGGACGAGATTCGGTGCCCCCATTGTGACAGTCATGCCGATGTCGTGGGCTCGCTGTGCGGTCTCGAGCGTGATCGGGTACTCACTTATGTCGACACCGACATCGGCGAGGTGTTCGACCTCACCGGTATTTTCGTCGTCGTGTGAGGCTACGGGAATATTGTGATGGGTGGCCGTCGAGACGATATCGGTCACTCGGTCGCGTATCGTCTCGATATTCGGTCGCTGTCGCCGCTGAATTATGCTTTCTATCTCCTCGACCGAGTGATCGCGTGTGCCCTGGTAGTACTGACGAAACGCCTCCTCGTCCTCGAACTGTCCTTTTCCTGGCACGTGGCTCATCACCGAGACGAGGCTCACCGTTTCGTCGTTGATGACAGCGGTCACCGCGTCGACTGACTCCTCCTGCGTTACTTCACACCGGGCGTGGATTCGGTGATCGGCGATGAGGTCGTCGGAGTCTCGGACGGCAGCCGTGATTTCTGACGCTATTTCGGGTGACCGATCGGCCTCGTGATCGACCTCGAACGAAATCGCGTGGAACTTCGTCGTGATTCCGGCGGCGACATTCGCGCGATCACTTCCAGCCAGGGCGAGCCCCGTGTCCATACGTGCCCCTGACCGCGGATACAGTTCGGTCTCGATGTCGTCACCGTGGAGGTCGATCAGTCCGGGGAGTACCAAACACCCTTCGGCGTCGATACGCTGGTCCGCCTGACGGTCGACGTCCCCGATGCCGGCGAGGCGGTCACCCTCGATTCGGACAGCCCCTTCGATGACATCAGTGGGCGTAACGATGCGGGCGTTTTCGATGACCGTCGTCGCGGTCGAGACTTGCTCGTCGTACTGGCTACTCATACGACCGCCTCCTGATACTCGTCAACGTCGACGATGCGTTGGAGCCGTGCCTGGTCGACGACGACGACACGGTCTGCCACTGCCTCGACGACGTCAGCGTTGTGGAAGACACCGATAACGGTGGTGCCGTCGTCAAGTGCGTCACGAAGGAGTTCGATCGCTGCTTCCCGGGTATCCGGGTCGAGGGCACTGGTCGGTTCGTCGAGGAGCAGGAGGTCTGGATCCGTGGCTAGGGCCTGTGCGAGGTTCACTCGCTGTCGTTCGCCACCACTGAAGGTTGCAGGATATGCCTCCCACAGTTCCGACGGCAACTGTAACCGAGAGAGTAACTCTTCTGCACGCTGGCGGGCAACGTCGGTGGCCATTCCCTGCTCGCGGAGTGGACGAGCGACAACATCGACTGCGGGCACCCGCGGAATCTCTGTGAGGAACTGGGAAGTGTACCCGATGGCGTTCTCACGGAGTCGGAGAATCTCGCGCTCGTCACAGGTCGCCAAATCGACTTCACGCTCGCCGTTCTGATAGACGATCGCTCCACTCGACGGTTCGTAGGTCCGATAAATGCATTTTAGCAGCGACGACTTTCCGCTGCCGGATTCACCGACGACGGCGACGAACTCTCCATCGTCGACGGTGAACGAGATATCGTCTACCCCGACGACTCGCTTATTGTCCAGAATGTGCATCTCGAAGGTCTTGCTCAGGTTCTCGATCGATAGGGCCATTATTATATCACCGAATTGATCAGCGTCTGCGTGTATTCGTGGTGTGGGTCTTCCATAATACGGTCAGTGAGGCCAGACTCGATGACGCGTCCGTGACGCATCACGAGCGTCCGGTCGGCCAGTAACCGAACCACTTCGAGGTCGTGCGAGACGACGATCGCAGCCACATCTTGTTCGCGTTGGATACGTCGGAACGTATCCAGAACCTGTGCCTGGACACTCACGTCCAGCCCTGTCGTCGGCTCGTCGAGGACGACGAGTTCGGGATTGGTAGCGAGCGCACGGGCGATCTGGACGCGACGTTGCATCCCACCGGAGTACGTGTGTGTGGGGTCGTCCATTCGGTCGACCGGGACTTCCGTTTCTTCGAACAGCTCTCGGACGCGTGCTCGGACGTCTTCGTAATTACGCCATCCGGCAGCGAGGAGTTTCTCGGCAACGTTCCCACCGCCGGAGAACTCCAGTTGGAGCCCGTCACGGATGTGTTGGTGGACGAGGCTGATGTGGTCGTTTCGCAAACGCTGTCGCGTCTGGTAGTCGGCCTGTCGCAGGTTTCCGTCGTACTGTTCGTACCGAATGTCACCGTCGACGGTCCCCTCCTCAGCGGGTTCGAGCGCGAGCATTTCGGCGAGACTCGACTTCCCCGACCCTGACTCGCCGACGATACCGAGCACTTCGCCCGTTTCGACGGTCAGGTCGACGTCGGCACAGGCGACGATGCTTCCGCATGTCGGACACTGGTTCGTCCCGGCCGTGTCACCGGTTCGAGTGAGACAGTCCGAACAGCCGTCACCGTATCGTTTCGTCAAGCCCTCGGCTTCGAACAGAGTCATCTCCCCTCACCTCCCGAACTGCCGGCCGCATCTGGCGTCCCGGGACCCCAGTCGACGCCGTCCCTGTCACAATGGTGGTCTTTGGTGAGATGAGGGGCATCCTGTCGTTTCAGGCAAAACGACGTATCGTTGCACGCATAGACGCGCTGGCCGTCGTCGGTCTCGACTTCCGTCAAGAATGTGTCCGTCGACCCGCAGGCGTGACACGGCGTTTCGGGGAACCGCTCGACCTGAAACTCGCGGTCCTCGAAGGCCAGCGGCTCGACGTCAGTGTGCGGTGGCACGGCGTAGATGCGGGCCTCACGGCCGGCAGCGAACACGAACAGGTTGTCAGCATCGTCCAGCTTAGGAACATCCCAGCGTGGGATCGGCGACGGATCCATCAGGTAGCGTCCGGCGACCATCACCGGGTACCGGGCTGCGATGTTGATTTCGCCGTATTCGACGACGTTCTCGTAGAGGTGCACCCACATCTTCCCGTAGTTCTTGTGGGCATGTCGCCGTCGGTTGGCCGCGTCCGAGCCATCGACCTTTCTGAGCGCGTCCGTGATCGGCACCTGTAATACGAGAATCTGATCGTCAGCCAGCACTTCCTCGGGGATGCGGTGACGGGTCTGAATAACGTCTGCGTCTGTCGCATCGGTTGTTGTCTCTACATCCGCGGTGTTGGCGGCTAATCGGCGGATATTTGCCGCGTTGACCGACTCGTCCGAGCCCTGGTCGATCACTTTGAACGTATCGTCGGGACCCAGAAGCGACAGTGATGCCTGAATACCGCCGGTCCCCCACCCGCGAGCGAGCGGCATCGGTCGCGATGCGTACGGTACCTGATGGCCCGGGAGTGCAATAGCTTTGAGAACGGCACGCCGGACCTCGCGTTTCGTGTGTTCGTCCAGATAGGCGTAGTTGTATCCCTCCAGTCCGTCACCTTTGAGCGCTTCCAGAGCCGCATCAACCGAAGCAGCGGAACCTGTCCCGTCGGAAACAGCGTTGCTGTCAGTCATCGGCGTTCACCTCTGGGCTGTCCGCATCGGATTTGCCTGATTTGGACCCGTTCCTGAGCCCCTTCCGGTCACGAATACCGCGAATTCGGTCGAGGATCGACTGGAACGTGACGTAGTGGGGGAGTTTGAGGTGTTCGATGAACCCGAAGGAGTCCATCCCATCGATCGTGTCGAGGACGAATTCGGGGTCTTCAGCCGGTTCGTCTTCACCGTCGAGTTGCATCGACGCGTCCAGAATGGTCATCGAAATCGCTTTGCGTTCGTTGCGTCCGAACGTTAGCCCGTACCCGAACGCGAACTGCGGGTCGTCACGCTTTGCATACACCGGGACAACCGCCTCGCTTTCGCTCACCTCGATTTCGGTAACGGTCACTGAATCGCCAGTGTACGGATGATCGATCGTCACCGGTAATCGACCGACCTTGACTTCCGCGAGTGTCGGGTGAACCTGCCCGTATCCCCGGAGCGCCGAATAGCCGAGTGCAGTTACAGCGCCGGTTTCACCGCGAGCAAGTTCTTGTAAGATCGCATCACGACTTGTTGGGTGTGTTACGGACTCTCGTGTCGTGTCCGTTGGTGCGGATTCGTCCTCGCTATCCGGTTCGTGGACGAGCCCTTCCTCACGCAGGATGTCCATCACGTTCGTCAGTGTCTCGGGGGAGTCTTCATCGATAGCCCACTCATCTGTCGGATCTGCGGATGTATCGGTTTCAGTCTCTTCGGCAAGCTCAAAATCGAGTAAGCGCTGCGTGTAGTCCTTCGTGGGGCCGAGAATCTGTCCGCCCGGAACGTCCTTGTATGCAGGAGAGACCCGCCTGATCGCGAACATTTCGTCGGGATCGACGGGATCTGTTTCTCCCCAGCGTTCCAACGTTGAGCGGTATGCGCGCAACAGGAACGAAGCCTCAACAGTGTCTCCCTGGGCCTGTTTCACCGCAAGGGCAGCGAGTCGCGGAGCGTAGAGACCGCTATCGCTCATGACCTGTGCACTCAGACGCCCCAGCTGCCCCTCGATTTGTTCAAGATCGAGGACCTCTCCAGTGGTATCTAAACGCTGTTTTTCGAACAACTGCTCCGCACGATCGATAATTTCCTCGCCGGCCTTGACGGCGACGTACCCCATCTCACGCCACCTCCAGAGAGACAGACCGTGGTACTGCGACAATCTGGTCACCGACAGTGAACACTACGTCGATACCGCGCGGATACGTCGACTGCGCTTGGCGAATCGAATCGAGTTCGGCGGCTGGTAGCCCAATGTGCACCGTCGTTGCATCTGGGACGCCCGGCCCTGACAGCGTAACGCTCGTCGAACCCTCGGTAGTGCTGTTCGAAACCGACTCGACACGATAGACCACCGTCGCCCCGTCACTGGGTTCAACGAGCGATCCACGGTCCAGTTTACCGACATCCCACGATGGCGCGCCGTGGGTGTGAACGATGTCAGCGTCTTCTGGTTGTGCGTCCTGGAGGCGGCCCTGCTCCGAAAGAGCCTTTTGTAACGTACCATCTGACGTATGGGTTTTGATTTCGTGGTCAACGAGGGTCGCCACAACGGCATAGTCGGCCGGTTCGGTCGGCGTCTGCTGGATCGTTCCAGGCCGACTCATCGCATCACAGAGTGTTCGGAAGGTCTCACGTGTCCCGTGGACGGGATCGATACCGAGTGCTCTCATAGTTCGTCCTCCATCGTCTCGAATTCGACTGCAGTATGCTGGCTCTCATTCCACTCCTGTGTCTGTTCGGCTCGGCGGTTCCTCCCGGCCGCTTCGAGCGCTTCCACGATTTCATCGCTCAGCTCGTGGCGGGCCGCGACAGCGGCATCGACGATAGCCCCGGAAAGTGCGGCTCGTTCGGACTTCCCAGGCTGCATCGCAAAGCCACGGTTCTGAGTGAGCTTCACCTCTGCAGGCGTCACCACGACTTCGCCCAGGTTGAACGGGCGATGCTCAACAGGCTCACGTACCTGCTGCATGAGCAACTGTGGCTTCGGTTCCTGAAGGACCGTCATATTCGGATTCGGCTCGAGAATTTCATTTGCGAATCGAGCGAGTACATCCTCATCGCATGCAGCGATGAGTTCGAACCGATCCGATCGGTCGTAGGCGTCGTTCATACAAGCAACTTGAAGAACCTCCAACAATCCATTAAGACTTCTCTGAGTACTCTCTATTGGAATTCTCGAATGGAGGAAATATGGCCACCCGATAGCTGAGAGTCTATATGTCTATGTACGAAAGTTCAAGTCCCATATTCAAACCCAAATCAAATACGGTCAGTATCGAAAACAAGTCCTGTAGACGGTGATAGTAGCATAATTTCCCAACAGGGCAGGTTGCCTATACTCTACTCAGACAACGGTTATTGGGGAATCACCTGACCACCAGTATGTATGCCCACTAACCCAGAGGGATCCGATACCGAGCCAACATCCGACACGAACATCGTATCGAGTGACCATGCAAAAATGACAACGCGGCGAGAATTCATTGCTGGAAGTGCTGTGGCAATGGCCGGCGTTGCGGGGTGTCTCGGCAGCAGCCAAGGGTCCGCAGCGGACGATGAGACGGTAACGTTCCTCCTCAAGCCCGTCGAGAATCCACAGGACATGAAAGCCCAGTACGAGCCGGTCAAAAAACATCTCGAGGCTGAAGTCGACGGTATTACCGTCGAAACGCCGGTATCTAATGGATACTCCGGTGTCGAGCGGTCTTTAAAAAGTGGACGTGCTGAGTTATCAATTGGCGATGTCGTCGCGTTCTCGTTTCCCGACCTGGTCGATGTTCTCGGAACCCAGTACCTCGCGGGGGCGTCATCGTTCTATTTCTCCATGCTCGTCACGAAACCCGAGTACAATATCGGGAATCTGACCGATCTCAAAGGCACAGAGATCTCATTCTGCGACGTCTTGTCGACGAGTGGATCAGTGTACCCGCTCTCTGCACTCGAGGAAGCTGGACTCGACATCGGTGATGCGCCGACCGGAGACCCTGTCGACTTCAGCGGCACGTGGTCGAATCACGACCAATCGTTCAGGACCTTCATCGACAGAGAAAATATCAAAGCGAACGCCAACTACGGGAAGCCTGCCTATCCCTATCTGACAGAGAGTCACCTGCAGGACATCGGTGCCTTGGATCGAATTACAGCACACTCACCGTGGGCGGACAAAATCGGAACGAAGACTGATGAGCAGGAACTCGAAATCGCCTGGATCTCCGAGCGCGTTCCCTACGAACCGGTAATCACGCGCGCTGGCTGGGACTCTCCGAAACGTGAGGCAGTCGAACAGACTCTCCTAGAGATGACAGCGAGTGATCTCGAAGAGTACAGATCCGGTGAAGACGTGTCACTGCCCATGACGGGGCTCACAGACACGAGTATGGAGGACTACGAGGCAGTTCGGCGGCGAGTCACGGAACTCGGCGTTTTGGAGAGCAAGAAGGAGGAATGAGATTCAGCTCATGTTAAATATATCAAACTTATCAAAGCAGTACGACGATACAGTCGCATTAGATGATGTCTCGTTCGAGGTCAGCAACGATGAGTTCGTAGTTCTCCTCGGACCATCCGGCGCAGGAAAATCGACGCTCCTTCGGTGCTTGAACGGTCTCACTACCCCGACATCAGGGGAAATAACAATCGACGGGAAGACGCTAAAGGACTCCCGGGCGGACGTCGGGATGGTATTCCAACAACACAACCTTGTCGAGGATATGAGTGCTTTCAAAAACGCGCTAACCGGCGCGTTACATGACACGCCGTTCATCCGGAGTCTCCTCGGGTGGTACGGAGCGGACTCAGAGGCTGCAGCGCTGGAAGCCCTCCAAACTGTCGGGTTATTGGAAGAATCCCATCAGTCCGTTCACAGCATGAGCGGCGGTCAACAGCAGCGAGTCGGAATCGCCCGCGCTCTCGTTCAGGAGCCCAGCCTTATGTTGGCCGACGAGCCAGTTGCGAGCCTCGATCCGGGGAGTGCAGAGGAGGTGATGGACTGTCTCCGCAGAGCTTCCAGGGGCTGGAAAACGCCGGTGATTGCAAGCCTCCATCAAATCAATATCGCTCAGGCATTCGGAGACAGATTCATCGGCCTCCGCGAAGGCCGAGTGGTGTTCGATGGTGGTCCAAGTGAATTGACGACAGCGGTTCTCGACGATCTGTATCAAGGCGTTACAACAGTAACTGGCGCACCGTCGACAACCCCGAGCGACAAGGATCGTCCCGCTATGAAGCTCAAAACATGAAAGAGAGGGTATTCAAGCGGATTGGTCTCAGATCAAATAACTCCGCGAGGGATCGTAAACTGGCAGAACTCAAGCGACGGGCGTTTTTGAGTTGGATCAGAACAGTTGGCATATTTATACTGTTGGGAGTTGGGCTGCTGTTCGCGTACGATCAAGTCGGCTTTTCGCTCCGCGAGCTGGCAACGTTTCTCCCTGACTTTCTGACTGCAATGGGAGACTATTTCCCGACCACAGCGGTATTCGGACTGCCAGTCCTCGATTTCGGACGGTACTGGGCCTTTATTCAAGCGGAACAGCTGTTCCGCGCAGCCATCGTTACGGTTTCCATCGCGTTTGCGGGGACGCTAATGGGGACCCCCGGCGCATTCCTGCTGGGTGTACTCGGGAGCGAGCGCGTAACACCGTTCCCGTTCAATTTCATCTTTCGGTCGGTTATGAGCGTTATTCGGTCGATCCCTGCATTGGTCTGGGCACTCATTTTCATCCCGCTTGGCGGCGTCTCACCGCTGACCGGGACGCTCGCGATCACTGTCGACACAATGGGGTATCTCGGGCGGCTGTTTACTGACGAACTCGAAGAGATCGATACCGGGGTAATAGAAGGGGTGGCGAGTACTGGAGCGAGCAAACCCCAGACGGTTGCTTTCGGGATGATTAGTCAGGTCGCACGTCAGTACCTTGCGTGGTTTCTCTTCATCCTCGAATTCAACGTTCGGGTGGCTGTTCAACTCGGACTGATCGGGGCTGGTGGACTCGGGTACACCTTGCTCGTCCAGCGCCAAACGTTCAACTACACCAATATGATGGCGACGATCCTGGTCGTCATCGTCGTCGTTTTGAGCGTCGAAATCACAAGTACACGAATCAGGGCTCGCCTCCGAAAGGAAGCGCCCCCCGGCATAATTGAACTCATACGTGGGTTACCAGAGCGGTTAGCGAAGGTGTCCCGTTCAAAAGATTAGAGTTCGACGTGGCCGGGATCGAGTCCAGTACGAATCTGGACGGCGAGTTCACCGACATTGACCCAATGGTGGATGACCCGTTCGACCGTTCTGATCAGGACCACCAGATGACCATATATGTCGACATCAAACGCAGTTGCCAGTTCGTATAATTCGGATATCTGACGATGAGTCTGCTTCTCGGTACTGTGTAGTGTTGATATCTGGGAGACCTCGCTCCCGAAAAGGATTGTCTCAACGATATCAGAAATGTTCTCACCCGATTCAAAAATGTCGATGAGTCGGGTTTTGACGGTACCAGAAGGAGCAACTGCTGCCTGGGAGACGACCTCTGAAATAAAGCTGGAACGGTCGCCGACGATTTCGAGGTCTTTCGCGATCGATGCCAGATCTGCCGCTACCCGATTGCCTGGCCACTTAGTCGAGAGCGTGTACGATCGAAGTTCACTTAATACTGCGCCGTAACGTTCGTTTGTGACAGGCTCTAATTCCTCAGCTGTTCGTTGTGGATTATCACCCAAAAAGAGAGTCTTTGCGGCTTGATATTGTTTCCGAACGATATCGTAAAGCGATTGGAATAAATCAAGGATATGATCCACATCGTCAGTCCCATCTGAAGTCTTGTCCCGCAGAGGTGAGACAGCGTCAGCTGTCTCGTATACCGCCTCGTTATCGATGACGTAGGACTTCGAAATTATTCCCTCTGACTTCAGCTCTTGAAATATTTCTGATACATAATGAGTGGACAAATCCAGTTGGTCCGCCAGCTCCTCCTTGGTTTCGGGGGCAGTCGCATCGATCGCTTCGATAACGTGTGCAACGGTCGCTTCTCTTCCAGTTGGCCGGTTCGATTGGTGCCAAGGCATCTCTGTTACCTAGCATTCATCCATCGAGTGTTAACAGTGACCTGTAGAGAGTATAGAGAGTATGTACCGCAGAACTCGATCTGGGGCAAACACAGAGAGTACTCAGAAATAAGTATACCTATGGTACTATTAGAGAGATATGTACAGTACTATATTGGTGTTATAAGATTTTAAGGATAATCCTTCGAGAGTGTAGAGTATCTATGGAGACACGAAAGGCGCAGTTAACCGGCGGCACGACGTACACAGTCTCACTGCCAAAGCCGTGGGCTTCTGAACACGGCATCGAGTCCGGATCGCTGTTATATCTGTATCCGAACGAGGACGGGTCCATTCTTATCGAACCTGAAGCGTCTTCTGAAGGCGGTGCATACACAGCAACCGTCGATATTCAATCATACAGCGAAGATGAACTAATCCAAGCAGTCTATGCGTTGTATCTTTATGGATCCCATTCAATCACGCTCGTCGATTCAACAGGAGATGTGTCTGACCGAAAACAAACTGTTCAGTCTTTTCTCCCCCATCTCATCGGCTTCGAGATCATGGAATCCTCAAATGAAAAGTTAATTTTAGAGAACCTTACTAATGCGGAGAGTATTTCTGTTCGGAAGAGCGCACTACGCCTACGACTTATCGTCCTCTCCATGCAAAAAGATGCACTCGTCGCTTTCGTTGAAAATGATCATGAACTAGCTGAACAGGTTATTGACCGTGATGATGAGGTCGATAAACTCCTTGCACTCGTAATGAGGCATTTTCAACGGTCCCTGGAGAGTCTGGATGAGATCACACAACTCGATATATCGCGTGCAGAACTCTTCGAGTATTATTATACCACACGACAACTTGAACGCGTAGGCGATCATGCTGAAAAAATAGCTGAGTTAGTCATGAGCCAATCGGAACCGAGCCCGGACGAGTTATGTGAGAAAATTCATCATCTTGGAGAGGAATCACGCAAAATAATAGAGGAATCATCAAACATCATCTTATCCGATGTTACTATTTCAAAATCATTCGATATATTGCAGAAGCGAAATGATGTCGTATCCGAAATCACGCAGTTGGATCGCGAACTCTACGATCACGAGAGTTCGAAAATCGCGCATCAACTCGGACTAATTCTTGATAGTCTCCGGAGGAGTGCTGACTATGGGGCGAATATTGCTGAAGCAGCAATTCAAAATGCAGCCCGTACTGGCACGCTTCCGGACCAACGGTAAGTGGTGACGATTCAGGTATACTTTGTCCAATAGTCAATATAAAGTGGCAATGCAGGATTGACAATCGTAATGGGTAATCGCGACGGGCATCCCGTCACAGGACACCGGCTCGACTCGCCCCGACGGGAGTTCTCCGGGATCGAGTGCCTTGTGCCAGTGGATCTCCCTCGCCTCGTCGCAAGTGTTATTTGAGGACATATACCCCGATACACGCCGACAACCCAACTAAATCCCTGGTTACGGATGGGTTAGTGACCCGTCTTACCAGATGCTACCATGAATATACATATAGTAGTCGGGAGTCACATGTCGGTATGGACATCCCTTCCGGATTCTCTCGGTAGGCGATGAGCCGGCGTTTGTAGATGTAGTCGTGGATGGGCTACGGCGGAACGAGGACCGGTTCGACGTATTGGAGACAACGAATCCACACGAGGGGATCGAATACATCGAGGCGGAAGCGATCGACTGTGTGGTCTCAGCGTACGAATTACCCGACATGGACGGTATCGAATTCCTCGACACTGTCCGTGAAACGTATCCCGAGCTGCCGTTCGTGCTCTTCGCCGGAGACGGCTCGGCAGCGACCGCTCGTAATGCGTTCCTCGCGGGCGCAACGGACTACCTCCAGAAAGAAGCGCTACGCGACACGTCTACGTCGCTCTCCGACCGGATCATGGACGCCATCGACCGAGGCGATCGGACCGGACGCCGCTCGCAACGCTCACACGAGAGGGACCATCGGACAGCACTGTTCGACAACTCACCCGATCCGATCATTGAAATCGAATTCGACGGCGAGACGCCGATCATCACGGACGTCAACGCCGCATTCGAGGAGACGTTCGGATTCGATACGGCCGATACCGTCGGCCAGCCAGTCCGCGAGGTCGTCGTTCCGGAGGCGGAAGGTGCCGAACACGAGCGGCTGAAACGCCAGGTGTTCGAACGAAATTCCGTCGAGACGGACGTCCGCCGGGAAACGACACGCGGGATTCGGGAGTTCCATCTCCGGGTCATGCCGATCGACATCGGCGACGTTTCCGATGGCGCGTACGCCTGGTACACCGATATCACCGAACGAACGGAGCGTGAACGAGTGCTCGGCGAACTCCATGACGTGACCCGAAAATTCGCCCGAGCATCCTCGTCCGAAGAGATTGCTACTCTGGCCGTCGAAGCGGGGCGTGACATCCTCAAGCTACCGTACACACACTTCTACAAATTGACCGATAACGGGCAGAAACTGACGCCGATGGCGGCGACGCCAGAAATGGACGACCGATTCGGCGACCTTCCGTCGTTTGATCGAGGCGATGGATTACTGTGGAAGGCACGTGCGGCGGGCACGATCCAGCGGTACGACGACGTACAGGCGGAGGACGACCTGGCGAGCAACCTGCCGATCAGGGGCGCAATCATCGCACCGGTGGGTGACTTCGGGGTATTGGGGAGTGCATCGCCAGTGCCGGCTGAATTCAACGCGTTCGATCGGGAACTCGCCTCGATCCTGATCACCCAGATGGAAGCCGCGCTGGAAGCAGTACAACGACGAGAATCGCTCCGTGTCCACGAGCAGGAACTCGAACGACAGAACGAGCGCCTCGATGAATTCGCCAGCGTCGTCGCCCACGACCTTCGAAATCCCCTGAACGTGGCCACCGGTCGCGTCGAATTGGTACAGGCGGAGTCCGATTCAGACCATCTCGATGTCATCGATCGGGCGCTCGATCGGATGGACGCATTGATCGACCAGACGCTGACGCTGGCACAGAGCGGACAGGTTATCGGTGAGACTGAATCGGTGGATCTGTCCACCCTCTCCGAACAGTGCTGGCGTAACGTCGAGACGACCGATGCGACGTTGCGAACGGAAAACGCCCCGGTGATCGACGCCGATCCGGAGCGGTTACAGCATCTCTTCGAGAACCTCTACCGAAACGCGATCGAACACGGCAGCGACGACGTTACCGTGAGAGTCATGCGTCTTTAGCTAAGCGAAGAACCGCCTGACAGCAGCGGCTTATCGAGGTACCTTTGCAGGAGGATTGAGGAGGTTGCGAGTGTGCACAACGCTCCCTCCTCAGATCAGATTGAACGTCGGCTCACTACCCTCTTTCCCTCTGCTGCGCTGGAAGATCACGCCGAGGCTGTCGGCGTGATCGAACGAGACGGAAAGCTCCAGATCCCGCCGCTCGTGTGGTCGTTTGCGTTCGGCTTCGCCACTGGCGAGAGCCGAACGCTCGCAGCCTTCCGTCGGAGCTACAACTCCACAGCTGACAAACCGCTGTCTCCCGGTGGGTACTACCAGCGATTGACGCCGACGTTGGCAGAGTATCTCCACGACCTCGTCGAGTACGGCCTCGACGAGGTCGCTGTCCCCCACACTGTGACCGACCAGTTCGACCGATTCAGAGACGTGATGATTGCTGATGGGACGGTGTTGCGCCTGCACCAGTTCCTCTCCGATGAGTTCGAAGGACGCAACGAGGAGCAGGCTGGAGCACGGCTCCACCTGCTCCACAACCCGAGCGATCAGATGCTGGAACGATTCAGCATCACCGACGAGAAAGCCCACGACAGCACGGAGTTCAACACCGGCTCGTGGCTCGAACAGCGGCTGGTACTGTTCGATCAGGCGTATTTCAAATACCGGCGGTTCGCGTTGATCGACGAGAACGATGGCTACTTTGTGAGTCGGCTGAAACCCGACGCAAATCCGGTTGTAACGGACGAGTTACGGGAATGGCGTGGCGACGCCATTCCCTTGGAAGGAGAGAAGATCCACGATGTCGTTGAGGATCTCTACCGGAAATACATCGATGTGGAAGTCGAGGCTGAGTTCAAGCGCGGGCCGTACAACGGAACACGGTCGCTGGACTCCAAGCGGTTCCGCGTCGTCGGCGTCCGCGACGAGGACGCCGACGACTACCATCTGTACATCACGAATCTGCCGCGTGAGGAGTTTCTCCCGGAAGATTTAGCGACGATCTATCGGTGTCGGTGGGCTGTCGAGCGGTTGTTTCGGGAGCTCAAGACGCAATACGGACTGGATGAGTTCGACACAACGAAAGAGCACGTTGTGGAGATTCTGGTGTATGCGGCGTTGTTGTCGCTGTTAGTGAGTCGTGAGTTGCTGTCGCTGGTGACAGAGTGCGCCGATGATGAAGCTGTCTTCCCTCCAGGGCGTTGGGCGGCGACCTTCCGGTCGCACGCCCAACTCATTCTCAACGATTTGGGTGAATTCCTCGGCTACTCGCCACCTCCGCTGTTGGAACGGCTGATCGAAGATGCACAGAAAATCCATAGCCAACGACCGATACTACAGGAGACGCTCGCTACCGCTACACAACCGAGGACTGAGGCTTAGCTAAAGACGCATGCCGTGAGAGTGGGCGGACTGGACGACGGCTTCTACGTCGCGGACGACGGGCCGGGAATTCCAGTCGAAGAGCGCGAAGACGTTTTCGAGACCGGGTACTCGACGAACGAAGACGGGACGGGCTTCGGATTGAGTATCGTCCAACAGATCGTCGAATCCCATCACTGGGAAATCCGGTTGACAGCGGGGGCAGAAGGGGGCGCACGATTCGAGATTACCGGTGTCGAATGTAGTGCGGCTTAGTCAGTCGAGAACACGATTCGGACAACGCTCCCACGGGGCTCGTTCTCGTCAAACTCCAGGACTCCATCAGCACGCCGAACGACAAGGTTAACGAACCATAGATCCAGGCCGCTCCCGTGGTACAGTGGTTCGATGCGTTTCTCTCCAGTCAGTACCTCTTGTTCCATTTCCGGGATTCCGGGGCCGTCGTCTGTAATGATCACTGACGTCTCGTCCGCAGACCGTTCGAGTGTTACCTCGACCGACGGCTGTACTCGATCGGAGTGTTCGATGGCGTTTTCGATCAACTCTCTGATCGCTTGCTCAATCTCCGGAGGGACACTCACTTCACAGCTTTCCGGTGCGTGGAGCCTCACGTCTGCAGCCGAATGACTGTCAGCAATAGCCGAGACGAGCGTCTCGAGCAGCAGGGCAAGATCGATCGCCTCGGGGGCAGGCGGATCAGCCAGCAGATTCGTCACCTGTCGCTCCTTATCGACGGCATCGAGGAGGTTCTCACCTGTCCTGAAAATCCGTTTTGCACTGTCTGCAACCGACCCCGACGTTTCGTTCTGGATAAACTCCGAATTCCCCAAAATGACTGTCAGGGCATTGTGGAAGTTGTGGCGAAGGACTCTATCGAGAATTTGCAACTGTGTCACGCGTTCTTGCTTGTCGGAAACATCACGGATAAGGCCAATAAATCCAGTCACTTGCCCCTCGTGATCGCGCAAATAATACACGTTCGTCTCGCCGGGAAACATCTTCCCCGACTGTTTCTCGTACCTGACGATGGTGGTGAATTGCGGATCGCCGAAGTGGCCATCGATCGCCTCGCCCATCGCTTCGTATTCCTCTGCACTCTCGTAGACACATCTCGTGTGCTTCCCCTTGATGTCGTCCGGTTCGTATCCGAACAGCTCGGTGAATGCTGGGTTGCAGTCGACGATTTGACGATCCGTATTGGCGACCAGGATTGCATCACGGATACTATCGAACAATGATTCGTAGCGCTCTTTTTGTGCCTGTAAATTGCGTTCCTGCTGGATCCGGTCGGAGATATCCCTCTGGATAGCGACGAACCCCCGGGCCTGTCCGTTGGCGTCGGTAATCGGTGCGATCGTTTGATAAGCGTGATACAGCTTGCCGTCCTTCCGTTGATTCACCAACTCCTCTTCCCAAATGTCGCCGGAACGAATAGTTCCCCAGAGTGACTCGTAGTAGTCCTCGGACATCTCCCCGGAGTTCATGATCCGGGGATTCCGTCCAATCGCATCTGACGAGCTAAATCCAGTGATCGACTCGAAGGCAGGATTGACGTATTCGATACGTCCGTCAGCGTCAGTGAGGTATATTGCGTGACCAGCCGCTTCGGCCACCCGCCTGAAGCGGCGTAATTCGAGTTGCATGTCCTCCTTTTCGCTAATATTTCTAAAAATCAATAGTATCGCATCTGACCCATCCCACTCGATCGATATTGCAGTGATTTCGACTGGTGTCCGTGTCCCTTTGTGACCGGTAGCAGTCACGTCGAACCGATCCACGCGAGCGTCGCCGGTCCGTATTGCGTTCAGGCTTCGAGCGACGGTCGCTCTGTCAGCGGCCGCGATATACGCAGTAACGCTGTTGTCAGCTATTGCTCCGAGTGACGTGACCTCAAACAAGTCGAGTGCACATTGATTCACATAGGAAAAGGCAGCGTCTTGAACAATCGCTATCGAATCTGGACTGGCTTCAAGCAGTATCTTGATACGTGACGCAGAATCCGTAAGTGATCGCTGTTTCTGTTGATAGGCAATCGAATCATTGATCAGTGTCGCAAGTTCGTCCCATTGATCCTGAAATCGATCTTTAATTAGATACTCAGTCACGCGCGCGCTGACCGCTTCACTCGCAACCCGCTCGTTGCCTTCGCTTGTAAACAGCACAAATGGAATATCGGGATACTGTGCTCGAACCGAACGGAGCAATGCCAATCCATCGACTGCGGGAACAGTGTAGTCACTGACGATACAATCAACGGGGTCTCTCGCGTCAAGTATATCGAGTGCGGCGGTGACAGTCGGCGCTGTGGAGACGGTGAAATCGCCCGAAGCAGATATTTCGCGAGCGAACACGTCGGCCCACGCAGTGTCGGCACTAACGTGAAGGATTGATCGCGCCTCGGATCGTTGACCCACCGGACCCATAGTCTAAATTTACGTGGTCGTGGATCATATAATCCGGGGACGTATCAGAAGAACACGTATAGTCCACGATACATACAGATACAACGCTTATGCGGGGCCAGCGTTGAAGCGGAAACGGATGAACCTCAGCAGATACCGGGTCCTCCTCATCGTCGCTATCGCCGAACTCCTGGCGATGGCGCTCTGGTTCAGTGTGTCGGCAGTCGGCCCGGAACTCGAAGCGGCCTGGAATCTGTCGAGCGCCCAGACAGCGTGGTTGACCAACGCAGTGCAACTCGGCTTCGTCCTCGGTGCCGTCCTGTCCGCGACGCTCACCCTCTCGGATACGATTCCGCCGCGGTATCTCTTTGCAGTCTCGGCTGCCATCGGTGCCGGAGCGACGGCGGTTATTGCACTTGCGGTGTCGTCGTTCCTTCCCGCGGTATTTTTGCGACTGCTGACTGGTGTCGCACTGGCCGGTGTGTATCCGACTGGGATGAAAATCATGGCGGGCTGGTTTCAGGATGGTCTCGGGTTTGCCATCGGCACGCTCGTCGGTGCATTGACAGTCGGATCGGCATTGCCGCATCTGCTTCGAGCGATCGGGGGCGTCGGCCGCCCGCGTGCCGTCCTCCTGGGTGCGAGCGTGCTTGCAGCGGTCGGTGGTGTGCTCGTGCTCCTGGTAGGGCCAGGCCCCTACCAGGCACCGGCAGCGCCGTTCGATCCCGGTGCCGTTCGGCGGATGCTCGGCGACCGCGGGACGATGCTCGCAAACATCGGGTACTTCGGGCACATGTGGGAACTGTATGCCGTTTGGGCGTGGATTCCGGTGTATCTGACTGCGAGTTTCGCGGCTCGGGGCGAGCCAGCACCCACACTCGCTTCCCTGCTCGCGTTCGGAACGATTGCAGTGGGAGGTATCGGCGCGCTCGTCGCTGGTGCCTTCGCCGACCGGATCGGACGGACCAGCGTCACGAGCGCAAGTATGATTGTCAGCGGCGCTGCATGTCTCGGTGCCGGTTTCGTGTTCGGTGGCCCTCTGCTCGTCCTCGTCCCGTTCCTGATGATTTGGGGCTTCGTGATTGTTGCTGACTCCGCGCAATTCTCGGCGGCCGTCTCCGAACTCGCCGAGGACAGTTACGTCGGCTCGGCCCTGACACTGCAGACTGCCATCGGCTTTCTCCTCACGGTGGGGTCGATCCAGGTCACCCCGATCATTGCGGACGTCGTCGGTTGGCAGTGGGCGTTTGCACCGCTGGTCATCGGCCCGCTCGTCGGGACCGTCGCAATGCTGTGGCTCCGTCGGCTTCCCGAGGCAACCGCGTTAGCTGGCGGTCGGCGCTGATCTCGGCCGATGGTGCGATGAGCGGTCCCTTCCGCGGACGGTGATCCAATTCCCGGCGGAACAGCCTGTGAGTATGCATGGCGCTCGGTGAGACGAACCAACCGAACAGCTACGTGAGTGTGTTCAAACCGTCCGACCGTCCCAATTGCATGGTGAGGACGCCGACAGCGACGGTCATTTCCTGCCGAAGCGAGCGACGAACTCCTCAGAGAAGGGAACAAGCGATCTGACTGGGAGACACTGTCTCGCTCGAAAGTCGATCGGTTGGATTGGGTCCCGGCGCTGAGGAACTACCCCTCGCGTGCCCATTCGATAGCGTCCGAACGGTCATCAGTGACGGTGATATCCAGGCCGCTCGTGTGCATCTTGCCTCGGAGAGACAACGCTTTGATCCCGTCTGCGACAGTCGCCCAGCGACTGATTCCACCGGTGACTGCCCGTTCGGCCGTCCGCTCCCAGACGTCAAACGTCTCGGGCGTAAAGGGATCCGCAAGTTCGACGACGGTCACTAACCCATCGGCGTCGTGCTCTGTGAGTAGCCGTTCGTACGTCTCGTAGGCTTCTTCGCCGAACGTCTCCAGGTCCATCCCCAGGAGGAACTCGAAGACGATGACGCCATCGTCGAACTCCGCGGTCCATCTGTCGCCTCGCTCGGCCTCGGACATACGTCTAGAGTGCGGTGGCCCGCCATTTCAACCCTCTTGAGGGACGGGAAAGCGAGTTACGACGCCGTTACATGGAGGCTCTTTGTGCGTGCAGTCACTGACGATGGTCCTATTGTCCAGGCGGTCATGGGCGCAGTATGGAACAACAGATACAAATCTCGGATGATCTCGCCAGTCATATCAACAGGTTCGCGGCGGACAACGACATTGGAGTTGACGACGCGTACGAGTTGCTCATCGCGGTCGGGTTCGAGACGATCGACGGGATCGCCTTCGACGTGTACGTGGAGGACGACCGACTGTTGTTCGAATGCCCGGCGTGTGGGGAAGCGTTCGAACATCCGGAGAGGGCCCTGTCACACACGTGTGAATAGGTAAGGCTCGATCGCTAAGTGATCAGTCTCTCCACGTTCGGCCTTACTTCGAAGTAGCCACACTGTTTAGCAGCGTGGTGTCGTAGCAAGACGCATGCTCTCGGCGTTCACGCCTGAATTGATCGTCGCTATGGCCGTCGTCATTGTCGTCGCCGGGGCGGTTAACGGCCTCGCTGGCTTTGGGTTCGCCCTCGTCGGAACGATGGCGCTGGCGACGGCCATCGACCCGACGACGGCCGTCGTGTTCATGATCGCGCCGATTCTGGGCGTGAACCTCTCGCTGCTGGGCGACCTCTCGATCGAAGACCTCCAAACGTGCGGCCGTCGGTTCTGGCCGCTCATGCTCGCAGCGCTGGTCGGGACGATCACCGGTCTCGTCGTCCTCGACCGTGTCCCCCAGGGCCCACTGAAGCTCGGCCTGGGCGTCATCTCGCTGGGGTTCGTCCTCAGCACCCAGCGAATCGTTCCGATTCCGGGCCTCGATCGCGCCAAAGACGGCTGTTTCGTCGAATCGACCGCGGGCATGCTCGGCGTGGGTGCCGTCTCGGGCCTGCTCTTTGGTGGGACGAACGTCGGCGTCCAACTGGTCGCGTACCTGCGCAGCTGTAACCTCTCTCACGGCCTGTTCGTCGGCGTCGTCGCGATGGTCTTTCTGGGCCTTAACGGGATTCGGATCGGTGCTGCGGGTGCACTCGGACTTTACCCCAGCGCCGGACTCGCCGTTGCCTCGTTCGTTGCTGTCGTCCCGGCCGTCGCCGGCGTCGCCGTGGGGAAGCGACTGCGGACGGCTGTGGACGAACGCGAGCGCCGGATCGTGGTTCTGGCACTCCTGACCGTGATCGGTGTTCGACTGGTTCTCGGTGGCCTGGGAATCGCCTAAGCAATCCTCCAAACCAACCCACTCCCAAGCAGTTACCGCAGGTGATGCAGAGAAGATGGCGAGACTACGTCCGGGAACCGTCGAGACGCTCGTCGAGTTCGTTCGCCTGGCTGATGGCGTCGATGACCTTGCTCGCAAGCGCTTCGATGTCGTCCGCATAGGTCTGGGTCGTCTCGGCCATCGAATCGACACTTTCGGAGGTCTCGACCGCACTGTTGGCGATGGCGTCAAGATCCCCGACAGTTTCGGAAATGGACGCAGTCGCGCTCGCAGTCCTGTCATCGACGGTGTCGATGTGTTCGATGGTGTCGGTCGTTTCCTCACGAACGTCCGCGACGATCTCCTCGATACTCCCAGCGTGGCTCTGTGCTTCCTCTGCCAGGTTCTTGACCTCATCTGCGACAACGGCGAACCCCTCGCCGGCCTCGCCGACCCGGGCGGCCTCGATCGAGGCGTTCAGCGCCAGCATGTTCGTCTGGTCGGCAATCTCGTCGATGACGGCGACGATCTCGTCGATCTCGGACATCGTCTCCCGAAGTTGTTCGAGTTCTGCACAGGCCGTGGCCGCCGCCTGCTGGGCGTCGCGTACGTCGGCGTGTGCCTCGTGGGCCGAGGACTGGGCGCGCTCTGCCAGGTCGGCCGTCTCCGAACTGGACTCGTTGGCCTGTGCGGCGTTACGAGACAGCGAGTCGATAGCGTCGCTGGACTCGCTGAGTTCCGACCCGATGATAGATAGCAGTCGGGAGTGTTCCGTGGCGAGTTTGCCGAGACGGTCGTCGTCAATGCCCGCAGTGTGGCCCCTGTCATCAGCTGACGGGAGAGTCGCTCCTGGATCGCTCATCGACGCGCGCCTCCGATTCTCACGGGATTCAGGAACGTCGAACCGGGTAACCCGGACCTCAGTCCCGCTTTTATCTGCCGTGTGTGAACGTCCAACAGTAATGTCCGACGACGAACACGCCTGCAAGTGCGGCGAGACGTTCGACACCCTCGATGAACTGAAAGCACACGCCGAGGAGAACCATCCCGACCGCTACGAGGAGAAGTTCGAGTAGATCCCGAACAGTCGGCGTCGGAGTGTTCTTCTCGCTGGTGCCACTGGCCGGGGCGCATCACGCCCACCTCGTTCTGTGACGGTTGAAATGCATGAGCTACCCGAACCGACGGTGAACGCCATTCTAAAGATGGCTCCGATGGGTAACTCGCCGACAGATCTCCGGTAACTATATAAGAGGTTACTGATCGTCGGCTCGCGCGCCGTCGAACTCTTCCCAGAAGACGGTGTCAAGCGACTCCTCGTGGTCGGCGTCGAGATACTCCGCCTTGGTGAGATTAGCTTCCTCAATGAGCGCGGCGGCTTCGCCGGCCCAGGCGTAAAAGCCCGTCAGCGTCTCACGGCGCATTTCGTCGAGATCCACCGAGTGAAACACGGAGACGAACCCGCCCCCCTCGCGGTTGAGCTGGGATTTCTGGAGCAAGCCCAGATCGACGAGCTCGTTCAGATACGACCGGATCGTACTCTCGTCGTAGTCCAGTTCAGCGGCCACCTCCGCCGGCGAGAGCGGTCCCTCGCCGATGACGCACAGACAGATGTCCAGGCCAGCCTTAGGAAGCCCGAAGGCGTCGAGCAGCACCTCCCTGATGTCCGGCGGCTCGATGTCCATCGTCGTCTCGGTGACGCGTTCCATCGGTTCGTCGTGGCAGGTCATGCCGCCCTCGCAGTCCTGCATCGAGAGGACGACGTTCCGGCAGTCGGTACAGCGATAGATCGCGTACGGACGGTCGCTAATGTCGCTGTTCTCGCCCATCTGGGAGCGAAACGCCATTGCTTCCTCGGAGTTTTTGTGACTCATCGATCGTCTCAGCGTACCTATATCACTAAGTGGATCGCGTAAAGAGTTTTCGTGCACATCGGTCAGCCGGAGTCCTTGGTATCGACAATTATCGGCCCGCATTCGACATCGAGTTCAAGGAACTCCCGACCGGTCACCGTCGGTCGATATCCGTCATCGACGACGGCGAGTAACTCACAGTCGACCAGTTGGCGAAATCTCGTCGCGATCGCAGCCTTGGAACGGTCAAGATTCCCCGTGATAGCCGCTGGAGTGACTGGCTGGTTGGTGCTGTCGAAATATTCGACGGCAGCAGCCAGTACCGGGCAGTTTTCGTGTTGCATTAGCGGTCTCTAGTGTAAGCCATTGGTCGTGGGCAGTAGCTATCGTTTGTCAGCTGTCCACTTAGACGACACCCGCGCCGAGGATGCCCCCGAGGATGACCCCGTAGACCAGATGGAAGAAGAGGAACAACCCGACATCCTTCGGCTCGGGATCCAGCGCGAGGACGACATTCATCCAGAAGCCGGCAGCGCCGATGAACAGCACGACCCCATAGGCAAGTCCGGCACCGAGGGCAGTCACGAGCGCCACGTCGCCGAATCCGATGGCCGGCAGTACAGTCGCCAACACGACGCCGGCCCCAACGCCGTAGAACATGTGCAGGATCATCCCCTGGAGCATGTACGACTCCGGTCCCTCGCTGCCCACGTACTTCGACCAGAACAGCGCCGTGGGCGGCGGGGAGTCGTCCCCGAGGGTCATCATGAAGACGGTCATGACGACCGTCGCGATCAATCCACCGACGAGCCCGCCGAGCAGCGTGATTTCGACCATTGTATGTCTCCAGTGTGCCCGGTCTCCCGGGTCACGTTGTCTATCCAGAGGGACTACCACACATAACGTCTTGCTGAGGGGCGAGAAAGGCAGTCACGGGAACGTAACCATCCGGACCCTCCAAGGACTCATTACGAAATTTTCAGGAATTGGAGATGATAACGGCCGTCTTCGAACTGGAAGAAAACAGGCCGGATGCTAACGATTCGACGGTTGGACGACGATTCGACGGTTGGACGCGAACGCATTTTTCTATTCGTAGGTAGGTACAGTTGCAATGACGAGGCCCACCCGACGTGGTATGGCGGCAGTGCTTGCAGCCCTGTTCGTGACGAGTGCAGGACTGGCAGGTGTTAGCGCGGCAGTAGCGACCCCCACCCAAAGCGGTGGTGAATCCATAACCACGGGATCATACACGGATACAACAGCGTCGAATTCCACCGCTGCAAACCCGTCACAGTCACCGAAGATATCCCCCATCCAGCAGAATCTGCTCCTGAGGCTGTTGGGAGTTTTCGATTACGAGAGTGTATCCGAGACGACAACCAGTCCGTTCGCTGTCGCTACGCTGCTGGATCTCGACACCACAGCTGGAAGCGGGAACGAGTCGGGCGAGGTCTCTCTCGTGGACGAGTTGAACGAGACCAGTGATGACGATCTGAACGAGACCAGTGATGACGATCTGAACGAGACCAGTACTGACGATCTGAACGAGACCAGTACTGACGATCTGAACGAGACCAGTACTGACGATCTGAACGAGACCAGTACTGACGATCTGAACGAGACCAGTACTGACGATCTGAACGAGACCAGTACTGACGATCTGAACGAGACCAGTACTGACGATCTGAACGAGACCAGTACTGACGATCTGAACGAGACCAGTACTGACGATCTGAACGAGACCAGTACTGACGATCTGAACGAGACCAGTACTGACGATCTGAACGAGACCAGTACTGACGATCTAAACGAGACCAGTGATGACGATCTGAACGAGACCAGTACTGACGAAGTTGAAGAAACACCGCTCAACGAGTCTGACGAGGGGATTAACGAGACGGAAGACGACCTGAACGAAACTGATTCGCAAAACGATGACGATAACACGCAGGCTGACAGCAATGAGTCAGTGACCAACGACTCCTCAGAAGAGACCAGCGAAGACGAGCGTAGCAACCAGTCTCGAGAAGAGTCACAAAACGACAACACCGACGAGAGCAGCGACGACCAACACGAAGAGTCACAGGACGAGAGCAGCGACGACCAACACGAAGAGTCACAAAACGACAACACCGACGAGAGCAGCGACGACCAACACGAAGAGTCACAGGACGAGAGCAGCGACGACCAACACGAAGAGTCACAGGACGAGAGCAGCGACGACTCCCAAAGCGAGAGCGACGATTCCCAGGACGATAGCAACGCTCAGGATAGCAGCAACGACCAAGACGACAGCAGCGACGATTCGGACGAAGAGAGCACGGACGAGAGCGATACCGAAACCGGCGAAGACACCGACAGCGACGACAGCTAACCCCACGACGGTACATACGACCGATTACTACCCATGAACATTCCAATCCCCAACAATCGACTCGTTGCGCTCACCCTCGCTGGCGCACTCTTGACCACGGTCGTCGCCGCCGCCCTCGCAGTCCCCGGTCTCGGACTTGCCTCCCCTGGAGACTCAGATACCGCACCGACCGGCACGAACGTATCCGGACAGCAGGTCGCCGCAGACGCGCTCACCCCGAACCAGGACTTCAGCCCCGCTGTCCAAACCCAATCCAGCTATGAAGACGGCGAACACGAAGCGGAGGAACACGAAGAAGACGAAGAAGACGAGGAAGGCGAATATGAGGAAGGCGAGGAATAGGTCACGATGAGGGCACGTCTCCCAATGGCATACGAGCGTCTCGGTAAGGACGCCGGGGAATTCCGCTGCTGTGATACTGATTTCCGTATTCAAGCGATGGGGCTGCGAGCCAGCTATGCAGTAGCTGCGGTCCGGCGCACCGCGAAAACCCTCGAACAGCAACTCGACGCGTTCGACGCGACGAGCGCCGTGAGCGAACTCAACAAGAAAGGGGCCGTCAAGAACGACCACGTCGCACGCCTCGTACGTCGTGGCCTCGAATACTACGACCGTACCGACCACGTCTTCGACATCCACCAGGGCCGCGTCGAACACGACCTCAAGGACTTCTTGCGTGGCACCCAGCATTCACTCCCCGACACCTTCGAGACAGGGACCGTCACAGTTGATAACGACCACGTACGGACGAGCGCGCCACTCGACCTCAACGGGCTTGCCAAAGGCTACATCGTTGATCAGGCCGCAGAGACACTTGACGGACTCGGCCGCCATGGATTCGTCAGTGGCGGCGGTGACATGTCTCCACCGACGGGGCCAGTCGCGATCGAGAGCCCGTACGGCGACGATACCCCGCTGAAAACGCTGGATACCGACTGGGCGGTCGCTACCTCCGGCGGCTACCGGCGTGAGCGGGACGGGACGGATCACATCTACGACCCTACCGCAGAACGCCTCGGCTCCCGCCACGAGTCTGTCACCGTCGTGGCTCGGCGCGACTGTATGGAGGCTGACGCCGTTGCCACGACACTCGCGGCCCTCTCCCTCGCTGATGCGAAGTCACTTGCCCAGGAGTGGCCCCATCTGGACGCCCTCATCATTCACGACGGCGTCTTCCATCCGACGACGAATTTCACAGATCATGTCGTGGACACATAAGCAACGTGTCTCCATCGTTGCACTCGTAATCCTGGTTGTCTCGGTACCAGTGCTCTGGCAGGTTAGCAACGTGCGGGCCGCTTATGCGTCCGAAGACCAACAGAGTGAGCTCCTCACCCAGACGGTAACGACACGGCAGGCACCCACTGACTACGACGGGGATACTGTCACCGATTCGACCGACAAGTGCCCGACGCGGCCGGAAGCCGAGAATGGATTTCAGGACACGGACGGGTGTCCAGACGTGGTCGCAACCACGGGGGCCTCGTAATGTCCCAACTCGTCTGGCTCCTGGACCGTGGCGCGGGACTCGTTGCCTACCCGGCGTTGTACCTTGCGGTGCTCACGGGGATCTTCTACAACACTGAGGCATTCGGTGTGCTCCACACGGCGGCCCGTCGCGTCCACATCGAGATCTCGGTGTTTGCGATGCTTGTTACGCTTCTCCACGCTGGCCTCGGACTTCTGGACGCGTGGTTCGTCCTCTCCGGGGAAGCGCCCGCCCCAGCGTACTCGCTGTCGTACTTCCTCGGTGGCGTCGTGGTCGGAGTTGGCGCTCTCCTCATGCTCGTCGTGGCCGTGCTCGGCTTTACCGATGCCAAGCGATTCGACGACCCGTGGGGACCCCGCGTCGTGCACAGCTTCGCCTACGGCGGCTTCGGATTCGGGACGATTCACGTCGCCGCTATCGGCACTGACATCGCGGGTCTGATCGTTCCAGTGCTCGCTCCCTCAATGATGTTTCTCGCGTACGTGCTCCTGTTGCGACTCTTCGTGCTCCGGAGGAGCGAGCGGGCATCGCCGGCTAGTCAATAGCCGTCCCAGAGGCCGAGGAGCCGGTCAACGACGCGGTCAGTGAACGATTGCTGATGGATCGTATAGAGATATTTGACGCGATCCGGATCGGTCACCTCGTAGACGACGCTTCGTCCGTCCCGTTCTTTGGCGACGAGCTCAGCGTCAGCGAGTTTTGAAAGATGCCAGGAGATCGTCGATTGGGCTTTGTCGAGACGATCGCTCAGGGTAGTCGTCGAGAGCGGCCCGTCCGCGAGTAAGTGGGCGAGAATGCGGCGGCTGTACTCCCGGCGCAGGGCATTCATCACCGTCTGTTCCGCCTCTGCGAAGTCCGCAGCCGGGTAGTACCGCGTGTACTTGCCATCGTCAGAAATATCGACCAAGTCCTCGTCGACCAGCTGGCGGAGGTGGTACTGGAGCGTCCCCTGCGCGTATGAAAGCGTGTCCAGAAGCGCCCGGAAGTGAATCCCTGGAGTATCAGCGATCTCCTGGTAGATAGCTCGTCGTGACTCCAGCTCGATGTCTCTGTCAGTCATTGATCACTCTCTCGTCAACGCGATGAAAAACGTGAACAGGCCGCCGAGGATGAGGAGTGCACTCCCGTGTTCGAGCAACTCGGCCGTGCTCGCGCCAAGAGATGACAGCAGGGGGTATTCGAGGAAGACGACGAGCCCGTAGAGAGCGAACATCGCGTAGCCGGCTGTAACGATGCCCATACGGCGGTCACGTTCGCGGCGCCACGCCAGATAACTGAGCACGCTGAGTGCGACTGCCACGAGGAAGATACCGAAACTGATGTACTGTTCGAGAAGCGACGCAAGCGTCATATTTGGTAGGGGTGACGCGGAGTTTTCAGTGACCGGCTATTTCTCAGCATGTCCGAGGGTACGGTCGGATGGTGCAAAACAATTGGCGTCCAATCGTCGAATAGACGAGACAGAACAGAGCCAATTAATTCGACAGCCCGAGCAGGCCGAGTACTCGGGATCGTTGGGAAACGCTTCGATCATCCGTAATGAGCGCTCTATTCCGTCCACTGAACCGGCGAACGGACGGCGAAGTGGGTTCACCGCCTCGAGTTCGCGGCCCTTGAGTCGCACATGGCTTGCGAACAGAAGACGAAATCCTTCGTGTCTCAAAGCACTCGACTCTGCGGCAGTCACCAATACGCGTATGCAAAAACCTGGGCCGAATACACTCATACGTTGACGGAACGGTTCGCGTCACGAGCAACGAGAGTGACTGAACGTGGCAGCGAGCGGTGACCTGATCGCAACCATTGAGGGTCTCGCTCGTCGCGGTCCCGTTCTTATACTGGTGGCGATACTATTTCGAAATGCTCTGGCACGCCGTCGTGCCAGATATCTCTACGAACGTATAGCCACCAATACAGTGTCACGGCGAATCTTTCGGTCACTGTCAATGATATCGACCTCGCCGTCAGTACTGTCCAGGATCGTATTCGGGTACAGGCATCAACGGTGTGGGACGCGTTTCGTCTGCTACGGAGTGAACCTAGCCGGTTGCGGGGCCACTCACGAGTCCTGTCCGAGGCTGAGCTGACCGTCGAGATACGAATAGGCAGTGCCGTGATTGAGAGTCCCGGAACGGACGCCGTCGCCGGGTGGCTGGCACACCAACTCAGACTGGGGCCAGTCGAGGTTTGCCTCCGGACGATACTGCCAGCCATCCTTCGGTTCCGATAACGGAACCACGGTGTTGCCCGAGCAGACGACCAGAACTCGTTGACCCATCCTGAATTTGACTGGTGTCAACGAGAGAAGGTTACCACGAGGTGAGGTGGAGATTTAACCCATCCGGGTGAGTTTCAAGTGTGACTCGACTCGATCTGCTCGACATCGACGAGATTCCCGAGGAGTATCATCACCTGTTCACCGACGATTACCTCGGCGATCGACACATCTTCCGCGTCTGGGCGCACAACCCGGAAATCCTCGAAGCCACGCTGGAGTACCTCAACACGCTGTACGATCAACTCACTCCGCGGACGAAGGAACTGGTCATCCTCACGGTCGCTCGGACGCGGAAGGCGCGATACGAGTGGCACCAGCACGTCGGCATTGCGCGGCCGAAAGGCGTCGAAACCAGCGAAATGCGCGCGATCGGCGGCGACGACTTCTCCGTGTTCCCCGACAAGGAGTACGTCCTCGTGCAGTACGCTCGCGCGGTCGCAAATGGCGACGTTACCGACCAGATTCACGACGCACTCGCAGAGGTCTACGATCCCGGCGAGATCGTCGCGATCGGTCTCATCGTCGATTTCTACGTCGGGCTGTGTAACTACGTCGCGTCGGTCGATCTGCCCTTCGAGGGCGGCGAGTTCGTCGGCTGGACGCCGAGCGACGAGCGGATCGCCGACTTCTTCGAATAAGGATGGACGTGCCAGTGCGGGCCAACCGGTTCGTCGCGTTCGGGGCCGTGACCTCGCTGAGCATGGTCGCCGTCTCGGGCCAACTCCCGTCGATCGGAGCGTTCCCGACGACGCAGTTCCTCGCTCACTGGTGGGTGTTCCCCGCCTCGATCGTCTTCTCGACGATCGCGCTAGCCGCCGGTGTCTCGGGGGCGCTCTTTTTCAGCCCATTCTTCATGCTCGGCGTCGGGCTGACCCCCGCCCAGGCGATCGGTGCCGGTCTCCTGACAGAAGTCTTCGGGATGGGCAACGGCCTCCGGTCGTACGTCAAGCAGGGCGTCGTTGATTACGATACCGCTAAATGGCTGCTCCTCGGTGCGATCCCCGCGGTCGTCGTCGGCGCATTGCTCGCTCATGCCGTCGATCCGACACTGTTGAAACTGCTGTTCGGAGCAGGGCTAATCGCACTCGGGGCATTCCTCGTCTACTACGATCCACCGGAGGACTGCGAACCCGGGGAATGCGAGGGTGAGTTCCTCGAAGCACAAAACACGGGCCGCGGCACGACGACGATCGAAGCGGCCGACGGCGAGACGTTCACCTACGAGACGTGCTGGCGAGCGCCCGGATTGACACTCTCGACCGTCGGTGGGTTCATTACCGGACTCATCAGTGCCGGATTACCCGAGATCGTCACGACACAGTTGATCGTTCGGTGTCGGCTGCCACCGCGCGTCGCGGTCGCGACGAGCGTCTTCACGCTCGGGATCGCCACCGGTGCGGGCGCGCTCGTCCACGCCCTCTCGGCCTCGCCGGTCTGGTACGTCGTCGCGTGGTCGATCCCGGGCGTGCTCGTCGGCGGGTCGATCGGGACTCGAATCGGCAAGTACGTTCCGAGCGATCTGATGGAAGTCGGCCTCGGGATCGTCTTCGGCCTCGTGGGCGCGCTGGTGCTCGGCGTCGAACTGCTGGCCTGATCCGTCCTGAGGGGGGCTTCCCTCCTTACCTGGACGTGAGCTACCGTTATCAGTGAGGGACGCAAATTCTGTCTGTATGAGTGATGACTTCGAGTTGACTGAACCTGAATTGACTCCCGAGGACCTTCTGGTTCTGGAGGACCCCCGATTCACCGAAGAGAGCGTCGCCCTCGTGACGGGCGCGGCGTCGGGTATCGGCCAGGCGACGGCCGTCGCACTGGCCGCCAACGGCCTGACGGTCGTCGGTGCGGACGTAGACGAGGACGGTCTCACTGAGACGGGCGATCTGATCGCCGAGTTCGATCTACCCGGCCCGTATCACCCAATCGAGACCGATCTCACCAGCGACGATGACGTGGACGCCGTCGTTGAGGCCGCCGCCGAGCAAGGCGACCTCCGATACGTCGCCAACATCGCCGGGATGCAACACATCGACCCGATCGCGGAGTTCCCGATGGACAAATACGACCTCCTGACGGACATCATGCTCCGGGCCCCGTTCTACACCGCAAAGCGAGCAATGGCTCACATCCGCGAGACCGACGACGGCGTGGGAGCCATCGCGAATATGTCCTCGGTGCACGGCCACTACGCCACGCAGGCCAAGCCGGCCTACATCACGGCTAAACACGGCATTACTGGGCTGACACGAGCGATCGCTGCCGAAGGCGAGGGATCCCTCCGCGGGTTCTCCGTATCGGTGGGGTACGTCCTGACGCCGCTGATGGTCAACCAGATCCGTGACACTGCTGAGGAACGTGGAATCAGCGAGCAGGAAGTCGTCGAGGACGTCATGCTCGGCCAGGCCCGCACCAAGGAGATGATGACGCCCGCCGAAGTCGCGAACCTCTTCGTGTTTGGCTTCTCGTCTCACGCCAGTCACCTCAACGGCGGTGACCTCCTGTTCGACGGCGGCTACACCACCACCTATGAGTGAGCCCCACGAACGTCAGCGCGATGACTGAGACGACAAACGTGGCCATCGCCTGTCAGGGCGGCGGCAGCCACACGGCGTTTACCGCGGGCGTTCTCGAAGAGATGCTTCGAACGTGCGACTGGGACGAGGAGTTCGAACTCGTGGGCATCAGCGGCAGTTCCGGCGGTGCGTTCAACGCCCTCGCCGCCTGGTACGGCCTCGTGACCGACGGGCCCGAGCGGGCGGCCGATCTCGTCAACGCTATCTGGGACGACCTTGCGGCAAGTGATTACGACGATCGACTGCTCAACTCCTGGCTGAAAGGAATCAACAGACTCCAGGCGAGTGGAATGCCGCTTCCCCAGATGAGCCCCTACCAGGTTCCGGGTAAGGAGATCGGCAAGGAACGCATCCGCGATGTCTTAGAAACCCACATCGACTTCGAGGCAATCCCCGACTACTGTCGGTTGAGCAACCCGGAACTCGTCGTCGGGACGGTCAACGTCAACGCGGGAGTATTCGAAACGTTCGTCGACGAGGACGTGACCGTCGAGGCCGTCCTCGCGTCGGCGGCCGTTCCCAACGTCTTCGAGGCTGTCGAGATCAACGGCCACTACCACTGGGACGGGCTGTTCTCCCAGAACCCGCCCGTCGGCGACATGATGCATCAGCCACCCGATCGCAAACCCGACGAACTCTGGATCATCCAGATCAATCCCCAGGAGTTCGAGGGCGAACCAACGAGCGTAGAGGAAATTGCGGATCGGCGTAACGAGCTCTCGGGGAACATCTCGCTGAATCAGGAACTGGGCTTCATCGAGCAGATCAACGACTGGGTCGAGGACGGAAAACTCCCTGCCGAGGAGTTCTCGAAGACCGACATCCACCGTATCGATATGGGTGAGCGATTCCACTGTTCGACGAAAATCGACCGTGATCCGGCGTTCATCGACAAACTGATCGATCTCGGGAACCAGCGGTGTGAGCAGTTCCTCAGGGAGCGTCAATGACTCGGCAGTCACTGATCCGACAGCGCAACGAATCTAAGGAGACATCTCCAAGACCAGACGAATGACATACGAATATACAGGCGACATACATAACAGTCTCGTCGAGTCGTATCGAGCGGACGAATCGCCGTTTCCAACGGATGGTTCACGGACGTATCCTCGCCGTGAGTTCCTGCGTGAGGAACCCCCGCTTTTGAAACAGCTCCTGTTCCCCAGGTGCTGGAACGCATCGGAGTTGCTGGACGATCCCGATGCAACGCAGAGTCGTCTGACCGAGCTTGGTCGCTGTATGCAGATGGGTATCTCCGCCTATTCGGATCACGACGAAGCAACCGTGACGGAGATCGTCGACAGGACGCTGGATCAATTGTCGGCAATTCGACGTACCCTCAAAAAGGACGTCGAGGCGGCGTACAAGGGCGATCCGGCAGCGAAGAGTTACTGCGAGATCATCCGGTCCTATCCCGGGTTTCACGCAATCTTAACCCACCGTGTCGCGCATGCTCTCTACGAGGAAGATATTTTCGCCTACGCCCGGGAACTCGCCGAGTATGCGCGAACCGAGACGGGCATCGACATCCACCCGGGTGCCGAAATCGGCGAGCACTTTTTCGTCGATCACGGGTCGGGCGTCGTGATCGGCGAGACCGCGACCGTCGGTGACTGGGTCCGAATCTATCAGAACGTCACGCTCGGGACGCTGCACTTCGAGGAAGAAGAGGAGGGCGAGGGCCATATGCTCGCAAAAGACTACAATCGCCATCCCGACATCGGCGATCACGTCGTCATCGGTGCTGGAAGCAACGTGCTCGGGACGGTCGAGATCGGCGATCACGTGAGTATCGGTGCGAACTCCTGGGTGACTGAAGACGTTCCCGACAACACGAGCGTGGTTATCGCCGATCATCCCAAACAGACGCGGAAACCGAACCGGTGACTGACTGATACTCGCGTCGCACGAACCTGAGAGCCTCAGTACACGACGAGTTGTCTACTCTCCGTAGGTATGGAAATCCACGGCCTGTTCGAGAAGCTGGTCGGGAATCCCCGGGACTTCCTCGTCTCGAACCGGCCCCTGTGAATCCAGCACGTCGGGATCACGCGGGAAATCACGCAACGAGAAATGAATGTCAATCCCCGCTTTCGCGCCTGCTCCGAGAGCGACAGGGAGCTGGTTGTGGCTCGGAGTCAGATCCCCGACTGCATAGACGTTCTCGACACTCGTCCGGCCGTGATCGTCAACCTCGACAGTCCCGTCACCGTTGATTTCACACCCGAGCTCCCGCGCGAGACCGTTGTTGTATTCCGCGCCGTACATGGCGAAGCCGCCTTTGTACTCCCGTATCTCGCCATCTTCGAATTCGAGGGCTTTCAGCCAGCCGTCCTCGCCGTTCTGGACTCCGGAGATGTCCTCGTGGATCACGTCGATCGGATGGGCGTCGAGCGTCTCGGCGGTCTCGTCGCTCCACTCGAGGTCGTTCCCACGGGTCAGCAGATCCACTTCGTCGGTGAAGTTGAGCATGATCCCCGCAACGTGGACTGCGCTCTCACCGTGACCCATGACGTAGACCGGCTCGTCAACGAACATGTGGGCGTCACAGTGCAGACAATAATGGAGTCCCCGGCCGGTCCGAGGGAGCGGCGGGTCGGGACGGACGTCGTTGAATCCCGTGGCGAGGACGACGGCCTCGGCGGTGTACTCATTCGAGTTTCCGACGAGGGTTATCCCGTCGTCGTCACGCGAGCAGGAGGTGACGCGGTCGCGGTAGAAGTCACACCCGTAGTTCTCCAGTTGGTCGCGGCCCACCTGAAGCAAGTCCATCCCGCTG
This sequence comes from Halorhabdus tiamatea SARL4B, assembly GCF_000470655.1. Classification (NCBI taxonomy): domain Archaea; kingdom Methanobacteriati; phylum Methanobacteriota; class Halobacteria; order Halobacteriales; family Haloarculaceae; genus Halorhabdus; species Halorhabdus tiamatea. The sequence goes on from NC_021921.1 coordinate 136,972, forward strand.
TCGTCCTCGGGAACGCCGATCAGGTTGTGGACCTCCTGGATCATCGCGGCCCGGCCACCGCCGACATCGACAATGGCGGTTCGGTGGCCGAGCCGGGTCGTGTACAGTGCGGCGGACTGGCCGGCGGGACCGCCGCCGACCACGATGACGTCGTACTCGTTGTGACCACTCGTTTCGTCCATACCTGTGGGAGACGGTCATGCGACACAAATAGCTACGCTTGACGGAACCCCGGTTACGCTTCCCTCACCCCCTCACGGAAACGCTACCGGTCGTTGATGGCTCTTGAAGGGGAACAAGTGACCATGTCAGAACAAACGCTTGCCAACGATGCCCTGGACTTCGAATTACCGAACGTCGGCGTCGGTCCCGATCCACTCTCGTTGGCGGATGTGATCGACGCCTCGGACTTCGCGGTATTGCTCTTCCTGCGGGACTATCACTGCCCGAAGTGTAAGGCGCAGGTATCCGAAATCAGCGAGCATGCCCGGACGTTCAACGAACTCAAGACAGCCGTCCTGCCGATTCTGCCCGAGCCACGCGACCGGGCGGCCGACTGGCGGGACAACGTTGTCGAGGACTTCCCGTTTCCATTACTGGCCGACGGCGAGAAGCGCGTCGCCGAGCAGTACGATCAGCCGACACGGTACGGGCCAGTCGGGAAGCTCCACGACCTCCTCGGACGACTCCCCCAAAGCGTCGTCCTCGATACGCGCGGCGATGATGCCGACGTGATCTTCACCCACCGCGGGGACTCGATCGACGATCGCCCGGCAGCCGAAGAACTGATCGGGACCGTCGAGGACGTCCAGGAATCGTTCGTCTTCGACTGTTCGTTGGTGGAGTGTTGAGAACTTCACCGTCGGTATTGCGACAGAACTACTCGTTCAGGGCGTCCCGGAAGGCGTACTCGACGGCCTTGTTCAGCGTCGGGTGGGCGTGAATCGTGTCCGTGATGTCGCTGACCTGTCCAGCCCCGGCCCGCATCGCCACCAGCACTTCGTGGATCATTGTGGAAACTTCCTCACCGAGCATGTGACACCCCAGGATCTCGCCGTCCGGGGTAGCGAGCACTTTCACGAAACCGTGCTCTAGCTTCTTGGCCCGACCCATCGGCGTCTCGGGGAGTGACTGCCGGCCGACCACGTACTCACGGCCCGCTGCTTCGAGTTCGTCTTCGGTCTTTCCGACGCCGGCGATCTGTGGTTCGGTGAAGACGGCGTGGGGCATCGCCGAGAGATCGACCGACCGGTCGGCGTCGTGGACCACATTGTCGATCGCGACTCGGGTTTCGTAATCGCCGGCGTGTTTGAACATCGCGTTGCCTGCGATGTCACCCTGTGCCCAGACGTTCTCCGCACTCGTCTGTAGCCGTTCATCGGTCACGATGAATCCGCGGTCGTCAGTTTCGATCCCGGCCGCCGCAACATCCAGGGTGTCCGTGTTCGGTCGCCGGCCCGCCGCAACCAGTACCTCCTCGCCCTCGACGGTAATGGCGTCGCCATCGTTGCTTTCGGCGGTGACCCGGACAGAACCGTTCACTGACTCGACTGCTGTCGCGCGATACCCGGTGTGAACCCCGTGGCGATCGCGGGCGATATCGGTGAACGTCTCGCTCACGTCGGGGTCTTCCCGGCCAAGCAGGTTCTCACCGGATTCGACGATCCGAACGTCCGTCCCAAGCGTTTCGAAGAAGTAGCCCAACTCCACCGCGATGTATCCGCCACCGACGATGACGAGGCTCTCAGGTTGCTCGTCAAGATACAGCGCTTCGCGACTGGTGAGATACTCGACAGAATCGATCCCCTCGATCGGCGGTACGAGTGGGCGACTCCCGGCCGCGACGACGACTTTCTCCCCGCTGAGACGTTCGCCATCCACCACAACAGTTCGGTCATCGACGAAGACTGCTTCGTCGTTGTACAGCGTGAGGTGCTCTTTCTCGTGGTAGTTGTCTTCCATCCCCTGAGCGAGCGCGGACAGGGTCTCGTCCATGTCCGCGACGACAGCCGAGAAGTCCACGTCGTCGAGTGACGCGTCGAGGAAGAACCGATCAGCGTCTCGGATATCCTGGGCCGCACTGGCGGCCTGGATGAGCATCTTCGAGGGATTACAGCCGCGGTTGAGACAGGTGCCACCGAGCGGCCCTTTCTCGACCAGTGCGGTATCGAGTCCGGCGTCGGCCGCGGCCGCCGCGACGTTGTTCCCGGTTCCGCCACCAATGACGAGCACGTCGTAGTGAGTCATTCAGACATCCTCCTCGCGGTCGAACTCGCTGTCCCACCTGAGGAGTGCCGCGATGGCGGGTTCTAGTGCTTTGCCCCGTTCGGTCAACGAATACTCGACGCGAACCGGCTGGTCGCTGACGATTTCTCGCCAGACGAGGTGTTCCTCCTCCAGAGAGGAGAGGCTCTCCGAGAGCATCTTCGAGGAGACGCCGTCCAGCGAGTGCTTGAGTGCACTGAACCCCATCGGCCCGTCTTCGAGCAGGTGGTAGACGATCCGGAGGTGCCACTTCCGTCCAGTGACTGTCTGGATAGTGTCAAACGACTCGCTCGGTTCGACAAACCGCGGCGGAGTCACCGTCAGCTGTTCGGGAACGCTCGTCGCCGTCTGCGCGTCGGAACTCATGGTGTAGCTCACAATGGCATCGGTAGCCTCCTTAAGCTCCCTCGCGCGAGGACTGGACATCCGGATCACCACAAGCGTTAAATACGAAAACGTGGCCGACGGATTCACGCTTGGTTGACCACGATCCAGTTATGATCTAGCAGATCGCCGTCGCTGTCAGCCCCTAGTTCGATAGTACCTCCGTCGGACGGCTCGCTTCTGACTCGATACAGGCAACTCACTCCGCCGGAACGCTGCAGGAGTCTTCGTAGGTAACGTCCTCGAGTGACTGAATCGCGGGGTTCTCGCCACACAGAGGACAGTCGGGCCGGGCGTCGAACGGAATCGTCTCGGTCGTCAGCGACCGGGCGTCGTACTGGAGGAGCCGTCCGACCAGCGAGACGCCGACCCCGAGTAACTGTTTGATCGCCTCGGTCGCCTGCAGGGTTCCGATCGTCCCGGGCAACACCCCCAGGACGCCCGCAGTCGCACAGTCCGGGACGGCACCGTCCGGCGGCGCTTCGGGGAAAAGACACCGGTAGCAGGGTCCTGAGCCGTCGAACGTCGTGACCTGCCCTTCGAAGCGATACACTGCGCCGTTCACCAAGGGCGTCTCGGTGAGTGCACACGCGTCGTTGAGGAGATAGCGCGTCGGGAAATTGTCGGACGCGTCGACGACCACGTCGTAGTCCTCGACCAGTGCCGTAGCGTTGTCCGGCCCGAGAGTACTCTCGTGCGTCTCGACCGTTACGTCCGGATTGAGGTCGGCGACGAACTCGGCCGCGCTGTCGACCTTGGGGCGGCCGATGTCGTCGGTCCCGTGGATCACCTGTCGCTGGAGGTTGCTCCGCTCGACGACGTCGCCATCGACGAGACCGAGTCGACCGACGCCTGCCGCCGCCAGGTACTGCGTCACGGGTGACCCGAGACCACCGACGCCGACGACGAGGACTGCTCCCTCACGCAGTTGTGCCTGTCCCGCCGGCCCCACGTCGTCCATGACGATCTGGCGGGCGTACCGGTCGAGGGTTTCGGAGTCGAGGTCCGGGTTCGGCATGTCGAGGGGTACCTGACCCACAGGCAAAAACACCTCGTTCGGGTCCGTCGCGTCGCCTGCCGTGTCGCAGTACCTCGGTCAGTTTTGCCCTTCGCAAGCCACTCCCACGTCTCCGATCGCCGTTTCGGGATACTGCCCCTCCTCGTCTTTCTCCACGGCTTTGACCATGTCTGTCCTAAAGGCGGTGTTCAGATAGGGATTGAAGAGTGAGGCGTGGGGGTTTCACAGTGATCGTGCCCCCGCCCATGCGTGGCACTTACACTCGCTGTCGCTCCGATTGAGAACGTTTTAGCCGCCCATCGCCCGCTAGTCACCAATGAGCTACAAGATCGGACTCGTGGGCAAACCCTCGGTGGGGAAGTCCACGTTCTTCAATGCGGCGACGATGAACGACGTGCCCGAGGGGGCCTACCCGTTCACGACGATCGACCCGTCGGTCGGCGAGGCGTACGTCCGGGTCGACTGTGCGGCCCCGGAGTTCGGCCACACCTGCACGCCGAATCACGGGTACTGTGACGACGGCGTTCGCTTCGTCCCGACGAAACTGGTCGATGTCGCGGGACTCGTTCCCGGCGCTCACGAGGGCAAGGGTCTCGGAAACCAGTTCCTTTCGGACCTGAACGAGGCGGATGTCCTCGTCCACGTCGTCGATTTCACTGGCGAGACCGACCTGGAGGGTGAGCCGACGACGGACCACGACCCGCGGGAGGACATCGACTTTCTGGAGAACGAACTCGACATGTGGTATCTCGACGTCTTCGAGAAGGGTATCGAGCGCTATCGCTCGGGGTACAACGGAGACGACGGCGATATTGAAGTCGACCTCGCCGAACAGCTCTCGGCGTTCGGGATCGGCGAAGACGAGATCAAGCAGGTCATCCTCGGCGAAGGCCTCGCACTCGATCCAGACACGTGGGACGAGACAGATCGTGAGGCGCTCGCCCGCGAGATCCGGATGCGAACCAAGCCAATCGTCATCGCGGCCAACAAGATGGACACCGAGGCTGCACAGGACAACTGGGAGACGGTGACGACCGACCCCGGGTACGAGCACCTGACGTTCGTGCCCGTCTCCGCCCACGCCGAGAAGGCGCTGAAAAACGGCGACGAGCAGGGCGTCCTGGAGTATCGGCCCGGCGACGAGGACTTCACCGTGACGGCTGACCTTCCCGAAGAGAAAGCCGCGGGACTCGAGGAAATTCGCGAGTTCATCGGGGCCTACGGCGGAACTGGCGTCCAGAACGTCATCGAAACGGCGCTGTTCGACGTCCTCGACGCGATCGCTGTCTTCCCTGGCGCACGAAAGCCACAGGACGACGGCACGTTCCTCCAGGACTGTTTCGTCCTGCCCGACGGCTCGACGGCCGAGGACTTCGCGTACTTCCTGCATACGGACATCGGCGAGGGATTCCTCCACGCCCACGACGTCCGCTCGGAACGCCAGGTGGGGGCGGAGACGAAACTCGATCACCGGGACGTGGTCGAGATCACGACGACGAACTGAGGTGGCGTCCCTCGCGAACGGAAGTCGGGCCGCACTCGCTACAGGATACCCATCTCGTCGAGTCGCTCAGGCAGATACGTATCAGTCACGAAGTCAAGGCCGTAGGAGGCAAGCGCCTGCTGTTCGGACTTCTTGTCGATATCGAGTTGGAGTTCGATCTGTTCTTCCCAGTAGTCGGTCTGGAAGCGGGGGTCCTCGAGTTCGGATTCGAGGGCGTTGACGTCCGAATCCGCGAGGGGGTCGGTCGGCAGGTCGTACTCGACAATGTCCTCGGGCTGGACGCCGATGAACTGCGCCTCGGGCGTCGCCAGGTACTTCGAGAGGTGCGCGGACTTGATCGACCCGTACGCGACGGAGCCGTAGATTCGATACGACCACGGGTCGCCGTCAGTGAACACCGTCACCGGCAGATCGAGTTCGTCGTGGAGGCGCTTGGTCAACCGCCGGGTCGCACGGGCGGGCTGGCCGCCGAGGTGGACGACCAGCGCGTTGTACTCGTCGTCGAAGCCGTTCTCGACGAGTCGATCGCGCATGCCGCCGGTCTCGACACAGAGGACGAAGTCGGCGTCATTGTCCAGGAAATCGATGGTGTCGGGATCGTTCGGGATCTGATAGCCGCCCTGGCCCACGTCGTCCTGGCAGTGGATCTCCCGGTCGCCGCGGTTGGTCTGCTCGCGGAGACGGAGGGGTCCCATCACCTTGGCACCCGATTCCTCGGGGCGCATGTGGAACTCCTCGCGGCGCACGTCCGAGACGATCTCTAGGTCCTCGATGAGCTGATTTGACTCGTCCTGGCTGTTGAACTGCGCTTCGTCGAGGTCCCACGATTCGCTCAGGTAGTAGAGTTCACGCAGCGTCGAAGAGCGGTCTTCTTCGAGCTGGTTTGCCAGGAAGTCGATCGAATAGATGACCTTCAGGAGTTTCTGTGCCCCCCGGACGCTGTTGGCAGAGCGCGTGCTCTTGCGGTCGCCGTAGACCCAGACCTTCTGTTCGGGGTCGTACTCGATGTTGGTCTTCGTCCGGGTCGGGACGTCCATGTGGGGCACGTCGCCGCGCTCGAACTGGTCGTAGAACTGTGCCGCCAGTTCGATCAAGCGCTCGCGGGCGTCCCCGTCGCTTCCGTCTGCCGTTTCGCCTGTGTCCGTGCTCATTGTTCACCGTCCACTGTGAGTTTCTCCTCGGCGATACCGTCGATCGAAATGTCGAATTCGGCGTCGTCGCTTACTTCGTACGTCAAAGCGGCGTCGTCGCCGCTCGAAACGGTCGGCGACCACTTGATGAACCACTCGCCGTCCATCTCGACGACGCGCGCGTCGTCGGCGTCGGCCTCGACGTTCGCCGGTTCGGCCGTCACGATGTCCGTGATCTCGACGTCGGCGTTCGTGGTGTCGTTGTTCTCGACGACGAGCCTGACCGTCCCGTCCTCGCGCTGTCGCTCGAGCAGGACGTTGTTCATGATCCGGGCCAGCGAGTCGTCGATGTGCAACTCAGCGCGGCCGGTCACTGCGGCCAGTTTCGTCGCCATCTCCGGGAGGATCGTCCCGAGTTTGTCCTGTTTTTCCCGGCGCTGGCGACGCGACCGGCGCTCGTTGAGGAAGGACTTGAGTTCGCGGGCCGCCTCGCGGATCGCGAGTTCGATCTCGTCTTCGATCTCGGGAATGTTGGCGATTGCGTCCTTGGATTCGCTCGTGAAAGGGACGTTCGTCGAGGCGACGTGGATCATCACGACGGCCGGGCCGTTCGGAATGCCGCTACCGCCCGGCTGATCGAGGCCGTAGTTGCGCCAGTTGATCGTCTTGACGACGTCCGTCGTCGCACAGGCCCCGCGCTGATAGACCAGTGGCACGCGATTCGCGAAGCGCATCACGTCGACCGGGCCGCCCTCCTCGAGTTCGCCGCCGTAGGCGATCCCCGCCTCGACGATGAACGGATCGCCGCCGTGGACGGAAGCGTCCCGCGTCGAGGCCGCGTAGAAGTCGGCGTCGAACTCCTTGCGGAGTCCTTCTTCGACGAGCCGTTCGGAGATCGGGGCGAGACAGCCGGTCGGCGGCGCGATGATGTCGGTCTCACGCATCGCTTCTAAGAGTTCGGCGGCCGCGTCGCGGTCGTCGGCGAGTGTCGAGACGTTTGGCACATCGTCTGGGACCGTTGCCATCACGCCCCAGATCTCCTCGAGGACGTTCTCGCGGGCCGTCTCGCCGATCGTCGCGTCGTCGTACTCCTCGGTGTTCTCGGCGGCGCGCTCGACGTATTCGGCGAGTTCCTCGCGGGTAGCCCGGTGGCGCTCGTCGTCACTGTCCTCGAACTTCGCGGCGATCCGGTCGGCCAGCCCCTCGATCGTCGCGTCGTCCTTGCGGTCGCTGGTGGCTCGATCGACCAGGCCGTAGAGATCCGAGGCGAGCGTCTCGCGCTGATCGGCTTCGTCCGTGTCCCCGATGATTTGAGCCCACGCGGCCGCGGTCGCCTTCTCCCGGACGGTACTGCCGAACGTCGTGCCGAAGCCCTCGGCGGCGGCTTCGGCCGCCTCGTCGACGATCGCACGGAGTTCGTGGTGAGCGAGGCGTTCACGGTCGTCGACGGCGTCGGCCACTTCGCGGGCGAAGGACTTCGTCGCGTCTTTGCTCTTGTTGGCGACGGCAGCCCTGACGGCCACCTCGACGTCGCCCTCGTGGACCTGCGGCGGCCGCCAGGCCATCTCGCGGCCGTCGTACCGATCCCGGAAGTTGTCGAGGACCTTCTCGGACGTTTTGCCGCCCACGCGGGTGAACTCGCCCTGCAAGAAGCCGGACACCGAATACGAATCGGTCGCTTCGAGCATCTTCAGGAGCGTCCCGAGTTCGACGCCGTGTGGATGCGGGCGGATCTCCTCGGTCTCGGCCGGGAGGTCCGCGCCCTCGACGCGTTCGAACTTCGCCGGCTCGGCCATGTTCGGCTCGTGGAACTCGATCCGTGCGTGGGGATTGACGACGGCCGTGTGCTTGATGTAATCGTGGAGCTGTTGGCGCGCCCGGAGGTTCGCCTCCAGCTCGAGTTCGATCCGCGTGCCGTGGGGACGGTCCCACGCCGTCGTCTCGTCGACGTCGATCTCGGGCTCGTTGGTGTCGGTGTCGATGATCAACTCGAAGTAGTGGGCCTCCTCGGAGCCTTTGGTCCGGGAGGTGATCTTGGCGGGCTTGCCGCTCGTCAATTGCGAGTAGAGGACGGCGGCGCTGATGCCGATGCCCTGTTGGCCGCGACTGTTCTTCACCGAGAGTGCCCCGTCGTTGACCACGACGAAGTTCTCGTCGTATCCCGTTGTTCCGGGAACTGAGATGTCATACACGTACTCCGGTGACTCGGTTCGCTCTACGTCCTTGACCGGGAGGAGACACATGTCGGTATCGGTGATCCCGTGTAGATCGTGGATCGTCTCCCAGATCTCTTCGAGGCGCTCGGTCGGCTGATGGTCCCGGTCCAACAAGCCCATCTCTTTGAGATTGTGTACGTACCGGGGTTTCGTTACGTACTCCCCCTCCAGTGCATCCTCGATGAGTTCCCGATAGACTTCGGCATGTTCGGGGCTCGATCCGATACCGACGCCGAGGAGTAATCCCGGAATCGTATCCGGAACGGTGTCCCGACCGACGTGACCGACCTGATAGTCGGCCAAGAGTGACGTCGGGACGCGCTTGTACTGTTGTTCCCCCGGCGGGAAACGTTCGCTGAAGACGTCCGTGAGAGTCACGTCCTCGCTATAGACCTTCGTCCGGTAACGTGTGCTCGGATCGTCGGCGTAGCCGTTGTCCGACGTCGCAACCTCCGTACTCGCGAGGACACCCTGCATGTTCCACAGCACCGACAGTTGTCTGGCGAGCCGTTCGCTGGTCGTCGTGTGTGACAGCTCGTTGCTCGGATGCGAATCGGACCCATCACCCTGGTAGAGCGCCGTGATGAACTCCCGTTGTAGTTCCGGCGGCGACCTGAAGACGAATTCAGGGATCTGTTTGTCCTGGGCCCGGTCGCCACAGGCCTCTTCGAAGAACATCGAAAATGGCGACCCGAACGCTTTCACGCGTGTCGAGTTCCGTGCTCGATCGACTGTCGTCGTTCGGCCACCGATACCGGCGATGGCTTCTTCGGTCGCTGTGATCAACTCCTTCTCGTGGGAACCGAAGGTGAACCCGACCTGCCGATCCCCGACGTGCCCCTCGGCGACGTAGTATCCGAGCAGTCGCATGAACGACGTGTCGAGCGGAATAGAGACGGGCATCGTCGTCTCCTTCCCGCCGACCTGATACGTCTTGAACTGACAGTCGGCAGCCTTCTCCTCCCAGCCGAGTTCGATCACCGTCTCTGCCGGCAGGTACCCCTTTTCGAGGTAATTGGTTTCGAGACTGTCCTTGAGTACGTCCACGCCGTTATAACGGTGATAGGTCCGCTTTCGGTCGCTTTCCGGCGATGGCTTCTTTCGGATTCGCTCCCCCTCTCGAAGCTGTTCCAGCGTTTCCGTCTCGAAGCCATAGACGTAGACTCGCCGCCCGTCGAGTTGCTCGGTAGTGATGTATTCGAGCAGGTTCACCGACTCGACGTGCTCGTCGAAGGAGGGGATCTCTCTCGGGGCGAGAACGACATCACCGGTTTGCAGGTCGCCCGCTTTCACTTCTCTCGTTTCGCCCGAACTGGTCAGGGAAAACAGGCTGTGATTGCCCGTCACTTCGACCGTCCGGCCCTTCTCGGTGGTGATCTCGTAGGTGTCTTCAGTCGTCTCGTGACGGATCGCATGCGTCACTGGCTCCCAGGACAACTCGTGAGTCTCCCGGTCGAACGACGGCACTTCGATTCCTTCAGGGATTGGTCGCGTCGCTTCTCCGTTTTCGGGGAGGTACGCGTCACAGAGCACACCGATCGGAACGGTATCGACGACGCCATCCCGTCGAACCAACACCTGCTGGTCCGGTGTCAGCGACTGCTCGCGCTTGTGGAACCGGCTGCCGTACAGCAGCTTCCCGAAGACTTTGGGGAGTTGTTCGCGCGTGATCCCCGGGCCGTTGTCCTCGATGACAAGCCGGTAGTACTCACCGACGTCCTCGATCTCGACGTAGACGTCGGGGAAGATGTCAGCCTCTTCGCAGGCGTCGAGGCTGTTGTCGACGCCCTCTTTGACGGCCGTGACGAGTGCCCGGGCTCCCGAGTCGAACCCGAGCATGTGCTTGTTCTTCTCGAAGAACTCGGCGATGGAGATCTGGCGCTGACTCTCGGCCAGCTCCTCGGCGATTCCCTCCTCGCCGAGCGTCGACTGCATCGATGGCATTCTCTATGCAATCAGCGACCGCGGTCGGGCTAAAGCCTTCCGGGTGTTCGTCGCTTGGACTCAGTGCCTACTCCGCGTCCTCGAGCGTGATCGTCCGGGCGGCGTATTCTTCGAGGAACGCCCCGTGGCCGCCGATCGTCGTTCGGCCCTCGTCGGTCTCGAGTACCAGGGAGTGTTCGATCGGGAACTCGTTGGTTACCGGCTCGGCGATGCCCTGATTGGTTTCGAGGACGCGGCCGGTAACGGTCTCGGTGGCTTCGTGGTCGGCATTCGACGTCGCTTCGACGCGGGCAGTCACCGAATTGCCCGCGCGCAACTGCAGGGTCGCCTGGAAGACCGCGTGTTCGATGCTCTCGTAGGTTCGACCCAGGGGTGCCGGCTCGATCACGTACACCTCGTCTGCGCTGAGCCAGAAGTTCGCCAGGAACGACCCGAACAGCGTCGGCACGATCCGCTTCTGGGCCAGCGAGATCGCGCGTTCGTCGCTGTTGGCGACCGTCATCATCTCCGAAGAGGAGATGACGCCCAGCTCGCGATCGACGGCGATCATCACCGGGATCGGGACGTTCCAGCTCCGGATGGCGCTTGCGACCGGGCGATCGTACTCGGCAAATTCCGATCCGTCTGTGTCCGTGTCCGTTACCAACAGGAGGACCAGGACACCGCGTTCGACGGCGTCCTGTAGTGCCTCACGGACCTGCGGAAGAGTCGAATGCGGGATCGAAATGGCCACGCGGTATTCGGCCTCGCTGATGTACTCGTTGATCCGTTTGACAACGGTGACCCGCGATTTGATCACGTCGAAACGCTGTGGCCGGGTTTCAGCCGCCGAAAAGCGTCGTTCGAGGGCCGGTTCGATCTCCTCGAGGCGGTTCGAGAGTATCTCGATGACGTCCTCGGGTCGCTTGGCCCGGATCTTCGTCGGGACGACGTGATCGTTGACCTCGACGAACCCCTGGTCTTCGAGTTCCTCACAGACGCTGTAGACGTAGCGTTTGGAGACGCCCGTCGCGTCGGCGATCGTGCTCGCCTTCGCCTCGCCGTTCTCGAGGACAGCCAGATACGTCTGGATCTCGGTGTCCGACAGTCCGAAGTGCGCGAGTTGTCTCGCCAGCGCTGAATCGTCGCTCTCGGTCATGCGTGTCCCTCGGTGCCGGAGAAGTCTGTCGACTTGCCGTGACTGTCCCGGCCCACCCCACCGGACATCGGGAGATTGAATATGTTCGACACTGACGGTTCCGTCAGTGACCCACCTCGCTGTTCGATCGCCATTGTATGGCACCGTAGGCGGCCCCTTCGGATAAATTGTGTGTATCTTTTCTTCGTATTTCACACGCGTTCGCGCGCGCACGAGTCATTTAAGTACCTTCGGGCGGTACCCTACAGCAGGCTTTTATGAGTGACGACAACGACTATGGGGCCGGCCAGATTCAGGTCCTGGAGGGCCTACAGGCCGTCAGGAAACGGCCGGCGATGTACATCGGTTCTACCGACACCAGGGGATTGCATCACCTCGTCTACGAGGTGGTCGACAACGCCATCGACGAGGCGCTCGCGGGACACTGTGACACGATCGCTGTCACCATGCACGACGACGGGTCCGTCTCGGTAGTAGACGACGGGCGCGGCATTCCGATCGACACCCACGAAGAATACGACCGGCCGGCCGTCGAGGTCATCATGACCGTCCTGCACGCCGGCGGGAAGTTCGACAACAAGTCATATCAGGTCTCGGGTGGCCTCCACGGCGTCGGCGTCTCGGTCGTCAACGCGCTCTCAGCGAAACTCGAAGTCGAAGTTCGCCGGGAGGGCAGCGTCTGGAAGCAGACGTTCGATCACGGCGCGCCCGCAGACGACCTCACGGAGATCGAGGCGCTCGAAGATTCGTCGGAGACGGGCACGTCGATTCGATTCTGGCCCGACGGCGACATCTTCGAGACGACAGATTTCCAGTTTTCGACGCTCGAAAACCGCCTTCGGGAACTCGCCTTTCTCAATTCCGGCGTCGAGATCACACTCGCAGACGAGCGAGACCAGCGCCGGGAAACCTTCCAGTACGACGGCGGGATTCGGGAGTTCGTCGAGTACTTAAACGAGACGAAAGACCCCCTGCACGACGGGGTCATCTACTTCGAAGACGAGAGCGAGGGCGTCCAGGTCGAGGTCGCCCTCCAGGCGACCACCGAGTTGCAGGGCTCGATTCATGCCTTCGCGAACAACATCAACACCCGCGAGGGCGGGACACACCTAACCGGGTTCAAAACGGCCTTGACTCGGGTCGTCAACGACTACGCCACCGACAACGACCTCCTCTCGGACATCGAGGAGACGCTCAAGGGCGAGGACATCCGCGAGGGGATGACGGCGGTCATCTCGGTCAAGCACCCTGACCCGCAGTTCGAAGGCCAGACCAAGACCAAACTCGGCAACAGCGAGGTCCGGGGCGTCGTCGAGAGCGCGATGCACCAGAATTTGGGGACGTACTTCGAGGAGCACCCGGACGTCGCGGGGGCGATCGTCCGGAAGGCTGTCGAGGCCGCCAAGGCCCGCAAGGCCGCCCAGAAGGCCGAGGAGCTCACCCGTCGAAAGAGCGCCCTCGAGTCGACAGCGCTGCCCGGGAAGCTGGCGGACTGCCAGACGAAAGAACCCAGCGAGGCCGAGCTGTTTATCGCCGAGGGGGACAGCGCCGGCGGCAGTGCCAAGCAGGCGAGAAATCCGGAATTTCAGGCTGTCCTGCCGATCCGCGGGAAGATCCTCAACGTCGAGAAACACCGCCTCGACCGGATCTTAGAGAACGACCAGATCCGCAACATCATCACCGCGCTGGGGACCGGCGTCGGCGACGAGTTCGATATCGACGAGCTCCGCTACGAGAAGATCATCTTCGCGACTGACGCCGACGTCGACGGGGCACACATCCGGACGCTGTTGCTCACGTTCTTCTATCGGCACATGCGACCGCTACTGGAGAACGGGCACATCTACGCCGCCCGCCCGCCGCTGTATCGGATCCGGTATCGCGGCGAGACCTACGACGCGATGACCGACGCCGAGCGCGACGAGATCATCGAGGAGAAGTGCGACGGCAACCCCACCCAGATCCAGCGGTTCAAGGGCCTGGGCGAGATGAATCCCAAGCAACTCTGGGACACGACCATGAATCCCGAGAACCGCTTTTTGAAGCAGATCACGATCGACGACGCCGCGGCCGCCGACAAGATGTTCTCGGTGCTGATGGGCGACGCCGTCGAACCGCGCAAGCAGTTCATCAAGGAGAATTCGCCGGAAGCTAACTGGGTCGATATATGAGTTCGGATCTACCCGACAGCCCGGAGGTGTCCGCCGACGCCGCGCGCGTCGAGCACGTCCGGGTCGAAGACGAGATGGAGCAGAGTTACATCGACTACGCGATGAGTGTCATCGCCGGGCGCGCCCTCCCGGACGTTCGTGACGGCCTCAAGCCCGTCCACCGGCGCATCCTCTATGCGATGCACGAGATGGGTGTCTCGAGTGGCTCCTCTCATCGCAAGTCCTCCTCGATCGTCGGGGAGACGATGGGTGATTACCACCCCCACGGCGACAGCGCGATCTACGACACGCTCGTGCGGATGGCCCAGGACTTCTCGATGCGGTATCCACTGGTCGACGGCCAGGGGAACTTCGGGTCGATGGACGGCGATCCGGCGGCGGCGATGCGCTACACGGAGGCCCGGATGGCCCCCGTCGCCGAGGAGTTGCTCGAGGACTTAGAGAAGGACACCGTCGACTTCGGGGCCAACTACGACGACCGACTCGAAGAACCCGAGGTTCTGCCCGCTGCCTTCCCGAACCTGCTGGTGAACGGGTCTTCGGGGATCGCCGTCGGGATGAGTACGAACATCCCGCCGCACAACCTCGGCGAGGTCATCGACGCAACCGTCCACCTGATCGACAACCCCGACGCCGAGGTGACCGATCTCATGGAGTACGTCAAGGGGCCGGACTTCCCGACCGGCGCAAACATCGTCGGGAAGAACGCGATCCACTCCGCCTACGCCACGGGCCGTGGTCGGCTCACCGTCCGCGCCGACTACGAGATCGACGAGATGGAATCAGGGCGACCCCGGATCGTGATCACGGAGATCCCCTTCCAGGAGAACAAGGCCCGTATGGTCGAGCGGATCGCCGACGACGTCAACGAAGGGATCATCGAGGGCGTCTCGGACCTCCGGGACGAGTCCGACCGGGACGGCGTCCGGATCGTCATCGAGTGCAAACGTGGTGCGAACGTCGACGTCGTCGAGAACCAGTTGCTCGATCACCACCTCGAATCGACCTTCGGCGTCATCAACCTCGCCTTGGTCGACGGCGAACCCCGCGTGCTCACCCTGAAAGAGACTCTCGAGGAGTACGTCGCCCACCGCAAAGAGGTCGTTCGCCGGCGCTCGGAGTACGATCTCGCCGAGGCCGAAGATCGCGCACACATTCTGGAAGGGCGTCTGAGAGCCCTGGAGAACGTCGACGATGTCGTCGATTTGATTCAAGATTCCGCGGACCGCGACGAAGCAAAGGCCGCTCTCGAAGAGTCGTTCGACTTCTCGACCGAGCAGGCCCAACATATCGTTCGAATGCAACTGGGCAGCCTCACGTCGATGGAAGCCGCCGAGATCGAAGACGAGTACGAGGACGTCCAGGCCGAGATCGAACGCCTAGAGACGATCCTCGACGACGAGAGCGAGTTGCTCGGCGTCATCAAGGACGAACTCCGGGCCATCAAAGAGGAGTACGACGACGACCGCCGGACGAGCATCGTCGAGGACGACGGCACGGTCACTCGCGAGGACCTCATCCCGGAGGAGGAGTGTCTCGTCGTCGTCACCGAGGACGACTACATCAAGCGGATGCCCGCCGACCGCTTCGACGCCCAGCACCGCGGCGGCAAGGGCATCATCGGGGCGGATCCCAAGGAAGGCGATCGCGTCTCGACGGTCTTCCGGGCGAACACCCACGACTATCTGCTCGCCTTCACGAACCACGGCCAGGTTTACCGGCTCAAGACCTACGAGATCCCGGAGATGTCCCGGACCGCTCGCGGGAAATCCGCCGTCAACCTCATCGACTTCGACGACGGCGAGGAGATCACGGCCGTCGTCAACACCGACGAGTTCGACGACGACGAGTACGTCACGATGGCGACCCGCGACGGGTACGTCAAACGGACGTGTTCGTCGGCGTTCGAGAACGTCCTCTCGACGGGGATCATCGCCGCGAAACTCGAAGACGGCGACGAACTCGTCGACGCCGTCGTGACCGACGGCGACAGCGACCTCGTGATCGCCACCGAGGACGGCATGACGATCCGCTTCGACGAGAGCGAGGTCCGCGAGATGGGCCGGACCGCCCGGGGCGTCCGGGGGATCGACCTGCAGGACGGCGACAGTGTGGCAGGGATCGTCGCGACCGACGAGCACGACGACCGGGCACTCCTGACGGTCACCGAGCGAGGGTACGGCAAGCGAACGCCCCTCTCGGAGTATCGCACCCAATCCCGGTACGGGAAGGGGCTCATCGACATCAAGACCGGTGATCGCAACGGGTCGGTCACGGCCGCCAACACCGTCGCCGACGACGATCACGTCATCGTGATGAGTGCCGCCGGCCAGATCATGCGGTGTCCGGTCGAAGACGTCTCGACGGTCGGCCGCAACACGATGGGCGTCACGATCATGGACGTTGCTGTGGATGACACCGTCGCCAGTGTCGACGTGATCCCCGGGACAGTGATCGAGGACTCGTAGCGACCGTCCAGTGAGCTGGATCAGAACAGGGGCGGATTGTACTCGTCCGGAACGACGGCTCGCCTGACGTTGGTGCCGACGGCGCACCCGAGCATCGCGAGCAGCGCGCTCGCCGGGATCAAAACGAGGGAGAACAGCACCAGAAAGGTCATCGACGTTTCCGTGCTTAATTCTCTCACGGACGAGTTTTCGGACGTAGATTCGTTTGGGCCAGATTCTTCCAGGCCCGGGTCACCCGTGTCCATCCCTGGGCTTTCCTCGGAGAAATCCACCACGCCGACGTTTTCTGGCCCCCATTGCAACGTCCAGAAGCCACCCGCCATTACCAACAGACCCGCACTGACAAGCAGGATCGCTCCGATCACACCGACACGGAACCCAATGGCAGTCGTCCCTTTCCAGTGCTTCCCATAGACGAACCCGGCGACCAGTCCGCCGATCCCTCCGGACGCGAAGAGCAACCCCAGGATGTCGATGACGATACTGGCAAACCCGATCACCAACACGACGGCAATGCCAACGATGACTGGTCGCCAGTTGTCCGTGAGAACAGTGGTGCGAAGCGACTGGAGAAATGTCTGCAAACACATATAAGTGCCTATTGACGTCCTTATGATAAAAACGTTCTGAAGCGTTACCGTTTGAACTATACGGATCGACTCGCAACCGCCACAATGATGAGTTCCATCAGACGGCTGGTTCTCGATCTGCTGAAACCCAACGAGATAGAGAACGTCGAGTTCGCACGGACGCTCGCCGGCCTCGACGGCGTCGACGGGACGAACGTCTCGTTGCTCGAGTCCGATAAGGATGTCCAGAATCTCAAGATCACGATCGAGGGTGAGAACATCGACAGTGACGTCGTCACGACGGCGGTCGAGGATCTCGGTGGGACGGTCCACTCGGTCGACGAAGTCGTCTGTGGCGATCGCATGGTCGAGGAAAGCTCGACCCATCAGGACTGACCCGTGTCGTCGAAACTGGCCGATCTTCGGGAAACCCTCGAAGACGAGTCGGTCCGGTCGATCTCCCGTCGGTATTTCATTTCAAACGGGTTCGACGGAACACTGACAGCGATCGGTATCATCGTCGGGTCGTTCCTCGGCGGGAGCCAATCGAGCATGGAGATCGTGCGGGTCGTCGTCGGCGGGACCGTCGGGCTGGCCGCCTCCGGCGTCTGGAGCGTCTGGGAGATCGAACGCGCCGAGAAACTCGCCGAGCTCAAGCGCGTCGAGGAGAAGATGCTCACTGGGCTGGAGGGAACGGAGCTACACGACCGGAAAGGAGACGCCCGGAAGGTCAACGCCGTGATGAGCGGACTCGGCCCGACGATCGGGATGCTGCTTCCGATCGTCCCCTATTTCTTCGTCGGAGTGGCGCTGTCGATGTTCTGGGCGACAGTCATCGGTGTCCTGATCGGCGTCGGCCTCCTGTTCGTCTTCGGCGCGTACATGGGCAACCTCTCGGATCAGAACTGGGTGATTGCCGGCCTCAGAACTGGCGTCGTCGGGCTCGTCGTCGGCGGAATCAACATCGTCCTGCCCGGGTGATCTCACACCGGTAGTCCTGTCCCAACAACACGGTCGCTTCTCATTTTTGACGACTGAATCAGCGTGATCGGTCTGAGGAGTCTACCCCGAAAACTCGTAGAGGTCGTCGCCGACGTGATGGATCGTGTCTACCACCTTGCCCTCGTCGCCGAGCATCTCGGTGCCGGCGATGCGTGCGCGCCCGACAGCCAGGATCTTGCCGTGGGTCTCCTCGCTGATGACCACGAGATCGCCGCTTTCGATCGACTCGTCGGCGTCGACGATGCCAGGACGCATCACGTCTGCCCCGTCGGAGACGAACGAGATCGCCCCGGAATCGACTGTGACGACGTTCTCGGCGGGTGGGTACTCGTTCGCGCCCCGGACGGTGAGAAACGGATCGTCCGTCGCGTCCGGCGATTCGTCGTCTGAGACGTAGAAGACTGCGGGTTCGCCTTCGACGAGGACGACCTCCCAGTCACTGTCCTCGAAGCTGACCTTCTCGTAGGTGTCCGCGTCGAGTTCGACGCCCAGCCCCTCGGCGAGTGCGTCTTCGATCTCGCTGATCGCGTCGGCCCGGAGGTGGTGGCGGGATTTGACGTTCATATGGAATCGCTTGTCGCGTGTCGGGATAAATCGATTGTTTGTCGAAACGCCTACCTATCGGGTCCCCGTAGCGAGGAGCATGACCGCCCAGCAGGACGACGAGCAGGCCGCCGCGGGCACCCCCGAGGGGCAAGGCCCCGTCGAGATCGACGAGGAACTCGCCCGCCATCTCGAGAACAAACGCGAGGAACTCTTCGAGAAGTTCGAGATTCCGGACGGATTCCCGCCCGAAGTCTTAGAAGAGGCCGAGGAAGCGACGACGGACTACAGGGAGGATATCGCCGACGCCATCGACGAGCGCCGGGACCTCCGGGAGATGACGACCTGGACGACCGACCCGATCGACGCCCAGGACTTCGACGACGCGATCTCGATCGAGCACCGCGAGGACGAGATCGTGCTGTGGGTCCACATCGCCGACGTGACTCACTACGTGAACCCGGAGACTGCGATGTGGGACTCGGCCGTCGAGCGGGCGAACACCGTCTATCTACCGGGCTACACCGTCCACATGTTGCCGCCGATTCTCGCCGAGACGGTCTGCTCGCTGGTCCCCAACGAGGACCGTCTCGCTCACACCGTCGAGATGCACCTCGATCCCGAAAATCTGGGGTACGAAAACATCGAGATCTACAAGTCCGTCATCCGAAGCGACGCGCGACTCACCTACACCGAGGCCGAGCGCCTGCTCGAGGAACCCGAGACGGCCGAAGACGTCCTCGAGGACCAGTCGGTCGACCTCGCCGAGAAGACCCAGCAAGTGTGGGAACTGGCCGATCGGATGCACGAGCAACGCAAGGCAGACGGCTCGCTCGTGTTGAATCCCCGGCGCGATCGCGCGCACACGATCATCGAGGAGTGTATGCTCAAGGCCAACAAGGCCGTCACGCACGTCCTGATGTGGGATCGGGGCGTCGAGGCGATGTACCGCGTTCACCCCCAGCCGTCCCCGGAGGAGTGGAACGAGGCCCTCCAGGAGATCCAGGACCTCGATGGCGTCTCGATCCCGGGCGGTGCCTGGGACGACCCGAGACAGGCCGTCAACGCAACGCTCGAGGACGCGCCCAAGCGCCAACTCGACAAGATTCAGTGGGCCGTGATGAAGGTGATGCCGCGCGCGAAGTACATGAACGACCCCTTCGGTGGCCACCACGCGCTCAACTTCGAGATTTACGGCCACTTCACGTCGCCGATCCGGCGACTCTCAGACCTCATCAACCACTGGATCGTCCACACTAACGACGTCCCCGAGGACCTCCTCAAGCTGTGTGATCGTGCCAGCGACAAACAGAAAGACGCCGAGCAGTGCGAACGCGAGTACAAGCAGTTCTTAGAGGAGGTCGGTCTCGACCCGGCGGCTGTCAACAACCGCGGGATCGAGGTCATCGACTCAGACGGCCCCGATCGCACTGAGTGACTGTTTGGCGAGCGTTCGGTAACGGGATGGTCCCTCGTCGAAGGACCATCCGGCTCTGAGAAGCGACACTCTCGTTGCCGATTCGCTGTTCGACGAATGTCCCCGACAGGTGACCCGAAGTAGTTGGGTATGGTACTTACCCAGTCGACGGTTGTATTTTAAAACAGTGAGACCGTTCGTTCACGTTGCAGGTGTCGTCAACATTACAAGCACGCCATTCCTGCCGTGTTGAATAGCGACCTAATCGGCTTATATCACGGAGTAAAAGGGCGAAGCCGAGGAAATCGATTCTGTCCATGGAAGTCGATATCCTCGACTTCGTTGAACAGTGTCGGCACCTAGTCAAACAAGCGTTGGGGAAGCACGCGGGCGAGCCCGCCAGCGGCGGGTTCGCCCGCTGGAAGCACGTTGTTCTGCACTGTTTTCGGCTCGAAGAAGACCATAGCTACCGCGAAACGCCGAATCGGCTGGAATACATGGCTGAGATTCGTGACGTACTCGACTTAGATCGAGACGACCTCCCAGACTACAGCACGATTTACAAGTCGTTCGATCGGCTGAAAATGTGGGTGTGGCGGGCGCTGCTGCGCGTTTCAGCGCAGCAGCACCCGCAGTCTGGACATGCAGCACTTGACAGCACGTTCTTCGACCGCCGCTCAGCTTCGTCGTACTACCGCCAGCGGTCGGGAAGTAACGTACAGACACTGAAAGTGACGACACTAACCGATACGGAGTCACTTGCCGTTCTCGATGTGCAGTGTCACGCCCAATGGAGGCATGATACGAAGACTGGTCCGCAGATCGTCCGCCGGAACGCGGACGATCTGCATACTGTCGCCGCCGATAACGGGTTCCAAGACTGGCACACCGAATACGAGATTACTGCACTGGATCTCGACTATCTCGTTCACTATCGCGGTTCGTCGCTGATGGCAACCGCGAACAACGCGCTCATCCGGTCAAAAGGCTACTCTCAGCGCTGGATGGCAGAAACATCCTACTCGACAACAAAGCGCTCGCTCGGCGATGCCGTGCGAGCGCTTGGCTGGTATCGACAGTTCCGGGAAATCGTCCTGATGTTCGCCATTACGAACATAGAATCGCTTTGTGAGCCACTCTAACTATGGTTCAGAATCTATTCAACAGAGCAGCCATTCCAAACCTGGGGTAATACATTGTTGCTATGACACGCCGATCCGTCAAAACGAGCAAGGAGATTCACCGGCGGACCGGGAAGACGTTTTACGTCGCCACCCGATTGCTCCCCGAGCGAATCCGCGAAGCGACCTACGCACTGTATGCGTTTTTCCGGATCGCCGACGATGTCGTCGACCGGCCGGACCCACCGGACGACCAGACGCAGCGACAGCATCTCGAAGCGATCCGGGACGCGGCGAAGGGGAAGAGCCCTCCCGAGGGCGTCCTCTCAGAGACGGACCGCGAGGTCCTCTCGACGTTCCGGTCGCTGTCCGAGGGGGCCGACATCGACCCAGCGGAGGTCGACGTCTTCATCGACGCGATGGCCCAGGACATCGAACGGTCGCGCTACGAGTCCTATGATGAGCTACGGGGGTACATGCGCGGGTCCGCGGCCGCCGTCGGGAACATGATGCTGTCGGTCATGGACGTCCCCGAGCGCGACCAGGCGAAACCCCACGCCAGGTCACTCGCCGAGGCCTTCCAGTTGACGAATTTCGTCCGTGACGTCCGCGAGGACATCTGTGAGTACGACCGCGTCTACCTGCCCGAAGAGACGCTGGACCGCTACGGCGTGACCGAGGAACAACTCCGGCAGGGTGAGATGACCGACGATGTCGCTGCAGTCGTCCGAACTGAACTCCACCGGACTGAATCGCTGTATCGCCACGGGGTCGCGGGCATCCGGTATCTTCCCGAGGACTGTCAGTTCGCCGTCTTGCTCTCGGCCGTGTTGTACGCCGACCACCACCGGAAGATCCGCCAGCTCGGGTACGACGTCCTTCATGGAGACGCGTCGCTTTCGATGACCCGGCGGCTGTGGCTGGTGGCTCGGACCTGGTATCACTGGCGACGAACGCACGAACCCGAGGCGACGTTCTACGCGGCGAGTGCGATCCCGGAGAACGGACCGACGACCAGTCATCCGGATCCACAACTGCGGCCGGAACACGCGATCTGAGCACGGGGGAACGAACGCTGTGTGACTGTCCCCTGCTCGCTCACTCGATCGTGTCTGACGTAAAACCTATACCCGTCCCGACCACCGGGATAGATATGGGACTGATGAGCAAAATTCTGGGGGGCACAGGTGCCTCTCGCCGGACGGACGATTACGTCGAACTCGACGCCGGCGACGCCGAAACGGCCGCTCCCAAGGCTGATACGGAAGTACGGATCGCACGGATCGGTGACAAACAGGACGTCATCGAGATCAAAGACGCCGTCTACGACGGCGACATCGTCCTCGCGGATATCACCCGCCACACGACCCAGGACCGGACGATGGAACACATCACCGACGAACTCAAACAGGTCGCAAACGAGGTCGGCGGCGACATCGTCCAGAAAGACGACGATCAACTCATCATCACGCCTTCGGGCGTGGCCGTCAACCGCGAACGACTCGGGCGGTAGTCGCCGTTTTCAGACTGAGTCGGGTTTGTCCGCGTCGTCTTCGACCGACCGTTTCATCGAATCGCGCCGCGCCTTGGCGTCCCGGCCTGTCGCCATCTCCAGAAAGTCGTTTTTGACGGTGACAGCGTCTTCGGCAGCCTCAACGTGGCCCTCCGCGATGACGTCTTCGGCGGGTCGCTCCTCGATGTCGAGGGCGAGTTTGTCTTTCTTGCTCCCGTAGGGCACTCGTCCGACGGTGACGCGGTCGAAAACCGGGTTATCGGGGTCTTCGACGACCAGAAGGTCCGTATCGTTGTACGATTCCGTTCCCGAAATCGGGCCGAAATACTCCTCGACTGTGTCTTCCATGTCCGCAATTCTGTCTTCGAGATACTCGCCGCGTCGCATCTTGTACTCTCGCATAGGGGGAGATTCGACAGTGTCGGGTTTACCCTTTTCGCGTCGCCCCGATCAGGCGTCCTCGACGACGAGCATCCCCTGGTGACACTCCGGACAGTAATCTCCCTCACGAAGTGACGACGCTTCGATCGGCGTCGTGAATCCGCATTTCGCACACCGAAACTGGCCGTCTCGAACCGTCTCCGCGTCGGGATTCTCGACATCGGCGCTCGCCCTTTCCAGATCTGGACGGGTACTCGACCAAACCTCGGCGTCGTCTCCCGACTCCTCGTCGGTCGCGCTGTCAGTGGACGCGTCCATCACGACGGCCGGGTCGACTTCTTCGCGTTCCGGTTCGTCCTCGACAGCCGGGTCGGACTGTTCGGAGCCCATCACGACCCCGTCGTCTGATCCGGGGTCATCTCGTTCTGTGCCCTCGGGGGACCCGGAATCCGGCCACTCGCCCGGATTTCGGTCCGGCTGTTCGTCAGTGTCGTCCTCGAGAATCACACCGTCGTCCTCGGCGGCGGACTCGTAATCCATGTCTTCCTCAGGCGGTGGTGATTCGCCCGTCTCAGTCGGTGTGACGGGTTCGTCCGCCTCGGCGTCGACGATGTCCGCTCCCGAATCCGGTTCCGGTTCGGTCACGTCGGATTCCGGTTCGGTCGTCTCGGGATCTTTCTCGACGTCCTCGGGCGTCTTGATCGTCGTCACTTCGGTGTTCTCCGAGACGACCCGTGTCTCTCCACACCGCCTGCAGGTTTCGACCTCCCGGATCGTGCTGACGACCTCGTTTCCCTGTTCCTCGCGGTCACGCTCGACGGTGGTCTCACCGAAGTCGTGACCGAAAAGCGAACACTTGATACCCATTGCCATGAAGTCGCCACCTGCGAGGTATAAGCGTACTGCTTGGAACGCGGGGACAAGTGTAAGACCCGCCACGGCGAACGGGTAGCTATGCAAGCGAAGCCGGAGTACCGTGATCGCGAGGAGACGGAAGTGGCGGTACTCGATGCGCTGGCCGACCGTGGCGAGGACGGAATGACCGTCTTCGAGTTGCGGTCGTCCGTCGAAGTCGACATCGACACTCTGGAGTCAGCGCTCGCGAATCTCAAGGCCGACGACCTCATCGAAGCCACTGACGACGGCGATGGCACCCATATCGTTCCCGACAGTGACGTCATCGGGCCCGAAACCGAGAACGAAGCGACCACCATCGTCGACCGCATCCGTGACCGACTCCCGCTGTAGGTCAGTAACTGGCCACGAAGACGACCGAGAGGTTCTGGGCGACGATCAGCGTCCCGACAGCGATCATGCCGAGAAACCAGACCCGCCAGCCCGGGACGTCAGTGACCTGTTCCCGAGCCGCGACCAGGACGACACAGGCAACGACCGCAACACCACCCTTCAACAAAATCGCCACCGCCGGATCCGCCTCGAGGAGCGTCCGGACCAACGGATTGAGTTCACCCGCCACTGACCCGGTCACGTGTGCGGCAAGCACCGTCGTAACCGTATCTCCGACACCCCAGACGAACCCCAGAAACACCACCAGCTCGGCGTACTCGGGTAGCCTGATATGAGGGAAGGAACGCAAACGGGTTCGGGCGGCCATGTATCTGGTGGATAGAACGATCTCTCGACTGAAAAACATCCGGTTCAAATTATCGTTTTTGATTTTATTCCCACGTGTTATCAGAATTACTGCGTGGAAGCTCCGTCTCGTTTACCACAAGGCAACCATCGGGCAGTATCAGCATAGAGAATTCGACGGCCGCTTTCCGAACGGAACAGAGCGACCGACACGCAGATCAGCAGGGATCCGAGCGTTACCCTTCGATGGCCCACTTCACTCGCCGAAGTCGCTGTTTGAATTCTGCGGTCGTGAGCTCGAGTCCGAGTTTCGCGAGTTCTGCGTCTCGATCTCCGTCCGGGGTGGACTCGTAGATTTCGTCGACGCGGCCGACGACGCGTTCGGCATGGAAACTATTTTTGAATGTGACGTTCACCGCTACCAACGATGCGAAAGACCCCGCTACGAAGCCCTTCCGAGTACTATCGCCAGACGGATCGCCCCTCGCTGTCAGTCGGGACGGCCGTGGTCCTCGTCGAAGCCACCCTCGTCGCCGTTGTCGTCTGGGTGTTCGTCCGACGCGTCATGGCCCAGATCGACCTCACTGCCGCCGAGCGTGCCGACGTCAGTGGCATGATCGTCGGCGGGGCCGTCGGCGTATTCGTCGCCGTCCTCCTCGGATGGCTGCTCTTCGGCGCTATCCTCCACGTCTTCGTATGGTTTGCAGACGGCGATCGGGGGTTCGGGACGACGCTGGCGGTCGTCGGCGAGGCCGACCTCGTTAGCATCCTCCTGTTTCCGGTCGCCGCCGTGGGGCTGTTCACCATGGTCGGCGACGTCCCGTCGGACCCGGCCGCGGCGGCGAGCTTTCTCGAACGCGCTGGCCCGTACTCGTCACCACTCGCGGTGCTGTCGAGTTTCGTCGGGTTCGTCTGGCGAGCGGTGATCCAGGGAATCGGACTCGCCGAGGCACACGACCTGCCGGTCGGGAAGATGCTGACGCTCACGTTCGTCCTTGGATTTCTCGGATTCGTGCTCAACCTAGTCTGAACACTGGTAGGTCCCAGTTCAGCAGTTGACTCAGAGATCGTATAGGCCACGGTATTTCTCGGTGACGTACGCGAGGAAGTGATCGGCGCTGAAGGATTCGCCGGTCGCCTCCTCGACGAGGTCGTCGGTCGTGTATCGTTTCCCG
This sequence comes from Halorhabdus tiamatea SARL4B, assembly GCF_000470655.1. Classification (NCBI taxonomy): domain Archaea; kingdom Methanobacteriati; phylum Methanobacteriota; class Halobacteria; order Halobacteriales; family Haloarculaceae; genus Halorhabdus; species Halorhabdus tiamatea. The sequence goes on from NC_021921.1 coordinate 162,524, forward strand.
TGGCGATGGACGTTCTCGGTGAGCCACTCGTGAAGGTCGTCGAACTCGCCGTCTCGAACGGCGTCGTCGATAGGTCCGATCTCGGACTCGGCAGCGTCGTACAGTTGCGCCGCCAGGACGCTACCCAGTGTGTACGTCGGGAAATATCCGAACGTTCCGTTCGTCCAGTGGATGTCCTGGAGACAGCCTTCGGCGTCGGATTCTGGACGGATTCCGAGGTACTCCTCCATCTTGTCGTTCCAGACTGCCGGCACCTCGCTGACGTCGAGATCGCCCGCGATCAGGTCGCGTTCGATCTCGAAGCGCACGAGGATGTGCATGTGATAGGTGAGCTCGTCAGCCTCGACGCGAATCAGGTTGTCGTCGTAGACTCGGTTGGCTGCACCGTATGCCTCGTCGGCGCTCACGTCGACCCCGAGGTGGTTCTCGACGGTCGGCGTGAAGTACTCCCAGAAGGCTTTCGAGCGACCGACGTGGTTCTCCCAGAGGCGCGACTGGGATTCGTGGACCGTCAGATCTCGAGCGTCACCCAGCGGGGTCCCGTACTCGTCATCCGGCAGTCCGAGGGCGTACGTCGCGTGGCCGAACTCGTGGATCGTCGAGGACAGCGAGTCGAGGGGCTTTGCTTCGTCGAAGCGGGTAGTGATTCGGGCGTCGAACTGCGTGCCGGACGTGAACGGATGGGTCGACGTGTCCAACCGCCCGCGACCCCAGTCGAATCCGAGGTCGTCCAGTGCCGCCCGGACCAGTTCCTCCTGGTCGTCGACGTCGAACGTCCCCTCGAAGGGGTGGGGTTGGGGTACGTCGCTATCGGCGATGTCGTCGATCAACGGGACGAGCTCTTCCCGGAGGCGTCCGAGGATCCGTTCGGCGGTGTCTAACCCGAGGTAGGGCTCGAATTCCTCGAAGAGTACTTCGTAGGGGTCCCGGTCGGGGTCGATAGCTTCGGCGTATTCCCGACGTAACTCAACCAGTTCCTCGAGAACCGGTGCGTAAGCCTCGAAGTCGTCTTCCTCGCGGGCCTGCTCCCAGACTGGTAATGCCTCGCTCGTCGTCTCGGAGATCTGTTCGACCAGATCACGTGGCACCTTCCGCGCTCGCTCGTGTTCACGCCGAACCTCGCGGACAACCGCTCGCTGTGCGGGATCGAGTGACCCCTCGTCGACATCTGCGAGATAGCCCGCCAGGTCGTCGTCGGTCAGCAGGTCGTGATGGAGCGTCGACAGGGCGGACTGCTGTTTCGAGCGTGCCGGCGTCCCGCCTTCCGGCATCATCACCTGCTGGTCCCACTGGAGCAAGCCGCCGGCGTCCGCGACGTAGTTGAGTTGCGTGACGTGTTCGAGGAGGGTATCATAGACAGGGGGTGTCTCGGCTGACATACGCCAGTGTTTGACTGGCGCTGGCAAAGACCCGGCGGTTCGAACTCCTCTCTGGCGAGCAATCGATCTGCTGGTACAGGTTGAGTTGACCAGGGAATCTGAACATTCGCCGATCGTAACGGCCGATAACACGCTGACGCTGTTGAAGAAGGAAACCGAGATCGGATAGCGGGAATATATGCCTGCGGTAGCGCGGGGTCTGAGTGGCTACACTACCCGTGGCCTCGGTAACACTCCAAATAAGTAACTAATTTAACAAGAAGTCCGTTCAAAAAGTGTTCTGAACCACTCATCGATTCGGCTAAGACACCCATCACACCCCTACTAATCCCGCTGTAGTCGCAACTCTCCTACCGCAGAGTTAGTATACCGGAATATGGTTTATGGGTATGGTGCGAAACGAGTCGTTCGCCCGAAGCTCTGATTCTGTATCGAGCGTTCCTGAGAGTTTCCTGACCAGCGCTTGCTCGGTACCTGGCAGTCATGGCCTGTGGCACAAACTCTAGCGGTGGCCAGTCGCCCAGCACAGAGCTGTCTTGGACTGGCAACGAGAGTCCTGTGGACGTGATCCGAAATCCGCCGCCCAATCGCGCAGGCGACCTCCCCAGAGTCTTTTATTTACGTACCCCGGGCCGTCGGGTAGCTATCATTTTTCGTCGTGAATCCCTACCCGGGATAGGACGGACTGCCTCACGCCTTCCTAATACTGCCGGCTGTAAGTTCGTAAAGATATTCGCCACACCGGGGTGGCGAATTCCTTCAGTCTGTTACAGCCGGCAGTATAAATCGCTGAACAGAGTTCCCTGTGGCACTCGTCGATCGGCTCTCGATCGCGCGTGATGAGCAGTGTCGCGAGCAAAACGGTTCAAATCGAGTCGGTTAGAGCTCAGTCGGGCCAACCACCCGGCTTGCCCAATTCACGGAGCGAACACCACACGGCGAAGAAATCACGAGGCTTCCGAGACACCGCTATTCTATCGAGTATAGATCATTTCCTCGGAGAGGATGGCCTCCCGACAGGGGCAAGACACCCAGGAGTATCGAATATATATTCAGTACCGGTGGGTATCCAACAGCAGTTTGCACAAAACAGCGCGTCGTCGGTACACTACCAGCCGCTGTTGGTGAACGGACCGCCTGTTCGGAATTACATCTGGGGGCTCCTGGAAGGCGGTGTGTAGGTACCCAGGTTGCAGTTGCGAACAGCAAGCGGTCTGGGTGGCCCCGGAGGGGCGGTGACGGCGCTGCTCGAGCGGTCGTATTCTCGTTGCGGGGCACGAAGTGACTTGTGAATCGATGACAAAAGAGTGCCGTTCTTTCGAACCAGAGTGTCCGCTCACGAGTCACCGGTCCGTTCGCGCGTGCCGGCGCTACTGCGCCTCGGGAGTTGCGTCGGCTGTCGTCTCTGAGCACCCCCTCTGACTCCTATTCCGGGGGTACACACCACTTGTGGAGCTGGGTTTTCGACGGCTTACCCCCAGGGGCTAGCCGGCGAAAGGACCGGTCTCTCAATCCAACCGATTACAGCGGCTGGCAGACACTTCACGAGCCAATTCCGAGGTGATATTTTTATCAGTATATGTGGGACCAATATTCTACGAAGTGGTGCTACCTTTCAAGGATAATCTGTGTATTTCGGCGATTTACCAGTGCTATAAAGACAGATAACTCTCCTTATCTGGGTTAGTAGGGATACTTTGAAGAACGGGTGGCTCGAACCCCTACCCATGCCGGACGAAGAGCCGATGTCTCGAACAGCTGTCAAGACGTACGTCCCGGCCTATCAAAAAGAAGCCTGGCAGTCACATGCGGACGAACTCGATATGAGTCAAAGCGAGTTCGTCAGGACGATGGTCCAGGCCGGCAGGCGTCAGTACACTGCAGATGAGGGCACACACGAGTCGCCACAGTCCACTTCTGGGGACAACCGTTCACCGGACGAACACGGTCTGGCAGACCGCGTCCGACAGCAGTTGTCAAGTGAGGACGCACTGACGTGGGACGAGTTGGTCGCCGCCCTGACCGACGACGTCGAGTCCCGACTCGAGGAAGCGCTCGATGAACTCCAGGCGGACAACGTCGTGAAGTACAGCGGCCGTGACGGCGGATACATACTCCTCGAACCATGAGTGCCGGCACTGATATTCCTGAAGCGGTCGAAGACCCGATAGAGTACTTTCTGACGGACATTACCTATCAGGGCAAAAGCGAGCGGACCAGAGACGCCTACGAACGTGTTCTCCGGGACTTCGAGACGTCACTGTCTGGGGCCGAAACCGGCGAACAACCACTCGCAGACGCCACACATCGTGACTGTATGGCGTGGATTCACGACCAGCGTGGCGGACTCTCTGAAAGCACTGTCGCGACGTATGCGTCCTATCTTCACCGGTTTTATGCCTATATGGTCCAGATCGGGGTCTTCGACTCGAACCCGATGGCGATCGTCGTCGAGGAGATGGACGAGCGCATCGACGCTGATCCGGCACGCCGTGACGTTTCCGTCCCGGAAATGCGGCAATTCGTCTCCGGGATCCGCCATCCGTTGGACAGAGCGGCAATCGTCACGCTATTGAAGACCGGGATGCGAGTCGGTGAACTGTGTAATCTGGATCAGCGTGATCTCCATCTGATCGACGATCCACGCGAAGACGTGACGGTACGACCGAGTCTCGATGGCCGGCCGAACTCGTTGTTCGTCGCAAGCGAGCCCGCACGCGGTTCGACGGTCAACGGCGAGGAACGGACAGCCTCGAACAAGCGCCGTCGAGACACGGTCATACCGGTCGACGACGACCTGGCCGAGACGCTGCAAGCCTGGCTCGACGTGCGTCCTGATCCCGTCTCGTCGGCCCGGCCACTGTTTAGTAGTACGTCGGACAACTGGGGGCGTCGACTCACGCCGGATGCTGTTCGGCATATCGTGACAACGCACGCGAGCGAGGCGGGGTGGTACGACAACGGTGGGGGGGTCGAAGAGAACGTCACACCCCATTACTTCCGGCACTTCTTTACGACGCACCTCAGGGATCGCACTGGCGATCGCGGCATCGTCAAGTACCTCCGCGGAGACGTCGCCCAAGACATCATCGACACCTATACCCACGACTGGGGCGATCGGGTTCGCGAGGTATACGAAACTCACATTTACGAACTGCCGGTGGCTGAATATCGTTCTACGTGCGGTGTGTAAACTTTATTTCGCTATATAGAGATTGGATGGCGCTGTCGAGATATCGAACCAGAGTCAGCGTGAATTGGGCAAACCCGACTGCGTCGACGCTCGAAGGCCCGTCGTCGAACTCGTCGCGGCCGAACGTCCGTCTTCGAGTAGAATCTGGACGACGCGGCCGTTCTTGAGAGGTACTGAGACGGAAACGGCTACTGCTCGTCGGTCATCTCATCGGACTCCGCACTGAACGCCCTAAGCTTCTCGACGGCATCCTCGACCGAAAGCGGTGGATCGTCGGAACCCGCTCGCTGGAAGGTGGAGACGAGCCTGGGCGGCGAGACACCGACGTCTCGAAGAGTGGTGCCGTCAGTGAGGACGTCACGGACTGGGCCATCACGGGCGATCGAGCCCGCGCGATCTAGCAGGACGACGCGATCGGCGACCCGAGGGACAAGATCGGCGCTCGGCGTTGACACGACAACCGTTGTTCCTGCCTCGTTACGCCGGTCGAGCGCGTCGAAGATCGTTTCGCGGTGGCCGGCGTCGACGTCCGCGACGGGTTCGTCCAGCAGAAGCAGGTCGGGTTCGACGGCGAGGGCGGCAGCCAGCGCGGCCCGGCGCTGTTCCCCACCGCTCAGCCGGAACGGCGGCTTATCGACCAGCCCGTCGAGATCGAACTCGGCTGTGAGGTCCGCGATTCGTGCCTCGGCGTCGGCGCGATCGACATCGAGCTGTGCGGGACCATATTCCAGATCCTCCCTGACTGTCGCGTTGAAGAGGTAGTCGGCCGGCGCTTGCGGGCAGTGAGCGATGCGATCCCGAAGCGCGTCGGCCGGATCGTCGGTCTCGAAGTACGTGACATCGCCGCTGGCTGGCTCGCGCAGGCCGGCAAGCAGCGACAGCAGCGTGCTCTTGCCCGCGCCGTTCGGACCGAGAATCGCCACGCGCTCGCCGGCTTCGATCGTCAATTCGATTCCGTCGAGCGCGGTGGTCCCGTCAGGATACGCGAACTGGAGATCGCGAGCGTCGAGTGCGTTCACGCCAGTAACACCCCCGCGGTACCGGTCCCGAAGACGACGAACGCGAACGCGGCGTCGGCGAAGCCGATGGCGTGCTGGTGGGCGTAGACTCGCCCGCTCGTTCCGCCACGCGAGCGGGCCGACCGACCGACGCGCTCGCCGCGATCCAGCGCCCGCAGGAGGAACGTTCCGAGCAGCGATCCGGCTTCCCGCCAGGATTCGCCGAGTGTGGCCCGACGGACCCGCCGACTCCGACGCGCCAGAACCAGCCGCGAGAGTTCCTCGAAGACGACAAGCAAGTACCGATAGGTTATCGAGAGCAGCGTCACGGCTGTCCGTGGCGCGCGAAGCGACCTGAGTGCACTCAAAAGCGACGTGAATCGCGTCGTCGACAGCAGCAGGCCGAGCAGCGAGACGCTCGCGCCGACGCGGAGGGCGAACGTCGCCACGTAGGTCCCACCGGGGACGCTCACTGGCCCGAGCAGCGTTGGGCCGGAGATGAGAACGGCCTGTGGCGCGACGATCAGCAGAGCGATCGCGGTCGGAACGGCCGTCCGGAGACCGTGGACCGCAAGGGAAACGCGCGAGAGGGCCGCAAGCACGATCGTCACTGCGAGAACGGCTGCCGGTGGGCTCGGCGTCTCGAAGGTGACGGTGACGACCAGCAGCGCGACGATGCCGAGGAGCTTCACGACGGGGTGGACCGCCTGGAGCCAACCGTCCCGACTGGCGACGCGCTCGTCACGGAGGAGCCCTCGAGTCCGGTCGGTCAGCGTGCCGGCCGACCGGCCGATCGGATCAGCGCGGTTCACGATCAGTAGTCAGTGGACGACCGACGAGCCAGCCGACCGCCAGCACGAGCCCCGCGCCGACGAAGCCGGACACCAGCGTCCCGAGATATGGATCGACGCCGGCGATCCCGTAGTCCGGGAGAAGGCCCGGCAACGTCGTCACGGCGTGAGCGGTCGCACCGGTCGTCTCCGCGGCGTGTTCGAGTGGCTCGGTGTAGTTCACTCGCTGGGCACTCCAGGCGAACGCCGGCGAGAGGACGGTCAGGCCGGCGACGACTGCCGTCCCGCGACGGAGGAGTCGACCGCCATCGATCGACGGCGTCCGATCGGCCAGCAGGTCGGGTCGGGCCTCGGCGACGAACTCGTAGGCCAGCAGCGTGATCGCGCCCTCGGCGACTCCGAGCAGGACGTGCCAGGCCCCCATGATTGCGAGGACGGTGGTCAACTCGTAGGCGAAGGCCTCCGAGACGCCGACCATGACCGCGACGGCCAGGGCTGCCGCCGAGATGCCCGCCCACCCAGCGGCAAAGACCGCTGCACGCTCGTGATACGGGCGGAGGACGCGGAAGACGCCGTAGCCGACGTACACCTCGACGACTGCCATCGCGAAGACGTTCCCGCCGAGCACGACGATTCCGCCGTCGCCGAAGACCAGCGCCTGGATCGCGACGACGGCCGTCATGGCGAGTGCTGCGAGGTGCGGTCCGAGCAGGATCGCGGCGAACGCACCGCCGACGAAGTGGACGCTCGTCCCACCGGGGATCGGAAGGTTCAACAGCTGTGCGGCGAAGATGGCGGCCGCAGTCACGCCCAGCAGCGGCGCGCGTGGCCCGTCGAGCGCGCCCGCCGAGCGCCGGGCCGCGAGCGTCAGGACAACGAGAGACCCAAAGGCGGCCACTGCGGCGACCCACAGGTCGAGGAACCCGTCCAAAATGTGCATCGATAGGAGAGGGTAGACCGCCCCCGATAATAATACGTTTCGGAGTTCCCGTAATACTGGGAACGCGAGTTGCAAGGCTGATATGGCCACCGGTCCAACCGCCGGTATGGCCGAGGACCTCGACCGGGTGAGTCTGACCCTGCCACCCGCGATGACCGACCAGCTCGACGGGATCGTCGAGGACTGGAACTACGCGAGCCGATCGGAGGCTGTCAGAGATTCCCTGCGGGATTTCTTCACGACCTACGAGTGGGAGCGCGGCGACGAGACCCGCCACTACGGGACGATCGTCATCGCTCACGAACACGATCACGACAGCGATGTGGCCGGTCGCCTCCAGACGATCCAACACGAGTACGCCGACGTCGTCACTTCCGTCCAGCACATCCACCTCTCGGAGGATCGGTGTATGGAGACGCTGGTCGTGGATGGGACCGCGGGCCAGATCGACGAACTCGCCAATCGCTTGCGAGCCGTGGGCGGCGTCAAGCAAGTGAAGGTCGTCGTGGTCGGTGGGGGCGATTCCAGGGCAGACGAACACGATCACGCAGGTGAACAGAACAAGCACCGCCACGAACACTGAGACCGCCTCGGCTGGACAAATCGGTTCCAGCGGCTGTTTTCAGGGGGGTGCATCCCCGGATTGCCGCTGTCGACCGGACTCCATCCCGGATTGCATGAATTGCGCGAGAATGCGCCCGATGCTGGATTCGGCCGTCCAGAGCGCTTCTTCCTCGACGCTTCCGTCGTCAGTCGCCACCGCGAGCAGAATCGTCGCCCCGTCGACCAGCAGCGCCCGTCCGGCGAAGTCAGCCGGGTTGTCCTCACCCATGACGATCACGTCGAGGGGATCGTCTGCGAAACGCTCATCGAGTTTCGGTTCGGCAGTGACGAGCGTGACCGAAACGCCACCTGACGCCTGCTCGGTCAACGTGTCGGCGATCTCCGTGGTGAGCGATGTCGCTTCGGGCGCGACGAATACCGCCGTGTCCTGGGCCGTTTCGAGCAGTCCAGCGATGCGTTCGTCGATGGGCGTTCGGCCACGCACCGTCGAAACACCGCGCTCCCGCCGGTCGGTGGCGGCCTCGTCCTGCAACGCGTCGAGATTCTCGAAGGCCCGCTCGCGCTCACGCTCGATTCGCGCCGAGAGTTGCTCGCGGGCTGCCGCGAGGCTCACTGGCCGGTACGTCTTCGGCGACGATTCGGTCACCTCGACCAGCCCCCGTTCGGCGAGGTCGTCGGCCGCTCCGTAGACCTGCGAGCGCGGGACCTCGGACACCTCGCTGATCGTCTCCGCCGTTCCCGAGCCCAACCGCTGGAGTGCGACGAACACCCGCGCCTCGTAGTTCGACAGCCCGAGTTGCTCGAGGGCTCCGACCGCATCCTGGGTACTCATAGTGTCTGGCGGTCTCCACTCTGAATTCGAGTGAGCGATACATGAATCGCGTGGTTCGGGGTCACTCTCGACGGCTCGTACGGCGAGCCGTTGCACCCGCACTTGCCGACGAGGTTTTCCAGTAGGTTTAAAGATATATACGCGTGATAGTATTGAATATGACAGACGAAACCGACACAGACGAGCAGGCATACGAACGACATCAACGCCAAGTCAGTGAGTCCGTCGACGGCGGGGGATGTGCGGAGACCTGGGAGACCCTCTCAGAACAACGTCGACCGGACGAAGACGCTACCCAGCAAGACACCGATATTGAGGAAATCCTCCTCGATCTCGACTGTCTCCAGTTCAGCGAAGACGGTGAAGACTTCGAACTCGAACCGTCGTTTCGGCATGCCTGGCAGTCGGCGATCGACGACCTCGGAGAGAACCTCGACGCAGTCATCGCTGACGTCTTCACCGTGGACGGGACAATCGAGATCGAAACGACCGAGGGAGCCGTCCACGTTCGTCACGACGAGAGATTACTCGGTCAGTGGGTCTCACATCCTGCACTGATCGCTGACCTTGCAGCCTGCCACGTCTTCGCCCATCGAGACGACGATTGGGCCGAGCGTGCGCCCGCCGAGCGAAGCCGCTTCGCCGGGAGCGCGCGGCTCTATCTGGATTTCTGCCCGGACTGCGGTGGTGACGCGTCCTTCGATACGGACGTCGTCTCCTCGTGCTGTCACGACTACGAGGTCGCGACCGTCTCCTGTGAGGGGTGCGACGTGACGCTGTTCGAACTGCCGGTGGCGAGGAACTCTGCCTGACTTTCAGAGACAGTCGGTCGCCGGCACGGTCTATCGTGCTCACCGTCGGTAGTGGTCGACTATCGAGATACGTCTTCCCCGGATCACCGATCGCGTGCCAGTCGACGCCCCGCGTCCAGCCCCGTCTCCAGCGCCGCGTGGGTCCGGCCAGTGCCCGCGAACCAGTCTCCCGCGAGGCCAAGGTCGTGTTCGAGGGCGTACTCGAACAACGCCGGATTGACGCGGTCGCCGGGGAGTGCGCGGATGAATCGCTCGTGATCCCACCAATCGGGGTCTGCCAGGCGGTCGTCGCCGAGCAGTGTCGCTGCGTAGGAACTCGCGGCGTCGGCTGCTTCCCCGGGTGTCGCGTCCGGTCGCCCGGCCGCCCAGGCGGGGCTCAACTGGACGATCAGGATCTCTTCGCCGTCGGGGACGTGGCCGGGCTTGCACGATTCTCTGGAGAGCCAGCCCACGGCGTGTTCCGTGTCAGTGTTGACCAGCGCGTAGTACGGGACGTCGATGTCGAAGGGGTAGTGCAGCGCGACCGAGTCGATCGTCCGGTAAGACTGGCGTTTCCGGGCCGCTACCAGGTCGTCCCGGAAATCGGCCGTCCAGTCCGCACCCGCGAAGAGGTCCCAGGTAGGAGGGGTCACGACGAGTGCGTCACACGCGACGTCGTCGCCGTCGGCAGTGACCCGCCAGCCGTCTTCCGTGCGGGCGAGGTGTTCGACCGGGGTATGTTCGTGAACCGTCGCGCCACTGGCATCGAGAAACGCTTGGACGACCTGGTCGATGCCGTCACGGCCGGAGAATTTGACCCCCTGGTTCGGCCGTCCCTCTTCGATCGCTCCCGACTCGTCGAAGATCCAGACGTCGCCGGTCGTCTCGGCGAGGTCGTCACCGACGACCGACCGAAAGCGTTCCTCGACGCGATCGTTCGGCGGATCGACGTAGTTCGCGCCGTAGTCGTAGACACACCCGTCACGGTGGCCCGAAACCATTCGGCCGCCGACGGTGTCGGCCTCGAGGAGCGTCACGTCGGCCGCGTCACGCAGGGCATGGGCGGCCCCCGCCCCGGCGATGCCGGCTCCGACAATGCAGACGTTCGGCGTCACGCTCGGAAACATGGTCGCCAGCGGCTAAAGGGGTTGGCCCTGGTAATTCTGCACTGACCTACCACGCTGAGACGTGAGAAAACACTCGAAAGAGACGTGTGACTATCGGTATCAGATCGTGAGTAGGGCCGTGGTGCTGTTTACCTCGTAGCTAAGCTCGCGATGTTAACGGGTGATACGGACAGTTGTAATTCGTTACCGCCCTGGGGATACCAGATGACGGGGCTCGGGGGGCGATCGGACGAGTATTCCATACATGCCGAAAAGAGTTACCACTGTCCGTATGAGGCATCGTCGACGTACCCGGTGAGTGCGTTGGCCATCGCATCTCGTTCGTTGCCCAAGAGTACGAGCCAGTTGAGGTTCTTGAGATCGGACCCGATATAGAGGTCCGGGGCAGGCGCAGGCTCGGGATCGGTAACCGGCTGGGGAGCCGACCCCTCGGCACCCCGACCGAGCGATGCCAGTGAATTCACTCCGGAGAGCCCGGCGATCGAAGCGGCAGTCGTTTTCAGCACCGTTCGTCTACTCGTTCCGCGGGACAAATTTGTTCAGATATTCTGAACAACCAAACGGATTATTTTTATATTAGGGAGACTCAATATATAGTCAGATCGCTCATCTGTAGCAGTGAATACTTTGTGAGTGGAGTTCGTAGCTGACTCCAAGATGGTAAGCAGAGAGAGCGTGGATGAGGTCTTTCTGCCTGACAAAGATGATTGTCTAGAGTATCTCCGTGAACAGCGATGGCCAGAAGAGGTAATGTGTCCGCACTGCGAGAGTGCGGACACGATCAAGAAGGGGACGACGAGAAAGGGTGCTCAACGCTATCGCTGTCACAACTGTGATAGTATTTTCAACGATCTTACCGAGACCATATTTGCCGAGCACAAGCTTTCACTCCCGGAGATGTTCCATATCATTCGAGGGATGGAAGAGGACAAAACATCACAGATAACTCAGGAACTTGACCGAACATACAAGACGGTCTTGGACTTCGTCCATGAAGTCCAAGACGCTCTTGACGACGATCCAGAGTTTGATCTCACTGGTGTTTGCGAAGCTGACGAGGTCTACGTCGTGGCTGGTGAGAAAGGTACCAAGCAGGCGAGTCCGCGCTCGCGCGGACTCAAAAAAAGGGACGCGGAACGTTCGAGTCAGACAAACCGCCAGTCGTGACACTCGTCCGTCGCTCCGACGGACGAGTTCGGTTCCTCGTTCGTGAAGATCTCGAAGATGTAGACGAGGACATCGTCGAATACGGCGATGAAGACGATCCGGCGATCCTCTGCACCGATCAGTACAGCATCTACGACGGTATCGACGAGTACGACGAGATTGATGGCCATCTCGCCATCAATCACGACGAACACTACGTCGTCGGTGATGCTCACACGAACAGCTGTGAGAACCGCCATAGCTTCCTTCGCAACTGGTTGCGAAGGTTCCGAGGCGTCTCAAAACACCACTTACAGGGCTATTTGAACTTCTTCAGTCTCACACTCAACACAGATCGCTGGTTCGAGAAAATCCTAAGTACTGACTTCTACAGATGAGCGTAGTCAGATACCATATTCGTATCGCAGACTCGCATTACCACCTCGCTATTGTGAACTGATCGTTTGGAAATATGTTCTCAATATATAGTTTCCGTTCCGGCCCGTCGCAATCCGCGACAGAACTGCCTCAGCACGCAGCGTTTTCTCTCCAGACCCCCTCACTCGCCCGGTGTTGGCTCCAGGGCAATGAACTCGTGACCGTTCTCTGCCAGGAGTTCCTGCGCCCGGTCGGTCGCTGACGGAGCGACCAGGATCCCGCGGATCTCCCGGTCGGCGTGGAGATCACGGGTCAGTGCGTCGACGTAGCGATCGAGCTGCCCGACCGCGTCCGGCCCGACGCGCCGTCGTTTGAGTTCCACGACGACGGCCCGCCCGTCGCTGTCTTCGCCGTAGATGTCGATCGCGCCGGCGGGCGTCGATCGCTCGGTCACAAGCGGCTCGAACCCGGACTCGATCAGTTCGGGCTCGGCAAGGATGCGCTCGCGGAGGTCTTCTTCCGTCCCCGACAGCGAGAGGTCCTCGGGGTCGGTGACGTCGACGGTCGCGACGTACGCGAGCGACTCGAAAGCGACCTCCAGATGCTCCTCGGGACCCGTCCGGTGACTTTCGATCCACAGTCGCCCGTCCTCCAGCCCGACCTCGTGGGTCGACCCCGGGGGTTGCCAGTTGACCGGCTGGTGGCCTTCGTCGGTGTGGACCAGGGCCGTCCCGTCGGGCTTGAGGATGAGCAGGCGATCGCCGGGGCCGAGTGAACTCGTGGCGCGCCCGTCGTACTCGACGCTACACCGTCCGAAGACGGTCACCATGTCACCACGGTCGATAGCACGCTCGACGCGTTTGCGGGCGCGCTCGGCTGTGGGATCGACCAGCGGCCCGGTAGCGCCCTCGACGCTCGTCGCGTCACTGTCTCCCCGTTCTGTCACACGGACTTGTAGCCAGGCCGGTCACAAAAGGCCCGCGAGTCGTTAGCCATCCGTCGAGGGGGTGCCATCGATCAGTTTTCGGTCGCCGGCCCGTCGGTCGAGGGCTTCGAGTAACGCTGCTCGCGCGTCCGCCACCGAGCACTCACCGGCCACCACGGCGTCGGCGACCGACCGCTTCGCGCCCCGGAACCAGCGCCGCAACGCCGAGGCCTCCCCCGCCCGGACCGCGAGGAGTGCGCCGTCGCCACGGGGATCCGGGAGTGGCTCACCCAACAGATGCTCGACGGCCAGCCAGCACGCCAGATGCGCCGTCCACACGCCGTCGGCGTGATAGTAGACGCCCTCGTAGTGAGCGAAGTCGAGCGATTCGGCGACAGCTCGGAGGGACGTCGTCTCGGACGGCGAGGACGGCAGGGATCGCCGACCGCGGGGCGGTTCGGTCTGGTCGTCCCGCCAGATCGTCTCCCACTGTCGCACCCCGTTTGCCTCGGCGACGACGAGAGCGCGGTGACTCAGCGTCGCCACCCCCGGCGATCGTCGCTTCTGGAGTGGTCGTCGCTCATACCGGCCGTGGTCCGCTTCCGGTATTTGAAGGGGCGGAAACAGCGTCAGCGACAGTCCGCCCCGTCTCCGAGTCGTCGACAGCGCGGCGAACCAATTCCTTCAAGTTACCCGCGGGCGTCGAGTGATCTGTATGACAGACTGTCCGGAATGCGGGGCGGAGGTCTCCCTGCACGACGACGTCGAAGTCGGAGAGATCGTCGACTGTGCCACCTGCGGCGCGGAACTCGAAATCGTCGCGGTCGATCCCGCGACGCTCGAGCCCGCGCCCGAACTCGAAGAGGACTGGGGCGAATAACGCCGGGATATTTTCACAGTAGCTGACGATTCGAATCTCCACTGACTGATCCGACAGCGAGAATCTCCAGTGACTAGCCCGACAGCGATCGTCTCGCGCTCAGGCGTCGTCGGACGCGGGGGCGTCGACCGCGACTTCGGGTTCGTCAGTCTCCTCGCTGTCACGTTCGAGCAACAGCCCCGTGAGTCCTGCGGCGACCATGCCGACGCCGGCGGCCCGCATCGCGTCGACGTACCACGGCTTGGGCTCGAGTTCCGCGGCGTTCTCGAAGCCACACAGCGAGAGTCGCGTCGAGAGGTTGATAAGTTGTTTCGGCAGGAGCGCGGCGAGCAGTCCCTGCAGAGCGATCCATCCGTATCCGATGGTGCGGAAAAGTCCGAGCATCATCTATTGTTGGGGCCGAATCCACCTCAACCTGTGGGTGCACTGCAGGGTTCGAAGTCCGGACCTACGACACTGTTATCCGGCCCCCGCTCGTAACCTGTAACATGGGAACTCGAATCAAGAAAGCGATGAGCCGTGCGAAGCTCGCAGCGATCGGCGGCGCGTTCGGTGGCGCGGTCGGCGGACTCGTGAGTCGGGAAGCAGCCAGCACCGGGGCCGGCATCGGCGCGCTCGTCGGGGCGACTGTGGGCGAAAAGCGCGTCGACCTGGGTGACGTCGCCGAGAAAGTCACGAACCGATCCGGCGAGTAGCGACGGGACGAGAGCCCCGGCATCTCAAAACCTAAATGCGCCCGCGCCTACGACCGGGACAATGAACGGTAACAGCTTCGGTCGGCTTTTTCAGGTGACCACGTACGGAGAGTCACACGGCGAGGCGATGGGGTGTACGGTCTCGGGTGTCCCGGCAGGCGTCGAGTTGGACGAAGGCGACATTCAGCGCGACCTCGACCGGCGCAAGCCCGGCCAGTCGATGATCACGACCTCGCGGGACGAACCCGACGCCGTCACGATCAACTCCGGGCTCCAGGACGGCTACACGACGGGCACGCCGATCGGGATGGTCATCCAGAACAAGGACTCGCGCTCTGGCAAGTACGAACCGTTCGTGACCGCGCCCCGGCCCTCCCACGGCGATTTCACCTATTCCGCCAAGTTCGGCACGCGCAACTGGGGCGGCGGTGGCCGATCGTCGGCCCGAGAGACGGTCAACTGGGTCGCTGCGGGTGCTATCGCAAAGCAGGTCCTCGACCAGAGCGAGTACGACGTCCGGATCAAGGCCCACGTCAATCAGATCGGCGACGTCCGAGCGCCCGAGGTCTCCTTCGAGGAGATGCTCGAACACACCGAAGAGAACGACATCCGGTGTGCCCACCCCGAAACGGCCGAGGAGATGCGCGATCTCGCCGAACAGTACCAGCAAGAGGGCGATTCAGTCGGGGGGTCTGTCTACTTCGAGGCCCGTGGCGTCCCGCGAGGGCTGGGTGCGCCGCGTTTCGACTCTATTCCGTCGCGGCTAGGCCAGCTCATCTACTCGATCCCGGCGGTCAACGACTTCGAGTACGGCGTGGGGCGGGACGCCCGGACGATGGCCGGCAGCGAGTACAACGAAGATTGGGAATTCGACGAGAACGGTGATCCGACGCCGGTCGGCAACGACCACGGCGGGGTCCAGGGTGGGATCACGACCGGCGATCCGATCTACGGCGAGATTACCTGGCATCCGCCCGTCTCGATCCCGAAAGCCCAGGAGACTGTCGACTGGGAGACCGGCGAGCGAAAGGAGATCCAGGTCGTCGGTCGCCACGACCCCGTGCTTCCGCCGCGCGCAGTTCCTGTCGTCGAAGCGCTGCTTTACAGTACGGTGCTCGACTTCATGTTGCTTTCCGGGCGAATCAACCCCGACCGCCTCGACGACCGCCCCGGCGAGTACGACACCGACTATCACCCCTCGAGTCCGGTCAACGACCCCGAAGATGCGGACACGCAGGCCGAGACGATCGGCGACGAGTGACAGCGGCGATCACTCGCTCGATGCGTCCTCGCCGAGTACGGACCCGTCCAGGGAGCGCCACCGCCGGATTGCACACACCAGCGCGTCCAATCCGACGACGGCGACGCCAATAATTCCGACCAACTCCAGCGTCGGATACTGAACGAAGACGTCGGTGAACTGCTGGACGAGCACGAACGCGAGCAGATACACCAGTCGACCGTAGCGACGGATATGCATATCCAGGGCTACGGTCGGGCGGGCCAAGAACGTGTGGGCTGAGTCGACGCCTTCGCCGCGACCGCGCGCGTTTTGAGTCGCCCACCCCATCCAGCAGGTATGAGCCCGGACCTCCCGGATCCACGGAACCCCTACAGCATGGACGAGGACTGTCAGAACTGTCCGGCACTGGTCGAATCACGGACCCAGGTCGTCCACGGCTACGGTGACCCGACGGCGGATATCGCCGTTCTCGGCACCGCTCCGACGGCCAGTGCCGATCGAACCGGGATCCCCTTCACCGGCGACGAGACTGGCGAAGTGATCCAGGCACTCCTCGGTGACCTCGGACTCAGTGACTCACCACCGGACAGTACCGAACCTGCACTGAGCGAGGTCTATCTCACGTACGTCACGCGCTGCCATCACCCTGAACGCGGGGCAACCGACGAGGAGCGACACAACTGCGAGGGGTATCGTACGGCAGAACTCCGACGGATCAACCCGGAACTCATCGTCGCCGTGGGCCAGGGTGCCCTGGACGCGTTGGCTTTCGAGTACACGACCCGAAGTGCCGACGATCTGGACGTCACGGTCGAGCACGCGACGACGATCCAGGGCCGGGGCTTCGAAATCCTCCCGATGATCGAACCGGCTGACGCTTCTGAATCCCAGTTGGCTACCTTCCGCGAACACGTCGCCGACGAACTCGACCGCGATTACCGACAGACGAAGGGCCAGCGCCGGAAGTAGGGGGTGGAGAGGAGAGATCAGCAGTGGGCGATTTTGGCCACGATCAGTCGAGTTCCCACTCCTCGGGTGCGCTCGATAGCTCGCCGACCTCGGCACGGATGTCAGACAGTCGCCAGACGATATCGGTCAAGGTGACGATTCCGACAAGCGAGAGGTCTTCCATCACCGGCACTTTCTTGATGTCGTTGTCAGCCATTTTCCGGGCGACCCACTGGACGGTCGCCGAAGGACTCGTCGTGATGACCGGTCGGTGAGCCAGGTCCATCACGCGGGTCTCGCGAAACGGCTCACCAGACCGATAGCCAGCTTTGAGCGCGTCGGTTTCAGTCACGATCCCGACCGGGTTCCCTTCGTCGCTGACCACGACGACCGAACCCACTTCGTATTCGAGTAGCTCCCCGACCGCGTCCCGGAGTGACGCGTCGCGATCGACGGTGATCACGTCCGTCGACATGACGTCCTTGACTAACATGGGCCCGTTCGACCTACGAACGGCGGGACTATAATGGTGGTTGTTACCATGATTCGTGGTGTTACGACTCCACGAGCGCACGCGAGCGGTACAAAACGGCGAATACAAAGGTGGGTGTCACCCATCTTCGGCTATGCCTATCGTCGTCGTTCGCGCCGACGCACCGATTCCCGGCAACGTCCTCCCCCGACTCGTCGAGGGCACACCACTGACCGCGAGTGACGCGGCCGACCTCTATCAGAGCGCGCTCCGTGACGTGAGCGAGGCCGTCGCCGGCAGCGGGGCGGACCTGCTCGTGACCTATCGCGAGCGAGCGGACCGCGACGAAGACGTCGAAACACTCGTCAAAGAGGCCGTCACGCCGGCACTCGCGTCTCCCGACGCAGTACGTTTCGAACCCGAAGTCGGCTCGTCGCCGGCCGCCCGGATCGGCAACACGGTCACACACTTGCTCGAATCAGAAGGAGTGGCCTCCGTCGCGATTCTCGATCCCACGGCGGTGCTCGCCGCACGCCCCCGACTCGATCAGGCGTCGATGCAACTGCGACGGAACGACCTCGTCCTCGGACCGGCGGCGAACGGCGAATTCTTCTATGCGGGGTTCAGCGAACCGATCGACTTCGGCGGGATCGACGGTCGTCCGGACCTCGAGACGCTCGTCGAGCGAGCGAACGACGCGGATCTCGCCATCACTACCGTCGAGATGGCACCGACGTTGCGAACGCCGGCCCAACTCCAGTCTGGGCTCCCAATTCTCCGAACACGTCGGAAAGCCGGCGACCCCGTTCCCGTCCGGACGGTCGCACGGCTCGAAGAACTGGGTCTCCGGGCGGTCGAAAACGAGAACGGCGATAGTCGTTTCGAGCAGGCCTGAAACCGGCGCAGCTTACTGGAAGGTCTTGCCGACTTCGGGCTCGTCGAGTTCGTTCTCGCGCTTGTCGAAGCGCTGTTCGATCTCCTCGTAGCGATCACGGGTCTCCTCGTCGACGCTCGGGCCGACCTCTTCGAGGGCCGTCTCGAAGTGACTCTCGTCGATCAGGACGTTCCCGACGCTGTCGTCGACTTCTTCGGGATCGACGCTCCGGATGAACTCCCGGGTGGCTGCCATCGCCGCCTCGCGGGCGACGGCCTCCAGATCGGCACCGACGTAGCCGTCGGTCCGGGCTGCGATGTCGTCGAGGTCGACGCCCTCGGCCAGCGGCTTGTCACGGGTGTGCACTTCGAGGATCTTCCGGCGGGCTTCCTCGTCGGGCACGGGCACGTGGATGTGCCGGTCGAGTCGACCTGGCCGGAGCAAGGCGGCGTCGATGAGGTCAGGACGGTTCGTCGTCGCGACCACGACGACGTCTTCCAGATCTTCGAGCCCGTCGAGTTCGGTCAGGAGTTGGGAGACGACGCGTTCGCCGACGCCCGAGTCGCCCATGTTCGTCCCGCGTTCGCCGGCGATCGAGTCGATCTCGTCGAAGAACACCACCGTGGGAGCGTTCTCGCGAGCCTTCGAGAAGACCTCGCGGACGCCCTTCTCGGACTCGCCGACGTACTTGTTCAGCAACTCGGGGCCCTTCACGGAGATGAAGTTGCTCTGGGCCTCGTTGGCGACGGCCTTCGCCAGCAGGGTCTTGCCTGTGCCGGGCGGGCCATACAGCAGGACGCCCTTGGCGGACTCCATGTCCATCTGTTCGAAGACCTGGGGGTACTCCAGGGGCCACTGGATGGTTTCCCTGAGGCGTTCGTTAGTGTCTTCGAGCCCGCCGACGTCCGCCCAGGAGACGTCAGGGACTTCGACGAAGACTTCCCGGAGCGCGGAGGGTTCGATGCCCTTCAGCGCCGCTTTGAAGTCGTCTCCGGTGATCTCCAGGTTCTCGAGGATCTCGGCGTCGATCTCGTCGGCTTCGAGGTCGATCTCCGGACGGATACGCCGGAGCGCATTCATCGCGCTCTCCTTTGCGAGTTGTTCGATGTCCGCCCCGACGAAGCCGTGGGTGCGTTCGGCGTACTCGTCGATGTCGATCTCGTCGTTCAGTGGCATCCCGCGGGTGTGGACCTGCAGGACTTCCTTGCGCCCTTTCTTGTCGGGGACGCCGATCTCGATCTCGCGGTCGAAGCGACCACCCCGCCGCAGGGCAGGATCGAGCGCGTCCAGGCGGTTGGTCGCACCGATGACGATCACGTCGCCGCGCTCTTCGAGACCGTCCATCAGGCTGAGGAGTTGGGCGACGACGCGGCGCTCGACGTCGCCGCTCGTGTCGTCACGTTTGGGCGCGATGGAGTCGATCTCGTCGATGAAGACGATCGCCGGGGCGTTCTCCTCGGCTTCGTCGAACATCTCCCGCAACTGCTCTTCGCTCTCGCCGTAGTACTTCGACATGATCTCCGGCCCCGAGATCGTCGTAAAGTAGGCGTCGATCTCGTTGGCGACGGCTTTCGCCATCAGGGTCTTGCCGGTGCCCGGCGGCCCGTGCAGGAGGACACCTTTCGGCGGCTCGATGCCGAGCTGGTTGAACAGCTCGGGGTGGCGCATCGGCAACTCGATCATCTCCCGGACCTGCTCGAGTTCGTCGTCGAGCCCACCGATGTCCTCGTAGGTCACGTCGGGCGTCTGGCGGGCATCCTCTGGAGTCTCGCCGGTGATCTGTTCGGCGGGCTGTTGGCTGACTTCGATCTCGGTCTGGTCGGTGACGACGACCGTCCCCTCGGGGTCGGTCTCGGCGATCTTCAGCGGGATCTTCTGGCCCCCGACGCTCGAAACCGGCCCGAGCCCCAACGAGAAGGGCACGGTCTGGCCGGTCGTGACGGCCTGGCCGGAGAGCTTGTTCCGGACGTGCGGGCCGATATTTCCGCGAACCCGGAGATTCTGTGGGAGTGCGACCGAGATCGAGCGGGCGGGCTTGACGTCGGCCTTCTCGACGTCGATGCGGTCGTCGATGCCGACGTCGGCCTCCTGGCGCAACTGGCCGTCGATCCGGACGACGCCGTCGCCGGTGTCCTCGGGATAGCCGGGCCAGACCCGGGCGACTGCCCGGCCCTCGCGGCCCTCCAGGACGACGTAGTCGCCGTTTTCCAGGCCCAGTTCGTCCATCGCCGCCCGGTCGATCGCGGCGAGTCCGCGGCCGGCGTCCTTCTGCTTGAGTGGCTTGACAGTGAGTTTCATCGTTTCACCTCAATGGTAAGAACGCCGTTGGTGATAAAGGCTGTCACGGCCTCGCCGTCAGGGAGGGAAAGATCGTACTGGGTGTCTCCAGTCACAACGATGGCCGTATCGCCGACGACGTCGACCTCGCCGTCGTCGCCGATGTCGGCCGCGAACGTCGTCGCGTCCTCGTAGTCGAACCGGCGGATCGCCGCGTCGCCGACCGTCTGCTGTTCGAGTCTCATGCTAACTTCGAGTTAGCTCTAGTAGTATATAAATCTATCGCTAAAATGCCCCGCACGTGGCGCTATTTCGGTACTAAAGTTGAAAAGCGGTTCACACCGTGACGCTGATCGTCGGGGGCTCGCCGAGCGGCGTCACTCGAGGTCGAGGTCGTCGGCCACGTGGCTGTGGTCGTCGGCCGGGAACGAACCGTCCTCGACGGCCCCGACGTAGTCGTCGAGTGCGTCGGCATAGGCTTCCCGGACGTCGCCGAAGGCCTCGGCGAACGGCGGAGCCGATTCGGTGAGGCCAACGGCGTCGTCGACGACCAGCACCTGGCCGTCACAGTCGGGGCCGGCACCGATTCCGATGGTCGGAATCGAGAGGTCGTCAGTCACGGTCGCCGCGAGGTTCGCGGGGACGTGTTCGAGCACGAGCGAGAACGCGCCGGCCTCCTCGTGGGCGCGGGCGAGGTCCCGGATCTCCTCGGCTGCCTCCTGAGAGGTCCCCTGGCGGGCGTAGCCCAGTCGGTTGATGTGCTGGGGGGTCAGCCCCAGGTGGGCCATGACTGGAATCCCGAGATCGACCAGTCGCTCGGTCAACTCGACGGTGTGGGGGCCGCTCTCGATCTTGACCGCGTTCGCGCCGGCTTCCTTGAGCAAGCGACCCGCGTGTTCGATCGAATCGCCGCGGTCCGCACCGATACTCAAGAAGGGGAGGTCGGCGACGACCAGCGCCTCGTCGGTCCCGCGGACGACCGCGCCCGTGTGGCTCACCATCTGGTCCATCGTCACCGGAAGCGTCGAATCGTGGCCCAGGACGGCGTTGCCGAGACTGTCACCGACCAAGATTACGTCGACGCCGCTCGCTTCGACCAGTTCGGCTGTCGTCGCGTCGTAGGCCGTCAGCATCGTGATCGGGTCCTCGCCGGCCATTGCACGGACGTCTCTCACCGTGGTCATGCGTCGTAGTCAGTGCCGAGGCGGTATTACGCCTTCGGGTCAGCCAGACGAGCCACCCAGCTGACGCCCGTCGGAGACCGACAGACGAAAGACAGCGGCCGACCCAGACGGGCCTGTGCCCGAACCTACTGCGGAGACAGACCCGGACGGCGTCGATTACGGGTGGGTCCTCCAGACCACCTTCGTCGTGACGATCGTCGTCGGCGCGCCGGTCGTCGCGGTCCTCTCGCTCGGGCAGTCGTTACCGACCTGGACGGCCCGGGCGACCTTCGCCGTGCGAGTCGGCGCGATCGTCTGGTTTCTGACTGCGGTCGGCGTCGTGCTCTACGAGCGACGCTCACGCGTCTGATCGCTCGTCTGGCGCAGACGATCACTCCCCAAGTCGCTCCGCGACGTACTGGAAATCACTCCCCGAGTCGATCCGCGACGTACTGGAAGGCCGTGCCCGCGCGCTCGGCCGTCCGCTCGTCCTTCGGAGAATCGCCGACGAACAGCGTCCGGGCGGGGTCGACGTCGAACCCTTCGACGATCGCGAGCAGTGGTTCTGGGTCGGGTTTCTGGGCCGCGAGCGTGTCCCGTCCGACGACTGTCTCGACGGCTGTGAGCAGGTCGTGGCGTTCCATCGCGGTTCGGACGGCCGCCTCCTCGTTGAGTGAGCAGACGCCCACCGGTACGTCGAGCGGGAGTTCCTCGGCCAGCGGGAGTCGGTCGGCCGTCCGTGCCCCGACGCGCTCGTGGGCACCGACGACGTCGATCGCGACATCGTGGACGCCGGCGGCCTCGGCGCGTTCGAGCAGCGTCCATAGATCGGCCCCCTCAGTGTCGACCCCCCGGGACGCGAGACGGTCGGCGACTTCGCGAGTCACCAGCGTCCAGTCGACGTCGAGTTCGACGAGGGTTCCGTCTAAGTCGTAGATCACCGCCTCGTAGGACTCGACCATGCCCGGCCGTACGCTATGACCTCCCAAAGGTGCTTCGTCACGGCTCGTCCGGCGAGCCGACACGATCACCGACCGAAGCGACGCTGGCGCTTTTGGTAGTCCCGGATCGCCCGCAAGTAGTCCCGTTTTCGGACGTCCCGCCAGTTGACGTCGGTGAAGTAAAGCTCCGAGTAGACCGACTGCCAGATCATGAAATCCGAGAGTCGCTCGGCCCCGGTCTTGATCACGAGGTCCGGGTCGGCGGGGAAGACGAGCCGGCGCTCGATTTCGGTCTCGTCGATGGACTCGGGGTCGAGGTCGCCAGCCTCGACTTCCTGGGCCAGTCGCTGGACGGCCGTGGCGAACTCGTGTTTGCCACCCAGCCCGATGCTGATCTGGATCGGTGCGTCGGCCTGCTGGTCGTCGTCGGGTCCACGGACGGCGATCTCACGGCCGGCGTCGATCGCTTCGAGTTGCCGTCGTAACGTCGGGACGGCCCCAGCATCGAGCACACTCACGTAGAGAATGAGCCGTTCGGCACCGTATTCAAAGGCCCACGCGAAGACCGACTGGAGAGTGTCGTAGGCCCCCTGTTCGAGGAGGTCCTGTTCCGTCAGGACGACTGCGACTCGCTCGGGAACCTCGGCGTCGCTGAGTCGAATCCGGGTCGCGAGATATCGATCGTACAGACCCACTCGCGGGAGTTCACCACCGAACAGTAAGAAGGTCACGGGACAGACCGGGCAGTCTCGGGTCGGAACTGGTAAGTATCTCTCGGGGAAACCGCCGATAGTGACTTCCGCGCTCCGACGTGCAACAGCGTTCGCACTCGTCGGGTTCGCGAGCGTGATTGCTCCCGTGGCCCACCGGATTTTCTCGCCCGACATCGCGACGCTGCTCGCCGTCTCGCCGTTCTTCCTGTTGGCCGGAAGCCTGCACTTCGTCGAGTCCGGCGTCGTTTTCGAGTTGTTCGCACGCCCGGGCGATCGCCGAGACGGCCGGCTGTACGGGCTCGCGGGTTTCTCGCTCGCGATTGCCGCACTTGTCCTCCTTTCCTTGCAGTTCAAAATGCCCGTCGCCGTACCCGTGGCTGCGACGATGTCCCTCGCCATCGGGAACGTCGGTGCCCACCTCGTTCGGGCAGCCAGCGATGAGCGAATCGCCGGGACGGCCGGGTTCGTCACCGGTGGTTTCCTCGCCGGGATTGGTGGATTCGTCCTCTCGGGGTCGATCACCGGCGCGTTCCCGTCGTTCCCCGAAATCGCCTTCCTGGCTGCGAGTGGCGCACTCCTCGCCGCGTTGCTCCGATCGATGCTGTTCGAGCGCGACGACCCGCTGGTGATCCTCTCGGTCGGCCTCCTGCTGTGGCTGTTCTCGGATCTCGCCATCTCGATCACGGCGACGGGGATCGCGATCGCGCTGGCGATCACCGTCGCGCTCGGGTACGTCTCCTACGCGCTCGAGACGGCCTCCGTCCCCGGCATGTTGACGGGCGTCCTCCTGAGCCTGCTGACGATCGTCATCGGCGATTACGGCTGGTTCGCCATGCTCATCACCTTCTTCGGCGGCGGCGGACTCGCGAGCAAGTTCAAATACGACGAGAAGGTCGCGCGTGGCATCGCCCAGGAGAACGAGGGCGCGCGCGGGAGCGGCAACGTCCTCGCGAACTCGCTTGTGGCGCTGTTCGCCGTCCTGGCCGCCGCGGCGAGCCCGCGACTCACCGGCGTTTCACCCGAGCTGTTCCTGTTTGTCTTCGCCGGCTCGGTCGCGGCGGCGATGAGCGACACCCTCTCGAGTGAGTTCGGCGGCCTCTACGACGCGCCGCGACTCATCACCACGTTCGAGCGGGTCGAACCCGGCACGGACGGCGGTGTGACCTGGCAGGGCGAACTCGCCGGCCTCGCAGGCGCAACTGTCATCGCTGTCATCGCGTTCGTCGCCTTCGGGACGATCGAGTTCGCGGGCGCGGCCGTGATCGTCACCAGCGGGTTCGTCGGCATGACGGTCGATAGCCTGCTCGGCGCGACTATCGAGGGCCGGTGGGTCGGCAATCAGGGCGTCAACTTCCTGGCGACGCTCTCGGCCGGGATCGCCGGGGCCGTCCTCGCGCTCGCCGGCGGCCTCGTGGCCTTCTGACGATGGCTCGCCCCGCTGTCGAGATCCGGGACGTCCGAGCCGCCGACGAGCCTGCACTTCGGGCGATCCAGCGTGACGTGATCGACGAACCCTCACCGCAGTTGCTCGGCGCAGCGACCGAGGGACTGGCGATCACGCGCGTCGCCGTCGACGACCAGCCGGTCGGCTACGGCTTCGCCCTCGTCGGCGACGACACCGCCTACGTCCCTGAGCTCGCCGTCGCGTCTGCTCACCGCCGTCGCGGGATCGGCACAGCGCTACTCGATTCGATCGCCGAACGTGCCGGTGAGGCCGGCGCGACGACACTCCGGTTGACCGTCCACGCCGACGACGAACGAGCCAAAGCGTTCTACCGATCGTGTGGGTTCGAAGAAATCGCACGCCACCAGCAGTATTTCGCGACGGGATCGGGCGTCGGAATCGACCTCGCGAAGCCGCTCTAGGCGGCTCCCGGGACCGTCAGTCGAACCGACGTGGGCTGTTTGACGAGGTCGCCGCGTTCGCTCGCGACGATCCGGGTGACGCCGCGCTGTGCGGCGACGTCGAGCAGGCGCTGGGTCGCCGGCCCGTCGATGACGACCGTCCCGGGAACGGGATCGGCGTCGCGGACCGTCTCGAAAGCCTCTGCAACCGGTGCCTCCGAAAGTGTCACCAGTGAATCATCGAGCAATCGTACGGCCTCGGTCGATTCGCCGATGACGGCCTGGACGTGATCGTCGAGCGTCTCTGCGGCGGAAATTGTCTCCTCGTCGGCGTCGGCAGGTTCAGTCGACGGTGTCTCCCGCTCTGAGTCCGGCGTCTCGACGGCCGGCTCCCCGTCTGTCGGCACGGCGACGGCCTCGCCGCTTTCCGTCGTGATCGTCTCACCTGTCGCGGTCGTGGCGGCTCCCTCACCGTCAGCCGCGACGCCGTCTTCGTCGGTCGATTCAGCGCTCTCCGAGACCCTCGCGTCTTCACCGTCTGGGGCTGACCGCGACGTGTCCGTCTTGTCGGTGTCTCCCGTTTCAGTGGCTGTCGAGTCGGGCGCTGCTTCGTCGGTGTCGGTCTCGGCGACCGCTTCTCCGGGCGCATCGACGTCCGGCGCGATCTCTGCCAGCGACACCTCGCCCTCGGCGACGCGCTCGTAGGGGACCTTCTCCCGGAGGGCGTCGGTCACGTCGGTCCGCGAGAGATCTTCGACCGATCGGCCGGCGGGAGCGAAGGCGACGTAGTCGACGCTGCCGACCTGGGCGAGTTCCTTCAAGATTAGATTCCCGCCGCGGTCGCCGTCGAGGAAGGCGGTCACCGTCCGGTCGTGGGTGAGGTCGGCGATCGCGTCGGGGACGTTCGTCCCTTCGACGGCGACGGCGTTCTTGATGCCGTACTGCAGGAGCGTCAGGACGTCTGCTCGCCCCTCGACGACGATGATGGCGTCGCCGTCGGCGACGCGCGGGCCGGCGGGATACCCCTCGTACTCGGTGATGCGCTCGACGCGCGCCCGGCGGCGGACCTCCTCGACGAGTTCGTGACTCGACATCACTTCCTCGTCGAAGCGTGCGAGCAACTCCTCGGCACGGTCGACGATCTCGCGACGTTTCGCCGTCCTGACGTCTTCGAGCTGGGTGACTTCGAGGGTCGCCCGGCAGGGACCGACCCGGTCGATCGCCTCGAGGGAGGCTGCCAGGATCGCCGTCTCGACGCGGTCGAGCCCGCTGGCGATCGTCACCTCGCCGGTCGAGCGACCGCTCTCGGAGTCGATCGTGACGTCGATGCGCCCGACTTTCGAGGATTCCTGTAGCGTCCTGAGGTCGAGTTCGTCGCCGAGCAGGCCTTCGGTCTGGCCGAAGATCGCGCCGACGACGTCACTCCGCTCGACCACCCCGTTGGCTTCGATCTGTGCGTGGATGAGATATTTCGCTGAATCGTGCATTGATGATCTGCCCGGTGTCCGGGCGTGATGTGATTGCCATGACCGAATCCATGGACGAAGACAGGTACGTGACGAGCCAGCAAATACCTGTCGGGAGAAAGACACACGTCGGTCGGGTGGGCTTCGACCGGACACCGGTGACCTGCTCCATGTCCTGTCAGCAGTGGCCTGGTGTCCCTGTCTGTTTGCCAGGTGAGCCTCGCGGATTTGAATAGATAATCTCATCAATAGGGGATATTGGTGGGTGGCAGTAACCGTTAAACCGTTTCATCAATAATCACGGCCTACAGATGGCCGAACGGACAGGCACGTTGTGGTGGAGTCTCGTGGCACTCACCCTGAGTGCGCTCGCGATCCCGTGGTTTCTGTGGGGGTCGGACACGGTCGTGGCCGGACTGCCGGTGTGGCTGTGGTGGCACGTCGGGTGGATGCTCCTGACGTCGTTCGTCTTCTACGTGTTTACCAGCCACGCCTGGGGTATCGGCGTCGAGAGAGGAGGTATCGATGGCTGACGTCGCCCTCCAGGTCGGGATCGTCGTCGGCTATCTGCTGCTCGCGCTCGGGGTCGGACTGATCGCCTATCGGCTGACCGAGCGCTCGGCCGAAGATTACTATCTGGCGAATCGGACGATCGGGACGGTCGTGCTCCTCTTTACGACCTTCGCGACGCTACTGTCTGCCTTTACGTTCTTCGGCGGCCCCAACCTCGCCTTCAGGGCCGGCCCGGAGTGGATCCTCGTGATGGGCCTGATGGACGGCGTCATCTTCGGGATCCTGTGGTACGTGATGGGCTACAAGCAGTGGTTGATCGGCCGGAAACACGGCTACGTCACGGTCGGTGAGATGCTGGGCGATCGCTTCGACTCCCGGACGCTGCGGGGACTGGTCGCGGGGATCAGCCTGTTCTGGCTGCTCGAGTACGTCATGCTCCAGCAGGTCGGGGCGGGCCGGGCGCTGGAATCGCTCACGGCGGGAGCGATCCCCTACTGGGCGGGCGCGACGTTGATCACGCTCTTCATGATCGGGTACGTCGTCCTCGCGGGGATGCGCGGCGTCGCCTGGACGGACACGGTACAGGGCCTGTTCATGCTCGTACTCGTCTGGATCGCGTTCGCGTGGATCGTCGTCTCGGTCGGCGGCCCGGGCGAGTTGACGCAGGCGATGGGTGAAGCCAATCCCGAGTTCCTCTCGCTGGGCGGGGGGCTGTACTCGCCGCAGTACATGCTTTCGACGGCGATCGCGATCGGTTTCGGCGTCGCGATGTTCCCCCAGATCAACCAGCGCTTTTTCGTCGCCCGGAGTCAGCGCGTCCTCAAGCGGTCGCTGGCGCTGTGGCCACTCCTGGTCATCCTGCTTTTCGTCCCCGCGTTCATCCTCGGCGCGTGGGCGACGGGGCTCGGAATTACCCCTAACGCCCGGGGAAACATCCTCCCGCCGCTGTTGAACGCCTACACGCCGACGTGGTTCGCTGCCCTGGTGGTCGCGGGTGCGATGGCCGCGATGATGTCCTCCAGTGACTCGATGCTGTTGTCGGGATCGTCGTACCTGACGCGTGACCTCTATCGACCGTTCGTCGACCCCGACGCGAGTGACCGTCGGGAGGACGTCGTCGCCAGGCTGGCGGTCGTCGCCTTCGCGGTGATCGCCCTCCTGATGAGTCTGGGGACGAACCTGACCCTGATCGAGATCGGCGCGACGGCCTTCAAGGGCTACGCCCAGTTGACCCTGCCAGTGTTGGTCGCGCTGTACTGGCGCAATACGACGCGGGCAGGGATGCTCGCGGGCGTGGGCGTCAGCCAGGCGTTTTACCTGCTTGCGACGTTCACCGACCTCGTACCGGCGACCTACTGGGGGTGGCAGGCCGGCCTGGTCGGGATGGGAATCGGTCTCGTGCTAACGGTCGGCATCTCGCTGGTGTCGACGGCCGCCCCCGAGGAGAACGCCGACCGCTTCGTGACGCCGGGCGGCGTCGACGGCGACTGAACCGCGTCCGTTCCTCACTGATCGCTTCGTTGGTGCAACCCTTCAGGGCGTATATTCTTCAAAATAGATTTGATAGTGTGTTTCTTCGATGTTCCGCGACGAATGAAGCTGGTTTTTTATCAAACCGGCTCGACAGAGTACGTATGCAAACACACATCGTCCCTGTCGGATTCGATTACGACCGGCTCATCGCGCCGCTCGTCCGGGAGCAACGAACTGTCGACCGTGCAATCTTGCTCGAGGGGGCGATCGGGAACGAAGCCAACGCGGAGTACTCCCGACTGCTGACGAGTCAACTCGAGAAAGACTTCCAGAACCTTCTCGGGTCGAAGACCGAGCGCATCCTCGTCGAGGACGTCTACGACTACGACGCCGCCTTCGAGCAAGGGTTCTCGCTCATCAGCGACGAACTCGACCGCGACCCTGACGCCGAAGTCTGGCTCAACATCTCGGCGATGCCCCGGACGGTGAGCTTCGCCTTCGCGACGGCCGCCCACTCTATCGCCGTCGAGCGCGAGGGCGACCGCCATCGGATCCACACCTACTACACCGCCCCCGAGAAATATCTCGAAACCGAACTCGCCGAGGAACTCCGCAAGCAGATCGACCTCCTCAGAGACCTCTCGGACGAGGTCGACGACGACCTCGTCGAGAAGCGCCTGGGGAGTGCCCGGGATCTCATCGAGGAGTTCGACGAGCGCGGGACAACCATCGGTGCCAAGGAGATCGACGGCAGCTACATGGTCGAGATCCCGGTCGCCTCCTTCTCGAACGTCAAGCCCTTCGAGGAGCTTATCCTCTTCACACTCGGAGAACACGGCGAGTTCGAATCGGTCTCCGAGTTGGCCCAGACGCTCGCCGAAGACCTCGGCGAGGAGTACACCGACAGCTTCCGGTCGAAAGTCCTCTACAACGTCGATCGCCTCGGCCCTGGCGGGAAAGGCTACATCGAGCAGGAAGAGCACGGCAAGTCCTATCGAACGCGACTCTCCCGGATCGGCGAACTCTGGGTGCGCGCTCACTCCGGTGAGCGGCCGGATCGTGCGCCAGCGACAAGTTAAGGCGAACGCGTTTCGTCGAGAGCGACTTACGGCGTCAGTGTCTCGCCGAGATCGCCGTGCTCCTCGTGTTCGGCGAGGATGTCGCTACCGCCGACGAACTCACCGTCGACGTACGTCTGCGGGATCGTCTCCCAGCCGCTGTGTGCTTCCAGTGCGTCCCGGTAGGCCGGGAGTGCATCGAGGACGTCCACTGTTTCGAATTCGTCACAGTGTGCGCGTATCAACCCGACCGCCCGCTGGGAGAAGCCACATTGGGGCCGCTGTGGCGTCCCCTTCATGAACAGTACCACCTCGTTGTCCGCTATCGCGTGTTCGACGCGTTCCTGGACGGTCTCGGATTCCGACGGCGTTTCAGTTGACATCGTCACAAACAACGCATGGAGTCGGCTATGACTTGGGAAACAGTCAATGGCTGCCGCTTTCTGTGACGTGCTATCAACCACCGCCCACTGGTGTCCGCTGGTCAGCTCACTCGGCTTCCTCGGGCGTCCGTGTCGTCACTTTCAGCGCGTGGATTTCGGTCGTCAGCACGTCGTCGAGGGTGTCGTAGACCAGTTCGTGTTGCTCGACGAGGGACTTCTCGGCGAAGGCCGGCGAGACGACGGTGGCTGCCAGGTGGTCGGTGTCGTTCGGTCGCGGGTAGGTGACGGTCGCCGTCGCGTCGGGAATGCCTTCCTCGATACGGCGTTCGACCTCGGCGGAGTCCATGCCCGTGCTGACCGACAGGCAGGCAAAGACGTTACGCTCGTGACAATCTGTGACACCGCCACCCAGGGCCGCAGGCGACCGATCGAACACGAAACACTCAATCCGGACGAACTCACAGGGGAAGATATGTCACGCGTCCCGTCCGGCGTGGGCTCCGGGTCGACGACTACGCAGGCTGGCCCCGCCTGTTCCGTAGTAGGGGCACGTTAGCCCCACATCTCCTTCTCACAGCCACGGACGGATCGCACGACGACCACTGACGCCACAAACCATGAGTACGGAACACCAGACTGACGACGAGCCGACCGACGAATCGACAGCCGAGCCGTCTCTCGAGGGAACGTACGACCCCCGAGAGACCGAACCCAGATGGCAGGACTACTGGGTCGAGAACGACGTCTTCGCCTACGAGGAGAGCGAGACGCCCGACGCCGACACGCGCTTCACCATCGACACGCCGCCACCGACCGTCTCGGGCAGCCTCCACATGGGCCACCTCTATCAGTTCACGCTCCAGGACTTCGTCGCCCGATTCCGGCGGATGACCGACGACACCGTCTACTTCCCCTTCGGCTACGACGACAACGGCATCGCCTCCGAGCGACTCACCGAGCGCGAACTCGGCATCCGCCACAGCAACTTCGAGCGCCGCGAGTTCCAGGAGAAGACTCGCGACGTCTGTGCCGACTACGAGGCCGCCTTCACCAGCGACGTCCAGTCGCTCGCAATCTCCGTCGACTGGGATAACACGTACAAGACGATCGAACCCCGCGTCCAGCGCATCTCTCAGTTGTCCTTCCTGGATCTCTACGAGCAGGGCAAGGAGTACCGACAGCGCGCGCCGACGATCTGGTGTCCCGACTGTGAGACGGCCATCTCACAGGTCGAACAGGAGGACACGGACAAGCACACGAAATTCAACGACATCGAGTTCCCGCTGGTCGAAGACGGAAACGGCGAGGCCGGTGACGACGAGTCGTTGACCATTTCGACGACTCGCCCGGAACTCCTGCCCGCCTGCGTCTCGATCTTCATCCACCCAGAGGACGACGAGAACGCCCATCTCGTCGGCGGGACCGCCGAAGTCCCGATCTTCGGCCAGGAAGTTCCGATCATCGAGGACGACCGTGTCGACTTAGAGACCGGCAGCGGCGTGGTGATGTCGTGTACGTTCGGCGACCAGACCGACATCGAGTGGTACCAGGCCTACGATCTCCCGCTGCGGATCGCCATCGACGAGTCCGGCACGATGACCGAGAAGGCCGGCGACTACGAGGGGCTCAGCACACAGGAGGCCCGCAAGGAGATCATCGATGACCTCGACGATGCTGGGTATCTCCTCGAGAGTCGCGACCACCACCACACGGTGCAGGTCCACGAGCGGTGTGAGACCGAAGTCGAGTATCTCGTGACCGAACAGTGGTACGTCGACATCCTCGACTCCACTGACGAATACCTTGACGCCGGCCGGGAGATGGACTGGTACCCCGAGAAGATGTTCACCCGATACAAACACTGGATCGAAGGCCTCGAGTGGGACTGGTGTATCTCCCGCCAACGGGACTCGGGGATCCCGTTCCCGGTGTGGTACTGCGAGGACTGTGGCGAACCCGTCTTCGCCGACCGCGAGGACGTGCCGGTCGACCCCCTCAGCGACGACCCGCCCGTCGAGACCTGTCCGGAGTGTGGCGGTTCGGACTTCGAGCCGGAAAGTGACGTCTTCGACACCTGGGCGACCTCCTCGCTGACGCCCCTGATCAACGCCGGCTGGGACTGGGATGCGGACGCGGAAGCGTTCGAATTCGCGAACCCGGAACTCTATCCGATGAACCTCCGGCCCCAGGGTCACGACATCATCTCCTTCTGGCTGTTCCATACGATCGTCAAGACCTACGAGCACACCGGCGAGGTCCCCTTCGAGACGGTGATGGTCAACGGGATGGTCCTCGACGAGAACCGCGAGGCGATGTCGAAATCGAAGGGCAACGTCGTCAGCCCGGAGGCAGTCCTCGAGGATTTCCCCGTCGACGCCACCCGGTACTGGGCTGCCGGGACGTCGATCGGCGACGACTTCCCGTTCAAGGAGAACGACCTCGAAGCCGGCGAGCGCCTGCTCCAGAAGCTCTGGAACGCCTCGAAACTCGTCGATCAGCTCGCACCCGAAAGCGACTACGACGAGCCCGACGACCTCGCCGCGATCGACGAGTGGCTGCTGGCGAAACTCGACGGCGTCGTCGAGAGTCTGACCGAGAAACTCGACGCCTACGAGTTCTCGAAGGCCCGCAACGAGCTCCGGACGTTCTTCTGGTCGACGTTCTGTGATGACTACCTCGAGATCGCGAAACAGCGCGACGACGAGTCGGCCGCCTACACGCTCGTGACCGCCCATCGAACCTTCCTCAAGCTGTTCGCCCCGTTCCTGCCACACGTCGTCGAGGAGATCTGGCAGGCGAAATACGCCAAAGCGGACGGAGCAACGTCGATCCACGTGACCGACTGGCCCGAGGTTCGCGGCTACGACGCCGACCTGGCCGCCGGCGAGACGGCGATGGCGACCATCGCCGCGCTGCGTGGCTACAAGACGACCCACGACATGGCGCTCAACGCGGATCTCGACCGGGTCGAGGTCTACGGCGACGTCACTGGCTTCGAGTCGGCGATCCAGCAGGCGATGCACGTCGAGACACTCGACGTCGTCGAGGACGACCCCGAGATCA
Source organism: Halorhabdus tiamatea SARL4B (assembly GCF_000470655.1). Taxonomy (NCBI): domain Archaea; kingdom Methanobacteriati; phylum Methanobacteriota; class Halobacteria; order Halobacteriales; family Haloarculaceae; genus Halorhabdus; species Halorhabdus tiamatea. The sequence continues at coordinate 195,595 of NC_021921.1, forward strand.
GCACCGAGATCGTCGACATCGATCTCGATTACGCCACCGTCGGCCCGAAGTACGGCGACGAGGTCGGCGACATCGAAGGGGCTCTCGCGACTGGCGAGTACGAACTCGACGGCGACGTCCTCCACGCCGGCGACGTGACTCTCGAAGCCGACGAGTTCGAGGTGCGTGAAGAACACACCTACGCCGGCGAGGGCGAACTCGTCGAGACCGACGACGTGGCGATCGTCGTCCAGGCCTGAAGCCGTCGTCCGAGCGTCTCTTTCGGGAACAAATATCAACGAGTTGTCGCTGACGTTTATATCCCAAACCCGGACGAGTGCCCGCTGTCGGCGGCTGCATCGGCCAGCCGGTTCAGCCACCGAGAGGAAAGCGATGTACATCGACCGGGCCATCACCGTGTGTGGAAGACAGAATCGACGGACGCAACAATCACAGCTGCGACGGGGACTCGGCGGATGAGGCCACCGCTCGGAATGCTCCTGGGCGCGGGGTTCGGACTCGTCGCCGGGACGACAGCCGCCGGCGCGACCGGCGTCGTCGGGTTCCTCGATAGCTATTATCGCGAGCGGCAACGTTCAGCCGCTGTCGTCCTCGCCGTAGGGCTGTTGGTCGCCGGTGGTCTCGGGCTCTCTGCTGGCGTGTTCACGACGGGTATCACACTTCCAGGGTTCGATAGCCGACTGTCTCGTTTCCCGCTACAACTCGCAACGCTCATCGGTGAGAACGCTCTCTTTCTGGGGGCGTTCGGCAGTGTCACTGCGTTGCTCGGCTGGTACGGACACGGTCTGGGCAGCCGGATCGCCGGCGACGTTCCGGCGGCCGATCCAACCAGGTCCCATCGTGGGCGAGCGCTGTCCCCGGCGACAGTTGCATCAGCGGACGAGGACGGCCGCGTTTCGATCGACGTGACCTGCGAGCTGGCGGGCGCGAAGTGCGGGCCGGCACTCCCGACAGCGACGTTGGATGCGATCGAATCTCGCTCGTGGCGGTTCCCGGTCGACTTGCCGGTCGATACACTCGAGACCCGGCTCGCGGCCCGAATCAGCACGGCGTTCGGTCTCGACGTCGAACGCGTCTCTATCGACCAACAGGGGCGGGCGAGTGTCGCCGTCAAGCTTTCTACATCGTCGGTCCCAACACAGCTACCCGACGGAAAACGGGCGGTCACCGTCGAGACGACTATCCCTGCAGGACTGGCACCTGACGACCGCGTTACGCTCGCGGTCGAGGAGGAATCTGTCGACGCCACCGTCCTGGCAGTCGCTCCAGTCCGGAACGAAGATCAGTCCCACCGTGGCCGGCGGACGGACGGTGTCGAATCGCGATCCCGACGGCAGGTCGAATCAGTCACACCCGAAGCGATACCGCCGGATCGAACGACTGCGGGCGGAAACTGTGATGTCACCGTCGCCGTCGAAGCCGAGGCTGTCAGCACTGTCCTGACCGCAGACCCAGTCACGCTCCTCGTGCGACCGTCCGGCGGGAACCACGCTCGTGGCGCGCTCAGACAGCTACGGCGAGGTGGCATGGTCCTTCGCCGCGTGAGGGTAGACGAGGGGAATCACGACTGTTTGGTCGAACACGCCGAGGACCTCACCGTTCTTGGCGTCCGCCCACCCGAGACGTCGGACGACGACACGAACGCCTGGCAGTTTCGCTCACTCGAGAGCGCGAGCGGGAGTCGACACGATCCGCCTTCCCGAACGGATACTGACTCCGAGTCCGCAGTCGATCCTAGAGACGATCAGGGTACGGATTTCACACTCGCCGGGACCGACCGTTCCCTTCCGCCCGGGACGGAGCTGTTCGTGATCGGTCCGGACCGGCTCCTGGACCGGCTGCTCGATCCGGAGCTTCAATCGACCCCATCGGAGGCGCTATGACGGGGCTCTCGCTTTCCCCTGGCGTCGCTGTCGCGACCGCGATCAGTCAACTCTCATCGGTTGTACCACCCGGAACGCGGTCGGCCACGGTGAGTCTCGTCGGACTCGTCGTGCTTTCGACGCTTACGGCAGCGTTCGCGGCCGTCTGCTACCGTCGCGAGACCACACGCCCGATTCCAACTGGCGCTGCCGTCCTCACCGGTCTCGTGTCGATCTCCCTCTGGATCGGCGGTCGGATCGTCAGTGAGCACACCGTCGTCGCCGATCTGTCGCTCGTCCTCGATGCGACGGGCTACTTCCTCATTGGATCGTTCGGCGCAGGTGCGGTCGGTGCCTTCGGCGGCCGGCGACTCGGGGACGCTATCGCGTGTGTCTTCGCGGACATCCAGCCGGCCGAACACCCACGGGAAATCGCGGACGTACGGCGATCAGCACGCCAGGCGAGGCGCGTGCAGCTCCCGGAGACGATCCTGGACCGGTCAGGGAGCGACCCGGTCGATCGGGAGCTGAAACGTGAACTCGCAGGGAGTACCTGGTCGTTGCCACGGACGCTCTCGCCCGAGGCAGTCACGGCCCGCGTGAAATCTCGCTTCGAACGCGATTACGGGATCGATCGTGTCGAGATCGAGATGGACGGACCGCACATCCTCAGGCGGCTGGCGATCGGCTACGAGCCGTCCGGACTCAGTGCGTCGCTCCCGCCCCGGACGGTCGGCGTCGCGGTCGAGAGCCAACGCACCAGTGGCGCGAACGTGGGCGACCCAGTCGACGTCTGGACTGCCGAAGACGACCGAGTCGCGTTCGCCGGGAGGGCGACGGTCGAACGAGCGAGTACCAACACGACGACGCTCGTCCTGCCGGCGGCGCGGTCCACCGCACTCGTCGGGACCAGCCCAGACGGTCTGACGACGATACCGGCCGCCCCAGACGACGGGGCCGACTTTCGGTCGGTCCTGAGAGCGAGTGATCACGCGATCTCAGTGCTTACCGTCGAAGCGAACGGTCCTCTGGAAGGGGAGTTCGTCGGCTGGTTGGCCGTCACCGTTCTCGTGATCGTCCGTGACGAGGGGGTAATTTCGCTCCCAGCCGAAACGGAGACACTCCGGAGCGGTGACGACGTGTACGTCTTCGGCGGCCCGAGCGCGTTCGAAGCACTCGCCAGGTTCGAGCGTGCGCGACGGTCTGACGCACCCGCCTGAGACGGCGGATGTTTATAAATCGAGGCGGTGCCAACGGGTCACATGCTCGCAGTCGCAGGAACGAAGGGGGGCTGTGGAAAGACGACGGTGGCGATCGGCATCGCCGAGGCGTTCGCCCGGGCGGACGTCCCCTCCGTCGTCGTGGACGCCGACCGACAGTTACCGAACCTCCACGTCATCGGTGACGTCGATCGTGACCCGACGAGCGGTCGAGTCCCGGACGCCGAAGATCCATCGACAGTTGCGGTCGAGAGTCCCCGAGAACCGACCGCCAGGCTGCTTCCCGCACCACTGCCAGACGAGGACGTCTCCGTCGACGCGGTGCTCGCTCGCCTCGCTGAGAGTTCGAGACAGACGATCGTCGATTGTCCATCGGGGGCCGGCCCGGACGCCGTCGACCCGCTCTCGGCGGCCGATAGAGCGATCGTCGTCACGACGACGTCATCCCATAGCATCGAAGCCGCCACCGCGACGGTCGACATGGCGTCTCACCTCGACGTCCCCGTCGCCGGCCTGGTTGTGAACCAGTCCGAACGCGTCCCGCCGTCGCTGGTCGAGGCCACTGACCGACCGGTCCTGGGGACGATCCCCGACCGAGCGTCGCCACTCACACATCCAGATACCTGTGACGCTTACGACCACATCGCCGCGGAACTGACCAATCGCTGGCCAGTGACTGATGGAACGACAGTCGCGGCCGACCGCCAGCGAACAGGCCTCGATGCCCTGGATGCGGGACTCGGCGGGGGCATCCCACACGGGAGCGTCGTCGCGGTGATCGCCGAACCGTCGAGTCAAGCCGAGCAGTTTCTCTACGCGCTGACGGATGCTCGGGGAACGCTCTATCTCACGGTCGAACGATCGCCGTCGCTCGTCCGTGACTCGATCGAGTCGGCCGCCGTACCCACCGGGGATCCGACGATCCGCCGGCTCGATCCCGATGAGATCTATACCGAAGCGACTGGCTTTCTCGAGACGATACCCGACGGAGCAAACCTCGTCATCGACCCGATCGACGCCTTCGAACGGACTGATCGCGAGCAATATCGGCGCTTCATGAACGGGCTTCTCGAACACGTGCGCGAGACTGAGTCAGTCGCGTTCGTCCACTGTCTCGATAGCGAGGAGCCACCGTCCCTCAGACCCCTGACAGTCCATTTTTCGGATCTCGTCTTCGAGTTTGAGGCATCGATGAGTGTCGCCGGAATGGCCCAGTGTGTCACCGTCCCGAAGGTCCGAGGGGAGCCGGTTCCTGCAGCGACGATCGAACTCGATCTGATCGACGAGTCAGTCATCCCGAGTCGGTTGCCCTCCCACAGTGACTGACCAGCGGGCGAGGCCACGATTCCAAACCGTCACCGAACGCGTCGGCGCTCTATCTGAGAGCGACAGTCCCGAAGCCGGTCCGCGAGATCTTCGAATCGTTCGGCGGAGTCCTCGTCGGGCAACGCATCGCGAACGGGTACCCAGTCTTCCTGTGCCTGCTGAATCGCCACGCGTTCGGGGATGTACGTCACGGGTGCGTTGAACCGTGTTTCGATCTCCGTCCGGACGCGCTCGTACGTGGTGCGATCTGTTTTGTTGAGGACGACCGCCCCGACCGGTGTATCGAGTGTCACTGCGAGCTCTCGCGTCCGATCGGCGTTTTCGAGTGCCGCTTCGTCAGTGTTGGTCACGAGCACCACGACATCCGCGCTCGCAATCTCCGTGCCGACGTCGCGTGCGAGTCCGACCGGGCAGTCGACGACAACTGGACCGGACGTCCGATCGAGTCTCTCGAGCACTGTTTCGAACGTCCGGAGGTCGGCCGCCCGCGCTCCGTGAATCGTTCTGCCGCAGGGGAGTAACTCCATATTCCAGAACTGCTCGATAGCATCCAGTGGCTCGACGCGTCCCGCGAGCACGTCGTGTAAGTCCGGGCCGGTCCCACGAGGGAGATCGGCACTCGAGAGATCGCCGTCGACGACGACCGCCTCGAGTTCCCGTGCCAGATTGAGGGCGACCGTCGACTTCCCGACGCCACCTTTCCCGCCCGCGACTGCCACGATCATCGCCGATCTGCCAGAAGTGCTCTTGGCGGTCGCCACCCGTCGAGGTCACGGAGGACTGCGCTGGTGTCCCTCCGGTCTGCGGACGTAACCCGCCGCACGTCGACGACGGTCAACGGTTGGTCGATCGGCTCCGCCGGGCTGGCGTAGCCCAGGCCGCGGCGTTCCCCGGGCTGAACGGTCCCCTCCCAGTAGTCTCCGTCCCACTCCGGCGTTTCGATTCCCGCCCGCCTGGGCGGCCACGGCGGACCCTCGAGTCGATTTTCGAGCCGGACGGCCTGGCTCGTCCCGCGCGTGTTCGTGACGGTGGCCTGGACGAACGTCACTCCGCCTTCGACGATCGTTTCCGTGTCCAATTCGACCATGTGTGATTGGAAATTCCCCATTGATGCATGCTAGTGCTGGCGGGCGAGTAACACTCCACCGCCGAGGAAGGCCAATACGGTGACGACGATCCCGAAGCCGGGACCCGTAGTCGTCGTTGTTGCCTGGTTCGTCGTGTCGGGTGTGCTCGTACTATCAGCTCGAGGTCCGTCCCCACTATCGTCTCGAGGTCCGTCACTGCTATCGACCGATTCTTCCGACCTGGACGGTGTAGGCGTCTCGTCCGTCTGGATAGTTATCGACCCGGCCTCCGAGTCGTCCCCGGTATCGACTTTGTATTCGACGGCGTCCGAGCCCTCGACGGTCACATCGAGTGAGACTCGTCGGGTCTCGCCACCATCGAGACGTACTGCCTCGCGAACGCGCTCGTGGCCGTCGATGGACAACGAGACGTTCCTCGAGCCAGCACGGTCGCCGACGTTCTCGACGGTGGCCGTGACCGTGATCGTCTCACCTTCGGTGACTTCCGTCGGCCCATCGAGATCTCCCAGTTCGAACTGGGCTGGCGCACGGACCGTCGTTTTGGCACGCTGGGTCGAGTTCCCGACGGTCACGGCGTGTGTCACTGTCCTGCCGGTCGGTTCCGCCGCCGTGAACTCGACGCGGTGGATCGACTCACCCGGCGTGACGCGAACGCGCTTGTCGGTCGACTGCTCGCCACTACGGTAGGAAACGGGGATTGAGACGGGTGTGTCGGCAGTGTTCTCGAACGTCGCCTCCACAGCGTAGGTCTCGCCCGGCGTGACGGTCGCCGGTGCGCTCACGTCTTTGCACTCGACCGTATCCCGATCGAGGGCCGCGAGGGTGCCGAGATGTCGCTCCGCAAGCGTGACGTCGTACGTTCCAGTCTCGTTTACGGACCACGCGACTGTTTCCACCGTGTCCGCGTATCCGGAAACGAAGACGGTCTCTTCGGCGACTGTCTCGCCGTCGGCCGAGACCGAGAGGCGCTCGCTTCCGGGCATCCCGCCGTCGTTTTCGAACCTCGCGGTGACCGTGGCCGTGCTGTTGGCGAGAATCGCCGACGTGTCGAGCTGTGCGTCGGTCCGCGTGACGTTGGCGGGCGTCCGAACGTCGAGCGTCGCCGTATCGGTCTTTCCGTTGACGGTGACTGAGACGTTGGCCGTCCCTGTCTCGGACGGGACTACGGTCCTGTTCTCGATCGAGACAGCACCGTCGACGTCGTAGTCACTCGTCTGCGTCGCCGTGGTGGTCGAGCCGTCGTACAACTCCAGCGTCACCGTGACGTCGGTCGTGTCCTCGACGCTGAGAGGCGAGTGTCCGACCGTGACGTCGACGTCCTCGACGTGTTGCTCTAAGACCGGATAGCTGTCTGTCGTCATGAAATTGGTCCCGACGAAGAGGTACTCCATGTTCTCTTTCGCGGCTGGGCCAGTCATCTGGTCGGTCGTCAAGCCGGTAACCTCTCTTGATCCTTTGCCGACTCCTTCCGTGGTGCCACTCGAATTGAGGTCCCAATATAGTTCTGAGAGAGTAGGCGAGACGGTATCTGCCCATCCGAAAACTCCACCTGTTTGAGAGTTGCCGCGGATGGTTGATACTGAAAATGAATTTCGTATTTTATTTGATCGTCTGCTCAGTGTCCCAATGATCCCACCAGCTGCCTTATCTTTAGATTGGACCATTCCATGAGATGTAGATCCAAGAATTGTACTATCTGTAGATAAAAATCCGAGAACACCCCCAATATATTCAGAGCCGATAACATTAGCAGTCGATCTTGAACTCTGAAGATCCCCTTTATGCATAGTCCCCGCTATACCACCAACCATTCTGGCCCCCTCAATTTTCCCATCTACAGACATTGAACGAATCTTTCCATCCTCACAATAGCCCACGATTCCACCGACGTGATTTTTTCCGATGATATCTGCTTCTCGGACATGAATCGACTGCAGCTCCGCTCCTTTAGTAGCTCCAAAAAGCCCGACATGATCTTCAGAAACCCTCGTGATTGAAAGGCCCGTGATTACGTGATCACGACCATCTATGGACCCCTTAAAAGGCCCATCCGGATTTGACCCCACAGGATCAAATCCTTCTCCTTTGTTCCAGTCTGCTGTCTCAGTAGCATTGATATCAGCAGCGAGAACGTAACTGGCGGAAAGGTCCTCTTCCATGGCTTGGAGCTCTTCTGCGTTTGTAACTACATATGGGTCTTCAGCGGTTCCAGACCCGGATAATGATTCAATGGATGTCATTTCAGATGCCGCAACCATCCCACTAATACTCATACCGAAGGCCAGAGCAATTATACAAATTACAATAGCAAAAAACGATTTTGAATGTGAAACTGTATTCCTCATAATTAACGATAAATCACTACCTCGGTGGACTCATCAGTAGCCTTATAATCGGAGTCGGAAGGAGGGATGACTTCGAACTCAAGACTTCCTCGATTTTGATCGGATCTGAAGTCGATATTTGCCTTATCTCGATCCGGACTACCTGAGATAATATCCAATTTGGCTGACCCATTTGTGGTGTTGAGTTTCATTGGTTCATCAACCAGCGTCAAACTCCCACTCCGAACCAGCACGTGCGCGCCCTCGACCGGATCGCCTTCGCTCGTCACGACACTCACGTTCGTCGTCTCACCCACCTTCACCAGTTCGTCGCTGAACTCCACGGTCACGGTCTCGTCCTGGAAGCTGTCGTCGAACTGTCCGAGGACGTTCATCATCAGCGAGAGGGCGGCGACGCCGACGACCAGTGCGATCACCAGCCGGATCGGTAACCCCTCGATCGCGCGTTCGTCCCCCGCGAAATCGCCAGTTCTGCGTCGCATACCGTTCGTGGCTGCGCTCTGTCTTATAAACTCCCGGACGACCGTCCCTTCAAGTGCGATGGCGGGGCCAGGACCGCCATGACGTTCGTCCTCGGCCGCGGTGACGCGGACGACGACCTGCCGAAGATGCGCCTCGGAACCTACCGAGCCCTCGACGGAAGTCCCGGTGCGGACCTATTTTTGGACCTCGACCGTCCGCACGCGATGCTCGTCGTCGGCAAGCGCGGCTACGGAAAGTCCTACACGCTTGGCGTGCTCGCGGAAGGGCTCGCCGCGACGCCCGGTATCGCGCCGACGATCGTCGATCCGATGGGAATCTTCGGGCCGCTCGCGGGCGGTTCGAATGGCGAATCGAACCGGGATTTGGGTGGCGATGCGATCGCCGCGACGGTCTTCGAAGAACCGACAGTCGCGCCCGACACCCTCGATCCGCGATCGTGGTGTGCGCTACTCGGTCTCGACCCCGAGAGCGGCGCGGGCAGTCTCGTCTGGCGAGCGGCACAGGAACGTTCGACGCTCGCAGGCATGCGCAAACATATCACTGACGGTGATGCCCCCGACCGGGACGAGCGTGCTGCTCTCAATCACCTCCGACTCGCCCAGTCCTGGGGCGTCTTCGACGCGGAGGGGATCGACGCCGAACAGCTCGGCGGCGGTGAGATCACGGTCGTCGACGTCTCTGGACACGAGACGGCGGCGATGAGCGCCGTCTGCCGGGGCGTCGGCGAAGCGCTCTACCGCGCCGGCGTGAGCGACAGCGTCGATCGGCTCCCGTGGCTGCTGGTCGATGAGGCACACACGTTCTTCGACGGCGTCGCGGCGAGCGCCCTCGAGACCATTCTCACGCGGGGGCGCGCACCCGGCGTAAGTCTCGTTTCAGCTACCCAGCGACCGAGTGCCGTCCCCGAGGTCGGGGTCTCACAGTCGGACGTTCTCCTCTCCCATCGACTGACTGCCGGGGCCGACCTCGACGCACTCAGGCGGGCCCAGCCGACGTACATGAACGGCTCACTGGCGGATCGGATGCCCAGCCAACCGGGCGATGTCGTCATCGTCGACGACGCCACGGAGACGGTCCACGCGGCCCGGGTTCGCGAGCGCGAGACGCCACACGGCGGTGACAGCCCGGCTGTGAGCGAAACCTCCTACGGCCAGTCCATCGAACGCAACGGACGGCCAGAGCATGTCGATGTGCGCCCAGAGTAGACAGCCCGCGGCTGCTGTCAACTCCACTCACCCCAAAGTTCGATGATCCGATACGTCCTGGCGATCCTGCTGACGGTGGCGCTACTTGGAATCGGGGTGGCGGGCGTCGATCACGCCACGACAATTCGGAGTGAAGCGCAGGTCGAGACTCAGATCGCCGAGATCGAATCTGCGGTGACCTCACTCCACGAGACCGAGGAACCGACCCCGACGGAGCAAGCCGGCGCGCGACGCGTGCTCGAACTCGATCTACCGTCGTCGGGATTCGCGTCGGAACCGGTCGACACCTTTCGGATCAGACCGGACGCCCCCGGCATCACGACGATCGAGTATCGCGTCGATGGACGAATGACGCGCACGAAACACATCGAGACAATCATCAAAAATCACAATGCCTCGGATGGGACGACCGATCTGAGCGGGGTTACAGGCCGCGTGACTCTCGCGCTCTCGCTCACAGCGGCGAGAAGTGCTCCCGGGAGCGATCCGGGGACGTATGTCACGCTACGGGTGCTGTCGAGGGGTCGATGAGTGAGTGCCGTCGCGGTTGTCTGGAGGGACCCGACCGAATGCTGCAATCGGTGAGCGACACGGACGTTTATAACGGAGTGGGCAGCCACCGTCCCTATGCCGGAACTGTCGGCCGGATCGTCGGCCGCTACGTTCGCCCGGGCAGTGGGCTTCGAGACGGTCCTGAAACTGCTGGACAGTGAGCACGGGGACGCGTGTTCGTGCCGACCGGAGAGAGACGGCGACCGATTGCTCGTCGACGCAAGCGAGTGCGACGGCGATCTCGCCGCTTCGTCAGCCTGTCGTGAAACGGTCCTGCGGGAACTCGCGACCGATCCGGTTACGGCGGTTGTCGTCGAGTCGGACGGCCTCCAACACCGGTATCGACACGAGGCGGCGTCGCTCCTCTCGGCGATCGGTCGGTTTCTCGAGCTCCTCGGAGCGGACGAAGAGGCCATCGAGCGCCGCGTCGTGACTGAGCCGCTCGCAGTCGCGGGGGACCTCCGTGAACGAGTCGATCCGATCGCGGACGTCGGCGTCGAATCTGGTCTCGTCGAGACCGCCGCTCGTCTCGATGACGTGTCCGAGATCCTGACACCAGAGCGTGGCCTCACGATCGGCCACTACTTCGTCGATCACTCGATCGGCGACGACGTCCGACTTCGGGAAGTCATCGACCTCGACACCGGCAGTCGGGCACGCGTCTACGCCCGCCCGAACGGCGTTCCACGGTACGTCCTCGACCCGGTCGAGCTTGCGCTCTCGGAATCTAATCGGCGAACGATCCTCGACGGCTACGAACGGATTGCGAACGGGGAGCTGGCCGGCGACGGGGCCGCGACCTATGCGATCGAAGCGGCGGATACCGGCGCAGTCGACCCACAGTTGGCGTCAGTCTTGCGAAAACATACGCGTGGCTACGGTGTTCTCGAGGACCTTTTCGCCGATCCGGAGGTCACCGACGTCTACCTCACGGCACCGGTGGCACGCAATCCACTCAGAGTGGTTCGCGGTGGGGAGTCCATGACGACGAATGTCTCTCTGAGTTCCGACGGGGCACACGCGATCGCGTCGCGGATCAGGCGCACGAGCGGGCGGGCGTTCTCGCGGGCGACGCCGACCGTCGACGCGAAAGCGACCCTCGACGGCGAGGCCGAATTACGCGTCGCTGGAGTAACCAATCCGGTCTCCGAGGGAATCGCCTTCGCGTTCAGACAGCAAACCGGGGATCGGTTCACGCTCCCGGAACTCGTCCGGAACGGGACCGTGACGCCGGAGGTCGCGGGATTTCTCTCAGTCGCGATCGAGTCGAACGCGGCGGCGCTCATCGCCGGAACCCGCGGGGCAGGCAAGACGACGCTGCTCGGGACGTTGTTGTACGAACTGACGGCGGACACCCGGACAGTCGTGATCGAGGACACACCGGAGCTACCGGTCGAGTCGTTGCAATCCGTGGGCCGTGACGTCCAGGCGCTTCGAACCGGGACGGGTCACGGGCCGGAGATGACCCCGGCGGAGGCTCTGCGTACGGCCCTTCGACTCGGTGACGGCGCGCTCGTGGTCGGCGAGATCCGTGGCGAGGAGGCACCGGTCCTCTACGAGGCGATGCGGGTCGGTGCGAACGGAAACGCCGTCCTCGGAACGATCCACGGCGACGGCGCGGGCGACGTCTACGAACGCGTCGTCACGGACCTCGGCGTCGACCCGTCGTCGTTCGCGGTGACTGATCTGGTGGTGACGATCCAGACAGTCCCGACGCCCCAGGGCCGTGACCGCCGGGTCTCCCGTATCGAGGAAGTGATCTACGACGGGAGCGACGTCTGGTTCGAACCGCTCTACGAAACTGATGGGACAGCGCCCCGACCGACCGGTCGGATCGACCAGGGCGAGAGTCGGTTCGTCCACGAGTTGTCCGGTCCAGCGGGGGCCTATGCGGACGTGCGAGAGTCGATCGCCAGGCGAGCCGACCGGCTGGAGACGCTCGCCGCGGACGGCCGAACCGAACCCGCAGAAGTCGCCAGCGCGTACGCCGGCCGGAGCCGATCGAACTGATGGCGGTTCGTTCGGCTCTGCTCGTCGGCCTCGCGTGGCTCTATCGTTTCGAGGTCGAAGCGAGTGACGAACTCGTCGAGTCGGTCACGTTCCTGGGGTCGCCGCACACGCCCGAGACGTACGTCAAAGCCGGGTACAGTGCCGGCATTCTCGGGGCGTTGGTTCCGATCGGATTCACTCTCTGGCTCCCCTGGTACGCAGTCGTCGGCATATCGCTAGGGTGTTCGCTGGTGTCGATGCACGTCGTGCAGACGCTCCCGCACGTGCTCGCGTCGTTCGAACGGACCGAGGCGCTGGGGGACGCACCGACCCTGATCGGGCGGGCAGTCCTCCGGATGCAGATCGAACCCTCGACCGAATCAGCCATCAGGTTTGCCGCCGAGACTGGATCGAGCTCGCTGGCGAGGAACCTCGAGACACACGTCGAAGCCGCCGTCGGGACGCCACGGACCGGCCTGCTGTCCTTCGCCGAGGAGTGGGCCGATCGGTTTCCGGCGATGCGGCGCTCGGCGTACTTACTGGCGAGTGCCGGGGAGGCACCCGAGGCCGAGCGCAACCGGACGCTGGATCGCTCGCTTGCGGCCGTCCTCGACGGGACGCGCGATCGCATGGCCGAGTTCACGAACGCGATCCGCGGGCCGACCACGATACTGTACGCCTTTGGCGTGATGGTTCCGCTCGCGCTCGTCGCACTCGTTCCGGCCGTCGGGTTCGTGGGTTACGAGCTCAGTATCTGGTATCTGGTCGTTGGATACGACGTCGTCCTGCCGATCGTTCTGGTGGGGGCGAGCCTCTGGCTGCTCGCACGCCGGCCGATCGCGTTTCCGCCACCGAAGGTCACTCGCGCACACCCGGACGTTCCGCCGCGAGCGCTCCCGACGCTGCTGTGGGGTGGGCTCGGGACGCTTGCTGGGTACGCGCTCGTCACCGCAGTCGGTGTCGGCTACCTGGCCCCGATCGCCAGTGGTGGTCTCGGCATCGCCGGGGCGCTGATCGGATACGTCCGTCCCATCCTTCAGGTGCGAACGTACGTCCGCGAGGTCGAGGCGGACCTCACCGACGCGCTGTATCTCACGGGCCGACTCGTCGACGACGGCAACTCCGTCGAGACGGCGATTCAGCGGGCTGGAGAACAAGTTCCGGGGGAGACCGGCGATCTCTTCGCCCGCGCTGCCGGCCTCCAGCGTCGACTCCACGTCAGCGTCCACGAGGCGTTCCTCGGCGAGTACGGCGTCGTCACGACAGTGCCGAGCCCGCGCGTTCGGGCCACCGTCGAACTCCTGGCGATCGCCGCCGAACAGGGTGCACCGGCCGGGCGCGCGATCGTCTCGATGGCCGATCACCTCGACGAACTCCGGGACGTCGAAGCCCAAACGAGACGACAGCTCTCGACGATCACCGACACGATCGACAACACCGCGACGTTTTTCGGGCCGATGGTCGCCGGGGCGACTGTCGGGCTTGCCGGCGGCCTCGCCGGGGAGGGAACGGCGATCGTAGACGGTGCGACGACGCTCCCGATCGAGCAACTCGGCATCGTGATCGGGGTCTACGTCGTCTCGCTGTCCTTTATCTTAGTTCCGCTCGCGGTCGCCCTCGAGGACGGCCTCGACTGGCCGTTGCTCGGCTATCGAATCGGCCGCTCCCTCCTCGGGGCCGTCCCGATCTACGTCGTCACCATTGTCGTCGTGGGGGCGACGTTCTGAGCAGTCGTCTGTGACTTTAAGTACGATACCCGGGCCAGGAGACCCAACCGCATGGACGGCGTACTCTCGGGCCGCGGGCAGACCGAACCCCTGGCAGCGCTGGCTGCGATCGCACTCGTCTGTACGGCGATCACGCTCTACACCGGGCTGTACGGGACGCTGTTCGACTCGGTGGGCGAGGAGCGCGCGCTCGGTTCGGTCACGGCCGAACGGGTCTGGGACGCGATCGGCGAGAACGGGGTCTACGACAGCGACGACGACCTCCGAACGCGAATCGAGCCGGCGACGATCCCACAGGGTGCGAACCTCGAGGTGACGGTGACGTACGTCGGTGACGACGGGCGGATGGAAACGGCGGGATCGGCGACCTTCGACGCCCGAGGAAGCGTGATTCGGACGGATCCACCGTCGACCGCCGAGCGATTCGAGCGGTCGGTTCCGGTTCGGATCGCACCGGGCGACCTAAAGCCGGGGACGCTCACGGTGGTGGTCTGGTCGTGAGGCGGCCGTCTCGCGCGATAAGCACTGTCGCAGACGTCACGCTCGCGATCCTGCTGATCGTCGCCGCGATGGGCGTCCTCGCGACGTTCGTCGACAGCGAGCAGAAGCGCCACGATCCGATGACTGCGGAGTACACGGCCGAGACGATCGCCTCGGGGACGATGAACGTCACTTACGACGTCGAAGCCGCGATCGACGACTACGCCGACCTCGCGGGCGTCGATGCTGACGCCGATTACACCGACAAGGAACTCAAACGGCGTGCCCACGGGCCGATTGTCGCCCACGCCGCGGCGGCGGCCGTCCGCAACCTCGAGGTCGATCGCGACGCGCTCCGGGACGGATCCGGGCACGGCACCGTCGAACTGTCGAAAGACGCCGCGTACGAACGCGCCGTCGACGAGGCACTCCAGACTCGCCTCGTCGAGTCGAGTTTCGACACGCAGGTGATCGCCGTCTGGGAACCGATCGAGGGTGGCCCCTTGCGCGGGGCAGCCACGCTCGGACAGACGCCGCCAGTGGACGCCGACGTGAGTGCGACAACGATCACCGTCCCGGTCGACGTGCCGTCGGTGCGTCAGCGAACTGTCGATCGGGTGGACGATCCGGACGACTTCGGGATCGTCGCGAACGCCGTCGCGTCGGCCGTCATCGACGGGTATCTCCCCGAGCGACGTTCCCAGCGAGCACTCGAAAGTGCCGGCGTTCGGCACGATCTCACGGCGTATCGCTACCGGCGGCTGGCGACCGTTCTGAGAACACCGACGAACGGCGTCGAATCGACCGTCGTGCCGGTACTCGACCGTCGAACGGCCAACGCGAGCGTCGCCAACACGGCGCTGACTCGGGCGCTCGGGACACAACTCGAAGCCGATCTCGAGTCGGCTGATCCGGCACGCCCGGCTGCTGGACCGCTCGGGAACGGGACGGCGGCAGCCGAGCGCGTCTCGACGGGGACGGTCACGATCACGGTGAGAACATGGAACTGACCAAGCGAAGTGACGACCAGAAGCGACGGAAGCAGCGAGGTCGGGGACCGGACCGACGATTGGGAGACGACGATCGGGGCCGCGTCCCGTTTGCGATCGTCGGGGTCGTGCTCTTGCTCACGAGCGTCGCGTTCGTGGGCCACGTCCTCCCACAATCGACCGTCACACCGGACGTCGACGCGAGCGTCGCGATCGCACAGACCGAGGGAGTCACACAGTCCGCGATCCGAACGGGGGCAAAGCGTGGTATCGAAGCGGCCGCCGCCCGGCCGGTGACCCAGGCGAGCGACACCGCGTGGGGGACGGCTCTCGCTGCCAACAGCACGGATTCGACCTCCTCCGCCTCGACGGCCGAGGGGGCGCTACCGAGCGGGGCGTTTCGAAGATACCTCGCGGCGATGATCTACCTCGAAGTCGAGTCGACCGTAGAGCGGGCCGGACAGCAGGTCGGAGATGTCCGGACGAATGTCTCCGTGCCGTCGATCGAAACCCCGGCCGACCTCCGGGCGGCGATCGATCGTGTTAGCCTCTCGACGGCAGCGGAAGGCGTCCTTACGGTCACGATCCCAAACGTGACGATTCGTGCCAGGTCCGGCAACCGAACGCTCGAGCATCGAGAGACGGCGATGACAGTGTCGATTGCGACGCCGATCGCGCAGCTACACGATCGCGTCGAGCGCTTCGAAGACGCCCTCGCGGCCGGCGTGACCGAGCGTGGGCTGACCCAGCGGTTCAACGCGCGGATCTACGCGCTCGGGTGGGCGCGGGGCTACGCACAGAACTATCAGGCTCCGATCGTCCAAGTGATCGCGAACAGACACGTCCAGCCCGCACTCAACGACGCCATCTACCGGACCCAGAGAGACGTTTTCGGCGCCGCCGATCCGGAGTTACAGGACGCAAACAGACTCGGCTGGACCTGTATGGCGCTGAAGGACGGCGGTTCGATGTTCGACGAGTACATGGGATCGAACGACGTCAGCTACGGGAACACCACGTTCACCGGCGACGAACTCGTTTTCGAGCGCTCGAACGGGACGCTGTCGGCCAGCGTCCCGACCGACGGGGCGAGTACCGCGGAGGCCCTGTGTTCGGGGGCCGAACTGGCACTCGGCGATCAGATCACTGGTGAACTCCCCGCTGCGCCCGGGACCCGCGACCTGCTCGGGCAGGCCCCCGGGATGAACGCGACCGAGACGATCGGCGTCAATCAAACGTCGTACGTCCCCTTCGCCCGGATGGCCGCACCAGATGGAGATCGGTCGATCGAAAATGTGATCGACCGGATCTACACGATCGACGGGCGCGCGAACACGAACACCCGCGTCGTCGACCCGCTCGAACTCTCCGGGACGGCGACGTGTACCAACGCGACGGACGAGCGAGGAACGTGTGCGAATGGGACGTGTGCGAACGCCACGCGAGGGACGTATACAATCTCGAACGGACGCACCGTCGACGGAGCGCAATTCACCGAGAGGACGACCCGGCCGGAGGACTACTACGAAGCGAGATCCACCGTCGAAGTCAGTGTGTCGAAATACAAACGATGTCCGCCCGGCCAGGACAACGCGCTGATCGACACCGACACGATGACGGTCGACGTCCGCACCCAGTTCGGTGAAGCCGACGCGAACCCGAACGCCGAGATCGACGGGGTGAACCCGATTTCCATCGGGGATGACAAGTACGACCGCGGGGCTGCGGTTTCCGGACTGCCGGCCGATTTCAGGAACTACGCCGGTAGCGAGTCCATCGTGACGGAATCACTCCTCGGCGACGAACCCAACCCGGAGGCACACGCGGCGTGGGTGAAATCAGCGTTGCCGAACCGGATCACCACGGAAGCGGACATCACGGGTCCAATCGCCGAGCAGTTGAACGTCCAGAAGCGAGTGACGCTCGATCACGACCGGTTTCTCGACGCGAAACTCGCCGCGGCGATCGCGTCGGATCTCACCGAGATGCGGCGGGCCGCGGCCGATATCACGTACGAATTCTCACGGACGGATCTGCTCGAACGTGGCGAGAAGAGTCCGTTCACGCGGCTGATCGAGAAGACGGAGACGACGTTGACAGAGCGGTATCTCGACCGGGCGGAACCCTACGACAGCGTCGGTCAAAAGGCGATCTACGAGGCGCGGTACGCCTACCTCCAGGCCCTGCTCGCGGAACTCGAAACAGTCGAGTCCGGCCACGAGAAGGCAGTCGGCGGCATCGACGACAAACTCGACGGGGCCGACCTGAGTCTGGAGAAGGCACTGACGTTCTTACAGGAAGGTGTCTCGGCGGACGAGCCCGATCCCGTGCCGATGAACTCCTCGAATCTGACGGGGACCGTCACCTACGAGGTCTCAGGCGCGCCGACCTACCTCGTCGCGGAGAACCTGACGAAACGGGATGTCCCGGCGATCCCGGCCGGGGCGGAGTTCACACCGCTCGCGATGCGAAACGAAGAGCTCCTGGATTCGCCCATCGACGATATCGCCAACGGCCTCGTCAGCAACGTGCTCGATGCGATCAACCTGGGCGGGTCCGACGCGACGATACCACTCAAGACGGCCGGTGACGTGCTGCTGGCCGGCAATCTCGCCGCGGACGTCGAGGACGATCCGATCACGAACCGCAGCTTCGAGACGTCTCTGGCTGCGCTCGAGGACACGGTCGACGAATCGCTCTCGACGTTCGGCGAAACTGTCGCCGATGGGACTGTCAAGCAACTCTACCCGCACGATGCGGCCGCGTGTGTCGTCGCCGAGGACGCGGCCCGTGGTAGACGCGGACCATCCTGTGCAGACCGGTACGGCGACTCGCTGGTCGCGACGATCACCGCCGCTCACGACGAGATCGAACGTCGCGCCGACGAAGTCATCGCGGGGTACGACACGACGGGCGAGCGGGCGGTTGCGATCGGCAAGGGGAACGCGACTGCGCCGCTCGTCGAGACGATCACCGACGCGATCGACGCGGAGGCGTATCGACCCAGCGCGTTCACCGAGACCTACGACGCCGAACAGTGGCCCCACTTCGTCGAGTCGGCGCTCCGGCCTGCGATCGAGAACGCCAGCGCGATCACCGTCGATATCGAGGACGGACAACACGTCACCACGATCGAGGAGACTGTCAAAACCAAGATCGGAGACGTGGCTACCGGCGTGGTCGAGGATCGGCTCGGCGACCTCACGAAACGGGCCCGCGATCGCATCAGCGACAAGATGGCGTCGTGGGGCGGTTCGTGGTCGAGTAAGCTGAAACGGCCAGCCAGAATCGCCGGCGGGCTGCCGTTGTTGCCGGTCCCCACCCACTGGTACGCGACGGTCAACGTCTGGGACGTCGACGTTTCCGGGGCGTACACGCGCTTGGAGGTGGACGCAAACGTTGGCAGCCCCACCAAGACGACCGCGACGACGTACGTCCGGGAGAACCGAACGGTGAGCGTCGACATCGCGGGTGAATCGCGCCGACTCGGCAGGGTCGAACCGATCGACTTCACGACGCGTTCGGTTCTGATCGTCGTGACACCGACTGGCGTCGGCGTGGGCGATACTGACGGGGAGAACCCGGAGTGTTCGCCGACGTATCCGGCGGTCGGCGACGTCGACCCGGACGCAATCCAATGTGAGTATGACGGCACTGGGCACTGAGATGGCGTCGCGAAGATCGAAATCGCAAGAATGTGGCAAGGAGGCCGGAAATGGACACTGAAGCGCCAGTCGACGCGTGGTACACCTGGGTCGGCGTTGCCGTCGTCGGCGTTGCCGTGCTCGGATTCGTCCTCGGATTACCGGGCCAGCCACCACCGGATGCGACAAAAGCCGCGAATACGATCGACCGGGTGGCTGGAAGCGTACAGGAATCCGCGGCCACGTACGAACACGACGCCGCGGCGGTCAACATCGACACCAGACGAATCGCAATGCGGAACGACGGCGGAACGACACGAGCGTCGGTGGCCTTCGGGTCACTCACGCCAGTGAGCGCAGTCGAAGACGCCGCGATTCGGGACGCACTCGAGCGAATCACGCATGGACAGCCGCCGGGGGCAGTCCTCTCGGAGTACCGATTCGATTCGACAGCGTTGCGCACTGCGACCGAGCGCACGCGCGAACGCATCGACAGCAACGGTACCGCCTGGCAGCCGGCCGACGGCGTTCTAACCGTCCGGCGGGTCCACATCGACGGGGAATCACTCGTTCTCGTAGACGCATGAGACATCGAATCAACCATCAACGATGGGGGAACCCACCGACGACGGGGTATCGAGCGGCGAAAGGACACTGGAACTCGGCAGGAACCGACCCAATCGACACTGGGTGTCGACCGCGGAGCGGAGAAGGGAGTCCAGAGGGGGTGAGCACGGATGACTGACCTCGAGACGCTCGAGCAGCGACTGGTGGCGATCGAGCGGACGGTTTTGGAGGACGATCACGAGCGAAGGGCCTTCGAGGGTGATTCGGCGGCTGATGCCGACCTCGAAGGGATCGAGACCAGACTCGACGCGCTCGAGGCGCGCGTCGCCGAACTCGAGGCGACTGTCCAGTCGATCGACGGGTACGTCTCGCAGGTCGAGTCCGTGAACCAGGCTGTCGAGCGCCGGGCGGACGCGGCGCTCGCGACGGTCGATCGGCTCGAATCCCGTCTCGAGGCGCTCGAAAGCACAGGAGACGGGCAACCGCGAGGTGACGAGTCACAATCGAGTGCCGGCCACGCCCAAAACGACAAGGCGACGAACCGACCGGCGGATGCGCCCGCGCCTGTGAGACAGGATCGGGAGCGCTCGAATCCGACAGACGACGGCCAAGCCCCGGACGAGCACACGGACTGGCCCGGACCGCTCACGAAATTCCGAGACGTCTTCGCGGGCGTTCGTGAGTGGATTCCGTAGTCACGCCTGCGCTCGGTGGGTCCCGAGCGCCAGGACGATTGCGGCAAGCGTGAGGACGACCGCGGCACCGGCAGCCAGATCGTGCGCGAAGACGGTGTGGTCGACGACGCCGTCGACGTATTCGGCACGGAGTGTGGTGTGGTGAGGGCCGCCGAGGATCGGCCAGACGTAGTCCACCAGGTCGTTGAGGCCGTACCACGCGGTGGCGACGCCGATCGCGGGCAGCGTGAACTGCGCGTAGCGATGAATCACGAACGCCTCGAACACCATCGCGAGGTGGCTCGTGATCAAGAAGACGTACAGCCAGGTGGCGATGCCGCCGGGGCCGTTGACGAACAGCTGGACGAACGGCGTCCAGAAGCCGAGTTTGAGACACCCGAAGAAGGCGAGCACGTGCAGCCAGTTGGCCCGAAAGTCGAGTCGCCAGGCGATCAACGAGAGCGCGATGAACAGCGTCGCGAGTGGGCTGTCAGGGACCAGCGGCCAGGCGAGAAGTGGCGTCTCCGCGAGTTGAAACCGGTAGTACCAGAACCCGAAGGCCGTCCCGACGAGGTTGACGATCGCGATCGGCCACGCGAGCCGGAGGCCGACGTCCTCGAGCCAGGTCGGAAGCGGCCCAATGGCTCGGGATCGACCCTGACTCGGTGGGAGATCGGCGTCGAAGATCGTGGCGAGTGCGCGTTCGAGACGACGCCCGACACCTGTCATAGACGCCCGGAGGAAAGCCGGGCTCAAAACGATAGCGGTTGCGGGAACCCCAATTCGGTCGGCGTCACGGGGGCTGATAAATCACTCGCGCCACTCGTACCCACAGGACGGACACTCGAAGTACCGCCAGTCGGTGCCGCCGGGAACGGCGTCAGTACCGACGCGATTCCGGTCGTCGCTACCACACTCTGGACAACAGCGGAGTTGAAAGCTCTTCGTAGCCATTGACAGAACCTTGGATATGATCATTAAAAATAGTTAATGAAGGGGCAAAGTGTGCACCGTACGTTTTTCCGGGCCGGTGACGGAGAGACGCTCATGGACGAAATCCGGGAACTCGATGGGACGACGATCGAGCGCATCGCGGCCGGTGAGGTGGTCGAGCGCCCGGCGTCAGTCGTCAAGGAACTGTTCGAGAACAGTCTCGACGCCGACGCCTCCCGCGTCCGGGTCGCCGTCGAGTCGGGGGGCACCGAGTCGATCCGGGTCAGCGACGACGGCGTCGGCATGAGCGAAGCCGACGCCCGCGCGGCGGTCCGTGAGCACACGACGAGCAAGATCCGGGACATCGACGATCTGGAATCCGGCGTCGGGACGCTCGGGTTCCGGGGCGAGGCGCTCCACGCGATCGGGGCAGTGTCACGCATGACGATCACGACGCGCCCTCGGGGAGGCGAGCGCGGGACGCGCGTCGGTGTGGAGGGTGGTGAGGTGACGGCCGTCGAGGCAGCCGGCTGTCCCGAGGGGACGACCGTCGAGGTCGCGGACATCTTCTACAACGTTCCGGCCCGCCGGAAGTACCTGAGCCGGGAGGCCACGGAATTCGATCACGTCAACACCGTCGTCACCAACTACGCGCTGGCCAACCCGGACGTCGCCGTGGCCCTCGAACACGACGGCAGAGAGACCTTCGCCACGACGGGCGGGGGCTCGCTTCGGGAGACAGTCATGGCCGTCTACGGACGTGAGGTGGCCGAGGCCATGCTCGACGTCGACGCGGAGACGATGCCCGATGGCCCACTCGATGGGATCGACGGACTCGTGAGCCACCCCGAGACCAACCGGGCGGACCGGGCCTACGTCGCGACGTTCGTCAACGGTCGATACGTCCGATCGAGCGCTGCGCGCAACGCTATCGTCGAGGCCTACGGAAACCAGCTCGCCCCAGACCGCTATCCCTTTGCGGTTCTGGATCTCTCCCTACCCGCCGGAACGGTCGACGTCAACGTCCACCCCCGGAAGATGGAAGTCCGCTTCGCCGACGAAGAGGGGCTCCGCGAGCAGGTCCGGGCGGCCGTCGAGGAGACGCTACTCACAGAGGGATTGATTCGTTCGAGCGCACCTCGCGGCCGATCGGCTCCCGAACAGACCGAGATCGAACCGGACGCGTCGACGAACGGCCGGACTGCAGAATCGACAGATACCGATCCTGGTTCCCGGAGCGATGCGGAGAGTGAGACACCCAGCGAGGGGACAGCCACCGGCAGGCCAGCCGAATCGGTCTCTGACCGGTCGACCGAACGGCGTTCGGAGCCCGGCGACGCCGAAGCCACTGTAGGGGCTTCCGAAGGAACGCTCTCTACGAGCAATCCCGACGATTCAGGTGGCGACCCCCGCACAGGAGCCGGCACGGACGACGTGACGACTGCCCGTGAGACTGACCCCTCTACTGGCGTGGGGGCTTCGGTCCCGGCCGACCGTGATCGAGACGCTCGCGCCAACGCTGGAAGTGACGGAGAGCAAACGTCGTGGGATGGAACTGCAACGACGAGCGTCCGCGATTCCGGCGTCCAGGCCCGGCTGGGGAGCGACGACGGACCGCGAGAGGGAGAATTCGAGTCGCTACCGTCGATGCGGATTCTGGGGCAGTTACACGACACCTACGTCGTCGCCGAGACCGACACCGGTCTCGTGTTGATCGATCAGCACGCCGCCGACGAGCGGATCAACTACGAGCGCCTCAAGGACGCTTTCGCCGGTGAGACGACGACCCAGGTACTGGCCGAGCCGGTCGAACTCGATCTCACCGCACGGGAGTCTGCCCTGTTTGCGGACTTCGAGGAGACACTCGCGCGGCTGGGGTTCAGTGCCGAGCGGATCGACGACCGGACCGTCGGCGTCACGGCGGTCCCCTCACTGGTCGCCGAGACTGCCGACCCTGACCTGCTCCGGGACGTGCTCTCGTCGTTCGTCGACAGCGACGCAGATCCGGCAGCGACCGTGGAGGCAGCGGCCGACGACGTCCTCGCCGATCTCGCTTGCTACCCCTCGATCACGGGGAACACGTCGTTGACCGAGGGGTCGACCGTCGGCCTTCTCGAAAAGCTCGACGAGTGTGAGAATCCCTACGCGTGCCCCCACGGCCGGCCGGTCGTCGTCGAGATCGACGCCGACGAACTCGCCGACCGCTTCGAGCGGGACTACCCGGGCCACGCGACCAGACGCCTCGATTGAGCCGAGCAGGTCAGGCTCGACCGTATCAATTAAGCGTGCTGCCGGAGATGACTGCGTTATGCCAACTTTGGTCACGGTCGGGGAAACGCCGCTCAGACTGAGTCCGCCAGGCAACCGTCGGTTCGTCGGGAGCGAGACCGTCGAGATGACGGCGACGGGAACCGAGAGCAACGTCGCGATCGCCGCGGCGGCCCTCGGGGCGGATGCGACCTGGGCGTCGAAACTCCCCGCGACCCAACTCGGCAAGCGGATCGTCAGTGAACTTCGGGAATACGGCGTCGAGACTGACGTCGCCTGGAGTGAGTCGGGCCGCGTCGGCCTCGAGTTTCGCCAGCCCGGCGTCCCGCCACGGGATCCAGTGATCATCCACGACCGCGACGGGGCAACGGCCAGTTCGATGGAGCCGGCAGATCTCCCGATGGACGCCGTCGAGGCGGCTGAGGCCGTCTTCGCCTCCGGGAGTACCGCGGCACTTTCGGCGACGGCTGCCGAGACACTGTCGGCTGTGCTCAGCGCCGGGGGGAACGGCGACGACCTGGCTGTCTTCGAACTCGACTACCGGCCGCGGCTCTGGTCGCCCAAGGAGGCACTCGACACGCTGGACCCGCTTCTCGAAGACGTCGACGTCCTGATCGCCAACGAAGAGCAGCTACGGACCGTCTTCGGACGGACGGGCGATCCTCGCGAGGTGGCCCACGGCGTCGCCTCCGCGCGCGATCTCGACCTGCTCGCGATGACGCGGAGCGAACACGGCGCGCTCGTCATCGACGAGAGTGTCGTCCACGAACTCGAGAGCGTCGAGGCGGAGACGATCGACGCGGCCGGCCAACACGACGCTTTCAGCGGTGCGTTCCTCCAACGACTTCTCGCCGGCGACCGGCCCGACGAGGCGCTTGCCTACGGCGTCGCCGCGGCGACGATGACCCGAACGACGCCTGGCCCGATCCCGGCGTTCGATCAGTCTGACGTCGAGGGCGTCGTTCAACAGCTGTAAGTCTGGGCCCGTTCTCAGCGCGAAAACAACGCACGGAGTTGCGCCCGGGAGAACAGCGTCGAGGGCTCGTCCATGTGGACGCCGATCTCGCCAGCGAACAGACCAAGGCCCGC
Organism: Halorhabdus tiamatea SARL4B; assembly: GCF_000470655.1. NCBI lineage: Archaea > Methanobacteriati > Methanobacteriota > Halobacteria > Halobacteriales > Haloarculaceae > Halorhabdus > Halorhabdus tiamatea. The sequence goes on from NC_021921.1 coordinate 220,036, forward strand.
GCCCTGGAGCGGCTCCGGCAGCGAATACCCGCGGCGGACGACTGCTCCGAGTTTGATCTCCCGGCCAATGTCCTGCCGCCAGGCACGCTCGTAGTCGGTGAGGGTTGCGGGGTCGGTCGGATCGATCTCGCGGGCGGCGTGATCGGCCGCCGTCATCCCGTAACGGATGCCGCCGCCGGTGAAGGGCTTGGTCTGGGCGGCCGCGTCCCCGATCAGAAACGCCCGCTCGCTCGTGACCGATTCCGGCGGGCCGATCGGAATCAGTCCCGAACACCGGCGATCCGTCTCGACACCGTAGGCGTCTGTAAACGAGTCGAAGCGGTCGCTCGCGGACTCGCCCGGTGGGACGGCCAGCCCGTACTCGACGCCGGCCTCGCCGCGAGGGATCCGCCAGGCGAAAAAGCGCGGGACGGTGAGGTGGACGTCGACGAAGTCGCTGTCCTCCGGCCCGTCATCGAATCCGAGGACACCGTGGAGGAGTTCCTCGGGTTCGGGCAGCGAGACGGCGTCTCGAACCCGTGACTGTGGACCGTCACAACCTGCGACCATGCGAGCGCGGTGGGTCTGGACGCCGTCCGGGCCGGAGACGGTCACCACGACGCAGTCCTCGCGTTCCTCGACGTCAGTGACAGTGTGGCCGTCCCGGACGTCAGCGCCGGCTTCACTCGCGGCACGAGCGAGCGTTTTGTCCAAACCGACGCGGTCGATGACCTGCGAGACGACCTCGTCCTTGTAGAACGGGTACGCTCGACTGTCCGGGCCACCGAGGTGAAAACGGGCACCGTAGATCTCGTTCTGGCGAAGCGATTCGCGGTCCTCGGGCGGAACGTATTCCAGGACGTCAGTGCTGACGTGGCCCGAGCAGGCCAGCGGTTCGCCGATTTCGCCTTGCTCGAAGACGAGGACGTCCAGGCCGTCGCCTGCGGCCTGGCGGGCGTAGCGACTCCCGGCGGGCCCGGCTCCGACCACGATGACGTCACGCATAGTCGGCCGAAACACCCCGAGACCTATAGGTCTTGACGGTACGGTCACGTCATCGAGTCGCCGGCAGGCAAACTTACAAGCGGGACGGATGCGAACCGTGTGGTATGCCAGCCACGATCGACTCCGAGATGGGCTTCGGGCTGACGATACTCTTCAGCGTTCTCGCAGTACTCGGCGCGCTGGTCATGTTGTTGGGTGCGGCCGAGAATTTGATCGCTGCAGCGGGGTTCGCCCTCGCCGTCGGCGCAGGGTCGGCAGCCGTCGGCGCGCGTCACGTCTTTGCGTGAACGAACGGGCTTTTATCGCTACAGTCGTAATATGGGTATGGTCGAATTGAGCGAGGAGGAACAGCGTATCCTGGCGTACCTGCGCGAGCAGGTCGCCAGCGGTGACAGTTACTTCCGGGCGAAGAACATCGCCGAAAGCATCGGTCTCTCGGCCAAGCAGGTCGGCGTTCGGCTTCCAAACCTCTCGGAGAAGGCCGACGAGGTCGACATCGAGAAGTGGGGGCGGGCCCGCTCGACGACCTGGCGAGTCACCCGGAGCTAACGGCGGACTTTTTGGCGACCCGTCCCAGGGAGACGTATGTCGCTTCGTCTGGAGCACGTCATCGAGGTGTCGGCCACGCCCGAAGAGGTCTGGCGGTTCATCGCCGACCCGGAGCAGCGTGCCAGGTATATCAGCGTCGTCGAGGACTACACGATCGAGGGGGACCGCGCGGCGACCTGGGAGATCGCGCTGCCGATCCCCGTCATCGACAGCACAATTACCGTCAAAACCGAGGACGTCGAACGACGCGACCCCGAGTTCGTGAAGTTCGTCGGCCGCTCGCGCGCGGTTCGGGTCGTCGGTGAACACGAACTCACGCCGACTGAGGCGGGCACCCGCCTTACCAACACCTTCACTGTCGAAGGACGGCTCCCCGGCGTCGAGCGCTTCTTCAAGAAAAACCTCGAAGCCGAATTCGAGAATCTCGAGGACGGACTCGAGGCGTTTCTCGCGAAAAAGTGAACGAAAACCACGGCGCGTCGATCGATTTGTCGGTGGCGGATGCAGACATTTATCTTCCCGGAGTCTAAGACTCTCTTGCCGGCACGGCGCTTTTCTCGCCAGGCCGGCAGACACCCGCCACGCATCCGCCACACCGCTCGGCTGCGCCTCGATGCCGGTTGTCCGGACAACCGGCACCCGCCTCCTCGTCTTCGAACTCACAACAGCGACGGCTCGATTCGATCGCGAGCGGCCGCGAAGTCCTCGTTCTGGATCGTCACCTCGTCGGTCCGTTCGTTAGCGACAGCAGGATCCCGGTCGGCGGCCACGCGCCTGATCGCACGCATCGAGGCGGCCCGGACTACGGCATCGAGGTCCGCTCCGGAGAACCCCTCGGTCTCGGCTGCGATGCCCTCGACATCGACGTTCGGCCCCAGTGGCTTGGCTGCCGTGTGCACGTCGAGAACCGCCTGACGAGCATCCCTGTCGGGTGCGGGGACTTCGACGTGGGTCTCCAGACGGCCCGGCCGGAGGAGGGCGTCGTCGAGGGCGTCCCGGCGGTTCGTGGCTGCCACAACGACGAGGTTCGGGTCGTCCCCGGCGGCGTCGAGTTCAGTGAGCAGTTGTGAGACGACGCGTTCGGTGACCTCGTGGCCCTCGCCACGCCGGGCCGCGATCGCGTCTATCTCGTCGAGGAAGACGATAGTCGGGGCGGTCTGGCGGGCTCGCTCGAAGAGTTCCCGGACGGCTTTCTCGCTCTCGCCGACGTACCGATCGAGCAACTCGGGGCCGGCGACCCGGATGAAGTTGACGTCGGTCTCGCCGGCGAGGGCGCGTGCCAGCAGCGTCTTGCCAGTCCCCGGTGGGCCATAGAGGAGGACGCCTGTCGGTGGCTCCGTGTCGGTCGCCTCGAACAACGGCCCGTACTCAAGCGGCCACTCAACGGCTTCCCGAAGTGTGTCTTTGACCTCGTCGAGACCGCCGACGTCCGCGAAATCGACGGCCGGCGATTCGGCGACGTAGGCTCGCATCGCCGAGGGTTCGACGCCGGCGAGGGCCTGCTCGAAGTCCGCACGCGAGACGACCGGCTCGTCGCGTTCGCGCTGAAGCGCTGCCATCGCGGCTTCGGTGACGACCGAGGCGACGTCCGCGCCGACGAAGCCGTGCATCCGGCCGGCGAGGCGATCGAGGTCGACGTCGTCCGCGAGTGGCACGCCGCGGGTGTGGACCTCGAGGATCTCCTCGCGCCCCTCTCGATCGGGGACGCCGACTTCGATCTCGCGATCGAAGCGCCCGCCGCGCCGGAGCGCGGGGTCGACGGCGTCGACGCGGTTGGTCGCGCCGATGACGATGACCTGGCCGCGAGATTCCAACCCGTCGAGCAGCGTCAGCAACTGGGCGACGACGCGGTTCTCCATGTCGCTGTCTTCGTCGCGCGCGCCGGCGATGGAGTCGATCTCGTCGACGAACAGGATCGACGGGGCCTCCGATTCGGCACGTTCGAAGGCCTCACGGAGCTGTTGTTCGCTCTCGCCTTTGTACTTCGAGACGATTTCCGGGCCGGAGATCGACTCGAAGTACGCGTCGACCTCGTTGGCGACCGCGCGGGCGATCAGCGTCTTGCCGGTCCCCGGCGGGCCATACAGCAGGACGCCCTTCGGCGGGTCGATACCCAGTCGGTCGAAGACGTCGGGATCCGACAGCGGCAGTTCGATCATCTCCCGGACCCGGTCGAGCTCGTCGTCGAGCCCACCGATGTCCTCGTAGGTGATCGAACCGGGTTCGCCCTCGTCGGTCGATGCGTCGGCCCCGTCGTCACCGCTTTCCGGGTCGTCCATCGGCTGTCCGACGGCAATCGTGGTCCCTCCGACCACCCGAACCGTCCCATCCGGGTCGGTGTCCTCGACGTGGAAGGTCCCGATCTCGGGGACGGTAACCCGATCGCCTGGGCCTACCGGCGTGTTCCCCAGTCGGTCTTCGATCGTCGATTCGGCGCTCCCCTGGACCGTCCCATCGATCGGCCTGAGGTCGACGGCTTCGGCGTCACGCAGACTCGCACGCCGGAGGGTCACGTCCGAGCCGACGGTCACGTCGGCGTTCGAACGCGTATCGGCGTCGATTCGGACGTACTCGCCATTGCCGTCCTCCGGCCAGACTTTCGCGACCGTCTCGCGGTCGCCCTCGATGCGCACCGGATCACCGCTCAGGACGCCGAGTCGATTCCGGACCGATTCCGGAAGGCGGGCGATTCCCCGACCGGCATCGCGCTTTTTGGCCCCCTTGACGGTGACCGAGACCCCGTCGTCTACCATGGCCGGGGGTTCGAGTTCCCCCCTCTTGAGAATTCCCACTACCGTGTCGTGTGAACGCTGCCCACGAAAACGCCTATACTTTCGGACCACGGACTAAGAGACATGGTTACCGAGACCGAGCGCGACGGGCTGATCTGGTATCAGTGTGAGGTCTGCGGGATGCTCTTCGACGATCGCGAGGACGCAGGCAAGCACGAGGACAACTGCGACGCCGAGGACCCCTCCTACATTCAGTGACTGGTGGGGACGGTCGCGGATTCGCTTCGGGCCGGGCCAATCACGTCATTCGTCGTCAGTCTCGGGAACGAGTTCGAAGGATCGTTCGCCCATCTCGTTCTCTTCGAAGACGAACACCCGGCCGTCGACCGCCTCGAAGTCCGCATCCACGACGATACGCTGTGTCTCGTTGCGGGCTCGAACGCCGGGGAAGACGGTGGTCTCCTCGCCTGGTTCGAGGACGACCCGTCCGACACCCGTCGATTCGAGGATGTTGGCCTCGGTGATGCGGTCGTTGACGTACACGAGCACACCTTCAGTTTCGCTTGCGGCCGTCACGAGGACGTGGACCTGTTTGCCGGGCATCGTCCGAACCGATCCTTCCTGGCGATGCGGGACACCGTGATAGAGCGTCTCCCGGCCGTCGACATACTCGACGACGACACCCTCCTCGGTCAACTCGACGCCGACGGTGTCCGGCGGGACGTCTTCCCGAATGCTCATAGCTGGGCTGGGCACCGCGGAAGGAAAAGCGCCCCGTTGTCGACCGACGAACCAGCACACGTAAATATTCTCCCCGGGACGAACGCGTACATGGAAGGGACGGCTGTCGCGCCGGCGGCTGGAACGGTCCTCAACGCGCTGGCGACGGGTACCGGCTCGGCGTTCGCCATCGACGCGGAGTTGCGTGCGGAGGTACGGCTCGAACCCGACGCGCCGGTCTCCGGGACGATCGCGGGCGAACCCGATGCCGACACGGAACTCATCGAACGTTGCGTCGAGTTGGTCACCGAGCGCTTCGGTAACGGCGAGGGCGGGACGGTTCGGACGGAGAGTAACATCCCGTTGGCCGCCGGCCTGAAGAGTTCGAGCGCGGCGGCGAACGCGACTGTCCTTGCAACCCTGTCGGCCCTCGACGCGACGTCGGAAGTGTCGCGGGCCGACGCCGCGCGGATCGGCGTCCAGGCTGCTCGGGACGCCGGCGTCACCGCGACGGGTGCGTTCGACGACGCGAGCGCGAGCATGCTCGGGGGTGTTACTGTGACGAACAATCACGAGGACGAACTCCTCGCCCGCGACACCGTCGAGTGGGACGTGCTGGTGTGGACGCCGCTCGAGCGCGCCTACAGTGCCGACGCCGACATCGAGCGGTGCCAGCAGGTCGCGCCGATGGCCGAGCTAGTCGCCGACCTCGCGCTCGATGGACACTACGAGCGGGCGATGACCGTCAACGGCCTGGCGTTTTCGGCGGCGCTCGGGTTCTCCCCGGAACCGTTGATCGAAGCGATGCCCCACGTCGCCGGTGTCTCGCTGTCGGGGACCGGCCCGAGTGTCACGGCGGTCGGGAACCGAGACGATTTAGAGCGCGTCGAACGACTCTGGGAACAACGAGAGGGTACGACATGGCTAACGACGACACAGACCGACGGTACACGGACGAGATGAGTCTCGACGAACTCCGCGAGGAGATCGAATCGATCGATCGCGAACTCGTCGAGCTGATCGCGCGACGGACCTACGTCGCCGACACGATCGCAGCGGTCAAGGAGGAACGCGATCTCCCGACGACCGACGAGCGTCAGGAACAGCGCGTGATGGACCGCGCCGGCGCGAACGCCGAACAGTTCGACGTCGACGCCAACCTCGTGAAGGCCATCTTCCGGCTGTTGATCGAGTTGAACAAGGTCGAACAGCGCGAAAACAGGTAGCGCGGCGGACGAACACGTACGCCGACAGATCGGACTCTATCACTCTTCGACCGCGTCTCGGATCTCCGTCGCGAGTTCCTCGTAGCGTTCCGTTCCCGTCCCCTTCTTGACGTAGCCGGTGAAGGACTCGTCGTCGAGTTCCGCTTTGATGTCCTCGCGTTCTCTACCGGTAAAGGCGAAAAACGGCAGTGCTGGATCGATCTTGCGAGCGCGCTCTAAGAATTCGACACCCGTCATCTCCGGCATCGTGTAATCGCTGATGACGCAGTCGATGGCCTCAGGTGCAGACGCGAGAGAGTCGAGTGCGTCGACCACATTCGCGTACGTCTCTGCGTGCATATCGTCGTCGGCCCGCTCGAGGAACGTCGCTGTGACGTCGAGGATGTCCTGGTCTTCATCGACGAGGAGGACAGTAATTTCGTCTGGCATCGATCCTAGTGGCATTTCGTTCGCTTTCCTATGTAATCTCTCGGCCCAGTTATCAAATATAAAATCTGGAAGGAGCTGATATCAACGGCTAGCAAATACCGTTTCAATGCGTGAATGCCGTCAGGCCGATACCCCAGTATCGACGGCGTTCTCGATATTGACAATACGAAACCCACACTCCGGGCAGCGCCACTTGACTTTGGTGCCGAGATTCATCCGCGTTCGTGCGGTCCGGACGAATTCGCGAGTCTCCCGGCAATTCGGGCAATATCGCTCGGCAGTGTCAGACATGGTATAATATAGGCCAGGAAGTGTGGTCAATGTTTGGACACCAGCCAGACTCGCTCCCATCTTCAAGGTGATCCGGCCCGTAGCAATGGTATGGTACTGTACACTGGCCGCGGCGACGAGGGACAGACAGACCTTCTCACCGGCGATCGCGTCTCGAAGACGAGTCCGCGTATCGAGGCCTACGGGACAGTCGACGAGCTCAACGCGTTGCTCGGGACGATCCACCCGACCGACCACGCGGACGTCGCGGACGCACTCCGTCGCGTCCAGAACCATCTCCACGTGATCCAGGCCGAGTTCGCGAAGCCGGGAGCCACTGACGACGACACACGGATCGAAGCCGAGCACGTCGAGAGACTCGAGTCCTGGATCGACGAGTTCGACGAGGACTTGCCGGCACTGGATTCGTTCGTCCTCCCCGGCGGGAGTGACGGAGCGAGCGTCCTCCATCACGCCCGGACGGTCTGCCGTCGAGCCGAGCGTCGCGCTGTCGGACTCGCTGAAACCGCAACCGGTGCGGTTCGGGAATCGCCGCTGGTGTACCTTAATCGACTGTCAGACCTGCTGTTCGTCCTCGCCCGGACGCTCAATCACCGAGCCGGCGTCGAGGAACCGAGCCCCACATACTGACCTCGGATGACGGCCACAATGGTTTTACCGCTGGTGGCCGTATCAATAGATATGAACAAGCACTTCGAAGACGCACGGTACTACCTCAAGCGCGCCGGCGAGACAGCAAAGAAGGGTGTCGAAGCGGAACTCGAGCCCGTCCGGGAGCGATTCACGGAGCTCACCGGTGAAGAGGAGCCGGAACCGGAGCCAAATCGCCTGGAGAAGATCCGGGCGGACTTAAAAGAGGTTCAGGAAAACGCGGAGGGCGAGGCCAAGGAGGCCATCAAAGACGCCCGGGAGAAGATCGACGACTACCGGGCGGAGTGAGAACGGTACAGCAATTCTTAAGTTTGCCCTTCCAGTAGCGACGAGTGCGGGTTGGTGATCTAGTCCGGTTATGATACCTCCTTCACACGGAGGAAGTCGGCGGTTCAACTCCGCCCCAACCCATTCTTGCGACGAACAGACGTGAGGAGCAGATGGTGCAAGCGGAGTTGAAGCAGAGAAGTCGCAGCCCGCACAACGGAGTGAGCAGGAACGTCTTCGCGTGGTTCAACTCCGCCCCAACCCACTTTTGCCGCGAACAAATCTGTGAGCGGCAAATGCGTGGACTGACGGGCCGACTTACCCGAGGTGGGGTTCGTTCTCGGGGTCGTCGAGCAGTTCGCGGGCACCCTGGCGGACAGCTTCGTCACTCGAGACGGATGGTTCCCAGCCCAGCGCAGCGAGTTTCTCGATCGAGAGACGCATCTTGGGGACGTCGCCGGTCCAGCCCCGGTCGCCGCCAGTGTACTCGTAGTCAGGATCGACGCCCATCTCGTCGCTGACGATGTCGGCGATCCGGTTGACCGAGGTCGTCGTTCGCGTCCCGAGATTGTACGTGTTTACCGCGTCGTCGGCGTGTTCGACGACGTAGCACATCGCGTCGATACAGTCCGCGAGGCGCATGTATGATTTCTCCTGACGACCGTCCCCGCGGATCGTCAGCGTCTCCGGATCTTCAGAGAGCTTATAGATGAAGTCCGGGACGACGCCCGCGCCGAAGCGTGGCCCGACGATGTTGGCGAACCGGAAATTCCAGACCGTGAAATCGTGGCTATGTGCGTACACCGACAGCAGGCTCTCCTCGGAGAGCTTCGCCGCGCCGTACTCGCTGATCGGTTCGAGTGGGGCGTAATCCTCGGGCGTCGGTCGCGGGGCTTCGCCGTAGACCGTCGAGGACGACGTGAACGCAATCGACTCGACGTCGACGTCGTCCATGCGTTCGAGAATGTTGTAGGTCATCTCGCCGTTGGCCTCGAACTGCTCGCGCGGTGCGTCGGCGTTGACGTACTTGTCCGCTGCAAGATGAAAGACCAGGTCGACGTCGCCAGTGATCGCTTCGGCGACGATCGCCTCGTCCGTGAGGTCGCCCCGTATGAACGTCGCCTCTTCGGGGACTGTCTCTCGGATCCCGTTCGAGAGGTCGTCGACGACGACCACGTCGTTGTCAGGTGTGAGTCGCTTGGCGAGGGCTGACCCGATCAGTCCTGCGCCACCAGTAAGTACGATTCGCCTGTCAGTCAGTTCCATAGTGTGATGCTCACTCACGTCTGGAAAAACATGTCGGACTGTTCCGAGGTTGGCGTCTCCCAGTAGCGAGTCAAGTCTGTGCTGTCGCCACCCTGCAGTCGCATTTTTACGTCCGGAGGAGGAGCTATGACACATGAGATCGCTCGAGGGAGACTATACGGTCGTTTCTCCTGGCCGCGTCAATCTGATCGGTGGACACACCGACTACACGCACGGGCACGTCATGCCGCTGGCGACAGATCTCCACACTCGTCTCGAAGCGACTCCGAGCGATGACGTTGCGGTATCCTCGAACGCCGTCGAAACCAGCTATTCGTTCCCGACGGACGACCTGGAACCCGCCGACGACTGGGTGGACTACGTCAAAGGTAGTTATGCCGTCTTACAGGAGGAAGGACACGATCCCGGCGGCTTTCACGGCGAGTTCACAACGACACTGCCAGTTGGATCAGGGTTGAGCTCCTCGGCCAGTCTGGAACTGGCCGTCATGGCGTTTTTGAACGAGGCATACGACCTCGGCCTCTCTCGGAAACGAATGGCGGTGTTGAGCCAGCGCGTCGAGAACGACTACGTCGGTGTCTCCTGTGGCATCATGGACCAGTTTGCCGTGGCACTCGGCCAGGCGGGCCACGCACTCGCGATCGACACCGAAACACCCGGATTCGAGCCCGTTCCGTTTCCGGATGGCGTCGAGATCCTCGTCTTTCACACTGGCGTCTCCCGAGAACTGGTCGATTCCGCGTACAACCAGCGTCGCGAGACCGTCGAGCGTGCGCTCGAAAAGCTTGGTGTCGAATCTTCGAAAGCCGTGACTGCGGACGATCTTGACGGACTGCCTCCACTCGAGCGCGAGCGACTCGGCTACCTCGTCCGGGAGAACGCTCGCGTCCAAAAAGCGAAGACGGCACTCGAAGCCGGCGATATCGAGACGTTCGGGGACGTTCTCCTGGATGCACACCGGGATATCGCCGACCACTACGAGGCCAGCTCTGGAGAACTCGATTTCGTCGTCGAGGCGGCTGTCGATGCCGGGGCCGACGGCGCTCGACTGACTGGCGCTGGCTGGGGTGGGGCAGCGATTGCGGTCGTCGACAGTGACGAAGCCGACTCGATCGCCACGTCGGTCGAGGCAGCGTATCGAGAACAGTTTCCAGAACACGAGCCTCACCACTACCGCGTCGAAGCATCCGACGGGGTGCGCGTGACGCGGAACGGCTGATCGACGGCGGCGAGTGTCGGGCCTCCCCAGCTCGTCTCCTCACGCCACGTTCGGTTCACGTACGGTGAGCACGGGAACGTCGGCGGTCCGAACCAGTTTCTCGGTGACGCCGCCGAAGAGGTATCGATCGATCCCGGTTCGGCCGTGGGTTCCGACGACGATCAGGTCGATCGGATTTTCGGCGACGAGGGCCTCGATCTCGTTGTGGACGGAAGAACCGTGAACGACTGCCGTCGATACGTCGGAGAGCGAGGCTTCGCGGGCCACGTCTGCGGCTGTCTCGACGGCATCGTGAGCCCGTTCGTCGATTCGATCGCGACTCGCCGACGAGCGGACGTTGGCGTCGTTGCGCGATCCTTCGACGACCGAGAGTGCGGTCAGCGGGACGTCGGCCACGCTGGCGAGGGTAACGGCGACATCGAGGGCAGCGTTCGCACACCGACTGCCGTCGGTCGGCACCAGGATCCGACGATAGGGGTATCGCAATTCGGCGTCGGGACAGGCAGTCAACACGGGGACGTCCGAGAGTCGGATGACTCGCGCCGTAACACTGCCCAGGAGCAGTCGTTCCAGACCGGTCCGTCCGTGGGTCGGCATGACGATGAGGTCGACGTCTTCCGCATCGGCGTAGTCCAGAATCTGGCGGTAGGGCCGTCCAGACCGAATCGCCGTGCGTGGCGTGAGGCCGCGTTCACGGACCCGATCGGCAGCGAGTTCGACGAGTTCCGTCCCGGCGTCTTCGTCTTCGTCTTCGATGTCTTCATCCTGGACAGTCAGGACGTGCACCGTCGCGTCGTGATCTGTGGCCAGGTCGAGGGCGTGTTCCAGTGTCGACATCGCCCCCGCACTCCCATCGGTCGGAAAGAGGATCCGATCCAGCATGTGTCTACGAGAACTAACAACGGGGGGTGTCAAAAGTATGCGTGCCGTCGACCCTCTCGCCGGCCGTGGCCGACGCTCCGCTCAGAACGCCCGGTCGTACTGCGGCGGGACGTCGACGCGGTCGAGTGCGTCGAGTTCGCGCGCCGCGTGAAGTGTGAAATACGGATCCCGGAGGTGTTCCCGACCGACGATCGCGAGGTCGGCGCGACCGTTAGCGACGATGGCATCGGCCTGTTGGGCCGTCGTGATCTTCCCGACGGCCCCGACGCGGAGGTCCTCGGGCGTCCCCTCGCCGATGCGCTCGGCGTGGGGGACCTGGTAGTTCGGTCCCGCTTCGTCGGGATAGGATCCGGGGGCGATCCCGCCGGAACTCACGTCGATCAGATCGACGCCCAATTCGGCGAGGTCGCCGGCCAGTCGGACCGACTGCTCGAGCGTCCAGGACTCGCCGTCGTCGATCCAGTCGGTCGCGGAGATGCGGACGAAGACGGGCTTCTCGTCGGGCCAGACGTCCCTGACCGTGGTGACGACCTCCCGGAGGAATCGCGTCCGATCCATGAAACTCCCGCCGTATTCGTCGGTCCGGTCGTTCGTGACCGGTGAGAGGAACTCGTGGATGAGATACCCGTGGGCGGCGTGGACCTCGGCGATCTCGAAACCGGCGTTGAGTGCGCGCTCGGCTCCGGTCCGGAACGATTCGATCACGTCCTCGATGTCGTCGTGATCCATCCCCCGGTGTGGTGGGGCCTCGGCGTCGTACGGCCAGGCGTTCCCGCTCGGGCCGACCGTCTCCCAGCCGCCGGATTCGGGCTGGACGGGGTCGCTACCCTCCCAGGGCCGACTCTTCGAGGCCTTTCGTCCGGCGTGGGCGAGCTGGATCGCGGGGATCGAGCCTTTTTCCGCGATGAACTCGGTGATCGGCTGCCAGGCCTCGACGTGTTCGTCCGACCAGATCCCGGTGTCTTCAGGCGATATTCGGCCGCGCGGTTCGACGGCCGTCGCCTCACTCATGACGATTCCCGCCCCACCGACGGCCCGGCTGCCGAGGTGGACGCGATGCCAGTCGGTCGGGACGCCGTCGCGGTCCTCACAGGAGTACTGACACATCGGCGAGACCATCACGCGATTGGGGACAGTCGTGTCCCGCATTTCGAGCGACGAGAAGAGGTCGGGTGTCATCTTGAGCTGGTAGGGCAGCGGGACTTTTGTACGTCTCGACTCGAACTGGACCGGCGCGAGCGGCCGTTTTCGCCGGCGGGTCGAGCTGGCAACGATTGGCATCCAGGGAAGATTTACAAGGGCTCGGTCGCGTAGCAATTACATGGCCGCATACGGCCGGCCGAGCCTCAGAGACCTGTTCGACGATTCTCCGACGCCACACATCGCCCACCCGCCACAGACCCACCACCGGGATTTCTATCTCGCCACGGACGGATCCTTCCACGGCGGGGAGGGCGGTCTCGGCGTCGTGATCGAGACGCGCGACGGCAAATGCGTCGCGCGGCTGGCAGTCCCGGACGTCGTCCCGGACAACAACGTCGCGGAATATCGCGCGTTGCACTTCGGTCTGGACGTCCTCGCCGCCAGAGCACCACCCCGCTCGCGTGTCGGTGTCCTCGTCGACCACAACGAACTCGCAAAGAACGTCAACGCGGCGATGCTCGATCTCGCCGCCCCCCGCGTCGACTCTCCACACCGAACGTCGGTCCCAGCGGCCACGACGAACCATTGGCGGGGGATTCAAGCGCGCGTTCGCGGATTTCACGCGCTCCGAGTCGCCCGGATCGAGAGCGACGTGAATCCCGCCCATCCCCTGGCGAACGCACCGGAGGAGTACGCCCACGTCAACGACGAGTGCGAGCAGTGTCTGCGCCCTGACCCGGTCGAGACTGTCTCCGAGAGCGTCCCACCACCCTCACGCGCGGATCGACCGGCTGACGACTGATCGGAAGGGCCACCGGTCGTCACCACGGCGTGAGTGCCGGAAGGACTGAGGCTAAGTGCGTGCCCGAACAAGGGCCGCTTATGAATCGGCGGTTTCGCTATCTCGTCGCCACGACGATCCTGTTCGTGTTCACGACGATATTGCTGGGCGTCGCAACGAAATCTTACGGGGCTGGGCTGGCCTGCCAGGCCCGCTGGCCGGTCTGTGACGGCGGAGTGCTGAATCTCTTTCCGGAGTCGTTCCCGAGTTTCTTCGAGTGGATCCACCGGGTCGTCGCCGGGATCGGCGGGCTGTTCATCGTCGGGTCGGCGATCGACTCCTGGCGGCGTGAGACGCCCGCGAAAATCCGGTACGCACTCACTCTCGGTGCGGTGTTGACGCCGCTGCAGGTACTGCTTGGTCAGCAGACCGTCGTCAACTTCGGGACGTCCGAGGTACTGACGGCGCACTTCTGGACGGCATTTACGATCTTCGGTGCGTTCTCGTTTGCCTTCGTGGCGACCTGGGCTGACTCGGTCCGATCGACCCACCTCACCGCCGCTGTCCTCGGCGCGCTCGTTCTCTTCCCCGCGAACGTCCTGTTGACGCCGCCGTTTATCAGCAGCTACACGCCGGTCCTGGGCACGCTACAGTACGCCGTCCTGCTCGTCCTGGTCCTTGCCGTTCTCACGCTCGTGGTCGTCGGCCGCGAGGAACTGTCCGGACGGTACCGACACGCACCGCTCGTCGTCCTCGCGGCACTGCCGATAACTGTCTACCTCGGTCGGCATCTGATCGCCGCCTCGACACTCCACCAGACAGCGTATCTACTCGCCGGACTCGCCGTCTACGGTGGATTGATCGCGAGCGCTGTCGGGCTGTGGCGTGCTGAAAACGGCTCAATCGGAATCTAGACGAAGTCCCCGAGCCCGGTCTGTTGGTCGTCGCTGTCGTCTTCTTCGCCGCTCGGTTCAGCCTCCTCCTGACTCGAAGCTGCATCAGTCTCGACTGCTTGCGATTCGGGCGTGGTCTCGTCGGCTGTCTCCGCCCGCTCGTTCCCTTGCACAGCACCTTCCGACGACGATTCGTCGGTTTCCCCCGACTCGAACGCACCTTCCGAGGCGTCGACGGCGGCGGTCTCCCGACGTTCCGCCGCGTCCTCGACGATCGAGGCGATCTTGTTCGTGTCCGCACCGCTGCCCGTGATGAACGCCACGTGGTCGGGATCGAGATCGTACGCCCCGGTCATCGCGACCGTCAACTCGCGGTTCGTGCAGTGGTGGGTCATCGTCTCCAGATAGGGTAGCACTTCGCGGCGTGCGGTAGACATGCTGACGCCGCTTTCCGTCGCGATGGCCCGAGCGACGTCGTCGCGGGTGTCCCGCGCACCGCTAGTTCGACCAAGTTTCGACCAGTAACTCGGCGGGCCGTAGCGTGTCCAGCCGCCTTTCTCGCCGCTTCGAGCCGCCGCGACGCCGGCCGTCATAGCGTCGGACGCATATCGCCAGAAGGTGTAGTTCTGCGTCGCCCGAACCCGACCGAGCCACCGGTCGGCGTTCGCGAGCGAACGGTAGGCTGCGGCGAGTTCCGCCCCCTCGTAGTCCTTGGGCACGTTGTCCTCGATCCAGGAGATGAGGTCGTCTGGCGTCTCGTCGACATCGTAGGACGCTTCGAGGGCTTCCTGGGCGTCTGCTTCCTTCAGGACGGTGTCGAGAAACGAAAAGATGTCAGTCGTCCGATCGCGTTCGCTGGTCACGACGTCGTCTTCGGTTACGGTCTCCCGACCCTCCGCGATGGCCTGCAGATCGTTGATCGCGCCCCGGAGATCGCCGTCGTTCATCTCCGCGATCTTCCGGAGTGCGTCTTCTTCGAACCCGACGTCCTCCTGGCGGCAGATGTCCCGGAGGACGGGCACGATCGACCGGGCGGAGACGTCTCGGAACTCGATGTCGCGGCAGGCGTTGCGGAGCCCGTTGCTCATCTCGTAGAACTCGTTGGCGATGAGGACCATCGGCTGTTGGGCCTCCTTGACCAGCGAGGTGATCGCCCGCGTCCCGCCGCGGTCGACGTTGCCGTGGAGGTTGTCGGCCTCGTCTAGGATGACGAGTCGCCGCCCTGACCCCCCTTGAGTGAGCGTCCCGCTTTTGGCTGCCTCCCCCGCGACCCGCTCGATGACGTCTTTCGTCCGGGAGTCGCTGGCGTTGAGTTCGATCGTCGGCCAGTCCATGTCGTTGGCGAGCGCGTGGGCCGCGGAGGTCTTCCCGACGCCCGGCGAGCCATAGAGGATGACGGCCTCGCGGTGGTCGGGCCAGGTGTCAGCCCACTCCTGAAGGGCGTCGCGGGCCTTGTCGTTGCCCCGCACCTCCGTGAGTGTCGAAGGACGATGTGTCTCCGTCCAGTCGGTCATTGTCGGTGGGTGGGGCGAGCGGCGTTTAGCTTCTGCGGTGACGGTCGAATGTACTACAAGAGTCGGCTTCCCGCACTGACCCGATCAGATCGCCCAGAGCGTCGTCGTCCAGAAGTCACGGAACGCATCGGCCAGAGCCGGTTCGGGCTCGCCGGTCGCGTCGACAGTCGCCGTGACGTCGGCCTCGTCGTCGAACGCGTCCAGGACGGTTTTCTCTCCGACAACGTACAGCCGGTCGGTCGATCGTTCTTCGAGGGCCAGCTGGCACCGCTGGAGGTGTGAGTCGATCTGCTCGTCGCGAAGCCGTTCGAAGCGGGCCTGCGAGAAACCGCCTTTCGAGTGATTGCGACCGAGGTCGCTGTCGAATCCGTGGAACGCGACGCGTTCACGTCCAACGTATTCGCCCATCGCGAAGAGATCAGAGCGGACCAGCGCCAGCGTGAACGTTCCTGTCGGTTCGAAGTGAGAACGATCGATTTCAAACCCATCACTCCAGGTGACGAACGGGTCGGGTTCGATCGGGGCTTGCAGTGCCACGCTGAGCAAGCCGGCATCGTCGGTGAATACAAAACACGGCGCGGCCCGGGAGACCAGGCTCGCACGGTCGCCGGACGCCTCGCTGACGGCGTCCGGAAGCGTCCCGTCGTCGACGAACGCCGTCAGCGCGCCTTCCGGATCGGTCTCAACAGATTCGAGACGGGCCAGGACCGTCGTGAGACGCTCACCGCGCAACGACTCCCGTCGACGAGCGGACACGTCTCGGCCCGATCCCGAGAGCCGATCGACACGATCCGTCAGCTCCTGGACTCGGTCCTCCAGGCGGTTCGCACGACGTTCGGCCTCCTGGTATTCCGTTTCGATGTCGGCCCGACGGTCGGATTCAGCGTCCAACTGGCGCTGGAGGTGGCGGTTCTCCTCCTCGAGTTCCTCGATTCGCTCCCTGAGTTGGGCACGGCCAAGTAGCTCGTCGAGCATTGGGCCAACAGACGGTCGGGACGGCTTAAATCCCGGTGGGTCGGCCGTCGCCAGCGGGTCCGTCGACAGAACCGTCGTCCTGGCGTCGACGGTCCTCCACGCTACCGATCAGCGATAGCAATTGCTCGGCTCGATCGGCCGTCGCGAGTAACACTTCCCGCAACGACGGTGGATTCTCGATTTGCGAGTCCGAGAGAATCTCGGGCGGCACCGCGAGTGTCTCTGCCGGTACGGACGGGACGCCTGTGACTGGGAAGTGTCGCTGGTCGAGTTTCATCACCACCGGCCCGCTCCCGTGCCCCTCATTGCCGTAAAGCTGCTGGCGAAGTGCTTTGTAGTCCTGTCTCGCTATCGCCGGCGTCGCTCCGTCGTGTGGCTCGACGTACAACCGCCCGAGGTAGTACGATCCCGAGAACGGTTCGAACATGCTATATAGTAACATGCACCACACCAGTGCGTATAAATCTTCGCCAACCCGACCACTCGGTAAGGACGGGCAGTCGAAATTGGCTCTAAAACGCTCTCGGATCGTCGAATAAACGCTCTTGGACGATTTGAAGGGGTCAGACTGGACAGTGAACGGTACGAACGAATATCCGGGTTTATACGCGACCACGGCCAACACTGGAACATGAGATATCGGGTTCCCGTGGCCGTACTATTGGTCGCCATGGGTCTCGCAGTCGGGCCGGCTCTGGCATCGGCAGTCGTCGGCCCCAGTACGACGACAGCCGATCACTCCGTCACGTCACCCTCGGATCTCCTCGTGAACACGACTGCGAACGAGAGCGACACGCCGACCGAAGAGAACGCGACGCCCACACTGGGAAGCAAAATGAGCGCCTTTATGCAGTCGAATACGGTATCGGCCGAGTCTGCCGTCGAGAACGGGATGTGGAAGGCCGGGTACAACCAGGCGAACACGTCGGCGAGACGAAACGCGGTCCAGCAGCGCACCGCATCGCTCGAACGCCGACTCCAACGGCTCGAGAACCAACTCGCCGCCATCGAAAACGAGAGTGTCGACGTTCGGAACCCGCGATCAGCCGCCACCGTTTCGGGTCTCGCAGCACGGATTCACGCCTTAGAGCGAGCGATCAACGACACGGACGAGAAAGCGCGCGAGGTCGGAGTCAATACGACCCGTCTCGATGCCCTCCGGTCGCAGGCCACGAACATGAGTGGCCACGAGGTCGCTTCGATGGCCCGTAATCTCTCCGTCGGGCCGCCAGCGGACGTGCCACGGGGGCCACCGGCTGATTCGCCCGCCGGCCCGAACGAATCCGCTGGGAATGGACCCAAAGGCCCGAACGGAACGATGCCACCGGGTGCGAACGGCACAGCACAACCCGGAGCGAACGGGACGGCACCACCCGGGACAAACGGTACATCACCACCGGGGGGAAATGGGGGGCCATCTGATCCACGCAACGATGACACTAACCCACCGGGGGACGATGGGGGAACGACGAACCCATCTCTCGACCGTGGTGAGGGAAACGACAATCAATCGACGCCAGACAACGGACCAGACGGTTCCCAGCCAGACCACCGCGGCTCTCCGGCCGCGAACGGTTCCGAAACAATGCCGAACAGCGGGAATGCTGACGGGGCCTCCGGAACGGATCCCGCCACTCCAGACGGGAACGAAACGGGTGATGACGACACGCCAGACGCCGATCCGGGCAATCCGGATACGACTGACGGCGACACCCGGACGACACCCGGAAACGGAACCGACGACTCACCAGGAGCCGATGGGACGAACCACGGAACAGAACCCGGCGAGCAACCGGCCGGATCAGACACTGAGACCACCGATACTGACGACACACCCCGTTCCGATAGCGACACTGCTGGATCCCCCGCTTCTGACGCCAATTTGGATGGGGCCCCGACTGCCAACGAGACGGGACAGACCCCGGGTTCGGGTGCCAACTCCGACGAGACGGGGGGTTCGAATGGCGACCCGGGGAACGCACCGGACGCCGATGGCGTGAGTGCGAAAGGGCCGGACCCCGCGGCGACGTTCAGACGCCTCCAAACGAAACAACACGGCTAACCTGTTAGTTGAGTCGTGTGTATTCCCAGCGGCGTCTAACTCGTCACGCGGCTCCGAATGAACGATATGTTTAAATGTTAGAATCACTAACGTCACGTGAATGGAATCTGCCGAGTTACTCGATCTCCTGGGGAACGCGAACCGCCGACGCATCCTGCGTCTGCTGGCGCGCAAACCCTGTTACGTCACGGAGATCAGCGACTATCTCGGCGTGAGTCCGAAGGCTGTCATCGATCACCTGCGACAACTCGAGGAGGCCGGCCTCGTCGAGAGCAGAACCGACGAACGCCGTCGCAAGTACTTTTACATCTCGCGAGGCTTCCGGCTCGAAGTCACGGCCTCGCCATACGATTTCGGGACGAAGACTGCGTATCCGGCCAGTTCCGGACTGGACATCACTTCGTGTAAGCACCTCTCGATCGACGTCGACCCCGACGGCGCGTCCGAGTTGCCGGAGCTGGCCGTCGAGATGCGGCGGCTTCGTCGGCTCCGCAACGAGCTGTCGCTCGCCCAGCGGTGGGTCCAGGGGCGACTTACGGACGTCATGGAGCGCGTCAGCGACGAAATCGACGACAGCGACGATCGTCTCTACGTCGAAGTGATGGGCGCTATCGCCGACGGCGGTGCCGACATCGAGACCATCAGTCGCCGGGTAGAAGTCCCGCCGCCGGTCGTCGAGGACGTCCTCCAGTCGCTGCAATCCCGTGGCGTCGTCGAGCAAGAGGGCGGGCAGTGGGTACTCCGCAGATGAGTTATACGGATAAATCGCACTGTTTAGCGTTACGACCGCCCGCTTTCGGGCGATCGATTCGGACCTGACTGAGAGTAATCCGTATCAGACATCCCGCGTCAATCCGTCGCGCAGGTCGCGACCGACGTAGTGGCCGATCAGGGCCGCGAGCAGGCCGCTGCCGACGCCGAACAGGACCACGAGATCGCCACGCCCGGCGAGTGCAACGACCAGAAACTCTGTGAGGGCTCCCAGAGCGGCCGTGGCCGCTCCCGCGAGTCCGATTTCGAGGTACTGTCGGCGCTCGCCCACGAGGCCGAACCCGAGGCCGACCGCGAAAATGCCGGCGAGCGCGCCGAGCGTGTCGACGAAGGGGATCACGAACCCGAACCCGATCGCCGCGACGATGCTGGCGACGAGCGCAGTTCCGAAGGTCCGCACCGAGAAGAGGTGTCCGAGTCGCGAACGCACGGACCCGAGCGGACGTGAGACTGACCTGCCGACGATCGAACGCAGCCGATCCCGGAGCCCCGACGACGACCCTGCCCCGTCTTCCCGGGTAGGTTCGTCCCGACTCGAGGCGACGCCAGCGCCGTCGTCCAGGCCAGAATCGAGGAGTTCCTCCAGGTCCTCGCTGTCGACGGACGATCGCTCGCGGGTTCGCTGATCGGATCGCTCGGCCATACCGTCGCTGGGGCGGCCAGGGACATGGGCCTTTTCCCGTGTAGAAAGATGGTTTGAAGTCCACCGGTCCGGTAGCCCCGAGCATGAATCCAGGAGATCGCGTTGCAGTCGAGGACGGCGAGGGGACCTTCGAGGGCGTGTTACTCCCCTCGACGGACGCGGAAACGCTCGTCGTCAAACTCCCGAGTGGCTACAACGTCGGCGTCGATCGCTCCGCTGCCGAGGCCGACGTCCTCGAGGCGGACGTCTACGACATCGAATCCGGCGAGGCGAGCGAGGAGTCGAAAATCGAGTTCGACAAGGACCTCCCGACGATATCACTCATCTCGACCGGCGGCACTATCGCCTCGACCGTCGACTACCGCACCGGCGCGGTCACTGCCCAGTTCGACGCCGAGGACGTCCTCCGGGCCGTCCCCGAACTCGCCGGGTTGGCGAACTATCGCGGGCGCGTCGTCGCGAACATCCTCAGCGAGAACATGACCCCTGACGTGTGGGTGGATCTCGCACAGGCCATTCACGAGGAGATCGAAGCGGGGGCCGACGGCGTCGTCGTCATGCACGGCACCGACACGATGCAGTTCTCCGCGAGCGCGATATCCTTCATGCTGGAGACGCCGGTCCCGATCGTCTTCACCGGCAGCCAGCGCTCGGCCGATCGCCCCTCTTCGGACAACGTGATGAACGCCGTCTGCGCGGTCGAGGCCGCCAAAAGCGACGCCGCGGAGGTCATGATCGCCATGCACGCCTCCGAGAGCGACGACGCCTGTGCGCTCCACCGTGGGACTCGCGCCCGGAAGAACCACACCTCCCGCCGTGATGCGTTCGAAACGATCGGCCGGAAACCGCTCGGGACTGTCGACTACGAGACGAGCGAGGCCGACGCGGCCTCGGACACTCGAGCGACCGACAGCCGCGAGACCCGCGAGATTACGTTTCGACGGGAATACGAGGAGCGCGGAGAAACTGACTTGGAGCTTCGAGCGAGTCTCGAAACCGACGTCGACCTCGTGAAGTTCACACCTGGTGCGGGACCGTCGATGCTCGATCCCGTCGAGGGATCGGCTGGCGTGGTGATCGAGGGGACCGGCCTGGGACACGTCAATACGAACTGGATCGACCGGATCGACGCGCTGGTCGAGGACGGCACGACGGTCGTCATGACCAGCCAGTGTATCGACGGCCGGGTCTGCGATCGGGTCTACGACACCGGCCGCGATCTGCTGGACGCTGGCGTGATCGAGGGCGAGGACATGCTCCCCGGGACGGCGATGGTCAAGCTGATGTGGGTGCTGGCCAACCGCGACGACCCGGCGGTCGCCATGCGCGAACCGCTCGCCGGCGAGATCACCGACCGATCGACACCCTGGGAATAGGGAAGACGACTCGAAGCGCGTTCTGTCGTAACCTGTTTACTCGAAAACAAACGCCGCACCGGTGGGGATGCCGTTCTCCGTGGCTGCCCGATCAGCGCCGACGACGGCCGTAGTTCCGTCACCGGCGAGTGCCAGTGACCGTCCGAAACGAACATTCGATCGTCCGTCCCCGGCGCTGAGTACAGTCTTCCGGTCCCACGAGCCTCCCGACCGGGTGACGGCCTCGACAGCAGTCCCCTGTTCGGTACTCGGCCTGACGATGAGGGCCGTCTCGCCGTCGGCGGAGAGCGCGACGTGCGCGTTCTTCCCGGGGTTGTCCGTCTGGCCGGGTGAGAGTGTCGCCGATCGGCTCCACTCGCCGTCCGCCCACTCGAAGACGGACGCCGGGCCGCCGTAGTCCCCGACGACGGCCGTGGTGCCGTCACTGGATATGCCGATCACACCGTCGCGTAACAGGAAGGTATCGTCGTCGATCGGGAGTGTCGATGCTTCGGCCCAGGACTCCTCAACGCCCTCGAAGACGGTGACCGAACCGCCCCCCTGGGAGGCGACGAAGGCTTTCGACCCATCACCTGTGAGTGCGACCGCTGATCCAACGTGGTCTGGTCCCCACCGTTCCTCGGGGGCGAACTTCGCGGCCTGGTGCCACTCCTCGCCGGATCGCTCGAAGACGAACGCCGCCCCCGGTGCCGGTCCGATCGAGTCGTTCACGGACGCGACCACGTCGTCGAAGGCCGACCCACCGGATACCGGCGGCGCACCGCTGGTCGTACTGAAGGCGTGGTAGGGTGCGCCGGCCAGCACCGTCCCCCCGTCGGCCGAGACCTCGACGGATTCGCCGAGCGCATTGGCAAACGCCACCGACCTGTCGGTGGTGTCATCCGCCACGTCCTCGATCAACCTCGCCCCCTGGCTCCACTCGCCGTCGACCCGTTCGAAGACGTACACCGCACCGGATGTCTGCATCGCGCGTCGCTCGTCGAACCCACACCCGACGACGGCCGTCGTCCCGTCGGCCGACAGCGCCACGCCGGCCCCGAACGAGTAGATTTCTCGCGAGGCGTCGGGAACGAGTTTCCCAGCTTGGGTCCAGGAATCGTCCGCGCGTTCGAAGACGTAGACTGCCCCCGTTTCCGTTCCAACGGGCGTGTCGGCTTGATATGCGCTGACGAGAATCGTCGATCTGTCCCGGGAAACGGCGACTTCGTTGCCGAACAGGCCGTCCGCGTCGCCGTCGTCGGGTGTGAGCGTCCTTCGCTCGCCGAAGGACTGGCCGGGGGCGGCAATGCCGCTACAGCCAGCAACCGCCGTGAGACTGGCTGTTCCGACGAATTTGAGGGCGTTTCGACGGCTCTCGTCCATACGCAAATGTTGTACACTTCAGTGATATTCTTTGTGATGATAACGTTGAACAAGGTTATGTGATGTCCGTTCGGACGGGTGCTGAACTGGGGGCAGCCGAACCGCGAGAGTTCAGTGCCGGCGAATTCAGGCGCGTTCGTCCCCGTTGGGTTTGTCAACCGCGTCCCCGGTGTCCCCCGTCCTCTTGCCAGTATCCTCCGTCGTTTCTCCCGTGGCTTCCGGCGTCTCTTCGGTCACCCCACCCGTCTCATCGGAATGCTCCGACATCGACGTGCCTCCCTGCGCTGATTGGTCGTCCGATTTGTTCCCTCCGGTAGGTGACTGTTCGGTCACGCCGTCAGTGCCCGCCGACTCGATGGGCTCGGGTTCGTCGTCCCCAGAATCGCTTGCTGGGTCAGCCGTTCCGCTCGGCCCTTGGCGCTGCTCACCGTCGGTTTCAGTGGCTCCCTCGCCCGATCCGGTGGTCGACTGCTCGTCCACGGAACCAGCATCGTCGACTGGCTGGGCCGACTCGACAGGGTGGGACGCACGGACGTCGGAGATGGTGCTCGATGCGGACGCTCCCTCGCCAACGCTTTCGACAGTGCCGGCCGACTCGATCCGGCGGATCGCGTCGGGACGGGCGATGACGTACACCGAGTCGCCACCCGAGAGGACGCGGTCACTGGCCGGCAGTGCCTCGATGCGATCGTCCGGCCCACCGGCGTGGATCGCGACGACCGTGACGGCGAGCGCTCCGACCGGCACCCCAGCCAGTGAACTCCCGTCGGCGATCTCGACGACGCCGAGCGTCTCGTCGGCGGCCCGAAGTAGTTCGGTCAACTCTCGGTCGTCGCGTTCCTCGATCGGGAGGGTAACGAGTTTGTATCGTTCCTCGCTCGACAACTTCGAGGCGTCGGCGGCGTCGATCGCGAGCGTGACGATCTCGCCCGCCGTCCCGCGGACCTCGGCGTTCAGCAGTCGGCGCTTGGGGTCGCGCTCCCACACCTGCACCAGGTCGCCGGCACTGGCCGCGTAGGCGGGATCGGCCCGAACCGCCATCGCAGCGCTCTCGGGCGGCAGCGTCGGGCCGATCCCCGCGGCACGAGCGCCGAGTCCGAGGTGGGTGACGGCCCCGTCGTCGTCGATCTCGATGTCGACGTGGCCGACGCGGTAGTCTTCCCGCAAACGGCGGGTCAGGCGGTCGCGCAATTCCTGGACAGTGAGACCACGCGGGAAGACGAACGTCTTCGCCTCGAGGGTCGCCTTCGTCTCGGCGTCGACAGGATCGTACCCGGGCACGTCGTCGATCTCTGCCGGGAGTTCGACAGTGATGACCCGACCGACGGCTCTGACGACCCGACTCACCGAATCGTCGAGTGCGACCTGATCGGTCCCACCGAGAACGGTCTTTGCCAGGTGATCGCCCACGGTGATTCCGACCAGGGCCGCGACGGTCCCGGCCGCGAGTGCGCTCACGTTGAACGCTGCGGCCTTGACACTTAGTGTGGTGGCTCCGTACATGACTTCCCCGAGTGCAGTCATGGCGTTGAGCAAGAGTGCGACCGTTGCGAGGGCGACGAGTACCGCCGGCGGGTTCGAGACCCGTTCGCGAGCGTACCAGCGATACGTGATCGCGAGGCCACCGGCCACCGCCGCGGCGACGACTGCGAGGCCGCCGATCTCGGCGGCGGCATCCAGCACGGTGCTCGCCCTGACGGACACCTGCAACGGGACGGCGTCGATCACGCGATCGTCCCCTCGAGTTCCGTGAGTCCGTCACGCGTCCCGACCGCGTACAGTTCAGTCCCGGGAGCGAGCGAGTGATCTCCCGGTGGATCGAACTCCCAGCCGCCCGTATCTCTGGCTGCGAGCACGACGACGCCGAACCGATCCCGGAACCCGGCGGTGCCCAGCGTCTCGCCTTCGAGGTCGCCGCCGGCCCGGACGGTCACCCGGCGGAACCGTTTGCCCGCCCGCCGGAGCAGCGAGATCAGGGCGTACTCCCGGCGAGTCCCGCGCGCCTCGACGATGACCGTCGCCCGATCCGACCGGAGTACGGCCTCCGCGTCGGTCCGACCGACTGCGACCGTAACCTGGCCGTCGCCACCTGTCGTCGTCGGCGCGCGGACCGATTCGAGGAGTCGTTTCTCAGTCTCGGACGACGATGTCGGGAGTTCGTCGGCCGACTCGGCTGGCTCGCTTCCTTCGCGTGCGGAGCGCGCGCTCAGGACGGTACCCCGGACCTGCGTGTCGGCCGTCACGACCGTCACCACGTCGCCGCGAGCGAGGCCGGTCGGCACCAGCGCGTCGACGGAGACTGCCCGCTTGCCGGATTCGACGCGTTTCGAGAGCCCCGAGAACGGCGGCGCGCCAGCGACGGTCGCCCGGCCGCGCTCGTCGATGGCGACCGAGACGTCACCGAGGTCGTATTCGTTGGTCAATCGTTCGGCCAGTCGGTTCTCCAGCGCCGGCAAGTCGAGGTCGGCCGGAAACGTCCACTCGCCCGCCCGGATCTCCGCGCGGAGGTCCTCGGGCAGCGGCGGGTATCCCTCGACGTCGGCAACCTCCCCGGCCACCCGCACGCGGACCTCGTTGCCGCCGACGGACTCGATCAGATCGAGGGCGAGCGTCCGCTCGCCGAGTGTCCGCAACGAGAGCTTCCGCGGCATCTCCGCGCCGAGCTGGTCACCCTTGCTGTGGGCGTAAAGTACCATCATCATGATCACGAGCAAAGCGACCAGGATCGTCGGCGCGTTCGCGGAGCCAGTGATCGACGGGTCCGCGAGCGCGAGCAGCCCGCCGTTGACGCCAGCCAGTGCGACCCCGAGGACGACCACACCGAATCCCGGCAGCGTGACGCCGGTGAGGTACTTGAACAGGAATCCGAGCGTCCAGGCGACCAATGCCGGGATGATCCCGGTGAGCACACCCAGGTAGACGCCAAAGAGTAGTGCGACCGGCAGCGATGGCATGGATGACGCTGACACGCCCCAGTCTCAAATCAGTACCGGCCGGCGACCACCCCGACGTCAGATCGGAAGCCCTCGCGATGCCGTCCCGGCAGACTTTACTCCCGGCCTTCGGTGTATTCGAGCATGGAAGAGCGACGAGGCTGGCTCGGCCCGAAGCTACCGATCCACCTCGCGTCGGCCGTCGCGATCCTCTCGGTCGTGACGGGGCTACTCAACGTCGGGACGGCCTCGATCGCAGGCCCGATCGCCGAGATAGTTCCATCCGCAATCCAGCAGACTGCTGGCTTTACTGGCTCGCTGACCGGCTTTCTGATGCTCGTCTCGGCGTATGGCTTGCGACGACGGTTGCGGGTCGCGTGGTTCTCCACAATCGTCCTGTTGCCCGTTACGGCCTTTCAGGGACTCGTCCAGTCGGCCGTCGTCTCGGTGCCGCTGGTGGTCCTTTCGGTACTTGCCGTGGCGCCACTGCTGGTGAATTACCGGCGATTCGACCGCCAGATCGACCTCTCGATCGGCCAGTTGGCCGCCCTCGCCGCGCTCGTCGGTACTCTGATTTATGGAACCGTCGGTACCTACGCGTTACGCGATGACTTCGGCGGTGTCGAAACGCTTACCGATGCCCTCTATTATACGGTCGTCACCGCTTCGACCGTCGGCTACGGCGACGTGATCCCCTCCGGCTCTGACGGCGCGCGGCTGTTCGCGCTGTCGGTCGTCGTCCTCGGGACGGCGTCGTTTGCCCTCGCGCTCGGCTCGCTCATCGGCCCGATGATCCAGGCCAGGTTCGCCCGCGCACTCGGAACCATGACACGCTCACAACTCGACCAGCTCGAGAACCACGTCCTCGTGGCTGGATACGGCGACCTCACCGAACCGATCCTTGAAGAACTCCAGACCGAGACTGACTTCATCGTCATTACGCCGGATGGCGATGCCGCGACCGGCCTCGGCAATCGCGACATCAACGCGATCGTCGGCGATCCGAGCGACGACGAGCCGCTGCGACGGGCCGGCATCGAACGTGCCCGTGCTGTCCTGGTAGCGACCAACGACGACGCCCAGGACGCCCTCGCGATCCTCACAGCCAGACAGCTCAACCCCGACGCGCGGATCGTCGCCGCCGCGACCGATCGAGACAACATCGAGAAACTCCGGCGGGCCGGCGCGGACTCAGTCATCAGCCCGGCTGTCATCGGCGGTCACCTTCTTGTCCAGTCGGCGATGGGCGGCGAGGGCATGGAATCGATCGCCGATCGATTGCTTGCAGTCGAGAACGACGACGACCTCTGAGGCCGGGTGAGAACGGGGCGGTTTTTATTGTATCGCGGTCACGTCCGGTCGTCGACGTAGTTTCGATCCACGATGGCGACGTCGGTGTCAACGTCCTCGAGTCGTTCGAAGGTCGGCGGCGAGATGAACCGCGACGTCGGTGACCGGTCCTGGCTCGATCCGACAATCACCAGATCGTAGCCAGCCGCATTCTCCGCAAGGAACGACCGGAGATCGTCGGCTGCGACCCGGGTTTCGATCCGCCCGGCGAACGGTTCGACGATGTCGGCGAGTAACTCCTCGGCCTCCCGGCGGTCACGTTCGGTATCGATACAGTGACAGACGCTGATGTGGCCAGTCGGACCGGCGAGGCGAGTCGCGAAATCGATCATGCTGTGGGCGACGCCCCTCGTCCGAACCGGGACGAGGATACGCCGCCACCGCGTTCGGCCGTCCTGGGACCGGTGGACCAACACGTCGATATCGCCGACGAACAGTTGTTTGATCGTCGGCGAGAGTCCGCCGTGGCGCTCCTGGTAGGGAACGGCGATCAGGTCACAGTTCGCTTCCCTGGCAGTGCGCGAAATCGTCGCTACGGGGATTTCGCCGTCGGCAGCGACGATGACGTCACACGGGACGCCGATCTTCGTCTCGATCCGTGCGGCGTCCGCTTCGAGGCGATCAGCGGCCGCCGAGACAGCGTGTCGCTCGGCGATTGCGTCGAGGGTCTCCGCATCGAAGTCGGCCGCTTCGAGAGTCTCTCGATCACTCGGAGTCAACGACGGATCGGCCTCCATCGAAACCCAGTCGTGGCTGGCGGGTGCATCAGTATCGAGCAGTTCGCGCTCGACACTGGCGACAGTCTCGTCGTCGACGATGTCGAGCAAGACGACCTTTCCTGCGTCGTGAGCGGCGGCGAGTCGGGCGGCGAACATCGCCGTCGCGTCGGCATCCTCTCCAAGCAACGGGACCAGCACCCGGTCGTCGCCACGTACCGAATCGTAGAGGAGGTCTGCCCGGTTCTCGTAGACGCCCTCGCGCCAGGCGACGAAGACGACGGCTACCAGCGACGCCGAGAGGAAGACGCTCAGGACGTACTCGATCTGTGCCGTCCCGGTGACGTGGACGAGTAGTGCCGTCGAGTACGCTGACGCCTCACGCAGGTTCAGGATCCACGTGACGGTCCCGGTCAGAAAAAGCCCGAGTGCGACGGCACCGCCATGTACCTGGTACTCTCCAGGGGGAACAGCATACCAGTAGCGCGCGGTCACGGCGAGCGCGATCCAGCCACACAACGCGCCGGCGGTCAGGCCGCCCACGAATCGGCGTGGCGAGGACGCTGGACTCTCCGGGTTCGTAAACAGCGAGTACGAGCCGGCGGCCAACGGTGGAAACAGGAGATACGGAAGCACGTCCAGCGCGTTCGACAACCACGTCACCACACCCATCAACACCGGGATGGCAAACAGCACCGAGAGGTGGACGAGATTCCGCGTATGTTCGACCCAGCGACGGAACGCACCGGCGCGATACCGCATGCGCCGTCGCACGCCGCGATAGGCCGACCCCGGACGACCGCTCATATACTTCGGCTACCGATCCGTGGCTCAAAACGTTCCCGATTCGACGAGCGTGGCTCGACGGGGGCTCACCCGAGTATATATATGACGACGTTGTTCATGGCCGGTCCTATTCCGACGGCCGTGATCAGCGCGAGGAAGAGGCTCCCGCGGGCCGGTCGCTCTTCGATGTACTCGGCGAAGGCAACGACGACCGCCGTCGCCAGGAGCAACTTCACGACCAGAAACAGCCAGCCGGAACCGATATACTCGGCCGTCGGTAGTTGCCCGGCGAAGTCCATGATCGTCGCCGGGATCGGCGTCCGTTCGTGGGCCCCGAGGACGTCTTTCCCGACCGTCGTGATGACGCCATCGAAGGCGTGTGCGAAGACGACGGCCACGCCGGCGACGCCCGTCCGGGCGACTTCGCCCGTCCATTTCAGGCTCACGAGGAAATACGTCGTGGCCGTCAGGACGAGCGCGACGAGGAAGGCGACGGTTGGCCACAGCGGCTGAAAGGACAGTTCTGGCCCCATCCCCTGCCAGATAATCACGCCGAGAAAGACGAGCAAGACACCGAGGCCAGTCGCCCCGAGATACGTCACGACCCGGTCGAGGCTGTTGGTGGCTGTTCCCAGGACGATCAACAGCAGCCAGACGGTCGCGACGAGGACGTACGTGGTCAGATAGACGGCAGGCGCTCCGAACAGGGGGCCGGCCCACTCGGGGTAGAGGCCAGGTGGATTCGGTATCTGATAGAAGCCATGCGCGATACCGCCGACGGCCATCCACGGGAGCAACGCGAGGACGTGACCTTTGCCCACGGGCGGTTCGAGGCCCAACAGCAGCAACGTCGTCAACAGGAGTCCGAGCCCGAGGACGACGAGATACGGGAGTGCCGGGACGACGAATCCACTCGGGAGTACCATATGTTGATAAACTTAGGCGTCAATGGAAAACGTTCCGGTCTGCCGGCAATCACGCGGACGAACGCAGGCTAACGAAAACGAGTACGGCGTCAGCGACGGCGTGCACCGATCAGCGCCACCGCGAGGAGAGCGACCATACTGAGGAGGGCACCGAACCCGGGACCGCTTGCCGTGGTCGTCTCAGCCGATTCGTCGGGACTCTCCCCTGTCTCGTCGCTTTCGTCGTCAGTCGTCGTCTCGGCATCGTCGCTGCCACTGTCGGTCGTTGTTTCGTCAACGCCCTCATTGTCGGTCGTTGTCTCGTCGCTTTCGTCGTCCGTTGTCGTCTCGGTGTCATCGTCAGCTGACGACGTTGTCGTCTCGGCATCATCGCCCATCTGCTGGGCGTCGTCGTTCGCCTGGGGCACCATCATGTTCGTCTCTACCGCCGACTCTTCGACCGTCACAGTCTGTGATTGTTCGTCCCACTCGCCCGGGGGGTAAATGACCGTATCCTCAGTGATCATTTCGTGTTCCCGGAGGGTCGCCGCATCCGGGTCGTCCGACTCGACCATGTCCTCCATCCGGAGGTACGTCGTCGGCGTCTCTCCACTGGCGTCGACGTACATCCCGTCGATCGAGCCGACGTCAGTCTCCGTCTCGACCATCTCGGTGATCGCCGAGAGGTTACCGAACTCGGCGTGGCCGTCGACGGTCACGGTCGTCTCGTTGACCGACGCGTCGAGACGCGAGCCGAGGAACTCGGCCGCGCGCAGTCGCGAGAACGGGTTCGTCTCCGTCGGTGTCGTCGTCATCGACGAGGACTGCTCGAAACTCCGCTCGAGGCTTTCGAGAGTCTGGTCGAACGTCTCGTCCTGCTGGACGAGTGTGGACCCGTTCATGACGAGTTGATCACCCTCCGTGGCTGCGTCGAAGGCCAACCGCTGGGTGCCGATCGCTGGGAGGTCGCGAGCGTCGCGTTCCTCGACGTAGGTGGCCCAGTTGTCGGTCCGCTGTTCCATCGAAACGCTCGCCTGGACCGATCCGTCTGCCATCGCAACGTCGATGTCCCACGTCGCGGTCTGTGCGTAGTCAGCCGCCCGCATCGCGGCGAACTGCGATTCGAGCTGCTCCGACTGGTTTGCGATCATGCCTGTTTCGTCGCTGCTCTCGAGGGCCGCCATGTAGGCGGACATTAGCTGGTCGTAGCCGGAGACGCTGACGTTCCAGCTCGCGGTGCCGGAACCCATCTCTTCGGCAGATCCCTGGTCGACGTCGAGGGCGACCGACACGTGCTCGATCGAGACGTTGTCGAGCGAGACGTCGAGATTCTCGGTCGTGTCTCCATCAGTCGGCAGCGTCGCCGTGCTCTGAGAGAGCGATTCGACGAGCCCCTGGCGGAGGAACTCGTGGACGCCCCGGAGTTCGACAGTGTACTCGACCTCGAGGTGGCCACCGTCGTCAGTCGACTCGAAGGCATACGAGTCCATCGTGAAATTGCTGGACCCGTCGAGCATCGTCGCAATCATCGTAAACTGTCCCGAGAGTGTCTGCGTGGCTTTCTCGCGGGTGTTCCACTGCTCGGCGGCGAAGGAACTGACGTTGTAAGACTGTCGGGCTTCGAGGACGTGGCCTTCGTCAGTCGCTCGGAGGTCGAAGGCGTACTCCTGGGAGTCCAGGCCGGGTCGGGCCGACCACTCGGCACTACCCTGGGTTTCGAGGGTCGAGGCGGTCGTCGTAACCGAACCGGTCGTCGTGAACTCGTCGAACATCATCGTGACCTGACTGGCATCCTCGGGGAGGGCAACGGTCGCATCGAGGTCCAGGTCGCTACGGGAATTCTCGGCCGTCGTCTCACTGTCGACGGTCAGATCGAGCGATTCGAGCGCCTCGGGCCGGGGCATCGCGAGCGACCCCGAGGCGTTGATACCTGACTGGTTGGCCGCCATCGAGAACGCGCCCGTGACGTTCGTCTCCACCGGTTGCTGGTAGCTGCCGAACACCAGCCCCTCGGTGACGTTCATGCCGAGTTCGCCCACGCCGTCGGCGCTAGTGTCGCCGTGAGACACCATGACGACGCTCCCGTCGTCGCTGAGGTAGGCCTCGTCGGCAGTGCTCGTGTTGTTCGTTGTCGGTACGTCCGGACCGTTGTCCGCAGCCACGACGGCTGTGCCCGCAAGCACGCACGTCGCGACCACTATCAGGACGGCAAACGTTCGTTTCGACATCGTTGCAATCCGAATGTACTGTAAACAGCCCAATAATTGTTACGACACGACCTGTGGGTGACTATCTGAACGTTCACGTACCAACGGAGAATGCTGTCGGTGTCCTGTTTCGCTGTGCTTTTGCCTCCCGGACCGTAGTGGTAGCTACGGATGGCCCGCTATTACATCGAGACGTACGGGTGTACGTCCAATCGCGGCGAGAGCCAGGCGATCGAGCGTCGGCTCCGCCAGGGCGGCCACTACCCCGTCGAGAATCCCTCGCGGGCCGACGTCGCGATCCTCAACACCTGCACCGTCGTCGAGAAGACCGAACGCAACATGCTCCGGCGAGCGACCGAACTCGACGAGCAGACGCCCGCGGATCTCGTCGTCACCGGCTGTATGGCGCTCGCTCAGGGCGAGGCGTTCGAGGACGCCGATGTCGACGCCGAGATCCTCCACTGGGACGACGTCCCCGAGTACGTCCGCAACGGCGAGTGTCCGACGGCGACCCCTGGTACCGAGGTCGTGCTCGACGACGTGACCGGCATCTTGCCGATCGCTCGGGGTTGTCTCTCGGATTGCTCGTATTGTATCACCAAGCAGGCGACCGGGACGATCGACTCGCCGCCGGTCGCCGGGAACGTCGAAAAGGCCCGGGAGCTCCTCGACGCTGGCGCACGCGAGATCCGGATCACCGGCCAGGACACCGGCGTCTACGGCCTCGAGAACGGCGAGCGAAAGCTGCCGGAACTCCTCACCCGGATCTGTGAACTCGCGGGCGACTTCCGCGTGCGGGTCGGCATGGCGAACCCGAAGGGCGTCTACGGTATGCACGAGGAACTCGCCGACGTCTTCGCCGCCCACGACGAACTCTACAACTTCCTGCACGCGCCCGTCCAGTCGGGCAGCGACGACGTCCTCACGGACATGCGCCGGCGTCACCGGACGCCGGAGTTCAAAGAGATCGTCGCGGCCTTCGACGACCGCCTTGACTACTGGACGCTCGCGACCGACTTCATCGTCGGGTTCCCGACCGAGACGGAGGCAGACTTCCAGCAGTCGATGGACCTGCTCCGCGATGTCGAGCCAGAGAAAATCAACGTGACGCGCTTCTCGAAGCGACCGGGGACGGACGCGGCCGAGCTGGACGGTCTCGGCGGGACGATCAAGAAGGAGCGGTCCTCGGCGATGACCGACCTGAAGATGGACGTCGTCGGGAGGGCCCACGACGCGATGGTCGGCGAGGAGCACACGGTGTTGCTGACCCAGGACGGCACTGAGGACTCGCTGGTTGGCTACGACGAGGCCCACCGCCAGGTCGCCATCCCCGAGGCAGAATCGATGGGGCTGGAGTTGGGGGACTTCGTCGACGTCGAGATCACCGGCCACAACACCGTCTACGCGCTCGGCGAGCCGATCCGCACCGTCGCGAAGACGGCCTGATCAGGCTGCGTCGCTGGCCCCGTCACGGACGGCAACCGAGGCGTACCCGACCACGTCGTCCCGCGAGCCGGCGGTGTCGCCGCTGGTGGCGTGGGCGAACACGTCGACCTGGCTGTCCTCCCCGTTCGCCCACAGCATCGCGGCGATCGCGCCGTAGCCACACACCGACAGCCCCTCGCGCTCGACGGTCTCGATCAGCCCCGCCGGATCGTTCGCTTCGATCCGGTCGAGCGCCAGTTCGTCGCGCTCGATCGCAACGTCGTGTGGTTCGTAGTGAGTGAAGTCGCTTGAGGCGATCACGACTGTCTCTTCGTCCGTGTGCGCCGCGAGTGCCTCCCCGAGCTGGCGACTCACGTCGGCGTCCTGTCGCCGGAGGGAGATCGGGAGCACCGCCAGATCGTCGTAGAGATACTGGAGAAAGGGCAACTGGACCTCGGCGGCGTGCTCGCTGGCGTGGGCGCGATCGTCGACGGTCGCGTCGGTCGAATCGACGATTTGCTCGCGGAGGTCGGCGTCGATCTGGACTGATCCCAGCGGCGTTCGCCACTCGTCGTCACCGGGGACGGCAACGGCAGCACCGACGCCCGTGTGGTTCGGCCCGAGGATGACGACCGTCTCGGGCGTCCCAGACTCCGCGAGCGCCGCGTAACTGTGGGCGGCGACGGGGCCGGAGAACGGCAGGCCGGCGTGTGGCGCGACGAGTCCGGCTATTTCGGGCGATCCAGCGGTTGCTGTCGGCACTGACCCAGGACCGACCGCGTGGGTAAACATCCCTTCGACTTGCTCGCGAAGGGGCGCTTCGTTGCGGACGTAAAACCGACCGGCGACCGCCGGCTGGCGGGCGCTATCCATCCCGCTCACCGCCGCTCGGTAGGCCGGAACCATACGTCTCCGTGGTTGCAGTGTGGGTCAGTGTCATACGAGACCCCCTACGACCGCCAGTAATTCAACGTTTAGGGAGATGAAAGCGAGTCCGCGAAAGAATAGGGCTGCGTTCAGGGACTGGTCTCGTTCGCGACGCGTTCGTCGTCCGGCGCGACAATCTGGGTGTCCTGGCCGCGTTCGACCGGGATGCGATCGACGACCTCGCCGTTCTCGTCGGTGATGAGGACGTAATAGAGGATGTTTTCGTTGTCCGGTGCAGGCTCGACGTCGGTGCCGTTCTCGCCGGTGTCGAGTTCGCTTTCGTCGATATCGCCGCGGATGAACTCCCGGATCGCCGTGTCGTCGCTGAGTTCGATCGCGTTGCCGGTGTCGGCGTTGACGAAGACGTTGCGCGTCACGTCCGTGAAGTCCGTCGGCACGACCTTGATGTGCCACCAGAGGTCGCCGTCGACGGTCACTGGGACGGGTTCAGTCACCACGAAGTTGTCACCCCACCCGGTCTGGGAGTCTTTCGATTTGGCGATGCCCATCGCTCGCTCCGGTCCAGTCAGCGTCTCGTCGCCGGTGCCGAAGTAGGTGTACTCGCCGGTGTCGGCGTCGGCGAACCACACCTCGTCGAGCCCGCGCGTGTCTTCGCCGTAGGGCTCCATCGCCGTGACGTAGGACATCTGCTCACCTTCGAGGTCGATCACGAACGGCTGTTCGTTGTCCGCGCTTTCGGGCAGGTTCGCGACTTCGACCTCACCCTCGTGCGCCCCGATGACCGGCATCTGGTTGATGATTCCCTCGCGGTACCCCAGCGAGCGCGTCTCCGCGCGCGTCAACGTCATCGGGTAGAGACGCTGGCCGTCGAGGATCTCGTTTGCCTGTGCTTCCTCTGGGGTGAGATGCTCGATGGTGCCGTCGGGATGGACCAAAGCTCCGCCGTTCCATTTCGGTGTCGTGTGCGGGAACGGGAGGAGGTGCCACTCGTGGCCCGTCTTCGGGTAGTAGAGATACGGGTTGCCGTCGTGGCTGAACTCGACGGCGTCGTCGTTGTACTGCGAGAAGAACCCGCCGAGTTTGACGTTCCACCGTGCCGAACGGTGCAGCCACATCCCCTCGCCGTACGTGAAGTCTTCTTCGTAGACATCGATCTGCTGTTCGTCCATCGACGTCATGTTCGCGACGAGGACGCCGCGTTGATTGTCGAGCAGCATGTTTCGGGCTCCGTCCGGTTCGATCGGATACGACCACGCGAGCGAGCCGTCCTCCTGTCTGGCGATGTCGCTCGTGCCGAGACGATGCGTTCGGTAGGAAACTGACCCGCGGGTCGTCACGTCCGAGACCTCCCGTGGGATGACGCGCGGGTTGTTCGCGTTGGCCTGCGGGAACTCCTCGACTTCGGTCGCATCGGTCATCGTCTGCTGGGCGAGCGTCCGCTGTTCGAGCGCCGCCGCCGGCACGCTTACGAGAATCGAGAGGACGAACAACACGCCGACGATCGCCCCAAAAATTCGAAGCTTTCGCATCGCCGTCCCGCCACCCACGACGACCCCGTCGACTGGCGTCTGGTCGTCCTCGAACAGCATCGAGACGAGGTTCGATTCCTGTTCCTCACGTTCGAGTCGCCACGGCGGGTAAAACCACAGTATCAGGGCCGTGATCGTGCCGCCGCCGATCAGGACCAGTCCGGACGGCGAGAACAGTGCAGCGTAGACCACACCGTGGACCAACGGCCGGACCAGGAAGGCGATGCCGACGACGATCGCCAGGATTACGATTCGCTTCCCCAGGAAGTACGGCAACGGGGACCCAGACGACGGGACACGCACGTCCGGCCCGTCGTCGTCACCGGAGCTGTCGATCTCTGCCATATGGTAGGGGGTCGGTCGGTTCGAATAAATACTATGGGTTTACCCCGACCGGCCATTCTTTCGCCCAGCGACCGCGATCACTCCTGGCGAACCCTCGGTGGTTCGGCGTCATCTGAGAGGAAGATGCTGTCCGCGTCGGGATCGAAGTACACTTCGAGCGCGCGAAGCGCGCCGGCATACGCCGAGACCATGATGAACGTGAAGACGAACACGGCGGGCAGGACGAACTGGAGGACCATAGAACGGCTGAGAATCGGCGATCGCAAAAACGTTGATATCTCGGCCGCGGTCGTTGGCCATCGGTTCACGTCGGAGTGCGGTCACTCGTGGCCGGAGACCAGCACCGGCTCGTAGGGTTCTTCCAGATATGCCTGATCGGACTCGCTGAGGTCGATCTCGAGGGCTTCGACGGCGTCTTCTAAGTGTTCGACGCTCGTCGTGCCGACGATCGGCGCGTCGACGGCATCCTGATGGAGCAGCCACGCCAGCGATATTTGAGCCATTGTCACGCCGTAATCTGCCGCCAGCTCCTCGACGCGCTCGTTGATCTCGCGCCCGCCGCCCTCGAAGTACGGATGGTTCCGGGCATGCTCGTCAGTTTCTCCGCGTGTCGTGGCATCGAACGCCTCGTGGGGGCGGGTGAGATAGCCACGCGCCAGCGGACTCCACGGGATCACGCCGACCCCCTCGCGTTCACACAGCGGCAGCATCTCGCGTTCCTCCTCGCGATACAGCAGGTTGTAGTGGTTCTGCATCGTCTGGAACCGTTCCAGATTCTCGCGTTCGCTGGTCGCCAGCGCGTCGGCGAACTGGTGGGCCCACATCGAGGAGGTCCCGACGTACCGGGCCTGTCCCCGACGGACGGCATCGTCGAGTGCCCGCAGCGTCTCCTCGATCGGCGTGTCGTAATCCCAGCGGTGGGTCTGATAGAGATCGACCGTCTCCATCCCGAGGCGATCGAGGCTGTTCGCCAGTTCCTGCTCGATGGCCTTCCGGGAGAGCCCACCCGAGTTCGGGTTGTCGTCGTCCATCTGGAAGAACCCCTTCGTGGCGACGACTTGCTCGTCGCGGTCGTAGTCGGCCAGCACGTTCCCGAGCACGCGCTCGGAGTCGCCCAGGGAGTACATATTGGCCGTATCGAAGAAGTTGATCCCCAGGTCGATCGCGCGCTCGATGATCTCCCGGCTCTCGTCCTCGTCGAGCACCCACTCGCGCCAGTCGCTCGACCCGAAGCTCATACAGCCGAGGGCGATCCGGCTGACTTCCATCCCGGTCGAACCGAGGGTCGTGTACTCCATAGCTTTCAGCAGGGCCGGCGTGGAGAAAAAGATTCGGCTGTTCGTTCATATATTTGATTGAAGCCAAATTATTTGAACCAGCGGCGACAAGCACACACCGAGATGACCGAATCGAATCAGCGAACGTGGGCGGACACGCTCAGCGGACGGGAACGGATTCGCCGAGTCATCGAGACGCTGGAGGGGCCGACACCGGTGGGCGAAATCGCCGACAGGGCGGACGTCTCCCGGGCGACGGCCGACGACGAACTCGAACAGCTGGCGGACGACGACTGGGTCAGTGAAACGACTGTCGAGGGAACCAAAGCGTACGATCTGAACCCTGTCCGCCTACTTTTCGACGAGGTGACGGACCTGATTCAGACGCATTCTCGGGAGGAGCTCGAATCACAGCTCGCCGAACTGACCGAAGACCGAGAACAGCTGGCGGCGGACTACGATGTCGACTCGCTTTCTGCATTCCGGAATCAGCTCGCTGGAGAGGACCTGGGTGCGTCGGAGATACGCGAACGTCGCAACGTCATCGAGACCTGGGAAGCGATCGAGACGGAGCGTCGGCTCGTCAAGCACGCCCTCCAGCTGTACGATGACGTAGTCGAGCTATCTTCGCCACGGACTGACGTATCCTCCACCTTCGCATAATGGTCGTCTTTTTCGCCAACCGGGACAATTTGCAGAGCAAGCGCCTCCACGACCGTATTCGGAATCGCCTCGACGGTGGCCTCACGGACGTTCGCCGACGACGGACCGAACCGCGAGAGGCGGGCCAGTACCGCGTGGTCGGCGAGGGAAATCCTCGACAGTTCCTCGAGGAACCGGACTACTCCGTGACCGCCGCGCGGATCGAAGTCGGGTTTCGCCTCCGGACGGGCGACCCGTACGAGCACTACTGGTTCAACTGGATCGAACCGGACCGGGACGTACTGGTCGGGTGGCATCAGGACGACACGCACGACGATCTCGGCCCCGTTCACGTCCAGGTGAACGACGGATCGGCAGTTGTCGAGCACAGACCGGCCCGGTTTCTCGACACGCACCCGCTTGACGTTCTCGAACGTCGGCTCGACGCGTTGTCCGATCTCGTCACAGCTGTCGAGTGGGACGATGGTCGGCCAGTCGGATTCGACACCTCCGTCGAGTCGCTCTGACTCTTAGAGAAGTGGTAACCGTCCACGGATAGCGCGAAAACAGCCCTGAAACAGCTCTATTCGATCTCACCACGCGGGAAGTTCCCGATCGTCGCCTTCCGGAACCCATCTTCGTCGAAGTCGACGTCGAGCCACTCGGTCAGTTGTTCGGCGTCGCGCATCGCGTTCTTCAGACAGGTCGAAGCCCCGGGTGAGGGCGTGACGTTGAAGATGACGTCGTTGCCGGTGATCTTGGCCTCGCCCATGTCCAAAGACTTCGTCTCCGTGTTGACGATCTGCGGGCGGACGCCGCCGTAGCCCTTCGCGCGCTCGATGTCACTCGCTTCGACGGTCGGCACGACCTTCCGGACGTGGGGGAGGAAGGCCCGCTTGCCGACGGCTGGCAGGTCATAGAGCAGGTTCTCCAGGACGTACGGCAACAGGGTCCGATCGGCGAGGATGTTCGTGTAGCTCAGCACCGAGTCCGGCGAGAGTTCGAACACGTCGAAGAAATCGGCGACCGTCGAGAGCCGCCCCCGCTCCAGGGCGGGCACGACCTTCGCCGTCGGGCCGAACCGGGTAAGTCCCTGATCGTGGACCTCGGCGTCGCCGTGGACCGCCGCGAAGGGGAGTTTCGCCATCTGAAGCGTGTATACTTTGCCGTTGAGCAGGCCCTCCTCGGCGACGAAGAAGCTCCCGGCGACCGGCAGCAGCGACATGTGCTCACCGTAGCCCATCTCCTTGGCGATCTGGAGGCTGTGAGACCCGGCGGCGACGACCGTCGCGTCGCTCTGGTACCAGCCACGTTCGGTCTCGATCAGGAACTCGTCGTCGGTCTCGTTGACCGACTCGACTTCCGTGCTCGTGAAGACATCGACGCCCTCGTCACCCTCGACCTCGCGGACGAAATCCGTCGCGAGTTCGCCGTAATCGACCGTGTAGCCGTCGGGCGTCTGCAGGGCAAGCATGTCGGTATCCGGCTCCCGCCCTTCGACGACCTTCGGTTCGATTGCTTCGATCTCCTCGCGGTCGATGGCGTCGAGTTTCGGGAAGAGGTCACCGAAGCCCTTCTCGTGATAACGCGAATCGAGTCGGTCGACTTCCTCGTCACCGACTGCGAGCGCCATCTTGCTTCGCTTTGCGTGCATCTCCTGGTCGGGGTCGTTGTCCTCGAGATACCCGGCGACCATCTCGGCCCCTTCCTTGACCTCCTCGGCCTTCTCCAGGGAGTAGTTGGTCTCGATGTCCCCGAAGTGCAGGGTCTGGGAGTTGTTCGTGTGATGGGAGTTGATGGCAGCGATCTCGGGCTCTTTCTCGAAGAGTGCGACCGACTCGACGTCGGTGAACTTCGCGACTGTATACAGCAGTGATGCGCCGCTGATGCCCCCGCCGACGATGATCAGGTCGTATTCGCCTTGCATGGTAGAAGTGTCCACACAGAGGGGTGTCGGACACTTATGTCATCTGGCCGGGGAAGGCACTGCCTCGATAGCGCGATCTGCCGACACTCGGCCGCGCCCGCGACGACAGACACTTCACGGCGATTTCCCTACCACCGGTAATGCCAGAATATCCGATCGTGGTCCGCGAGATCGGCGGCCAGAATCGACTCGGCGTCGAGGAGGCCGACGACCTCGAGGCGGACGTCCGCGAGATCGTCACCGACGGATACGAGCAGATCGACGTCGAGCGCCGGGACGACGGCGAGG
The DNA here is from genome assembly GCF_000470655.1 of Halorhabdus tiamatea SARL4B. Classification (NCBI taxonomy): domain Archaea; kingdom Methanobacteriati; phylum Methanobacteriota; class Halobacteria; order Halobacteriales; family Haloarculaceae; genus Halorhabdus; species Halorhabdus tiamatea. The sequence goes on from NC_021921.1 coordinate 259,990, forward strand.
TCGTCGGAACTGTCGTAGCGAGTGAGGACCGCCAGACCATCGAGGACGTCCGGTGGGACAGTTGATCGCGACATCGACCGAGGAGTGAGACTCGGCGAAGCCTTCACGCGGTGTCCTCGACGTGCTCGACCCACGGACACAACGGGTCGCTCGCGAGCGGATTTCCAGTGACAGCGTGCGCTCGCGATCGGGAACCGCCACAGATGTCTAAGTAGTCACACCGCGAACAGGAGCCGACGAACTGGTCAGTATCGCGTAACCGCTCGAAGAGATCGGCGTTACGATAGATATCGACGAGGCTCCGATCGGTAACGTTGCCGCCGCTTTCGGGGAGGAATCCCGACGGGTAGACCTCGCCCTCGTAGCTGACGAACACGAAACCGTTGCCCGCCCGCGTCGACCCGACCCGGACGCCCTCGCCCGACTCCCGGCGTTCGAACTCGTCGGCGACCCTGCGGTAGTGCGGTGCCTCGACGGTGATTACCCGGTAGGGAGCCTCCTGGCCACGACGGTAGAGCCACTCCATCACCTCGACGGTTCGCTCGGTCTCAAGCTGGGCGAGTTCCTCGCCCCGGCCGATGGGGACGAGGAAGAACACCTCCCACATCGCCGCGTCGAATTCTTCGACCATGTCGGCGATCTCGGGGAGGTCCTCGACCGTGTTCGCCGTGACGGTCGTGTTAATCTGGATCTCCATGCCCGCCGCGCGGGCCTGTCGGGCAGCTTGCTCGACGCGAGCGAACGACCCGTCCTCGCCCCGGAACTCGTCGTGCGCACTCGCGGTCGCGCCGTCCAGCGAGAGCGCGATCCGCGAGACGCCGGCGTCGGCGAGCCTGCCGATCACGTCTTCGGTGAGGTTCGCCGTCGGCGCGGGCGTGACGGCCGTGGTGACGTTTTCTTCGGCAGCGTGCTTGAGCAACTCGAAGAGGTCGGGTCGTTCAAGCGGGTCGCCGCCGGTGAACACGAGGATCGGTTGCGGGTGGCCGAAGTCGGCGATCGACTCGACGAAATCCTTCCCGTCCGCCGTCGAAAGCTCTGCTGGATCGCGCTCGGGCTGGGCCTCGGCCCGGCAATGATCGCATTCGAGCTCGCAGGCCTGAGTGACTTCCCAGGTGACGATCAGCGGTGTCTCGGCGTAGTTTCGGGCTCCGGGATGGCCGCCGGGGTGGCTCGAACTCGACGCGTCCGGATTCGAACCCGGATGCTCCGACGCGGCGTGGTCTCCTGGGTGTCCGGACGGCGGGGCGTCGCCGTGTGGATGGTCTTCGGACATTCGTCTCGATGGAAACTGGTGCCAGACTGCCAAAAGCCCACGGGGATTCTCGCGTGCCAGTCAGTACCGTTCGGGGTCGATGCGGCCGACGTACCGACGCATGGCGGCGTACCCGACGACGGCACCGACGGCCAGCGCCGCCACGGTCGCCGTGGTGACTGTCGTCGCGCTACCGACCGCGAGTTTCGCTGCGACAGTGGCCGGATGTTCGGGGAGCAGCGCGAGCGCGCCGAAGGCACCCAACACCAGCACCGAGTACAGGAGCTGTGCCTGCTGGCGCTTCCCGGTCAGCAGGCCGAGGACGATTCCGAAGACGACGACCAGCACTGACGTCGCGGCGACCAGCAGGACCAGCGCCGGGACGTTCCGGATCGCGATGCCGTTGGCCCCGAGCAACACGATCCAGAGGATCGCCTGGAGCGGAGCCAGCACCGCCATTCCGAGCGCCTTGCCGTCGACGATGTCGGTCAGCGACAGGGGGGCGACACGCAGGAGTTCGAGTGTCCCGCGTTCGATCTCCTCGGTGATCGCGTCGACAGCGATCGACCCGCTGATGAAGGGGGGCAAGAACAGCAGGAGGGGAACGAGCACCGTGTAGGTGAACCCGAAGTACGGGCTGGAACTCGCCCCCTCGGGGAGTGTGACTGGCGGGGCGTCGAGGAACTCACTTCGGTCGATGCGTTCGGTGCGCTCGAGTTCCTCGAGGATCGACCGCAACTGGACGACCACGATCGTCGATTCGATGTCTCCCTGTGGGACGGTCGCAGACACCTCTATCACCCCATCGACAGTCTCGGCGTGTAACACCCCCTGGACGGCCCGGTCCTGGAATCCCGCCATCGCCTGCGCGCGGTTGGCGTAGGGCGTGAGTTCCACGCCGTCGACGGCTGCTGCGGCCTCCTCGAGTTCGGCGGTCGCGTCGCCGGAGACACCGACGTCGATCCCGCCCGCCTGGACAGAGCCGGGATCGTACAGCGACGTGAGTCCGACGACCAGAAACGACGAGAACGCGGCGATGAACAGCTGGATGACCAGCGCGAGCACGATCGTCTTCTCGCGGGAGAGCGAAGCGACGTCTCGCCTGGCGATCGTCAGCCGACTGTCGTCGAGCAGCGAGCCACTCGCTTCGGCGTCGTGCTCAGGCAAGGGTACTCACCACCGTGAGGTTGTACGCGAGGTGAATCACGATCGCCAGGACGAGTCCGACGGCGTAGCCCCGGCGACTCCTGACAGCGCCGATCGCCGAGACCGAGGCCGTCACCGCGTGTAGCGCGAGGGGAGCGAGCAACAGGCCGACGGCCAGCAACGGCGAGACGCCGTACTCCGCGCCGCCGGTGACGAAAGCGGCCTGCTGGACCTCCGGAATGTCCGTCCCGAGCAACTGCACGATGAGGCCGAGTTTCTCCGCGAGGAAGAACCCGAGTCCCGATAGCGATCCGACGACGAGTGCGTTCGCGACCGTCCGGGCGTACTTTCGATGGACGAACCCAGCGTAGAGGTGGAGACTCTTGGCCAGTTCCTCGATGACGGCCACGGCCACCAGAACGAAGACGACCGCCAGTTCGGGCGCACCGAGGTAGATCGGGTAGGCCATCGCGACCGCGACCAGTTCGGTCACGAGGACGAACGGCAACAGGATGATCGAGAGTTTCGTCGCGCTCGTCCGGCGTTTGATCCGACCCGAGAGCGAATCGAGAACCTTCAGCGGGACCGGGCGCTGGGTGAACATGTCCTCCTCGCGGTAGAGCCCCGCGCCGAGGCCAAAGAGGACAGCCGCCGTGAGCAGCGGCGGCAGCGTCGAGAAGACGAACTCCGCGAGGCCGATCGCCTGGCCCTGGAGGTCCCGCACGACGAGGGTCAGCGGCGAGATGAGCGCGATCGGCGTCACGTCGGTGAAGATGGCTGGCACGAACGCGTAGCTGGTCAACGAGACGGTGATCGTGACCGTCAGGAAGGTGAGTTCCTTGAACGACCGGGCGAACATCCCAGCGAGGAACGTCGCCCCGAGGAACAGGAGGACGAGCGGAATCACCGCCAGCACGGAGACGACGCCGCTCGCCCCGTCGGTCGCGAAGACGACGAGCCCGGCCGTCAGGAGCACCTCGAAGATCATCGCGCCCAGGAAGTACGGCAGCGTCTTCCCGGCGATGATGTCGCCGCGAGTCACCGGCGAGACGAGCATGAGTTCCCCCCGGCGCTTGAGTCGCTCGCTGAGGATCGAACTCCCGTAGGCCTGGATGATGAAGTTCAATGGCAAGACGAAGACGAACGCTAACACGAGCGAGCTAAAGGGGAACGGCGGCGCGATGTCCGACGGCGATCCGGTCGTGCTTCCGCCGCCGAGGGCACCCCCTAGCCCGCCGAGGCCACCCGGCAATCCACCGCCACCGCCGCCGCTAGCCGTGTCGTCGTCAGTTCCGCCAGTCCCGGCGTCGCCAGTACCCGAACCACCTGCGTCGCCAGTGCCACCGCCACCACCGTCGGGACTGTCCCCGTCAGACTGTCCGCTGTCGCCAGTTCCGTCGTCGCTCGCCGCCGACCCAACTGGCCGTCGTTCGACTGGTTCGAGCGTCACCGACACGGGATAGGCCGCCGTCTGGTTGTCGTCTTGCTCCATCAACCAGTCGTTGTACGCCTGCACTGAACTCCGCAGTTCCGTGAGTGCGGCGCTCCCTTTCGGCGAATCGGCGACGGCGACGACCGCCGATCCGTCGATCAACAGCTCGATCTCACCCGACCCGACGCCGTCAGCGGTCGGCGGCTTGACCGCGAACGTCGGGTCGCGTTCGACGACGTCGTAGTAGGGGCTCGACTCGTCGACGCCGACCCGATACAGCCCGGAATCGAGCGCGACGCCCTGACTGGCGATGAGTGGCGCGAGCGCGCCGAGGACGACGACCGCGGCGATCGTGACAGCCGCTGTTCGGCGATCGATCCCGCCGGCGTTCTTCGTGACTTCCCACCAGCCGATCCGGAGTACCTTTCTGAGGCGCACGTTCACTCCCCCGGTTCGACCGCACCCGTTCCCGTCGTGCCGGTCGCGGCCGCCCGGCCGGGTTCGTCGGCGACGTTCAGGAACACCTCTTCGAGGCTCGCCTCTTCCGTCCGGATGTCGACGACCTCGCCGTCGCGCTCGGTCGCGGCCTCACGCGTGGCGTCGACCTCGTCCATCGTCTCGACGCTCCGGAGGTAGCGGCCGTTCTTCCGGACGCTCCCCGGGACTTCGACGGTCGTGTAGACGTGATAGGTCGTCTCGCCGTGTTCCTCTCTGAGGGTGTCGAGCGGCCCGCGAGCCACGATCGACCCCTCGTTCATGATCGCGACGCGGTCACAGATGCTCTCGACGTGAAAGAGGTTGTGTGCGCTGAAAACGATCGTCTTGCCCGCTTCGGCGAGTTCCGTCGTGAAGTCGATGATGAAGTTCGTCGTGAGCGGATCGAGGCCGCTCGCCGGTTCGTCGTAGATCAGGACGTCCGGATCGTTGATCAGCGAACGGGCGATCGCGACCTTGCGTTTCATCCCCTTGGACATGTCGCCCAGCGGCCGGTCACGGTGCTGGAGGTCCAGCCGATCCAGCGTGTCGTGCATCCGCTTTTTCGCCTGGTTTTCGGGGACGTCGTAGAGATCAGCGAAAAAGGAGAGATACGAGAGTGGTGTCATCTCCTCGTAGAGCGGTGACTCCTCGGGCAGGAACCCGAGTCGCCGTCGCATCGCCGAGTCGTCGGCGTCGAATCCGGCGATCTGGACGTCGCCGGCGGTCGGCTCGATCAGGCCGGCGAGCATCTTCAGCGTGGTCGTCTTGCCCGCGCCGTTCGGGCCGATGATGCCGAACACCTCGCCGCGGTCGACCGAAAAGGTACTCCCCTCGACGGCCGCGAAGCCGCCGTACTCCTTGCGGAGGTGGTCTACCTCGATCATTGGGCGTCCTTGCGGTCGGACGAACGTATATGTTGGCTCCAGACCTCAAATTCGATACTGGCGTTCGACGACGTGTCAACCATCGACACGTGAGCCGGATCGCCGATTCTGTCATTGCCGACGGATACGAACGTTCGATCCCCGCATGAAAGCCGTCGTCTGGCGAAGACGGTCGCCGAAAACGGCGAATACGTATGTCATCGGATTTTCCCAGATTGTGGGATTGGGCTCAAGCCGGATATATGGCCGATGCGTACACTGAAACGTCATGGCACAGTATGACTTCGACGGCCGCGTCGCGGCTGTCACCGGTGCTGCATCGGGTATTGGACGCGAGACAGCCGTACAGTTCGCTGAGAGTGGCGCTGCAGTCGTCGTTGCGGACGTCGACGACGAGAAAGGCGAATCGGTCGTCGCCGACATCGAAGCCGATGGCGGCGAAGCCGTCTACGTCCACACAGACGTCACGAGCATGGACGACGTCGAGGCGATGGTCGAGACAGCCGTCGAGGAGTTCGGCCGGCTCGATTATGCGGTCAACAACGCGGGTATCGGTGGCCAGCAGGCCCCGGCCGGCGGCTTGAGCGAGGACGACTGGATGGCCGTCATCGACGTCAACCTCAACGGCGTCTGGCGGTCGCAAAAGGCCGAACTCGACGTGATGACCGACCAAGACGACGGCGGCGTCGTCATCAATATGGCGTCGGTCCTCGGGAAGGTCGCCTTCGAGAACTCCTCGGGGTACGTCTCGGCCAAACACGGCGTCATCGGGCTCACCAAGACCGCGGCCTGGGAGTACGCCCAGGAGGGCGTCCGCGTCAACGCCATCGGCCCGGGCTTCATCGCGACCCAGATGCTCGACGAGAATGGTATCACGAGCAACGAAGAGGTCCGCGCCCAGATCGAGGCCATGCACTCCGAGGATCGCCTCGGGGAGCCCGAGGAGATCGCCGACGCCGTCCTGTGGCTGTGTTCGGACGGTGCCTCCTTCACCAACGGCGAGACCCTGATGGTCGACAGCGGCTTCACGGCGCGGTAACGACGACGATCTGCCGGACAATTTTCATCGGCAAGAAGCGCTAATCTGACATGATGTCAGTTGGTTTTGATTTCGGAGACCACGTGGTGCTAATAACTGGTTCCGGCGGCGCACTCGGGAGTGCGACTGTCGAGGCGTTTCTCGACGCAGACGCGACGGTGTGTGCCGCCGACGTGATCGGGCCGGACGACGACAGCTATCTCCTCGACCCTGATCGAGAGTCGCTGTCAACCTATCGAGCCGATTTTACCGACGAACCAGCCGTCGAGGCGACCATCGAGGAGATCATCGCCGATCACGGCCGCCTCGACGCCCTGGTCAGCGTGGCAGGCACCTGGCAGGGCGGCCCTCCCGTGGCGGAGACGAGTGACGAGACGTTCGATCTTCTCGCCGACGTGAACGTCCGGACGGCGTTTCTCGCTGCCAAGCACGCCCTCCCCCACCTGCAGGGGACCGGCGGCTCGATCGTGACCGTCTCCTCGAAGTCGTCACTGGAAGGCGGTGAAGGCGACGGCCTCTACCGCGCCTCGAAGGCCGCTGTTCGATTGCTCACCGAGTCAATCGCTGCCGAGAACGACGGGGTCGTCAGGGCGAATACGGTCATGCCGGGGGTGATCGACACGCCGGCCAACCGCGAGATGATGCCCGACGCCGATCACGGCGCGTGGGTCGATCCTGCCGATATCGCGGACGTGATTCGGTTCCTCTGTAGCGAGGCGGCGTCGCCGGTCACCGGCGGCGCGATTCCGGTCGATAACGCCGGGTGATCGCGGCCACCGCCTGCTCGACTGTCGAGAGTACGCCCAGTTTCGGACGGTTGTACATTCTCTCCGCGATGGCTGTCCCGAAAGTAGACAGCTGTCCGAACAGCCCCGGCAAATATCGACGACTTAATTTGGAGGGGTATGGAAGGAACATGCCGTATGAGCGCTGAAGGCGTCCGAGAAACGTGGTCGACTCGTATCGGGTTCATCCTGGCGGCGGTCGGCAGCGCCGTCGGGTTGGGTAACATCTGGCGGTTCCCCTTCCAGGTCGGACAGGAAGGCGGGGCCGCGTTCATGATCATGTACCTGGCGTTCGTCGTCCTGATCGGGTTCCCGGCGATGCTCGTCGAGTTCGTCGTCGGGCGGAAGACGGGATTGAACACGGTCGGGGCCATCCGGGAGTTCGCCGGGGGTGCCTGGAAGTACCTCGGGGGCCTGTTCGTGTTCATCGGCTTCGTCATCCTGTCGTACTACAGCGTCGTCGGCGGGTGGGTGATGCGGTACATCGTCGGGAGCGCCACCGGCGGATACGTCGGTCCCCCCGCAGCAGACGGAACGCCCCAGGCCGCCCAGTACTTCGGACAGATCGCGGTGGGCTGGGACGCCCTGTTCTTCCACGCGCTGTTCATGCTCGTCGTCATCGCCATCGTGGCGCTGGGCGTCCAGCGCGGGATCGAACTGGGCGTGAAGATCATGGTCCCGGCGATCATCGCCATCTTCGCCGTGCTGGCCGTCTACGCCTTCACGCTCTCCGGGGCCGCCGAGGCCTACAGTTACTACCTCTCGCCCGACCTCGGATACCTCCTCGAGAACTGGCAGAGCATCGTCCCCGCCGCCGCGGGGCAGGGCTTCTTTACGCTCTCGCTCGGGATGGGCGTGATGATAACCTACGCGTCGTACCTCTCCGAGGACGAGAACCTGGCGATCGACGGGGGGAGCATCGTCGTGTTCAACACCGGCATCTCGATCCTGACCGGACTGATCGTGTTCCCGATCCTGTTCTCGGCCGACGTCGATCCGGGAGATCCCGGAGCGGGCGCGATCTTCGTCAGCGTCGCCGAGGCACTCGGCGGCATCCCGTTCGGTGAACTGGTCGGTGTCCTGTTCTTCGGGACCGTCGCGATCGCGGCGCTTTCCTCGGCGATCAGCCTGATCGAGGTCGTGGTGTCCTACGCTATCGACGAATTCGGCGTCGATCGTCTGACGGCGACGGCGATCGTCGGCGCCGCGATCTTCGTGCTCGGTGCACCCGTCACGTACGACACCGTCATGGTCGACCTCTATGACATCCTCGCGGCGAAGATTCTGCTACTCTCCGGGGGGATCCTGCTGATCGTTCTCGTCGCCTGGCTGCACGCGGGCGAAGCCCTCGAGGAACTTGAGAAGGCATGCGTCTTTAGCTAAGCGAAGAACCGCCTGACAGCAGCGGCTTATCGAGGTACCTTTGCAGGAGGATTGAGGAGGTTGCGAGTGTGCACAACGCTCCCTCCTCAGATCAGATTGAACGTCGGCTCACTACCCTCTTTCCCTCTGCTGCGCTGGAAGATCACGCCGAGGCTGTCGGCGTGATCGAACGAGACGGAAAGCTCCAGATCCCGCCGCTCGTGTGGTCGTTTGCGTTCGGCTTCGCCACTGGCGAGAGCCGAACGCTCGCAGCCTTCCGTCGGAGCTACAACTCCACAGCTGACAAACCGCTGTCTCCCGGTGGGTACTACCAGCGATTGACGCCGACGTTGGCAGAGTATCTCCACGACCTCGTCGAGTACGGCCTCGACGAGGTCGCTGTCCCCCACACTGTGACCGACCAGTTCGACCGATTCAGAGACGTGATGATTGCTGATGGGACGGTGTTGCGCCTGCACCAGTTCCTCTCCGATGAGTTCGAAGGACGCAACGAGGAGCAGGCTGGAGCACGGCTCCACCTGCTCCACAACCCGAGCGATCAGATGCTGGAACGATTCAGCATCACCGACGAGAAAGCCCACGACAGCACGGAGTTCAACACCGGCTCGTGGCTCGAACAGCGGCTGGTACTGTTCGATCAGGCGTATTTCAAATACCGGCGGTTCGCGTTGATCGACGAGAACGATGGCTACTTTGTGAGTCGGCTGAAACCCGACGCAAATCCGGTTGTAACGGACGAGTTACGGGAATGGCGTGGCGACGCCATTCCCTTGGAAGGAGAGAAGATCCACGATGTCGTTGAGGATCTCTACCGGAAATACATCGATGTGGAAGTCGAGGCTGAGTTCAAGCGCGGGCCGTACAACGGAACACGGTCGCTGGACTCCAAGCGGTTCCGCGTCGTCGGCGTCCGCGACGAGGACGCCGACGACTACCATCTGTACATCACGAATCTGCCGCGTGAGGAGTTTCTCCCGGAAGATTTAGCGACGATCTATCGGTGTCGGTGGGCTGTCGAGCGGTTGTTTCGGGAGCTCAAGACGCAATACGGACTGGATGAGTTCGACACAACGAAAGAGCACGTTGTGGAGATTCTGGTGTATGCGGCGTTGTTGTCGCTGTTAGTGAGTCGTGAGTTGCTGTCGCTGGTGACAGAGTGCGCCGATGATGAAGCTGTCTTCCCTCCAGGGCGTTGGGCGGCGACCTTCCGGTCGCACGCCCAACTCATTCTCAACGATTTGGGTGAATTCCTCGGCTACTCGCCACCTCCGCTGTTGGAACGGCTGATCGAAGATGCACAGAAAATCCATAGCCAACGACCGATACTACAGGAGACGCTCGCTACCGCTACACAACCGAGGACTGAGGCTTAGCTAAAGACGCATGCTTGAGAAGGGTGTGAGCAGACTGGGATCGAACGGGACCGTCTGGCTCTGGGTCGTCCGTGTGCCAGTGTTGATCGTCCTGGTCGTCTCACTCGCCCTCGGTGTCATAGAGTACGCGGACTTCCTCACGGGGGACTTCGCGGAGTTCCTGGGGAATCTATAAACTCGCTAGCATGCCTCTCTGAAGGAAATACGGCTGATCGGGTTATCGGACGTAGTACGGCCCGCCACCACCGGCGAGACGACCGAGATCCGCCTCGCGCCGGTAATCCTGTTCCTGGAGTTCGATGAGTGCGTCAGAAAGTTCCCTTCTGTCGTCTTCGCCCCACGTCTCCGGATCGGCAATCGGCATCACGAGCCACCCGCTGCCGACGATCTCCGTGGCGTGGAGTGCCGCCATGTCGATGTCGTCGGTCGGTTCCGTCGTCATGTTTTCGAGAACCCATCGCGTCGCGCGTTCGCCGACTGGTAACAGGACGTGAGCGGCGATTGCCCGGACCTCGGCCTCGATGAACGTCCCCTGACGGCGATAGTCGTCGTCCCCTGGACTCGACTCGGGCACACAGGGATGGAGATACGAGAGATACGTCGAATCGACCGTCGGTGGCGCGCCGGTCTTCCGGAGCAGTCCACCTCGAAGCAGCGCATCCTGCAGGCGATTTGCGCCGTCTGTTTCTGTGAACGGGACGCTGGTGGTGACGCCACCGTGGATCCCCGGGTGGTCGCCGATCACCTGGAAGTCCGCTTCGACGTCACCGAACCCGGGAACGAATCGCTCACCGTCTGGATCGAAGCCGAACGGATTGAACTCGGCGTCCGAAACGTAGGTCACACCGCCTTCTCGGTACTTCGGTCGCATGAACCTCCCGATTGCGGCCGGTAACGAACTGATCGAAAGCGACTCAGACCACGTCGACGTACGCCGGCAGATCGACAGGCACAGACCCGAGCGTGTACGCCTCCGTGCTGTCCCCCGGTCGGACGCGAAACACGACAGCCGGCCGATGGCCGATCTCCGGGCGTTGTTCGCGGAGTCGCGACCACTCGCCGTCGTCGAACGACGAGCAGTCGACGAACAGTGTCACCCCACCGCCGTGATCGGCGAGTTGTCCACTCGTCTTGGTCGCGACGGTCTCCTTGATCGCCGTGACGGCCGAGCCAGCCGAGCGCTCGGAGGGGGGCAGCGGCCGGGTCACTTCCACGAGTCGGCCCGTCTGGTCGTCGCCGTCGACGCGGAAGTCGATAGAGTGACCTGAGGAGACTTCGTTCTCGGGAGCGAGATCGTACCCGGCGTCGTCTAAGAGTTTGGCGACGGTGAACTCGCTCATCGTCGCGCTCATCCGCGTGAGGTTAAGCGTCTCTGCGGTCCCGAGTTTCGCCGCCATCTCGTATCGGTCCGGAAAGACGCCACCCTCGAGCAACTCCTCGTAGTAGGAGAGGGCAGTGTCCCGATCGCAGTCCGGGAATCCGGCGGCGTGGTCCCTGAAGAACTCCCGGGAGGTGTGTCGGCCGTCCTTCGAGAGCAATACGGGCAGGAAAAACCACGAGATGGTGGGGTACTCGGCGAGCCAGGGGGCCTCCTCGTGGAGTTGCGCCAGGAGTTCCCGCTCGGCCCACTCGGCCACGGCGTCGGGCACCTCCTCGAACGTGTACTTCTCGGTCTGCCAGAGCGCCCGCGGCGTCTCGGTGTTGCCCATCCAGTAGGCGACGTCGTCGGTCCAGGTGAACAGCGCCACGTCGCCGTTGTCCATGTCGAAGCGACGGGCCTCGTACCCATCGGGCTGGCGAAACCAGGGGCGACCCATCGTCGCACCGATGGCCTGGTTCAGCGACTGATAGAGGGCGGATCGAACGCGGTCGGCGGTCCAGCGCTCGTTCGAACGCCGGAATCGAAGCGGCTTCGCCACGTAATTCGATACGTGAGTGACTGGTTTACACCTTTGGTGTCAGTCGTGACGCTCGCCCACGACGGTGTCGACCAGCTCTTCGAGGTCTTTCTGGATCGACCCGTTCGAGGCGATGACCTCGCGGCTGCCGTCGCCCGCGAGCTGGTCCCGGAACGCGCCGCCAGCTTCCCGGAGGATGACTTCGCCGGCCGCGACGTCCCAGTCGTTGATCGAGAGCACGACGTACCCGTCAGCGCTGCCGTCGGCGATCTGGCACATGTTCAAGGCGGAGCTTCCGGGCCGTCGAACCATACTCTCGCGTTCGAGGAGCGTCGTCGCGACGGCGAGGTCCGACGCGAGCCAGGCGCGACTCCGCTCGCTGAGCCGGGCGAACACCATGCTGCCGGCCAGCGTGTCGTGTTCGGACACCGATATCGGCTCGCCCTCGAGCGTGTGATCGTCGCTCCGGTAGGCCCCTTCGCCTGCGGCAGCGTACCACGTCCGCCCGAGCGCGGTGTCGGGCGAGTGGACGACGCCGACGACGCCTTCGCCGTCGATTCGAAGCCCGATCGAGATGCAGTAGTATGGGTACCCAGTCGCGAAGTTCGACGTGCCGTCGATCGGGTCGACGATCCACTCCCGGCCTTCGCCGGTGACACCCGTTTCGTTCTCCTCGCCGACGACGCGGTCGTCTGGGAAAGACTCGGCGATTACGTCGGTAATTCGCTGTTCGCACTCGCGATCGACTGCGGTGACGAGATCGTTGGCGCTGCTTTTCGAATCAGTCTCCGCGTCGTTGCGGAAATCAGTTCCGGCGTGTTCGGCGGCGATCGATCCGGCCTCGCGGGCCGCCCGGAGGGCGACCTGCAGTTCCTCGGAGGCGTCCATGGCCGGTGTTACTTCGGCGTGGGGTTAGCCTTGACGCTCTGTGTGTGAAAGCGGTCTGGAAGGGAACCGTCGTAACTCCTGGTCGTACTACCGTGTGTTACTCGGCGACGCCACGGGCGAGTGACTGCATCTCGGCGACGAATTTCCGGCGCATCGAGGAATTCGCCAGCGTGAGCAGCGCGTAGACCACGACGCCAACGACGATGATGCCCAGCAACCGCGGGAGGGTGTCGATCGGGACAACCACTCCGATGGCGTGTACGACACCCGCCATCACAGCGGCCGCGGCAGTCAACCACCCGATCTCGAGCCACGGGAACTCGATCGTCACGAACTGCGAGAGGAAGTAGGCGTGCAGGACCGTGTTGAGCACGAACGACGAGGCCGTCGCGAGTGCTGCGCCGACGATACCGAACTCCAGGATGAGCACGACGTTCAACACGAGGTTGACGGTGATAGAGGCGACCGTCGCGTAGGCCGCCAGGTCCGGGCGATCGACTGCCTGTAGCGACCGGCCAAGGATCGTATGTACCGACTGGAGGAGTTTCTCGCCCATCAGGACGATCAACACGAGCCACGCGACGGTGTACTCCGGCCCGAAGACGAGCCCCAGGATCTCCCGGGCGTAGACGAGCGTCAGGAAGAACGACGGAATCACCAGCGCCATCGAGGGCGTGATCGTCTTCCGGATCATGTCCTCGATGCGCTCGTAGGCCTCTTCGGCGTCCCACCGGCTGGCCTGGGGAAACAGCGTCGTCGCGATCGAGCGACTTAACAGCATCACGACGAGTGTCACCCGCCAGGCGATCTCGTAGGCCCCGACGTCGGCCTGGGTCATGAGCAAGCCGATGATCGCGACGTCCATCCAGGAGTAGAAGTACCACCCGACCCGCGAGATCACACCCCACCGACCGTACTCGAACAGCGACTTGGCGTGCTCGAGTGAGACGCGCCCGAGTGGAATCGACACCCGGTACCAGCCCCAGACTAGCATCACACTCAGCCCGGCGAGCAAGCCGTAGATCAGCGCCTCGACGCCCATGCCCTGGCTGACGAGCAGTCCGCTGACGCCGAACCAGACGACCCACCGGGTCACCCGGAGGATCGCCGTCTCGCCGACCCGGAGTTCGCCCCGGAGAACGATAGTCGACAGCCGCGAAACGTCCTGGATCACGATCGCGACGGCGAGAAAGACCGCGAACTCCGCGCCGATGTAGCCGTTGATGGCGTCCTGAAACAGGAGAATCAACCCGACGACCAGCGCCATCGGCACGAGTTTGACGGCCAGGGCGCTCGTGAGGTACGTACTCTGGTCGCGCCCCTCGCTGATCCGCTTCTCGATGGCTCCCCGGAAGCCGAAGTCCGCGGGGATAGCGATCATCCCCAGGAGTGCCTGAAACAGGAAGAACATCCCCATCTCCGAGGCCCCCAGCGCCCGGGCGAACACCGCGATCCCGAGAAACCGGATCGTGGTCCGGCCGACGTTGCTCGCGAACAGTTTGAGACTCGAACGCGTAAAGTCCATCCTTACGCCCCCCGTGGGTCTTGCGGGCCGGTTGCCGGCCGCGATCGTGACGTCACGGAGCCATCGCGACGCCGGCCGCCGATTCGTTGCCCCCACGCAACGTTCCCCTGCGTCACGTGCGATTCCTCCGTGCAGATCCCCGACGCGTAAACAATATCACGAAAAGTCGTCGCCGTCTCGCCTTTCTATATCTTTCGAGACGCGACGGCGACTCCCGCCCGGACCGACTCAGTAGCGCTCGGACCGACACCTTCGACAAGCTGGCGTCCAAACAGCGGGTATGACCGCGAGCGAGCGCACCGAGGCGGGTATCGAGGCCACCTACGAGGAGACCGACGCCGAGCGGTTGCTGGTGTTCGACCGCGATGGACGGACGGCAGCCATCGCGCAGAACCGGGAGGGCTACGCCATGTTGAAGGTTCGACCGACGCCCGACGGCGACGAACTCGAACGCTACTACGGGTTCGACATGGCACTCGATCACGCCGCGGAACTGCTCGGCGTCACTCCAGATCAGTTACCGATCCCTGCTTCAGCCGAGGATATGGGGATGTGACCGCGAGAGAAGCACGCACCGAAACCACTCAGGAAGTCGAGACGGGCGTCGAAGGGGCCTCGTCGAAGTCATCAGTGACTACGCCGACGAACGCCGCCGGATGTTCGACGTGTGGAAGGAGTTTCGCATCGTCGAAGACGATCAGGCGGGAGTCGGTCTTCTTCGCCAGCGCCCGACCGCCGGAAACCGGCGTGATGTCGGCGTCACGTCCCCAGACGAGCGTCACCGGGGCGTCGACGTCCGCGAGCGTCTCAGTCAGCTCGCTCGCAGGGTCGAGATAGCCGCTGACGAACGACGCCGGTGCGTAGCGTGCGCCGGGCTGATGGGCCGTCTTCCACTGATAGGAAAGCGTCTCGGCCGTCAGGTTGTCCATGTCGGCGTAGCCGTGATCGCGGTGGAAGTACTTGATCCCGGACTTGCTGACCAGCAGGTTGAACAGTCCCGTCCCGAGAAGTGGCGTGCGAAACAGGCTCCGCAGCCACGACCGGGGGGAGTCGCTCATCGTCGAGTCCGTCGGCGCGATCAACACGAGCGAGTCGACGTCCGCCTCGGCCGCGGCGCTGGCCGCGTACGCACCTGACAGCGACGACGCGACGACCCGCGGTTCATCGACGAGGCCTCGAATCGCGTCCCGGAGGAACGTCTCGTACAGCGACGCCGAGTAAAGCAGCGGCGGGCGGTCGGACCGACCGAACCCGGGGAGGTCCGGGGCGATCACGTGGTACTCCCGAGAGAGGTCTTCGAACACTTCGGCGAACTCCCGGCTCGATGACGCCGCCGAGAGGCCGTGGATCAGGAGGAGATCGGGGTCGTCAGGGTCGCCAGCTTCGGTGTAGGCGACGTCGAAGCCGCGCCACCGGTAGGTTCCGCTCGCGCCGACGAGTGGCGGTTCGAGGTCGCCAGCACGGGCCGTGAGAAGACGGTTGACGCCAGCAGTCACGCCGGCCGCACCCACAGCCGCCGTGAGGAGGTTCCGGAGCTTCATACCGCGTTCTACGGGCGTGGCCGGCATATAGGTGATGGACGGCGGCCCGAATCGCCAGCTCGTCAGGTCGACGCTGACCGGTAGGCCGACCGGATCGCGACCGCGAGCCCGCCAGCCGTCCAGCCCGCCAGCCCGACGAATGCAACCAGCGGATTCACGCCACCCGATATCGCGTCGCCAGCCACCGGTCCAATAGCCATCTCGAGGACGAGTCCGCGGTAGGCCGAGAGGGGACTCAGGGCGGACAGTGTCGAGAGGTCCTCCGGAGAGACGATCCCGCCGGCGAGGCCGGCCACGAAGCCGAGATCCAGGCCGACGACCAGCACCACGACGCCACCGACAGCCAGCGCGATCGCGTTCCGGGTCGTCCGGGCGATCGACGAGACAGCGATAGCGACCCCGAGTGCCACCGGCGCGAACGCCGCCGTCAGCGCGACGGTCCGCAGGTAGACCAGCGGCGAATCGGCCGTCGCGTGGGTCGCCAGGACGGAGATCGATTCCTCGCGGAACGCGACGACGGAACCACCGGCGAGCAACAGCGGGACGAGCACGATCAGGAGCAGCGTCGCCAGCCGACCCAGGAACACGCCGACGACGTACGATCTGGCGGACAGCGGATACGTCCGGAAGACGGCGAGTTCGCCCCGGACGCGATCGTCGAGGATCGACCGGTAGCCGATCGCGAACGCCACCACCGGCACCAGCACTTCAAGCGGCGTGAGCACCGAGAGTGTCAGCGAGAGGTAGCCACTGCCCCGTGTCGTCCAGGCGATAGCGAGGACGACGAACGCGTAGCCCGCGGCGACGGCGAACAGCGCCCGGCTCCGCACAGTCGCGTCGAAGGCGCGCTGGGCCACCGCAATCGTGCGCTCCCAGGCGTCGTTCATCTGTGATCACCCGCGTCGTTCATCCGCGATCACCCGCCGTCCCGGATCGGACGCCGATAGCGTCCTCGCGGTCGATCAGGGCGTCGATGGCCCCCTCCAGCAAGTCAGTGCCCGTTTCCGCTTCGATCGCGGCGGGCGACCCACCGGCGACGAACGCGCCGTCGTCGAGGACGCGGACCTCGTCGGCGATGCGCTCGGCCGCGCCGAGATCGTGGGTCGCCATGAGCACCGCCGCGCCGTTGGCTGCGAGATCCGCGATGACGTCCGCAATATGGTGACGGAGCTGCGGATCGAGGCCACTGGCCGGTTCGTCGAGCACCACGATCGGCGGCGAGCCGACAGTCGCCTGGGCAAGTCCGAGGAGCCTGACCATGCCACCGGAGAGGTTCTCGACCTGGCGGTCGGCGACGCCGTCGAGACCTACTTGCCCGAGTGTCGCGGTCTCGTCGATCTCCATTGGCACGAGCGATCCGTAGAACGCGATCGTCTCGGCGACGGTGAACTGCGGGCGAAACGCCGGCCGCTGGGGGAGGTACCCGACCGATCGGGCAGCCCCGGCGGTTCGTCTGGTGACAGCTCCGTCGTCCGGCGTGCGAAGGCCAGCCGCGATCGAGAGCAACGTCGACTTCCCGGAACCGTTGGGTCCGAGCAGACACGTCACCGACCCAGCCTTGACGTCGAGAGAGACGCCGTCGAGGACAGCGACGTCCCCGAACGCGTGCCGGACGTCTTCGAGCGCCAGGACGACTTCTCCACTCATGGCGACACCGCCTCACCAGTCGATATATTCCGTGCCATTGCGATCTTCTCGGATTGGACCGGTACGAGCCGTGGCTCGTCGTCGATCACGTTCGCGGATCGAAGGCCGGGTACCGCCGCCTCGAACCGACGCAGGATCGTGACGGCGGGCGAGGTCGAAAGCGTCGCCGCTCCCGTGGACCTGTCCACAGCGCTGTCGACGGGCCCCGTCGGTCGAAACGCGCGGTCGATCCGGCCGTCGGCGTCGGCGTCGCGGCCCGGAATGGTGCCCCAGTAGTTGGCCGTCCAGACGCGGACCGGGCCGCGTCCGGTGGAGACGTAGCGATCGTTGTCGATCACGTCGTTGCCCGTCACGCGGTTCGTCGGGACGATGGTTCCGGTTCGCAGTCCGACGTCGTTGCCGGCCAGGACGTTGTACGCGAACGTCGACCGCTGGGCACCGAGGTCCATCCCGTAGCGATTTGCCACGAGCGTGTTGTTCGCCACGAGTGATGTACTCCCCCCGACCGAAATCCCGACGTCGCTCGCCGAGACGCGGTTGTCGAGAAGCACGTTCGACCGCGGGCGCGTCATGACGACGACGCCGATGTCGGTATCTCTGGCGGTGTTGTTCCTCACAAGCGTTCCGGACGTGTACATCTCGTGGACGCCGAACCGCATCCCCGTCATTCGGTTGTCCCGGACGACGAGCCCGTCGGCGTGGTGGGTGTAGACGGCGTCTCGGCCGCCGGTGAACGTGCTGTCCTGGACGACGATCCGGGCGTCCATCGCCAGCACGCCCATGAACCCGTCCTGCCAGTCGGCCGTCCCGTTGATCGAGACGTTTTCGACCACGACGCCGTCGCTGTCTCGAACGATCGCACCGCTTGCCGGCGTCTCGACGTGGACGCGAGCGAGTAGTGAGCGGTTCGCGCCGTCGAAGACGACTGCAGCGTCGCCGTAGCCGTAGGTCGTCCGGACGCTTTCGTCCCACTCGCCGGCAGTCTCGGCGGCGTCGACCGGGTCTCCCGTGTTCGACTCGCCGACGTCAGTGATCGACAGGTTCGCGAGGCCGACCTCCGGAGCGGACACCCGAATCGCCGTGCCGTTGTCGCCGACGATTCGCGTCCGCTCACCTGCACCACGGATCGTGACGGACGTCTCGACGGTGACGTTGCCGTCGTAGGTTCCGGGTGGCAGTCGGACGGTCGTGTTCGGCGGTGCGGCGTCGACCGCCCCAGCGAGTGTCGGGACGTCTTCGCCGACCGTGATCGAGACCGGCCGATCCAGGAGTGGCCGTCGTTGCCGGACGGTGCGATCGGCCCAGGCCGTCCGATCATTCGCCGCCTCACGCAGCCACGACGCCCGCGGTTCGTCTTCACGGGGTTCGAGTTCCGTCCAGTCGCGAACCGTCCCTCCGTATCGTTTGGCGAAGTCCCTGGCGTCGGCGGCGTCGCTGAAGGGGACGATCGCCGGCCCGCCGGGAGTCCGCGCCTCGCTGTCGACGACGAAGGCGGCCTCACTCGCTCGTACCCACCCGACCGCCGGATCGGACGCGACAGTGAGGGACTTGTCGTCGGTGAGCCGGGGGCCGGCACCCGAATAATCGCTCACGTAGATCGCGAGGGGGCGGCCGAACTGGCGGGTCGTGGTCTCGCGATCCGTCGCATCGACCGCCGACGCCACGCCGTAGTAGCCCACGACGTACTCGTACTGCGAGTAGAACACTTCGACGCGAGGGATCTCGGCTCCCCCGGCGCGGGCCTGCTGGACGTCGACGCCAGTCATCCCCGTCGCGAGCGTGTCCGAGAAGGGGACTGGCCGGGCGCTCGCACTCGCGCCGGGATCGATGGCGAACGCGAGGCTCGCCCCGCTGAGCACGACCGCCAGCGCCGCGAGCACGAGCGTGACGCGCATCGCTACGACTGGGCCAGTTCGGCGATCGTCGAGCGGCTCACGTCGTCGAACTGTGCCGTCGAGCCGCCGTATTCGTCGGCGAGGGCCGTCGCGTCTTCGTTCTCGGAGAACGCGATGAGGTCTCGTCCCATCGCCCCTTCGACGGCGGAGCCGACGACGAAGGTGACCTCACTTGCCGGCGTGAACGCCTCGGCGGCGGGGTGCGTCGAGATGAACGTCGTGCCGGCGTCGGTGAAGATGTCGTAGTCGACGCTCGAATAGTCGGTCACGTAAAACGCGGTCCGGGTCCAGCCCCGATCGCGGCGCTCGAAGTCGTACTGGAAGGCCTCCCAGGTGCTGTCGAAGCGGGCCGGGTTGTCGTGGTTCGACGGCTTCTCGTCCTGGTAGAACACCTCGGCGCTCGGGCCAGGATGCTGTGGAATCACCATGCCACAGACGTCACAGGCGTCGTCGGTCCCCAGGGTGACGGGATCGGGGGCCTCCGACGAGAGACACCCGGCCACGCTCGTGAGCGCGCCGATCCCTATCGCTGCGAGCAGTCGCCGACGCGTGAGACGCCCCGTCTCGCTACCGGAATGAGGGCCACTGGCAGTCATTATCCAATCTTGGTAGTCTGCCACAATGAATCCGCTGGTCCGTTCCCGCAATCCTTTCTCGTTCGGGAACGGTTTAGTGCACTGGGTACAAGAACGCAGTCGTGAACAGACGCGAGTATCTCGGGGCACTCGGTGGCGGTGTCGCCGCGCTGACGGCCGGGTGTTCGGCCGACGAGTCCGACACGTATCTCGACGAACCGGATCTGCGTGCCGAACCGTCCCAACTCCCGTATCCGGTCTACGGGCAGTCGCTACCGGACGTCACGCTGTCGGACCCGATCGCCGACGAGGAAATCACGGTCGGTAACGACGATCGCGACACGCTGCTGACGTTCTTCTACAGTCACTGTCAGTCAGTCTGTCCGCGGTTGGTCTCCGCGTTGCGCAACGTCCAGGCGAACGCCATCGAGGATGGCTTGATCGACACGACGGCGTTCCAGGCCGTGACGTTCGATCCGGAACGCGACGACGGTGACAGACTCCGGGGCTACGCCGACCGGATGAACGTCTCACTGTCCGATAACTGGCGATTCCTGCGGCCGGAATCGCCCGAACACGCACAGGAGGTCGTCACGGACGAGTTCGGCGTCCGCTTCGAGCGAACCCACCCGGAAGAGATGGACATGTACATGTTCTCCCATCGCGCGCTCATCTTGCTGGTCAACGCCGACGGGTACGTCGAGCGCTCGTATCCGAACTCGACGCCGTCCTGGCAGACGATCGACGACGACCTCCGGACATTAAACGACCGGGAGCACTAACATGCGACGGCGTGAACTCCTCGCCGGAATTGGCGGCGCGGCGGTCGTCGGCGGCAGTGCCTACCTCGCGTTCTCCCCGAGCAACAGCGGCGCGATCGAGAGCGACGGCCGACAGATCGACCCGGTCGACGTCGAGACGTTCGAGACGGCCAACAGTCCAGACGGGGAACTGACGGTACCTGTCGAGGGCTCCGTTACCGTGATCGATCTCTTCGCGACCTGGTGTCAGCCGTGTAAACCCGCACTCGAGGCGCTCCGGACGGTCCACCGGGACAACACTGACGTCCAGTTCGTCTCGGTCACCAACGAGGCCCTGGGCGGCGATCTCTCCCGGGCGGACGTCCTCGCGTGGTGGGACGAGTTCGGCGGGCCCTGGGCCGTCGGTCACGACCCCGAGGGCACGCTGCTCGCCCGGCTGGGGACGTCGGCACTTCCCTTCAGTGCCGTCGCCAATCCCGACGGCCGGATCGTCTGGGCGGAGAAGGGCGTCCCTGAGCCGGAGCGAGTCGACGAGGCGATCTCCGCCGCGCGATCATGAGCGGGCTCGCCCTGGACGCGACCGTCGTCTTCGCGGTCACGACCGGCGCGACGACGTTTTTCGCCCCCTGTGCCTACCCGCTGCTTCCGGGCTACGTCGGCTATTATCTCCAGGACGAACCAGAGGTGGGGACGTCCGTGCTCGCAGGGGCGCTCGCGCGAGGGCTGGCAGCGAGTCTCGGCGTGCTGAGTACCTTCGGCGCGCTCGCTGTCGCGGCCGTGATGGTCGGCCAGCCGATCCAGGCCCACCTCTCGCAACTGGAACTCCTCGTCGGCGTCCTGTTAGTTGTCCTCGGCCTGGCGACGCTGTCCGGCCGGACGACCGGCTGGCACGCGCGTCTGCCCGAGCGCCGCACGTCGATCGCCGGGTTCGTCGGGTTCGGGGGACTCTACGCCGTCGCGGCGACCGGGTGTGTCGCGCCCGTCTTCCTCGCCGTGGTCTCCCAGGCGCTGACGTTCGGACCGATGGGGACGGCCGCCGTGTTGGGCGGGTACGCCGCCGGGATGGCCGTGTTGATGATCGCCGCCACCGTCGCGGTCGCGGTCGGCGTCGAGATTACGACGGACCGCTTCGCCGGACTCACCGACCGACTCACACCGATCGCCGGCGGTATCCTCGTCGTCGCTGGCCTCGTCCAAATTTGGCTCGCCCTGTTCGTCTACAGCGTCTGAGATCGCCGCGAGAACCACCGGGCGGCGTGCCGGAAGCCGAACACAAAAGCCGCCGCCGACCAATGTCGGGGTATGCAGACAGACCCAGGCTCTCGACTCCGGCGCGTCGCTCGCGAGCATACGCTCGGCGTGACGGCCGTCGTCTCCGCGGTCGGGTACGCGCTCGTCGCCGGCGCGTTCGCGGGCGCAATCCCGCTGTTTCCGTCGCTTTCACGCTCGACGGTCAACCTCTTTGGCCATCTCATCGCGATCGTCAACGCGAGCGCGCTGACGGCGATCCTCGTCGGGATCTACTTCATCAAGCGCGACGAGGTCGAAAAGCATCGCGCGGCCATGTTGACCGCGTTCGCACTCATCGCCGTCTTTCTCGTCCTCTACCTCTGGAAAGTCGGCGGCGGCTTCGAGAAGTCGATCACCGCCACCGGTCTCCCGGAGATCGCGTATCTCCTGATGCTCGCCGTTCACATCGTCCTCTCCGTGGTCGCCGTCCCGGTCGTCCTCTATGCGGTGATCCTCGGATTCACCCACTCCCCGGCAGAATTACGATCGACGGCTCACGCCCGCGTCGGCCGGATCGCCGTCGCCGCCTGGTCGATCAGTCTCTTCCTTGGGATCGTGACGTACGTCATGCTGAACCACGTCTATGGGTGGGTGCCCCGGGAGTCTGCGCTCCTGCTGATCGCCGTTCCGCGATCGGCGTGGTCGCTGGGCTGGCGATCTGACTGATGGGCTCCGCTGAGAGGATTTTCCGCCGTCGGCCTCACTGGTTTCGCTCGATCAGGTCGATGACGTCTTCGACCGGCTGGAAGCCGTCGGCGACGCGTTCGACTGCTTCGCCCTCACGGAAGACGACGAGCAGTGGGACGCTGCGTACGTCGAAGCGGTCGACCAGCGGCGGGTCGTCGCGCGGGTTGACCGTCGCGACGACGGCGTCACTCTCCTGGGCGGCGATCCCCAGGATCGGCTCCATCGATGCACACACGCTACAGCCCTCGGTGTAGAATTCCACGAGAACCGTGTCGTACGTCTCGACGAGCGCGTCGAGGTCTGCCTCGTCCGCGAGAGCGACCGGTCGTTCGGGTGGGTCAGCGGCGTCGTACTGCGTGGCTGCTGTCATTGCCCGTACTCCGCGCCGGAGGTTCAAAGACCACTCGGTATTGTCCAATCATCACAATCTCCCTGGAGTCGTTTGCCGGCGCGCGCCGGCGACCAACGGGTATTTGTCTCCCGACCGGCACCCACACAGGCATGGACGCGGCCCTGGGACCGCCGGCAAAGATGGTCGACCGGCGCGAGGAACTCACGCCGATGTTGTGCCAGTACGTCGAGCTGACCGAACGCTACGACGACGCGCTCGTGCTCTTTCAGTCCGGTGATTTCTACAAGGCATTCTGTGAGGGTGCCGAGGTACTCGCCCGGATCTGTGAGGTGACGCTGACCGAACGCGAGGACTCCACTGGCACCTACGCGATGACTGGTGTACCGGTCGCCAACGCCGAATCTTACGTCGAGAAGCTGCTGGACGCGGGCTATCGCGTCGCGATCGCCGATCAGGTCGAAGACCCCGACGAGGTCAGCGGCGTCGTCGAGCGTGCGGTCACCCGGATCATCACGCCCGGCACACTCACCGAGGACGAACTGCTCGGCGGGGCCGAGAACAACTACGTCGCCGCGATTGCCGCCGAAGACAGTCGCTTCGGCCTCGCCGTCCTCGACGTCTCGACGGGCGACTTCTACGCGACCAGCACCGACGATCGAGACACTGTTCGGGACGAACTCGGCCGCTTCGCCCCCGCAGAGGGGATCGTCGGGCCAGACGCCCCGGACCTCTTCGATGGCAATTCGACCGTCAGCCCCGTCGAAGCAGGGTATTTCGAGCACGAGGCAGCAAGCCAGCGGGTCCGCGAGTACTTCGGTGCCCCCGATCGACTGCTCGCGAGCGACGCCGAGGTCAGGGCCTGCGGCGCGTTGCTATCGTATGCCGAATACGCCCGCGGTGGTCAGGACGGCCGCCTCGACTATCTCAATTACCTCTCTCGTTACGATCCGCGGGCGTACATGGTACTCGACGCGGTCGCCCTCGAGAGTCTAGAAATCTTCGAGCGCCGAAGCGTGACGGGCGGTGCGGACCTGACGCTCGTCGACATCGTCGACGAGACGGCGTCCGCGCTCGGTCGTCGTCGACTGACCGACTGGCTCCGTCGCCCGTTGATCGACCGTGATCGGATCGAAGCCCGCCACGGAGCCGTCGAGGAACTCGTTTCGGACGTCCGGACGCGTGAACGCCTTCAAGAGCTGCTTGCGGCCGTCTACGACCTCGAGCGACTCATCTCCCGGGTCTCCCGATCACGTGCCGACGCCCGCGATCTGCGCTCGCTGAAAGACACACTCGACGTACTCCCGGAGATCAGGTCGAAACTGGCGGAGGCGGACGCCCCCCTGCTCGCCGACCTGCATGAACAGCTCGACGAGATGGCCGACGTCCGTGACCTGATCGAGGACGCCATCGCGGCCGATCCGCCCACCGAAATCACCGAGGGCGGGATCATCAGCGAGGGATACCACGACCGCCTCGACGAGTTGCGCGCGACCGAACGTGAGGGCAAAGCCTGGATCGCTGACCTCGAGGAAAGCGAACGCGAACGCACTGGGATCGACTCCCTGAAGGTCGGTCACAACGCCGTCCACGGCTACTACATCGAGGTGACTGACGCGAACCTCGATCGCGTACCCGAGGACTACCAGCGCAGACAGACGCTGAAGAACGCCGAGCGCTACTACACGCCCGAACTCAAGGAGCGCGAAGACGAGATCTTCCGCGCGGCGGGACGAGCCGACGACCTGGAGTACGAGTTGTTCGCCGACGTTCGCGATCAGGTCGCTGCCGAGTCCGAGCGCGTCCAGGCCGTCGCCGACGCCGTGGCGACCCTGGACGTCCTGGTCGGATTTGCCACCGTCGCGGCCGAGTATGACTACTGTCGTCCGTCCGTCGACGGCGACGGCATCCACATCGAGGGCGGTCGCCATCCGGTCGTCGAGCGCACTGAGGACCGGTTCGTCCCGAACGACACCCGTCTCGACGATGACGCCTTCCTCGCGGTGATCACGGGGCCGAACATGAGTGGCAAGTCGACCCACATGCGCCAGGTCGCCCTGATCGCGATCCTCGCCCAGGCCGGGAGCTTCGTGCCCGCCGAATCGGCGGTCCTGCGGATCGTCGACCGCGTGTTCACCCGCGTCGGGGCGAGCGACGACATCGCGGGCGGGCGCTCGACGTTCATGGTCGAGATGAGCGAACTCGCGACGATCCTGGACCAGGCGACCGCGGACTCGCTCGTCCTGCTCGACGAGGTCGGCCGCGGAACGAGTACGACCGACGGGCTCGCAATCGCCCAGGCAGTCACGGAGTTCGTCCACGACGAGGTCGGTGCGACGACGTTGTTTGCCACCCATCACCACGAACTGACCGAGGTGGTAGCCGATCTCGACGGCGCGCTGAACCTGCACTTCCGGACGGAACGAGAGGACGGAGACGTCTCCTTCCCCTACGATATCGCACCTGGTGCGGCCGCAGCCTCCTACGGCGTCGAGGTGGCCGGCGTGGCTGGCGTGCCGGATCCGGTCGTCGACCGTTCGCGGGAACTGCTTGCCGACAGTGACCACGACGATGAGCTAGGACAGCTGGGAGATGAGCGTCATCGAGCTGTCGACGACCATCCGGACGAATCAGGGCACGACGAACCGGACGCCGACGTCCTCACTGAATTACGGTCGCTTTCAGTCGCCGAGATGACGCCCATCGAGGCGCTAAACGCCCTGGCAGACCTCAAACAACGGGCCGAATGAGGCGATTTCGTCAGACTCAGTCGTCGCCGAGTTCGGCGGCGATGGTTTCGAGTTCCGTTTTCCGGAACGGTCGTTCGTGGTCGCGGTCGTCGTCGAGACCGTCGATCCGGCGGGCGATCTCTTCTCGCATGTCGGCTTTGGCGGGGAGCTGTCCCGGGCCGATGTCCGCACCGACGCCCTCGCTGATCGCGGCGAGACTCTCCTTGGTGAATCCGGTGGATCCTCGGCGTTCGAACCGATCGACCGCCAGCCTGATCTCGTTGCGGAGTTCGTCGACAGTTTTGGCCATGCTGTGGGAGATGTCCGGCCCTGTCCTGTAGATTGCGGTCGTGGAGCCCGATGATTCGCGTTTACCGACAGCGTTTTTCCCACCCCAGCCCAGTCACCGGTGTGCATCTCCGTGGGCCAGTCCTCGACGTGAGCGAGACGAAAACCGTCAGCACGCAGTACGGCGAACGCGACCTCTCGGAGGTCACGATCCGCCCCGAGGACGGCCGCGCGGACCCAGTCACGGTCACGCTGTGGGGCAAGTGGACCGAGACGGCCGACATCCTCGAAGCCGGGATGGACGTCGCCGTCTACGACGCCGAAGAGCGCGAGTATCGCGGCGAAACACAGTACACGACCGGCGAGGACGCGATGGTCGTCGTCGAACCCGACTTCATCGTCGACGTGACGGACGTCCGGTCGTGGGTGCAGTGCCCCCGGATGTACTACCTGAACAAACTCTCGGGGACGCCGCTCGCGTACCCGGTGGTCAAAGGGACGATCGTCCACGAGGTCTTCGGCGACCTTCTGCGCGGTCGTGACGTCGAGGATGCCGTCGCCGAACGCGTCGCGGAGGTCGGCCTCGAACTCGGCCTGCTGGGACGGGACGCCGAAACGGTTCGCGAGGACGCGCTCGACCACGCGAGCGCGATCGAGGGGTGGCTCCAGCAGGGACATCTGACCGATGGCGGCCAGACCACGTTCGGCCCGACAGACGGCGAGTGGCGCTCCGAACAGACGCTCATCAGCCAGCGTTACGGCCTGAAGGGGCGAGCCGACGCCGTTCGGCGGGGGATGCCCGTCGAACTCAAGACGGGCAAGAACACGAACCGCGAGCCCCGCTTTCAGGACAAGATCCAGGCTGCCGCCTACGCGCTCGTCCTCGGCGAACACGGCGAAGAACCGCCGAATACTGGCACACTCCTCTATACCAAGAACGCGGCCGTCGAGCGCACCGAGGCGGGCGGCGATCTCTCGCCGGCCAAGGAGTTCTCGATCGGGTCGGGCTTGCTGGAGTTCGTCCTCCGGACGAGAAACGAGATCGCCGCGATGGAGCACGGGATGGACGTCCCGACGGGCTACGAAGCCGACGCCAAATGCGAGTACTGCTTCGAGCAGGACACCTGCATGGCTGTTTCCGGCCGGCTCGATCAGGAGTCGAAGGCCGGCCAGATCGGGACCCCGATCCCCGACGAGGAACGCGAGTACTTCGAGCGGAACTATCGTGCGATCGAGGCCGAACGCCGGGCCGCCCACCGGGAGTACGCCAAACTCTGGCGGCAGGACAAAGCGGAGCGGGCCGACGACGATCGGGCGCTGATCGGTCTCGAACCGGTCGGGCAGCGGGAACTGGATGACGGCAGCTGGGAGTTGCGAGCCACAGCCACGGGCGCGACCTCGAAGATCCGGGAGGGCGACGTCGTGCTGGCGAGCGACGGCGATCCGATCGAAGGTGAGGCGGAGTTGGCCCGCGTCCAACGGCTGACAGATGAAATCGTCGTCACCGCCGACGAACCGGTCGAACTCCGCCGGCTAGACGTCTATCCCTCTGAACTCTCGACTGACCGGATGCTGACGGCGATTCACGACGCGCTCCTCTGGCAATCGAGCGACGAAAAGGCCGTCCTCTTCGGCCGCCGCGAGCCCGAATTCCGCGAGATCGAGGAGACATTCGTCGAGAACAATCCCGCCCAGGACCGGGCTGTCAGGCGTGCCGTCGGGGCCGAGGACTTCGCGCTGATTCACGGGCCGCCCGGGACGGGCAAGACCTACACGCTCGCGACGCTGGTCGACGCGCTGGTCGAACGCGGCGAGCGCGTCCTCCTTTCGGCGTTCACGAACCGCGCGGTCGACAACGCTGTCGAGGCGCTGCTGGAGCAGGGCGTCGAGGGCGTGGTTCGCATGGGGACCGAGACCGGCGTCCGCGAGGACCTCCAGCACGTCCGACTCGATCCGGCGGGCGATCCCGACGAGCGAGCGGCCGAGCTGACGGACGCGCCCGTCGTCGCGGCGACGACCGCGACCTGCGGCTCGCGGATCATGCGCGAGCAGGACTTCGACGTGGCGGTCATCGACGAGGCGGGACAGTTGACCGAACCCGGCGCGCTCGCGGCGGTCGCCCGCGCCGAGCGGTTCGTGCTCGTCGGCGACCACCGGCAACTCCCGCCGGTCGTCCGTGCGGCGGACGAGGTCCGTGATCGGGAGGGGGCTGCTGATCTCTCCCAATCGCTGTTCGAGCGGCTGATCGACGCCCATCCCGACGCCGGTGTGTTGCTCGACCGCCAGTACCGGATGGCCCAGCGGATTCAGGCGTACTCTTCGACGGAGTTCTACGACGGGCAACTCCGGCCCGCGACTGGCGAAATCGCCGGGCAGACGCTTGCCGATCTCGACGGCGTCGATCCGGCCGCACTGCCCACCCATCTCCAGGGTCGGGTGACGTTCCTCGATCCCGACGGGCAGGCGGTGGGAAACACCAATCCCGACGAAGCCGCGGCCGTGGCGGAGACGGTCGAATCGTACCTGACGGCGGGCGTCGATCCGGGAGACGTGGGCGTGATTGCGCCGTATCGCGCCCAGGTCGCCGAGATCGGCCAGCGCGTGCCCGACGGCGTGACCGTCGACACCGTCGATCGCTTCCAGGGGTCGAGCAAGGAGGTCGTCCTCGTCTCATTCGTCGCCACGGGAAGCCTCGACGGGCCGATCTTCGAGGACTATCGGCGGATCAACGTCGCGCTGACGCGAGCGAAGCGCGCGCTCGTGCTGATCGGGGACGCCGAGGCGCTCTCGACGGACGAGCGGTACCGCCGAATGGTCGAGTGGGCGCGGTGAGCAGGATCGACAGTCCGAAGGTCCACCCGACGCAATCGCTCGGCGTGTCACCTGCCACGGACGGGCCGACGGTCGCCGGGAAGTGCGAACCCGAACCAGCGGCGCTCGCGGCCGCCGCCGATCGGGGATTCGACGCCGTCGAACTCTACCTCGAACGCGACCATCTCGACGCGCTCGAGGAGACGGTCCGAACTGTCGAGGACGCGGCCGTCTCGGCCGTCTCGGTCCACACGCCACACGTCACACCCGAGGAGCGCGAGTACTACGAACTGACCGATCGCCTCGCGGTCGAACTCGACGCCTACCTGGTGCTCCATTCGAAGTACGTCATGCACGTCTTCGCCCCCGACGTGGCGGCGATCGGCTTTTCGGCCCCCAACGGCCACGAGAACAACACCGGCGCGAGCGTCATGCACCTCGAAGAGATGATTCTCGCCCGCGACAACGATCTGGTGCTCGATACGGCCCACCTCTATACGGCCGAACGCGAGTATCTGGACGCGCTGGAGTACCTGCTCTCGACGTATCCCGACCAGATCGGGCTGATCCATCTCACCGACAGCACGCGCCGCAACGACGGGTTGGCCTTCGGCGACGGCGAGATCGACCTGGCGGCGACAGTCGAGACGATCCGTGACTCGGCGTTCGATGGCCCGATCGTGCTGGAGGTCATGCCTGAGTCCCAGGCAGCGGCCCGAGACGCGTTCGAGCGGTACTGGACGGAATGAGTCGTAATCGATCCGCCGTGGGCAATCCATTTGTGGCCCGCGTCCGTCTCGACACCCGAACAGATGACATTCGAAGTCCCACGCGGAGACGGCTACGTCGAGGTCGATCTCCCCGACTGCGACGTGACGATCGCGGAACTCCCCGGCGGCGAACCAGTCGACGTCCGCGAAGCGGCCGAGGCGGCGGTGGCCGATCCTCACGGCCCACCACTCGTCGAACGCGCGAACGCCGACGACGAGGTCGCCATCGTCGTCACGGACGTGACGCGGGACGCACCCGACGGGATTCTGGTCGATGTCCTCTTCGAGGAACTCGAGGCCGCGGGCGTCGACCGCGAGCAGGTCACCATCGTCCTCGGCCTCGGCCTCCACCGGCCGATGGACGAGGCGGAGATCGAGGCCGAACTCGACGAGTACGCCGACCTCGCGGAGAACCACGACCCCGACGACACCGTCACGCTCGGCGAGGTCGACGACGTCCCGATCGAGATCTATCGCCCCGTCGCCGAGGCCGATCTCGTACTCACCACGGGCCAGAGCGAACCCCACCAGTACGCGGGCTTCTCCGGCGGCGCGAAGACGGTCATCATCGGCGCGGGCGGCGAGTCCTTCATCAAGTACACCCACGGCCCGGACATGCTGGGCCAGGAGTCGGTCAAGCTGGGCAAGATCGACGGCAACCCCTTCCGGGAGGCCGTCGAGGAAGCCGGCGAACTCGTCGGGCTTGACTTCTGTCTGAACGTCACGCCCGGCCCCGACGGCTTTCTGGACGCCGCCGCGGGCGATTCGGGTGCCGTCGTCCGCGATCTGGCCGAGACCGCCCGCGAGGCGCTGGCCTTCGAGGTCGACGGCGAGTACGACGCTGTCGTCTCGGGCGTCGGCGCGCCCAAGGATGCCCAGCTCTACCAGACCACGCGCGGAATAACCTACGTCGTGCTCTCCGATGGCGCGCCGGTCAAGGAAGGTGGACGCGTGGTCGTCCCCGCCGTGCTCGACGAGGGCTACGGCGCGGGGCGTGGCGAAGAGCGCTTCTACGAGTGGCTTTCTGGAGCGGAGGACGCCGAATCCTGCTATCAGGCGATGCTCGAGGGCTACGAGCCGGGTGCCCAGCGCGGCTTTGTCACGGTGCGGTCGCTACGCCATGCCGACGCCTACGTTACGAACAGCGAAGACCCCGACCTCGTCGAGGAGTGTCTCATGCACGCCGAGGAAACTGTCGAGGACGCGATCGAACCCGGCAGTGACGTGCTCGTGGTGCCGAAAGCGCCGAAGACGCTTCTGGTCTGACGGGCCGGGGTTGACGTTACCGCCACGCGAAGGTTTAACCGCGAAATTTGGCTAGCTGGAGGCGTGCCCTCCCCGTCTGACGTCCTCGGGATCGACCGGACTGCGAGCGAAGACGCGATCCACCGCGCCTATCGACGGCGAGTCAAGACTGCCCACCCAGATCAGGGTGGCTCGGCAGCCGAGTTTCAAGCCGTCCAGTCCGCCTACGAGGAACTCCTCGAACGACGACGCGAAGGCACGGAGTCGGGTGCGGGCTCGGAACCGACGATCCGACAGGTCGACGTCACGTATCTCGATTACGCCGTCTTAGAGGACCGTGGGTGGTGCCTCGAGGACGCTGCTCTCTTTGAGAAGGCCGCCGCGGCGGATCTCGACGCTGGGGCGTACGGAACCCTCTCTGTACGACCCGATCGAACGCTCCTCGAATCCGCCGAGCAGGCGGGCCAGGCGTGGCCCTACTCCTGTCGCGGCGGGGCGTGTGCCAACTGTGCGGTCGCCGTCCTCGAGGGTGAACTCTCCCAGCCGGTCAATCACGTCCTTCCAGCCGAAGCGATCGACCGTGGCATCCGTCTGTCCTGCGTCGGGTACCCGATCACCGACGAACTCAGGGTCGTCTACTACGTCAAGCACCTGCCGTCGATCGCCGATCTCCGACTCCCGCCGCGTCCGGCCGACAGTCGCGGAATCGACTGACGGAAGCGGGGATTTGACCAATAAAATCCCCGTTTGACCCATCGGCACACCCTTTACAGTGGCTGTTTTACCGGGCTTACATGGGGAAGTTACTGCCACGCCGCGGTGAGCGCGGAGAGACCGCCGAGGAACCACGGGTGCTCGGGCTCACCGAGGGGGCCGCAGACGAAGCCTTCGCCGCCCTCTCCTCGGAGACGGCCCGGCGAGTGCTGGCACTCGTCTACGACGACCCCCGGACGCCCGTCGAGATCCGCGAGGAGATCGGAACCTCCCTCCAGAACGTCCACTATCACGTCGAGAAACTCGAATCGGCGGATTTGATCGAGTCGGTCGGCACGGACTACTCGGCGAAGGGCAACGAGATGAACGTCTACGCGCCGACCAGCGAGGCGCTGGTGCTCGTCGCGGGCGAAGAAGAGCACGAATCGCTGTTGAAGCGAGCAGTCGGTCGATTGCTGGCCGGCGTCGGCGTGCTCGCTGCCGGTGCACTGACGTTCGGGTTCGCCATCCAGCAGTTCCTCGCGGACTCGACGCCGGACGGGACGAGCGGCGATAGCGGTGGCGTGGGCGCGATGGATCTCGAATCGACAGAAACAGCCGCGGAAGCGACCGATCCGCTTTCGTTTCTCGGCGAGCCCGCGGTCGCCTTCTTCGTCGGCGGCGCGTTCGTTCTGGCCGTCGTCGGCGTCTGGTGGTACGCACGTCGTCGGTGATCGTTGCTGGAATCCGTCACTGTCGATGATCGTATTTTCGACGGATAGCAAGTAGTTAGTAACTTCGCTGGCAAGCCCGACGCGTATGGACGTACAGTCCATTTCCGACCTTTCGGACCGACGGCGACGAGCGCTTTTCGAGCGAGACTCCGGGATCGGCGAGATCCGCGAGGACGTCGCCGAGATCGTCGAGACGGTCCATCACGACGGCGACGACGCCCTTCGGGAGTTCAGTCGCCGCTTCGACGACGTCGAGATCGAGGACTTCGACGTCACCGAACAGGCTGTCGCGGCCTACGAGTCGATCGACGACGAGGTTCGCGAGGCCATCGAGACGGCCGCCGCAAACATCCGCGCGTTCCACGAACGCCAGGTGCCCGAGGACTGGTCGGTCGAACCGAGCGAGGGCCGCGAACTCGGCCGGAAGTACTACCCACTCGATTCAGCAGGGGTCTACGCACCCGGCGGCACGGCAGCCTATCCCTCCAGCGTGTTGATGGGCGTCGTGCCCGCGAAGGTCGCCGGCGTCGAGCACGTCGCGGTGGCGACGCCGCCGGCCGAGGAGATCAACCCGGTCACGATGGCGGCGATGCACGCGGCTGGCGCGGACGCCGTCTACCAGATCGGCGGCGCACAGGCCATCGCCGCGCTCGCCTACGGCACCGAGTCGGTCGACCCCGTCGACGTGATCGTCGGCCCCGGCAACCGGTGGGTCACGGCCGCGAAGGCCGAAGTGCGGGGCGACGTCCGCATCGACATGCTCGCCGGCCCCAGCGAGGTCCTGACGCTGACTGACGCGAGCGCCGACCCCGAGATCGTCGCCGCCGAGGTCATCGCCCAGGCCGAACACGACCCGAACGCCGGCGTCGTCGCGGTGACGCCCGACGCCGACCACGCCCAAGCGGTCGCCGACGAGATCGACCGCCAGACCCCCGCGCGCGAGCGGGAAGACATCGTCCGCGAGGCACTCGACAACGACGCCAGCGGCGTCTTCCTCGCGGATTCGATGGACGAGGCTGTCGCCTTCAGCGAGGACTACGCGCCCGAGCACATCTTCGTCCACGCCGAGAGCGAGCGCGACTTGCTCGATCGGATCACGAACTACGGGAGTGCGTTCGTCGGCGAGTTCACGCCGGTTGCAGCGGGCGATTACGCCAGCGGCACGAACCACGTGCTCCCGACCGGCGGTTCGGCGAAGATCGCAAGCGGACTCTCGGTGGACGACTTTATCCGTCCCGCGACGTATCAACAACTCTCCGAGGAAGGGCTTGGGACGCTTCGGGAGACGATCACCACGCTCGCGAACGCAGAAGGACTCGAAGCACACGCCCAGAGCGTCGAAACGCGATTCGACGATTGAGGATCACGTCTCATACGGACAGTTGTAATTCGTTACCGCCCTGGGGATACCAGATGACGGGGTTCGAGGGGCGATCGGACGAGTATTCCATACATGCCGAAAATAGTTACAACTGTCCGTATCAGTCTTCGACGGCGTCGTAACCGGTCGCGTCGGTGACGTCGAACGTCTCGAGGGTCTGCAGGCCGTTGAGTGCGATCAGGCCGAAGCCGACCTTGGCGACGACGTCGATGTACGTAATGACCAGCGACGCGGTCTCGTTGTCCATGAATCCGTAGCCAGTCGGGGCGAGCAGCCAGATCACCGGGTAGACGAGCCAGAGGACGATCACGAAGTTCCGGAGTTTCCGGTAGAGCCCCGCAGTCACGTCGTCGCGCGCCCGGGCGCTCTCGTTGGCCTCGATCACGAGCAGATAGACGACGCCGGCAAACGCCAGGCTCCCCGCGAGGAAGAACAGTTCTTTCAGCGGGGTCGCCAGCAGGGCACCGACGAATCCCAGAACGATCGTCGCCGCCTGGAGGCCGGCGGCCTTCGCGATGAGGCGTCGCCCGGCACCGGCGATCAGAGCGATGAAGACGACGTGCAGGGGCGTCGTCAACAGCCAGTCGACGTATCGCGGGACGAAGATGGCTGCGCCGGTCGCGGTCGTGATCTCGCCGATCCCCAGCGCCATGAGTCCGTACGCGACCGTCGCGATCAGCGTCACCACGACGACGTCGGCGTACTCGCGGTGTCGATCACTCGACAGCGTGAGGAACCCGTAGGACAGGCCGACGCTGCCGAGCGCCATGCCGATCGTCCCGAGCGTGAACCACAACGTGATGTCGATCGCGATCATCCGGAATCACCCCGTGAAACCGCGCCAGTGGCCCCGTCCGTCGTCGATCGGCCGACCTCGAAACGGTCGAGCAGCGCCTGGAGCTCTTCGGCCCGATCGAGGAGGTCCCCGGCCGAAGTCGTCACTTCAGTGATCGAGTCGGTCTGTTCGTCGGCCGCGGTGGCGACCGTATCAGCCTCGGTGACGGTCTGCTGGCTGATCGCCGTCAAGTCGTCGACCATCGCCATGACTTGCTGGGCTGTCTCGGCTTGATCGCCCGTCGCGGCGTCGATCTCCTGGATCCCCCGGTCGGCCGCTTCGGCGCGCTCGACGATCGTCTCGAGGGAGTCGACTGCCTCGGTCACCGTCTCGACGCCCTCGTCCATCCGCTCGCTCGTGGTCTCCATGGTTTCGACGGTCTCGCCGGCCTGCTCCTGGACGCGTTCGATCCGGGCCTCGATGTCGCCCGCGGCCTCCTTGGTCTCCTCGGCGAGGTTCTTGACCTCGTCGGCGACCACGGCAAAGCCCTCCCCGCCGTCGGAGTGGGCGGCCTCGATCGAGGCGTTGATCGCGAGCATGTTGGTCTGTTCGACGATCTCGGTGATGACGTCGACGATCTCGCCGATCTCGTCTAAGTCCGAATCGAGTTCGTTGATCGCCTGCCGGGTTCGTTCGGTCTCTGCTTCGATTTCGTGCATCTCTTCGATGGCGTCCTCGGCGGCTCGACGGCCGGTCTCGCCGACTTCGGCGGCCTGCTGGGAGGTCTCGGCGACCTCCTGGGCCGAACTGGCGACCTCCTCGGCAGAGGCCGACAGCGTCTCCATCTCGGCGGCGATGTCCTGGAGCCGTTCGCTCTGCTCGCTCGCGCCGTCGAAGATCTCGTCGATGGACTGACTGACTTGCCGGCTGGCCTCACCGACGCGGTCGGCGTTCCGTCGGACAGTGTCGCTCGACTCTGAGACCGCCGTGGCGAAGGCCTCGACGTCGGCGACAGTCGCCTCCAGGGCCTCGAGGGCGGCGTTGAGTTCCTCGCCGACGGTCCGCATCGCGTCGTTGTCGCTCTCGGGATCGACCCGCTGGGTCAGGTCGCCGTCGGCGACTCGGTCGAGAACCTCGCCGTAGGCCGTCGCTTTCGCTTCTAGGTCGGCGGAGAGTGCTTCCATCTCGGCGCGTTCCCGCTCGGCTTCCTCACGGGCCGCCTCTGCTTCTTCCTGGGCCGTTTCGGCCTCGTCGATCGACTCTCGCAGTGAGTCGCGCATCTCCGCGAAGGAGCGATACAGCGTCCCGATCTCGTCGTCACGCTGGGTCGTGAGGTCGACCTCGAGGTCGCCCGCGCCCATCTCACTCGCTCGGTTCGTGAGCCGACGCAGCGAGAGTGCAGTGTTCGACCCGATGGTGACGCCGATCAACCCGAGGTTGATGATCGCCAGCAACACCAGTCCGAGGAGGTCGGAGTTGATCTGGGCCGAGAAGCCGTAGGCCGACGCGGCCGACTGCTGGGTCAACACCGTCCAGTCGTGAGAATCCATCCCCGAGACGCCCATGACGGTGTCTCCCTGCCGGAGGAACGTTCCGTTCGCGACGGTCGAATTGATTACATTCCCCTCGTAAGACTCGAGGATCTTGCTCGCGTTCGGGTGGGCGACGTACTGCCCGTTACCGTCGACGACCACGGTCGACATCTCCCCGCTCGTCGAGAGTGTTGCTGCCCGGGACTCCAGATCGACCATGTAGACCAGCGCCCGGTCCTCGGCCCCCTCGACCGGCGACAGCACAGCCACGATCGGATGCTCGACGATCGGCACCGAGAACGGTTGGGAGATGTAGACGTCGTCCGGGCCGTCGAAGGCGGGTGGATCAGTCGCAAACGCTGCGCCCTGTTCGGCCGGGTTGACCCCGACCATGGCGTCGTTCGAACTGCGCAGAAACTGCATGTCGGCCGTGTCGAGGTAGTGGACGGCAACGACTGCCTCGGGTACCTCGTCGTCCGTGACCATCGCGGTGAGCTGTCGATCTATCTGATCGACGTCACCCGACGCGAACACCGAGAGCTTCGAGGTCGTTCGGACGTCACCCTCGACTGCTGAGAGCCACGTTTCCAAGTGATCGGCTTGGGCGTTCGCCTGCCCGGTCAGGTCGTCCGCGACGTCAGCTCTGAGTTCACTAGTCGTTTGCGCGCTGATGACGCCGCCGAAGACCAACATCACTACCACCGCGAACGCAAGGGCGATCCCGAGCCGTGCAGTGTAGCGCTCGCGCACGAACGACGGGACGATTGCGCTACGTCTCTCTGACATTGTGTAACGCGACGGATCGGATCGCCGTAAATGGTCACTCCCCATTTTCAACCCTGTCTCTTACCCACAAGTCCTAATCGAGGAGCTGACGAACCAAGACTGGTAGATGGGACGCCGCTCACGGAGTTGGAAGCCAGAACTCGATGAGGATGGACAGCTGTGTGACATGGATGTTTCCGGGTGGATTCGAGCGGAGTTTCGGTCAGCTGAGTTTGGAGACAAGCGCCTGACTGACCGATTGGTTCAACTTGGGGATGAACTCGGCAGCTCACCTGCCGAGTCCATCCCCGCTGCCTGCGGAGACTGGGCCTCCACAAAAGCTACATACCGATTTTGCGATAATGACAGTGTGGACCCCAACGAGGTTCTCTCTGCTCACAAGCAGCAACAGCAATCAAGAGTGAGTCGGTCAGACGAACTCTTGATTGTCTCCGATACCACCGAACTCGTGTTTCCGAGACATCCCTCCAAAGAGGGCCTCGGCGACATTGGCAATTCTGAAATGGATCTCGAAGGCGTCAAGCTACACTCCACGATCGGAATCAATCCACGCACCCATCGGATGACTGGAGTCATCGATCAGCAGGCGCTGATCGAGGACCAGCAGGCTGGTGAGAAGTACGATGCCAACGGCAAAGCAGAGCCGATTCAACTTGACAATGAGCATGAGAAGTGGAGCCGTGGCGACAGGCAAGCCAGAGACTGGCTTGCCGACGATATCCGCCCGCTGTTCATTCATGACCGAGGCGCAGATTCATTCGCGTTCTACGAAGAAGTCACCGGAGAGATGGAAAGTGCTGGCTTTATCGTCCGAGCGAATCAAAACCGGCGGATTTGGACTGATGATGGTGAACCTGAAAAACTCTTTGACTGGAGCAGCGACCTTGCCGAGCAAGGTCGCAAAACAATCGAGATTCAACAGGGAGGTGGGCGCGAAGCGAGAACGGTGGAGTTGTCGATAGCCACTGGAACGTGTGAGTTGCGCGCACCAAGGAATAATCCTGAGCAAGAGGGTTCAATCGAGGCGAATGTCGTGAGAGTCGACGAGGTCGGTGAAAATGACGACCCGATTCAGTGGGTGTTGCTCACCACTGAATCGGTCGAAGAGTTTGAAGAGACACTGACACTCATCGACTATTACGGCCTCCGCTGGCGAATTGAAGACTGGCATAAAGTGCTCAAGAGTGGCTGTAACATCGAAGAACGGCAACTGCAGACTTGGGAGCGGATGGAAGTTCTGTTGAGCATGTATTCAGTAATCGCGTGGAAAGTTCTGGAGTTACGAGAACTTGCCCGTGGTGATAGTTCAGTATCTCCGGCGGTCCTGCTGAGTGAGGCAGAGTGCACAATTCTGGAAACGAAATTTCCAGAATTGAGCGACCAAGATGGAAAATCATACGCAGTGAGCGTCGCTAAACTCGGCGGTTATCTTGATCGTGGTTCAGATCCGCCACCAGGGTGGGAGACGATGTGGAAAGGACTCCAGAAGCTACGCATGTGGGCTGAAGGATACGAACTCGGTGCTGAATGAGCGCGCTTCGCGGCTCATTCAGCGGAACCCGTCGAAATAACGAGTTCAACTGAGCTTTTCACGCGGCTTCATCGAGACCTCTCTAATCTTGGGCAGATACTGATAGAGATTTGATTGATTTCTTCTTCTCATGCCTGATCTGGTTGAACTTACGCTATAGTATCGAGTTATGGGTAAGAGACAGATTTTCAACCCTGATAACCCGACGGGAAGGGATCGGCCGAACGTGTGATTGAAGCAACCGTTATCCTGTGCTTTGACGTGTCAGTGACGCGTAGTCGTCCAACAATGGCAGACGTCGACGACGGGCGGGACCCGTTTGAGACGGTCCAGGCAGTGATGGCCGATCCGGCAGCCAGCACTGACCGTCTCCCGTCCTTGCTCGGACTGCTGGACGACGACGATCCGACCGTCCGACTCGCTGGCGCGTTCGCCCTCTGTCTGGTCGCAGTGGCCGACCCCGGGTCGATCACCTACGTCCGCGACCGGCTCTCGGACCGTCTCGAAACGGGCAATGCGGAGGCACGGCTGACCCTCGAGTATATCGCGAGACGGTTTCCCGATCGTGTCGAGGCCGAATTTGCCTCCGACAGCAAGGTATCACGGGAAGGGACAGGGGCCCCAGGGGGAGAGCGGGGGCGGGACTCGCGAGTGGAAGACGTCGGTCGTGTTCGGCCCCCGCGAGCCGGTTTCGACCCGCGGAGCGTCGATCCCAACCGGAGTGTGATCGACCCGGCCGATCCACAGCGCCACGACGATCCGGCCCAGGGCCCGTCTGGCGGGTCCAGTCCGCCAGAGGGAACCGTTCCGGAAGAGTTGAAGCGATCCGAGACGAACATCGCCGAGCGCCGCCAGTGGAACCGCTTGTTCGAACGGCTGTCCGAGATCGTCGCCTACAGTCGCTTCGAGGAACTCAGGATGCTCTCGGGGCAGCAACGCGGTCGGTACGCCGACGTGGCCCGCGTTCTGACCGTCGACGAGGGCGTCGAGCGGGCGCTCGCGATGCGACTCTTCTATCGGCCGTCGGCGGCTGATTCTGACTCACTTCTGGAGAGTCTGGCGACGGCCCTCGATCGGTGGCAGGGGATCAGCGATCACCCAGGTATCGCGACGGTCTACGACTGGAATCAGGCTCCACAGCCATGGGCGGCGACCGATCTGCTCGAGACGACAGTCGCCGATCGGGTCGAGGCGCTCGCCCCCTCACGCGCGGTTTCGATCGCGATCGACGTCGCCGACGCGCTGGCGTACGCCCACACCCACGGTGTCGTTCACGGCGGTCTCGACCCGCGAAACGTCGGATTGCCGGCTCTCGGAGAGCGTGGGGACGCCGACACGGCGACGCTTGTCAACGTCGGCCTCCTCGAGGTGTACCGGTATCACGTCTCGCCCGCGTCGTGTCTCGACCCGCGCTACGCCGCTCCGGAGTACTACGATCGCCAGTTCGGGAAAATCGATCACGCGACCGACATCTATCACCTCGGGGCCGTCCTCTATCGGCTGCTCACCGGCCGACCACCGTTTCTCGGCGAGTTCGAGGCCGTCCGGGAAGACGTCCTCAACGCGGCCCCGCCCCAGCCCTCGCTGCAGGTCGACGTGCCGGACGCACTCGACAACGTCGTCTCGAAGGCGCTGGCCAAACGCTCGCTGGGGAGATACGAAACGATAAATGATCTCCGCCAGGATCTGACGCGTGTGCACGCCGAACTGACCGACCACAACGAGTCCCGCGGGAGTGACCGGCCGTGATCCCCGGCTGGGAGATTCGCTTACAGGAAATCGCCGGCAACCCGAACCTGACGTTCATCTACTTCATCGGATTCGTCCTCATCGGTGCGCTCGGTGTCCGGTTTGGCGTCTATGCCCTCTGGAACCGCCGTGCGAGCCAGTTGCCCGCCCAGACGTCGATCTGGACGTACCTCACAGGCGTCGGCGTCGCCGCCGCCCTCTACGGGCTGGTCGGCGTCCTCGAAATCGTCACCCCCGGAGTGCCCGCCGTCCGCCGAAGCGTGTTGCTCGCGTTCGTCCTCCTGCTCGCGTTGACGATGCGACTCATCGCACGCCAGGGCATGCCGACCGACGACGAGAGTTCGGACCGGACACCATCCAGGCTGACCGCCCTCGCACTCGCGCTCGTCGTCGGCAGTATCGCCCTCGCGGAACTCCTCAGCGTCGACGACGGACTGCTCGTCGGCGTGACTGGGGTCGCTGCGGTCGCCTTCGCTGTGTACGGCTATTGGTACGGCCGTACGCAACTCTCGCGGTCGATGGTACAGGGCACGATGCTCGACACCCTGTTGCGCCACTTGCTCCCGGTCCTGACGTTCGGTGCGTTCGTCCCGGCCATCGAACTGGTCGTGCTCGCGGGAATCGACCGTGCGATCGTCCTGCACGTCCAGATCGTCTTCGTGATCATGACGGCAACGGCGTTGATGACCGCGAACATCAAGCTCCGGCAAAACCTCGCGCGGCTCTAGTCACCGGGACAGGCGGTCGGTTCCTCGGCGACGATCCCGTCGACCTCCATCTTCCGCAGCGACTGTGCGCGTTCGATGTCGTTGATCGGCCAGGCGTAGACGGAGAGATTCGAGCGATGGGCACGCTCTATCAACGCGAAGTCGATGAGTCGCCAGTGGGGGGCGATTCCGGCACACCCGATCCCGGCCGCGCGCTCGATAGCGGCTTCCGAAGCGTCGTCGACGATCAACACGACTGGCCAGTCGGTCGTCTCCGCGGCGGTCGCGACGACATCCGTGTCGAACGACGAGAGCCACACGTCGATATCGGTCCCCTCGACGGCTGTCTGGACGTCTTCGATCAGCCCTGATTCCTTGAGTTCGAGATCCAATCCGACGTCCGACGGGACGACATCGAGTACGTCAGCCAGTGTCGGAATCCCCTCTCCGGACCCGTCGACGTCCATCGCCGCGAGTTCGTCGGCCGAATGGTCCGCGACTGCGCCCGTCTCGTCGGTGAGCCGATCGACCGTCTCGTCGTGAAAGACGACCAGTTCGCCAGAGCCACACCGCCGGATGTCGACCTCGATCATGTCCGCCTGCGCGGCCGCCTGTCGCACGGCTGTCAGGGTGTTTTCGGGATACAGCCCGGCGAAGCCGCGGTGTGCGATACAGCGCATACCGTCCGTTCCGCGCCCGCCCTCAAAGGCCTTTTCGAGGAGAGGATCCACGAGTGCGCTCGGCCGGATCGGCCAAGTGGGCCACGATAAATACCTATAATCCTGGCGCTTGAACCATCGCACGAACACATGAGTGGGGACGGGCCATCGACGAGCACTGAGGAACCAGAACCCGGCGACGAGAACGGGTTGGTCGCAACGTACCGGCGATACGTCCAATCCGACGTGAGTCGCAGGGAGATCTACAGCGGCTTCGGGCTGTTCTTTGCCGGCGTGACCTTCGGCATTGTCGCGTTCGTCGTGTTTCTGTACAGTGGGACGTACCCCACCGGATCCGAGCCCTACTGGTACATTCGCGAGGTCGCGATCGTCGCCGGGTCGCTGATGGTTCCCGCCGTCACCGTGAGTGTCGTGATCCTGCTTCCGGTCGGTCGTCGCACGCGCGCAGTCAGCGCGGTCGGGACACTTATCAGCCTGGTTTCGATCGTGTGGTTCACGCAGGTCTATCCCTGGCAGTGGAGTTCGGCCAACGACATGAGCGTGATCAGCCTCTATGCCGTGGGCGTCGCGTTGCTCGTCGGGGCGACCGGCGCTGCGCTGGTCGCACAGTACGTCGATCGGGTCACCGAACGGCCAGGCGAAGGGGCCGAAGCCGACGCAGACGTGTCCTCTGAAGATGACGTCACCGACGAAGACGTCCGTGCGGACATCGACGACGCGATGGCCGATTCCTCGTTAACGTGGGGCGGCGTCGAGGCCGAACCGACCACGAAACGGCTCAAGTTCGACATGCCGGACGCCGCGGAGGTGGGCAACGTCGACGAAACTGTCGATGCTGCCACGGAGACCAGATCCGCCAGTGGATCCGTCGACGACGCGGTCGACGGGTTGCGGAAATTCCAGGGTGGAGAGGACGCGACGGCACGCACAGAAAGTCCGGACGAGCAGGTCTCCGCACTCGCGGCGATGCGCGAGCGACAGCAGGCTGACGACGACGTCGAGACCGGGGTCGAGCGTCCGGGTCTGATCGCACGCCTGCGACGACGATTGTTCCACTGATACGCTGGTTCTTCGTAGTAATTCCGGTCGAACCCGGTGCAATCCGACGGTTCGTCGCCGGCGAGGCTCCAGGACGGTCCACTCCGGGAGGGGATCGAGTGACTGTCGTGCCGCGCGCGACAAAAAGACAACAAATTATATCTAACCCCTGGTGCTATGTCCCCTCATGGCAAAGGGACTTGACGTGGGGACGATGAATCTCCTGTCTGCCAGACAGGAAGGGAACGAAACCGTCTTCGTGCAACAGCGCAACTCGTTCGTCGAGATCGACTACAGCGACATGGCCGATCAGATGCTGTCACGCAGCGACGTGTTGCACATCCGCAAGGACGATCAGGTGTACATCGTCGGCGACGACGCGCTCAACTTCGCGAACATCTTCAACGAGGAGACGCGCCGGCCGATGCAGGCGGGAATTCTCTCGAGTGACGAGAAGTCGGCGATTCCGATGATCAAGCTCATCACCGAACAGGTAGTCGGCGACCCCCAGCATTCGAGCGAGCGACTGTTCTTCTCGGTCCCGGCGGATCCGATCGACGACGACACGTCGACGCTGTACCACCAGAAGACCATCGAGTCGCTGCTCAGCGACATGGGCTACGATCCCGAACCGATCAACGAAGGGATGGCAGTCATCTACTCGGAACTGGCCGACAAGGAGTTCACGGGGCTGGGCATCAGCTTCGGGGCCGGCATGACCAACGTCTGTCTGTCGTACTACGCGGTGCCAGTCATGAAGTTCTCGATCGCTCGAGGTGGCGACTGGATCGACGAGAAGGCGGCCCAGGCCACCGGGACGCCCGTCGACAAGGTCACGTCCGTCAAGGAAGAGGACTTCTCGCTCGACTTCGAGACCGACGTGGGCGGGGTCGAGGGTGCGCTGAGCATCTACTACGACAACTTACTCGATTACGTCATCGAGAACATCATCAGCGAGGTCGACGAGGAGGACATCGAAGAGGGCTTGGATGTCCCGGTCGTCGTGACCGGCGGGACCGCGACGCCGGACGGCTTCGAGGAGCTGTTCGCCGAACGGCTCTCGGAAGCAGACCTCCCGTTCTCGATCCAGGGCGTCGAACGGGCCGATAACCCGCTGTACAGCGTCGCCCAGGGCGCGCTGGTGGCTGCCCGATCGGAAGAAGAACGCGACGGCACGGCGGCTGCAGTCGAGTCTGCGGACGACCAAGACGAGACTGAAGAGGCGGAAACCGACGACTGAAGTCTCCTTACGGCTCGTCTTCTGGCCGCGCTTCGAGCGACGCGGCCACGCTCACCGTCTCTTCGAAGTCGTCGATGTCGACTCGGGACTCGGTCTCGGGGTCCGGCTCGACGACTGGGACACGAATTCCCTCTTGGCGGCCGATCCGGCAAGTGCGCTCGGCCGACGGACGGTCGCTGTCGAAGCGTTCTATCGCCCGGTCCCAGCTCTCGGGCTCGCCACCCTCGTAACGGTGTGACGCCGGAACCCCACTGAACCCACAGGACTCACACACCACCGCCGTGGTTTTGGCACCCCCGAGCGCGAAGGTCGTCAGGCTACCCCCACAACGCGGACACTCCATAGTGACTATTGAAACTGTATGCTAATGAATGTGATGCGGTCGACAGGGACGGTATTATGCACCAGGGCGTCGTGAGCCCCGACAATGCCCGAGATATCCATTACCGACCGTCAGGAGGACCGACTCGACGACGTGCGTCGGGAGGTCGAAGCCGCGTACGTCGAGACGTACGGTGAGACCCGACCGCAGGACGCCATCGAGTATCTGCTCGATACCTACACGCCACCCGAGCAACGGGCTGTCGTCGCCGCCTACGAGGAAGTCGCCACCGCGACGTACCCGACACTCCAGCAGATTGCGAGCGATGTCGATGAGGTTCCAGGTAGTGGCATCGAGGCCGCGGAAATGCGCGGGCGCTTGCTGGCGGCGCTTGGTCCGGAGACGCTTGCCGAACGACTTCGGGCGGTGGGAACAGAGACCGACGACGACGTGTCGACGGCCGACGACGCAACGTCGGATCTGGAGTTCGATTCCGACAGTCCTCCCGAGGCCCCCGCAGGATCGCCAGCAGACGAGGACTCGCCAACCACGACCGGAGAGTCCTCGCAGGGGGAGTCCGAGACAGACACGGACGGGGCCGACGAGTCGTCCGTCGACGGGGGCGAATCGCCATCGGGGAGCCAAACTGAATCGACGTCGGACGGCCAGGCCGAGTCGGCCCCGGCGTCACCACTCGCGTCGGCCAACAAACTTCTAGACGACCACAGCGAGAAGTGGCGGCAGGGAGACGGTGACGCTCCATACGAGGTCGATCTGCCCGACGGGACGACGAAAGCTGCCCGGACGAAGGACGACGTACGCCAGTTACTGTTTCGGCACTACTGATCGAGGCCCTCGACCAGATCGGCGACGTCGCTCGGCGTCTCGCCGACCGCGACGCCCGCAGCCTCCAGTGCGTCGATCTTGCTTTGTGCCGTCCCGGTGCCGCCACCGGAGACGATCGCGCCGGCGTGGCCCATTCGCTTGCCCGGCGGGGCGGTCCGGCCCGCGATGAATCCCACG
This sequence comes from Halorhabdus tiamatea SARL4B, assembly GCF_000470655.1. Taxonomy (NCBI): domain Archaea; kingdom Methanobacteriati; phylum Methanobacteriota; class Halobacteria; order Halobacteriales; family Haloarculaceae; genus Halorhabdus; species Halorhabdus tiamatea. Next base: position 304,851 of record NC_021921.1, read on the forward strand.
ACGGGGGTTTCCATCTCCTCGGCGATGTATTCGGCGGCCTCCTCCTCGTCCTCGCCACCGATCTCGCCACACATCACAACGGCCTCAGTCTCCGGATCGGCTTCGAACAGTTCCAGTGCGTCGATGAAGTCCGTGCCGACGATCGGGTCGCCGCCGATGCCGACGGCGGTCGTCTGGCCGATCCCGCGCTCGGTCAGGCTATCGACGATCTGGTAGGTCAGCGTTCCGGATCGCGAGACGAGTCCGACCGACCCTTCGCTGAAGATGTTGCCCGGCAGGATGCCGAGTTTGGTCTCGCCCGGGGTGATCACGCCGGGGCAGTTGGGCCCGATCAGGTGCGTGTCGGTTTCTTGCATCTCGGCGTAGACCTCGCTGACGTCCTGGGTCGGGATCCCCTCGGTGATCGCGACCACGACGTCGAGTGGCGCATCGAGCGCCTCGAAGAGTGCGTCCGCAGCGAACGCGGGCGGCACGAACACGACGGATGCGTCGGCGTCTTCCTCGCGGGCCGCGCGCTCGACCGTGTCGTAGACGGGGACGCCGTGGACTTCCTGGCCGCCCTTGCCCGGGACCGCGCCGGCGACGACGTTCGTGCCGTATTCGATCATCTGCTCGGCGTGGAACTCGCCCTCGCCGCCGGTGATTCCCTGAACGATGACGCGCGTGTCTTCGTCGACCAATACACTCATTGTGCCACCTCCTCGGCGTCGGCGACAGCACGCTGGACGGCTGCTTCGAGCGTTTCCTCGACGGTCACGAGATCGGTGTTGAGTATCTCCATGCCTTGCACGCTGTTGGTGCCTGCCAGTCGAACGGTGACTGGGTTGGGAATCGTCTCGAACTCTTCGAGGGCCTCGTTGATGCCGCGAGCGACCTCGTCGCCGCGGGTGATCCCGCCGAAAATGTTGAACACGACGCTGTCGACGTTGTCGTCGGCGAAGACGACTTCGAGGGCGTTGCGGACGCGACCGGCTTTCGCCCCGCCGCCGATGTCGAGGAAGTTCGCCGGCGATCCGCCGTAGTGATCGACGAGGTCGAGCGTCGTCATCACCAGGCCCGCGCCGTTGCCGATGATGCCGACGTTGCCATCGAGGCGGACGTAATCGAAGCCGTACTCGCCCGCCATCGCTTCGAGGTCGTCGTCGGTCGTCTCACCCTCGAGTTGGGCGATCTCGGACTGTCGGAAGAGGGCGTCGTCGTCGACGTTGAAGACGGCGTCGGCCGCGATCACCTCGTCGTCGTCGGTGATCATCACGGGATTGATCTCGGCGTCGCTGCCGTCCTTCTCGTCCCAGAGATCGTACAGCGTCGCGAGGATCGAGGCGACATCGCCGGCCACCTCGCGGTCGACGCCCGCGTCGTAGACGGCTTTCCGGGCCTGATAGGGGTGCAGTCCGTAGGCCGGATCGACGTGTTCGCGCGCGATGGCGTCGGGGTCCTCGGCGGCGACCTCCTCGATGTTGACGCCGCCCTTCGTCGAGACCATCGCGACCGGCTGGCCCGCCCCGCGGTCCATCGTCACGCCGACGTAGAGTTCGTTCACGAAGTCGACGGCCGCCTCGACGAGCACCCGGTCGACGGTGTAGCCTTTCAGGTCCATCCCGAGGATGTCCCCGGCGGCCGCGCGGGCCTCCTCGGCGTCGTCGGCGAGTTTGATCCCGCCGGCCTTGCCCCGCCCGCCGACGTGTACCTGTGCTTTGATCGCGACCGGATAGCCGATCGACTCGGCCGCCTCGACCGCGTCCTCGACGGTCGTCGCGAGCGTCGAATCGGGAACCGGGATCCCGGCGTCGGCGAAGACGCGCTTGGCCTGATATTCGTGGAGTCGCATGTACCTACCGGGGAGCGGCGGACGCTTAAATCCCGCTTTTTGCTACCGTTTCACACAGTACCGGTGGCATTTGCCGGGACAGCCGATACTCGATGGGGACGGTAGCTACCGGGAGCCGGCAGCTTTTGAGTCGGAGGGTCCAATCCGCAGTATGGGCCATCACACGTTCGACGCCGGGCGGGCGGACGCCCTGGAAGACGACTCACGGTACGCCTACCTCTCGGTCGACGAGTTGCTGGGGCTGTTCGACTTCGAGGCGACGGACTGCGTCGCCGATCTCGGGAGCGGAACCGGATTTTATACGCGCTCGGTCGCCGAGTACGTCGAGGAGGTACTCGCGATCGACGTCCAGCCGGCGATGCACGCCGCCTTCGAGGAGTTCGGTCAGCCCGACAACGTCTTTCCGGTCACTGCGAGCGTCGACTGGCTGCCGGTCTGTGCCGACGCCTTCGCCGCCGCGTACTCGACGATGACCTACCACGAGTTCGTGAGCGAACAGGCTCTCGAGGAACTCGCCCGCGCGATCGAACCGGGCGGGCGGGTCGCGATCGCCGACTGGTCGGCCGAGGGCGTCGACGAGCGCGGCCCGCCGCTCGCAGAGCGCTACGACGCGGCGACCGTCGCCGAGCATCTCGAAGACCACGGCTTCGTCGTCGACACCGCGGAGGAACGCCGCGAGACGTTCGTCGTCTCGGCGCGCTACGAACCGACCTCGGCCTGACGGGCCCAAGGCGACGCGCGACCTCGGGAGTCGCGTCCCGACAGTCGTAAGGATGCCGGGGGTAGTATGCCTGACAATGAGTGATACGGTCGACCCACCGGACCCGTCTGCGCCCGGTGGCGAGGGGTCGATACAACTCGTCGGGACGGCGCACGTCTCGGCGGAGAGTGCCGACCGCGTCGAGCGGACCATCGAAGACGAACAACCCGACGTCGTCGCCGTCGAACTCGACGAGGGACGCTTTCGCCAGTTCAAGGGCGAGTCGCCCGACGACATCGAGGCGAGCGACCTCCTGCAGGGCAACACAGTCTTTCAGTTTCTGGCCTACTGGATGCTCTCGTACGTCCAGGCGCGACTCGGCGATCGCTTCGACGTCACGCCCGGCGCGGACATGATGGCCGGCGTCGAGACCGCCGAGGCCGAGGGAATCGACGTCGCGCTGGTCGATCGGGACATCCAGACGACGATCCAGCGCTTCTGGAAGCGCCTGACTGGCCTCGAGAAGCTCAAGCTCTTCGGCGGGATGCTCGTCGGCGTCGGCGGCCCGTGGATGGCGGCCTGGACGGTCGGGTTGACGATCGGGCTGTTCGTCGGCGTCCTCGGGACGGCCTTCGGGCTCTCGCTTACGAGCATCCTCGGACTCGGCTTGCCGTCCGCGGCCGTGCTCGACGTCGTCCTGCTTGCTGGTGTCGTGGGGACGGCTATCGCACTCCTCCTTCTGGCTGCGTTCTCGGGCTCCGAAGACGAAGACGCCGAGGAGTTCGACATCGAACAACTCACCGATACAGACGTCGTCTCGGCGATGATGGAAGAGTTCCGGCGGTTCTCGCCGGGCGGAGCCGAGGCCCTGATCGACGAACGCGACGCCTTCATCGCCCATCAGCTCGTTGGCCTGCGCGAGGAGGGCTATCACGTCGTCGCCGTGGTTGGGGCCGGCCACCGCGCGGGAATCCAGCGGTATCTCGACGATCCCTCGACCCTCCCGCCGATGGACTCTCTCACCGGAACGATCTCCGGGCGACGATTTTCGCCCTACAAACTCTTTGGGTACCTCTTTACGCTCGGGTTCGGCGCGTTCTTCGTCCTGCTGTTGCTCGGCGGGGCCGAACAGGGCTGGTTGCTCAGACTCTTCGGGGCGTGGTTCCTGGTCAACGGTATCATCGCCGCTGGCCTGGCAAAGCTGGCGGGCGCTCACTGGTCGTCCGCCGGCGTCGGCGGGGCGGTCGCCTGGCTGACGAGCGTCAACCCGCTGCTCGCGCCCGGGTGGTTCGCCGGCTACGTCGAGTTGCGCTACCTCGAGGTCAACGTCTCCGACATCAACCACCTCAACGAACTGCTCGACGACGAGGAGCTACCGATCCCCGAACTCCTCGCCCGGATGCGGGAGGTTCCGCTGTTCCGACTCATTCTGATCGTCGCACTCACGAACATCGGCAGCATGGTCGCCAGCGCCCTCTTTGCGAGCGCGGTCTTGCCGTACATGTCCGCAGAGATCGGCGGCGTCGGTGAGGTCGCTGATCTCCTGATCATGGGCGCGCGTAACGGGGCGGAACTGCTCTGGAGTTTCCTCCCGTGAGCGCGATCGGCTCGATCCGGTTTTCCCGGCGTGAACTGTTCGATCTCGTCGCCGCCTGGCTCATCCTGAGCGTTGCTTTCACCCTGTTCTTGAACCCCGGAGTGCTCTCGCGGTGGTCCTACGCCCCCGACCCGGCGGCCGTGATCGCGGCGTTCGGTGAGTCCCTCGTGACCAGCCTCCTCACCGTCGGTGTCGGGTTCATGCTTCACGAACTCGCCCACAAGGTGGTCGCGATCCGGTTCGGCCAGGTCGCCGCGTTCCAGGCCGATTACGGGATGTTGTTTCTCGCGCTCGTCTCGGCGATGGCGGGCTTTCTCTTCGCCGCGCCGGGCGCGGTCGTGCATCGCGGCCGACTCACGCCCAAGGAGTCCGGCCTCATCGCGCTGGCCGGCCCGATGACGAACCTCGCACTCGTGCTCGTCTTCGCGCCGGTCGCGCTCCTGGCCGGTCCGGACATAGCGTCGATCGCGTCCTTTGGCGTCACGATCAACCTCCTGCTGGCGGGGTTCAACATGATCCCGTACGGCCCCCTTGACGGTCGCACTGTGCTGCGGTGGAGCCGTGGCGTGTATCTCGCGGTTGCCGTCCCCTCTATCGTCCTCGCAATCGCCGGACTGTTCGGGCCTGGTCTCTGAACGATACGCTCTTTTTCCCCCGGCGAGAGCCTCGATCATGCACGAGTTTCGGCCGGTCACTGCGGTCGAGCGCGAGGAATTCGACCGCATCCGGCGGTACGCGTTCCACCTGGAAGACGGACCGCTCGCCCATGAGAACGGCGCGGACAGCGACGGCGAGTCACCCCTCGGAACCCGATATGGGTATCTCGACGACGGAGACCTGGCGAGCATCTGCATCCACTACACCTTCGAGACACGGTTGCGGGGCGAGTGGATCGAGATGGGGGGACTCGGTGCCGTGGCGACGCCGCCGGAGCGTCGCCGCGAGGGCAACGTCCGGGGGATGCTCAAGGAATCCATCCGGACCTTCGGAGACGTTCCGCTCGTCGCACTGTGGCCGTTCTCGACCGCGTTCTACCGGCAGTTCGGCTGGGCGAGCACGAACGAGATCACCCGGTATACCGTCCCACCGGAAGAGCTCCCGACAGGCTCGGAGCCCACTGGCGAATTCCGCCCCGTGGATCCCGACGAGTGGCGAAGGCTCAGGAAGGTCCATCTGGCCGCAGGCCGTGCCGAGACACTCTCTGTGCGCCGTAGCGAGCAGTGGTGGCGACGCCGGATCTTCCACGCCTGGGGCGACGACCGTCGCCACGTCTACGCCTACGTCCGGGAGGGGACGAAAGCGGGCTACGTCGTCTACGACGTCGAGCAGGACGACGAGCGCGAACTCACCGTCGAATATCTCGGCGCGCGAGATCACGCGGCCTTCCGTGTGCTGCTCGGATTTCTCGGTGATCACGACTCCCAGGTCGACCGGATCATCCTCGACCGACCCGGCGATGCAAGGCTGTTCGACGTTCTCGAAGCCCCCCAGGAGGCAGACGCCGAACTCCGGCCGGGTCCGATGGTTCGGCTCACCGACGTCACGCGGGCGCTCGAAGCCGTCCCGTATCCCGATGACGTCGACGAGCAGGTAACGGTCGAAGTGGTCGATCCGCTGATCGAGGAGAACAGCGACACCTACCGGCTCCTCGTCGAGGACGGCGAGGGAATCTGCCGGTCGAAACCCGAGGCTTCGGCCGACGTCACTCTCGACGTCGGAGCGCTGTCGCGGCTGCTGATCGGCGCGCGGTCGGCCGACGCTCTCGCGACGGTGGGCGATCTCTCGGCCAGTGCGGACGCGCGTGAGAGGCTCGCTCGACTGTTCCCGCCGGAGCGGGTGTTTCTTCGGGAGTTCTTCTAGTAGCGAGACCCGACCGAAGGGAGGGTCTCGAAGAACGCGAACGGTGAGCAGAGCGAACCGTGAGCAGCGAGGTCGACCGAAGGGAGGGTCTCGAAGAACGCGAACGGTGAGCAGAGCGAACCGTGAGCAGCGAGGTCGACCGAAGGGAGGGTCTCGAAGAACGCGAACGGTGAGCAGAGCGAACCGTGAGCAGCGAGACCCGACCGAAGAGAGACCTCGGAACGACCGAAGAGAGACCTCGGAACGACCAATGGGAGGCCTCGAAAGGGCGAGCGGGGAACAGGAGTGACCCGCGAGAAGCGAGATCGACCGAAGGGAGACCTCGGAACGAGCGAAGGGAGGCCTCGACGCGCGGAGCGGTGGGCTTTTGCCCTCACCGGTCGGCGACACGCGTATGACAGAACACGACGCGGACGACGATACCCAGTCCTCGGACACGGCAGCGGAATCCGAGGAGGGACTAACCTACGCAGCGGCGGGCGTCGACATCGCGGACAGCGAGGCGGCGACCGAGTCACTGCTCGACGCGGCGGGGGAGTTCGCGGGTGACTTCGCCGGGCTGGTCGACATCGGCGACCGATACCTCGCGCTGGCGACCGACGGCGTCGGGACCAAACTCCTCGTCGCGGAGGCGCTCGAGGATTACTCGACGGTCGGCATCGACTGCATCGCGATGAACGTCAACGACCTGATCGCGGCGGGGATCGAACCCGTGGCCTTCGTCGACTATCTCGCCATCGAAGCACCTGACAGCGAGACGACCGGCCAGATCGGGGAGGGCTTGCAAGTCGGTGCGGAACTCGCAGATATCGCCCTCATCGGCGGCGAAACGGCGGTCATGCCCGACGTCATCGACGGCCTCGACATCGCGGGGACGGCGGCCGGGCTCGCGCCGAAAGACGCGCTCTTCGCGGGCGAAGCCGAAGTCGGCGACGCCATCGTCGGCTGGCCCTCCAGCGGCATCCACTCGAACGGGTTGACTCTCGCTCGGGAGGCGGTCACGCGCGAGCACGCCTACGACGACCCGTTCCCGCCGGACCCCGGACGGACGATCGGTGAGGAACTCCTCACACCGACGCGGATCTACGCGGAGGTGCTCGCCCCGCTTCGCGAACATGGCGCACACGCGGCAGCCCACATCACGGGTGGTGGCTGGAATAACCTCACGCGGATGGGGCCCCATCGCTACGAAATCGAGGAACCGTTCGATGCCCAGCCGGTCTTCGAGTTCGTCCAGACGGAGGGGGCCATCGACGACGCAGAGATGCATCGCACGTTCAACATGGGGACAGGGTTCGTTGCGACGCTGGACCCGGGCGACGCGATGAGCGTCGTCGAAGCGACGACGGATGGCCGGATCGTCGGTCGGGTCGTCGACAGCGAAGAAGCCGTCTCGATTCGCGGCCTAGAACTGGCCTGAGGAGAAGCGGGGCGTCCCCGAATACCTGGCTCAGCTCTCGATGTCGATGACGAGGACGGGAATGTCGGCATTTTCGATGACGCGCTGGGTCACGCTTCCCAGGTTAGCGAGACGATCCCGTCCCGTTCGACCGTGGGTCCCCATCACGATCAGATCGGCCCCGATGTCGTCTGCGTGGGAGAGAATGCTCCGGTGTGGAATCCCCTCGATCAGATCCGTTTTGACGGGAACGTCCGCTGCTTCGACCTGATTACGCAGGCGAGTCAGGGCTTTCTCGCCGTCTGACTCCAGGGACTCCATGACCTCGTCCTGGGCGTCGTCGTCGGCAGCGAGGTACATCCGGCGATCGAGGACGTACAGCCCGTGGATCGTCGCGTCGTTGTCCTCGGCGATCGAGATTGCGTGTTCTAAGGTTTTCCGCGTCCCGCTGCTGCCGTCCGTCGGCGCGAGAATTGTCTCGTACATGCTCCGTATAAAGGTAGGTCCGCCAGACAAATAGTTGTATGTGCCAGCCTACCACACCGACAGCATCAGCTGCCGATCACCGACCGGTGAAGTTCGGATGGTTGCTGACGTGCCGTGGGAGATACCGGTTCTTCTGGGGGAGCCCCTCGACATCGTCGAGGACCGATTCTCGGAGCTCTTCCGGTGTCATGTCGCGCTCTTCGTCGTCGGCGCGGACGTTGACCCCGATCGTCTCGCCGTCGATCTCGCGATCACCGACGACGACGTAGTAGGGCACCCAGTCGGTCTCGGCTTTGGCGATGCGTTTGCCGACCGACTCGTCGCGGTCGTCGACGTCCGCCCGGACGTCTGCGTCTTCGAGATCGTCGACCAGGCCCTCGCAGTATTCGAGGTGAGCGTCGGGGTTGACCGGGATGAACCGGACCTGCGTCGGCGAGAGCCACGTCGGCAACTGGGGGGTGTCCATCGAGGCAGTGTCCTCCAGGAGAGCGGCCAGCACGCGCTCGATGCCGCCGGAGGGCGAGTAGTGCAGGATCGGCGGGTGGTGGCTGTCGGTGCCGTCGGTGTACTCGATGTCGAAGCGTTCGGCGCTCTCGACGTCGATCTGGACCGTCGGATTCTCGATGGGGCGGCCCAAGCCGTCGATGGCGGCGAAGTCGATCTTCGCCGACCAGTAGTGGTGGCGCTCGGGGATGATCTCGATGAGGGAGGGCTTGCCGAGTTCGGCGACCACGTCTTCGACCCACTCCTCGTTGTCCTCGTAGAACTCGCGAGTCATCCGGATCGCCGGTTCGTAGTTGAGGTCGAGGTCTTCGGAGGTCTGGAGTGCGAGTTCGGCCTGTTTGCGGAGCTCCTCACGTGCTCCCTCCATACTCTCGGTGGCGGTGTGCATGTCCGGCATCGTGAACGCGCGCAGGCGCTTGAGGCCGGTCACCTCACCACGCTGTTCACGCCGGAAGGAGTACGTCGACATCTCGTAGATCCGCAACGGGAGGTCGTTGACCGAGATGTGCATGTCCCGCATGATCGAGAACTGGCCGAAGCAGGCGGCAAACCGCAGCATCATCCGGCGATCGCCCGACTCGAAGCGGTACTGGCGCTCGCCGAACTTCCCGGCGTGTTCGTCGATCGCCCGCGCGCCGAGGTCGTACATGATCGGCGTCTCGACGGGCATTCCGCCGTACTCGACGACGAGATTGTTGACGTACTCCATGAGGGCGTCCCGGACGAGTTTGCCCCGGGGATACCACCGGAGGTTTCCGACGTCGCTCAGTTCGTCGTAGCCGACCAGCCCTTTCTCCTGCATGAGGTCGACGTGGGGTGGCTCCTCGCCCTCGTTGCTGGTGATCCCCTCGACTTCGTCCTCGATGAACGCGACGAGATCCTCGCCAACCGACTCCTTGGCGGCGACGGCGTCAGTCAGATCGCCGTCGGGCGTCATGACCTTCCACTCGCTGGGTTCGCGGTCGGGCTCGCCGTCGGTGTCAGCGTCGTTGTCGTCCTCGTCGCGGTGGGCGGCGACGTGGCGGGAAAGCTCAGAGAGCGGGTGACCCTTACACGAAACCTCGAAGGACTTGTACCAGCCGAAGGGTGCCCGGAGGATCTCGTAGCCAGCCGATTCCATCTCGGCTTCGAGCCGGCGCATGACTTCCTTTGCGGCGTCCGGCCCGGCGAGATCCTCGCTGAGGTGGGCGTAGGGATAGAGGACGACGTCGTTGGTATTGAGCTGGCCGGCGACGTCCTCGAGCTCCGTCAGGGCGTTCTCGACGACGCCGTCGAGGTCCGCCTCGTCGTCGCTCTCGACGGTGATGAACACCGTCACGCAGTCCTCCATGCGCCCTTCCATCGGAACGCCTTCGGTCTCGGCGAGACCGTCGGGACCCGCCTTGTCAGTCGTCTCGAACTCCAGATGGTCCGAGTGGACGAACAGCAGTCTCATAGCAAAACTCTCCCGGTCGCCGGTAAAAAGGGTGCCGAATGCAGTTACGGAACGGTTCCTCTCGAGGGACACTCTCGAACGACCTCTCGCCTGCCAGCGAGTCACATCCCATTGAGACACGTCAACAAGCACCAATTTATAAGTAGACAGCCAGAGAACCCAATATCTGGAGGGATACAGATGCAAACAAACGTCGGTGAAACGGATAGAATCGTCCGACTCGTGGTTGGAATCGTCGTGCTTGCGGTGGCAGTGGCGGGCTTCGCCGAGGTGTTCACGTACGAGCCGATCACTTCGACAGTCGGCCTGGCGATCCTCGCCGTAATCGGCCTGATACTGGTCGCGACGGGCGCACTCAGACAGTGTGCTCTCTATGAACTGTTGGGGATCGACACACGGACCTGATTCGACTGTCCGGACGCCAGCTTAGAAGTGATCTCGTCCGGTGACGCCTGTCACTGTTCGTCGTCTTTGAGCGCCTCGAGTTCGTCTTCGACGGCCGAGTCCTCGAGTTCGTCGAGGTCGGCGTCGGTGCTCTCACCGGCTCGTTCGGGCGTCTCTTCGGCCGTCTCGCTCGTCGATTCCGCGCCCATTTCGGCTTTGAGCGTATCGAGTTCGGCGTCGACCTCGCCCGAGGTGCGGACTTCTTCGAGCTCACGATCGAGTTGATCCTGATCGCTGATAGCGTCCTCGATCGCCCCGGTATCGCGAAGTTCGTCCATCGCCGCCGACCGCGCTTCCATCTCCTCGGTCTGTTCCTGGGCTCGCTCGATCGCTCGCCCGACGTCTTCGAACTGATCACCCGCGCCGGTCATCGCCTCCGAAACGCGCGAGGACGCTTCGGCCGCCTGATACCGGGCTTTCATCGTCTCCTTTTTCGTTCGGAACTGCTCGACCTGACTCTGGAGTTCGTTCTTCTGCTCGATCAGTCGATCCTGTTGGCCCTGGAGGTCGGCGATCTGGGTCTCTAAGTCCTCGATCTGGTTCATCTTCTGCTTTTTCTTCTCGAGGGCGCGACGGGCGAGGTCGTCTCGGCCCTGTTCGACTGCCTCGCGGGCCTGATCGTTGTGCTTCTCGACGTTCTCTTCGAGTCGGCGCTTCTGGATTTCGAGGCGCTTTTTCTGGGTCGTCAGGTCGGCGATGCCCTGTTTGACGTCCTGGAGTTCGTCTCTGAGTTGTTCATAGGAGTAATCCAGCGACTCGGAGGGGTTCTCCGCCCGGTTCAGCAGCGAGTTGACCTTCGAGCGGATGACGTATGAGGCGCGTGAAATGATTCCCATGGGCGTCTGTATGGCAGGCATGCTCTTAAAAGCCGTTCCCATCTTCTCGAGACCCACTGGGCGTGATACCGACTCGCGCAGCCAAACGCTCCCGAAACGGTTTAGGTCCGGGCCCGCCCACCGTCGGTATGCCGAACGAGCCCGAAACCGACTACGACCCTGAGCTGGGTCGGAAGTTCATTTTCGTCACCGGCGGCGTGATGTCCGGACTGGGGAAGGGGATCACCGCCGCGAGTACCGGTCGCTTACTCGCCAACGCCGGCTTCGACGTGACCGCGGTCAAGATCGACCCGTATCTCAACGTCGACGCCGGGACGATGAACCCCTATCAGCACGGCGAGGTGTACGTCCTCAAGGACGGCGGGGAAGTCGACCTCGACCTGGGGAACTACGAGCGCTTCCTCGACATCGACATGACCTCGGACCACAACGTCACCACCGGGAAGGTCTATCGGGAGGTCATCGAGAAGGAACGCGCCGGCGACTACCTCGGCCGGACGGTCCAGATCATCCCGCACATCACCGACGACATCAAGCGTCGGATCCGGGAGGTCGCAGAGGGAAGCGACGTCTGTATCATCGAGGTCGGTGGGACTGTCGGCGACATCGAGGGGATGCCCTATCTGGAAGCCCTCCGGCAGTTCGCCCACGAGGAAGACGACGATGACATTCTCTTCACCCACGTCACGCTCGTCCCCTACTCGAAGAACGGCGAACAGAAGACCAAGCCGACCCAGCACAGCGTCAAGGAGCTCCGCTCGATCGGGCTGCAGCCGGACATTCTCGTCGGCCGGTGTGACGACAGACTCGACCCCGACGTCAAGGAGAAGATCGCCCTGTTCTGTGACGTCCCAACCGAGGCCGTCTTCTCGAATCCCGACGTCGACGACATCTACAAAGTCCCGCTCGTCGTCGAGGACGAGGGGCTCGATCAGTACGTGATGGACGCCCTCGATCTGACCGAGGAGGCGCTCCCCGAGAGCGAGCGCGAGAACGAGTGGCGTGATCTCGTCACCCAGGACACCACAGGCTCGATCAACGTTGCACTGGTTGGCAAGTACGGTCTCGAAGACGCCTACCTCTCGATCTACGAGGCGCTGAAACACGCCGGCCTGGAGACGAACGTCGAGGTGGAGACGACCTGGGTCCACTCAGAGAACCTCGCTGACGGACACGACGGGCAACTCGACGGCGTCGACGCCGTCGTCGTGCCGGGCGGATTCGGCTCCCGGGGAACGGAGGGCAAGATCGAGGCGACGCGGTACGCCCGCGAGAACGACGTCCCATTCCTCGGACTCTGTCTCGGCTTCCAGATGGCGGTCGTCGAGTACGCCCGCAACGTGCTCGACCTCGAAGGGGCACACTCCGCCGAGATGGAACCGGACACGCCCTATCCCGTCATCGACATTCTTCCCGAACAGGAAGGCGTCGAGGACATGGGCGGGACGATGCGACTGGGGGCACAGGACACCGAGATCGAGCCCGGCACGCTGGCTCAGGACCTCTATGACGACACCACCTGTCGGGAGCGCCATCGCCATCGCTACGAAGTCAATCCCGAATACATCGAGGACATCGAGGACGCCGGAATGACGTTCTCGGGCGTCTCCGGGCGACGGATGGAGATTCTCGAACTCGATCGGGACGTCCATCCGTACTTCGTCGGCACGCAGTTCCACCCCGAGTTCAGATCCCGGCCGACGCGGGCCTCGCCACCGTTCGTCGGCCTCGTGGAGGCGGTACTTGGTGATCGCGACGTCAACGACGAACTCACCATCTGAGCGCCTCTCGAATCGTCTCTGCAACCGATCCGATTCATACTGCCGGCTGTACGTTCGTAAAGATATACGCCACACCGGGATGGCGAATTCCTTCAGTCTGTTACAGCCGGCAGTATCAGCCTGCGGTGTGCGTTTGAACCGCTCGTTCGCGCTTTACGGACTCGTCAACGCCACAATCCGGTCTGCATTCCAGTCTTCCATGTAATACAGTGTGTCTTCGAGAATCTGCGGCGGGAATCCGGATTCGCCGGTGTACGTCCAACGTATCTCGCCCGTCGTCCCGTCGATGGCCGAAAGCGTACCGTTGATGTCACTGGCTGGTGCCCATCCGTATACCGTGTCCCCGGCAACGCTCGGGCGACCGGATATTGGCCCGACGTCGGTCGAAAACCCGGGCAACTGCTCCCCAGTCTCAGCGTCGAGAGCCAGCAAACCGGGACTCTCCGCTCGGGACGCATATACCCGACCGTTGGCGACGCTCATGGTCGAGGAGAGCTGGGCGTCCTCGTACGTCCACAGCGTCTCGTCAGCCCCCCATCGGTATGCCTCAATCGCCGACGTGCCCGCATCCGACGTCGTCAAGAGGTACGCGACATCACCCGCAACTGCCATCTCCGGACTCACATTGTCGCCATGGTCACGAATCCATTGTGCCTCCCCGGTCGCGGCGTCGAACGCACCGATAGCGTTGTCTCCTGGAACGAGCAGCGTATCGTCCGAGGCCAGAAGGAGACCCCCGAACGTACCTATCTCACCCGTCGTTTCGTAGCCCGCGGTCCAGCGGAACTCCTGTGATTCGAGATCGATCGCCCCGAATTCCGAGCCACTGACGTACATCACACCGTCATGAGGGACCATTCTAACGGCTGTCGTATCGAATTTCCAGCTCACTTCCCCTGTGTCCGCTTCGATTGCCATCAAGCCACCGTAACTGCCAACATAAAACATCCCATCGTGATATGTCGGACTGCCGTACGGTTTTGGCTGTTCCACCGACCACAGTTTTTCACCAGTCCGCGCGTCTAAGGCAGTCGGGGTTGCCCGTCCCTCACTTGCCTCGACGCCGAGGAACACGACGCCGTCCGCGACAATTGGCTCGTAGATGTTCCCGCGAAACGAGTGGTCCCACCCTTTTGTGATGCCGTCTGCGGGCCCGTTCCAGTTCGCTGTGCTCCCGCTGTTGGCCGGATTGACGCCGTCCATCGGCCAGGATCCTGTCGCCGGAACGCTATTGGTGGCCGCTGTCGTCGGTTGGTCGCTCGGTGTCGTCGTCTCGGCTGAACTATCGTCGTCTACCACCGTCGTCGACTCGACTTGTCTGTCAGATCCCACACACCCGGTCATCACCCCAGCCACTCCTGCAACCGTCGCTATCCACTGACGACGTGTTGATTTTCGGCCATTTTCCATAATCAACACGACTGGCATTCAGTTTATAATCCTTTTCGTTTGTCGTACGTTCCTGCGCGGACAGTCCGGATCGACGGTCTCGAACGTGAGGAGCCAGTTCAAAACGGTTTTGACTGCTCCACTTTGAGAGGAGGTATGCACGGAACCCGTTCGATTTTTCCGAGTGAGTCCATCTCACCGTCGTCCGGCGGGGGGGCCGAGTGATGGTCGACGTCGAGACGTTCATCCCTGAGGCGAAAGCCGAGATAGCCGAGGCGATCGGTGACGACAACGCCGTCATCGCCCTCTCGGGTGGCGTCGACTCCTCGACGGCCGCCGCGCTGGCCTACGACGCGATCGGCGACCAGCTCACGCCCGTCTACGTCGACACCGGATTGATGCGCAAAGGCGAGACTGAGCAGATCCGCGAGACCTTCGAGTACATGGACAGTCTCAGGATCGTCGACGCCAAAGAGCGGTTCCTCGACGAACTCGAAGGGATCACCGATCCCGAGGAGAAGCGCCACGCCATCGGCGAACAGTTCATCCGGGAGTTCGAGACGGTCGCCCGCGAGGTCGAGGCCGATTATCTCGTCCAGGGGACGATCTACCCCGACCGCATCGAGAGCGAGGGGACGATCAAGTCCCACCACAACGTCGGCGGCCTGCCCGACGTCGTCGACTTCGAGGGGATCGTCGAACCCATGCGGGACCTCTACAAGGACGAGGTCCGGGAGGTCGCTCGCGAACTCGACCTGGAAGAGATCATTTCTGAACGGATGCCCTTCCCCGGCCCCGGTCTCGCGGTCCGGATCATCGGCGAGGTGACCGCGGAGAAACTCGACGTGGCCCGGGAGGCCAACCACGTCGTCGAGGAGGAACTCGAGGAATACGAGCCCTGGCAGGCCCTGGCGGCCGTCATCGGCAAGGCAACCGGTGTGAAAGGGGATAATCGCGTCCACGGGTGGGTCGTCGCCGTCCGGTCGGTCGAGTCCCGTGACGGGATGACTGCCCGCGCCCAGGAGATCGACTGGGAGACCCTCCAGCGCATCCAGAGTCGCATCACCGGCGAGAACGAGACTGTCTCGCGGGTCGTCTACGACGTGACCCACAAACCGCCCGCGACCATCGAGTACGAGTGATGAACGTCGTCATTGCTGGGGCTGACGAGAGCGAACTCGCCGACGCGATCGCCGCGGAGGGACACGACGTCACCGCGATCGACGTGGCCGACGGGGAATCGCTGGAAGCGGCCGGGATCGGGGACGCCGACGTCTACGTGCTGACCGAGATGGCTCAGGCGACGTCGATCGCCGTCGCCAAGGATCTCAACCGGGACGTGCGCGTGGTCGTCTACGCCGGGGGGTCACTGCCGGAGTTCGCCACCCGACAGACCGATCTCATGGTCGATCCCGCGCTGCTCGATCCCGACACTGTCGCCGAAGAACTGGCGTAATCGTCGGCAGCCGCGATTCCCTCCTTGCTCACAGTCGTCCGGCGAGGTCGTCCAGGTACGTAGCCCCACGCTTGCGGAACGGCGTCCCGTGACCCATCGCCAGCACCTCGACGTCGAGGTCCAGCCCCGCGAGCCGTCGGATACTCGAGTCGACGGCGTCGGTGTCCTGACTCAACGCCCACGGCGAGGGTTCGAGTCGGCCGTCGCTCTCTCGAACGAGGTCGCCGACGAACGCGACCGAGCGCGCCTCGCTGACGAACGCCAGATGGCCGGCCGTGTGGCCTGGCGTCTCGTAGACAGTGAGGTCGCCGATCCGGTCACCGTCGCCGACTGTCTCGATCGACTGCGCGGGTTCTGACACTACTAGTCCGGTGGCTCGCTGGAACGCTGTCTTCCGGTTATTCCAGGGTAGACGGCGGTCTCCCCTGAGAATATCGGCGTCTGGCTCCCCCGCGTACACCGGCCTCTCGGCTTCGAACCGACCTAGGGCCCCGACGTGATCGAGGTCGTAGTGAGTGAGTGCGATCCGGGTCACGTCACGAGGTCTGAAACCTGCATCGTCCAGCTGATCGAGCAACGCCCCCCGCGTCCAGGGCGCGCCAGCGTCGACGAGTGTCACCCCCTCGCTGTCCTCGAACAGGTAGGCGTTGACGCCTCGAAGGTCGAACCACCAGACGCCCTCGGCAAGTTCAGTGACCATAGTCCAGTATTCGGAGCGCACCGAGAAAAAGTCACGCGTGTTCGTCACCGTCACCGCTGATCGAGGTGTCGATCCGAGTTTCGTCACGTTGCCCTCACGGGGCCGCTGGTTGCGTGCCATTCGCTCGATGGCGAATACCGTCGAAAACATAATCTTTTTTTTTTTTCATGATGGTCTCGTAGATCCGGCACAGATGCGCCATTCAGAAACGCGACAGTTGTTCGAACAGACCTTCGAGTTCCCGACCGAACACGAGACGGTCGTCGAACAGCTAGGTGACGTCGAGTTGACGTCCCCGGTCGGCGATGTCGTCACGATTCGGAGTATCTTAGAGCGAACCAACGAGGCGTCCTACGAGTCGGCGGACGGTCTCTATACGACACTTCTGGGCGGCCTGGAGGACGGTTTCATCGGCCGGAAGTACTACGACGACCGCGGCGGGACAGCCATGGATTCGGACACGTTCGGCCCGGAGACCGAGTCGTTCTGACCCGCGGAGAGGGTCATGCCGGGGGTCGAATCGCTCGATCGACGTCACGGCTCAGTTGTGGGCCTCTTCACCACTGGCCGCGGCCACGAGAGAATCGAGCGTCTCGGCGAGGACCTTCTCGACGGCGAATCGTGCCGTGTCTGCTTTGCCAGGCAGACAGAACACGGGGACGCCGTCGCTTACGCCCGCAATGGGTCGCATGCCGACGACGGCCGGGCCGACCTGCTCGAAATATTGCAGCCTGAACAGTTCGCCAAAGCCCGGCAGTCGCTTCTCGAGGAGTGGCTCGACCGCCTCGACGGTGGCGTCCGCGGGGCCGATGCCGATCCCGCCCACAGTGACGATGGCCGAGACCCCTCGACGGCGAAATAGCCGATCGACAGTTCCCTGTACGGCATCGTAGGTCGCCTCGGCCGTCTCCCGTGTGACGACCTTCTTCTCGGCACGCTCGATCGAACTGACGACCGCGTCACCCGCCGGGTCGCCGCCTTCGGCATCGTCGGTACCACCGACTGAAATCACCGCGACCCCGCGATTCACCTCGGCTTCCGCAGCCTCCCGCGTATCGCTTTCGTCTCCGGGTTCCGCCGTCTGATCTCCGTCCGTCTGCTCCTCGTCGTCCGATTCGTCGTCCGTTTGTGAGCCACGTCTGGTCTCGCGTGACTGGAAATCGACCATAGGGGAACCCGGTCGGCCTGGCTGAAAAGTCTCCCGGGCACAGCCGTTGAATGACCACCAGGACGCCATATCGGCCCCGATCCAGGGGTTTTTGTCGGGGCAACTCCGATAGCAGGCTATGTCTCATTCGCCGACGCAGTCCGAATCCGGGACGTCGTCCCGTGACGGGTGGCTGGTGATCGGCGCACTCGCGATCGCCCTGGTCGTGATCCCGTGGGCGTTGATCGTCCTGCCGGAGGCACGTGGAATCGTCGGGGCCATCGGGTTCAGTATGCGAGATGCGTATCTCGTGGTCCCGCTCGTCCCGGCGATCGGGCTGGGTGTCGTCGGAGTCTGGACGGCGATCCGTGCCCGTCGCTCGCAGTAGTCGCGGTCGCCAACCCTTTTGTATTCCCCTGGTTAGAGTCAGTCCGTGATGGCGGCCACCTATCTGGGCCTCGTGTTGTTCGCGGGCATACTCGGGACCGCCGTCGCGATGTACGCTTTGTTGCATCGGGACACCCCCGGAAGCGGCCCGCTCGCGCTCCTGTTGCTCGCGGCCGCGATGTGGTCGTTCACCGAGGGACTCACTCTCGCCGCCGACGGGAGGACGACGACGGCATTCTGGGCGAAGTTGCGGCTCTCGATTTCGACGATTGTCCCGCTGGCCTGGTTGCTGTTGACGGTCGAGTACACGGGCCGGGACCGCCACCTCACGTCCGGCCATCTCCTGGGCCTTCTGGTCGAACCGATCGCCTTCATCACACTCGTCTGGACGAACGCCACGCATGGATTAGTCTGGGAATCGACGGCACTCGTCTTCGTCGGCGGCGAGTCGGGCGTGGTTGCCACCAGAGGGTTGGCCTTCTGGGCGCACGTGAGCTACTCGTATCTGCTGGTTGCTCTCGGTGCGTTCTTGCTCGTCCGGCTGTCGCTGCGGACCGACCGGCTCTTCCGGACCCAGAGCACTGCGTTGCTCGCGGCGATCACGATTCCGCTGGCCGCCAACGCAGCCTTTCTGTTCGGGTTCGTGCCGGGGGGGATCGACCCGACGGGCGTCGCCTTTGTCGCGACGGGAGCGATCCTCACCGGCGCAATCCTCCGCAGACAGTTGCTCGACGTCACCGCCGGCACGCGCGAATACGGCCGCGACGAAATCCTCGCCGAACTCGAGGACCTGGTCTTCATCGTCGACGAGGCCGACGTCGTCGTCGATTGCAACCGGGCCACCGTCGAGACACTAGGAACCACGACCGAGGACGTCATCGGGCAGGAACTGGACACGGTCGCTCCGTCGCTGGCGGAGACGCTGCCCGACGACGATCGGGAGTGCCATCGCGTCATGGCGCTCGAACTAGACGGCTCTGTCCGGAAGTTCGACGTCCAGCAGTCGCTGGTCGAACGCCCCTTCGGCGAGGGGGCGACCCGTCTGCTGAGCCTCCGTGACGTCACCGACCAGACCCGCCGCGAACAGCAACTCGACGTCCTCAATCGCCTGCTGCGACACAACCTCCGCAACGAGATGAACGTCGTCAGGGGCCACGCCGAGTTGCTCGCCGAGACCGTCGAAGATCCGGACGCCGACCGCCACTTCGATCGCATCTTCGAGACGGTCGATACGGTCACCGAACGCAGCGACAAAGTCGGGACGCTGACCCGCGCCTTCGAGGGGGCCGAGACGCAGTCGGTCGATCTCGAACTCACGCTGCGGGACGCAATCGAGACAGTCCGGACCGAACGCCCAGCGGCGTCGATCAAGCTCGATCTGGCGGACGCACGTGGACTTCGAATCGCAAGCGGCGCGTCGGTCGGACTGGCGTTCGAGGAACTGCTGACCAACGCTATCGAACACAACGACGACGATCCGACCGTGTGGGTCACCGTCGAGACGGGCGACAGTGACGCCGGCGTGACGGTTCGTATTTCCGACGACGGCCCCGGAATCGGCGACCAGGAGCGGACAGTGATCGAGGAAGGGCGAGAGACGCCACTCGAACACAGCAGCGGGATCGGTCTCTGGCTGGTCGCCTGGATCGTCCGGACCATCGGCGGGACGATTCACTTCGAGACTGACGGCGACGGGACGACTGTCGTCGTGCAGTTACCGGTCGCCGAAGCGTCACCGGAAAACGACGTCGAAACAGCCTAACTCTCTCGTGGAATGCCGCGAAGCCTCACTCCAGATCGCGGCGCATCGCAATCTCGAACCAGGGACACAGTCGAAGCTGGCGGTACCACCGCGGATTCTCGTAGAGGCGCTCGTAGGGAACCCACAGCAGCCCGCCGACCTCTGCGGGGTCGGGATCGAGCGACCGGTCGGTGAGCGTGGTCTGCAGCACCGAACAGACCTCCCATTCGAGGCCTTCGTCCATGTAGTAGCGCTTGTACTCGAAAGCGTCTGTCACCTCCAGCCCGTCGTATTGCTCCGGGGTAATACCGAGTTCTTCCTCTAAGCGCTGGCGGGTCGCTTCGACCTGCGTCTGACCTTCGACGGGGTGGGACGCGACGGTCCCGTCCCAGTAGGTGTCCCAGAGGCGCTTCTCGGGCGAGCGCTGGGCGAGCAAGATGTTGTCGTCCTCGTCGAACAGCAGGGCCGTGAACGCCCGATGGCGAATCCCATCGCCGGTATGGGCGTCGAGACGGTTGACCAGCCCTTCCGGGTTGTCCTCGGCGTCGACCGCGATGACGTCTTCGCCTGCGTTCTCGTGTGTCACCGTCGAGTCAGCGTCCGTACTCATATAGCTATCACGTAGGAAGGGTGGTTCAAACAGTCTTCGCTTCCGACACCGTCCAGGTCGTCTTTCCAAAATATCGACGGTCCTTATCCGACCCGTTCTTCCAAAATGAGACGCGTCTTCGTCCCCATAACTTCATCGCGTTCCCGCGCTCTCGTGATCAACTCGTTGACCTCGCTGGTGTCGGCGCAGTCGACGATCAACACGACGTCGTCCTCCCCGCTGACCTCCCAGACGAAGTCGACTTCGGCCCACTCGACGAAGGTGTCCGCGAGGGCGTTGTGGTCGACGTCCACGTCGACGGCGATCTCGATCATCGCCTTGACGTTGCCCGTCCGGGTCGCGACGGTGAACCGCTCGATGGTCCCGTCCTCGATTAGCTGTTCGACCCGATTGCGGACGGTCCCCTCGGACGTGCCCACCTCGTCGGCGATCTCCGTGTAGGGCGTGCGGGCGTCCCGCCGGAGGAGACTCAGTATCTCGCGGTCCAGATCGTCCATCGAGATGCGAACCTACCGCGGGTCGACACTTGAGGATTACGAATTTCGTAACGATTCTTCGAAAGCAACGCTTATCACCCGACCTTTCATACGGATCTCGTAATGACGGACGCCTACGTGGCCCTGGAAGGTGAGCGCGTGGTCGAGGCGCGCGCCCGCTCACCGGGGACGACACGCGGGGAACTGGTCTTTACGACTGCCTACACCGGCTACGAGGAGAGCCTGACGGATCCCTCCTACGAGGAGCAGATTCTCACCTTCTCGTACCCGCTGATCGGTAACTACGGGGTCCGAGAGGAACGTTTCGAGTCCGACCGCGTCCACCCGAAAGGCGTCGTCGCCCGCGAGCTGACCGACGACGTCGCCGAGTGGCTCCGCGAAGAGGGTCGGCCCGCCGTCGATCACATCGACACGCGCGAACTCGTCACCGAGATCCGGGACGAAGGGGCGATGAAGTGTGGGATCGCCGCTGGCGAGGACGTCACCGAGGAGGACGCCCTGGCCGAACTCCGCCAGTGCAAGCACATGAGCGACCACACGGACATCGGCAGTCAGGTCAGCGTGAGCGAACCTGTCGTGTACAACGCCGAGGGCGACGGCCCCGACGTCGCGCTGATCGACTGCGGCGCGAAGGGGTCGATCACCGAGTCGCTGGTCGAACGCGGCGCGGTCGTCCACGTCCTGCCCTACGACACGACGCCCGAAGAGATCGAGGCCCTCGATCCCGACGTCCTGTTCATCTCGAACGGCCCTGGCGATCCCGAGAACTTCGAGGCGACGGCCGACCTCGTCGACGAGTACGTCGGCGACGTGCCGCTGGCCGGTATCTGTCTGGGTCAGCAGGTCGTCGCCAACGCCCTCGGCGGCGAGACCGAGAAGATGGAGTTCGGGCACCGCGGCGTCAACCAGCCCGTCCGCGACCTCCGGACCGATCAGGTCGTCATGACGACCCAGAACCACGGCTACACGGTGGCCGAACCCGGCGACACGCTCGAAGTAACCCAGATCAACGTCAACGACGACACGCCGGAAGGCTTAGAGAACGACGACCTGGATATCATCACACGCCAGTACCACCCCGAGGCCAACCCCGGCCCGAACGATTCACTCTCGTTTTTCGACGACGTGCTCGAACTCGCCGAGTAGCTGTTCTGGTTGTTTCTACCGGGTTCCACGCGCCGTCTGCATCGCCTCGCTGTTGTACGAACTTCCTGCGTTTCCCTCGGTGTCCAGGACGATGACGCCCGCAGTGCCAACAGCGTCTTCGGCGAACGAACTAATCGCCGCTTTGGCTGCAGTTTGCGGGGGTTGCCCGGATTCCAGTCGTTCGACCGCCGCCCGCGCGAGCGCCTCGCGGGCAATGTCCTCGCCGGCCCCTGTCGCGCTCGCGCCGCCAGCCGGGGAGGCGTAGAAGCCCGCCCCGACCTGGGGGACGTCGCCGACCCGTCCCGCGAGTGCGCCCCAGCGCCCGCCAGTCGACGTTCCGGCAGCGAGGCGTTCACTCCCCTTCGGGCGGCGCGAGTTCGACTTTCGTGAGGTCCCGATCCAGCATGCAGTAGTCGTGTGGCGGTTCGCCGAGCACACTGTCGATCCGGTAGGTCGTCTCGAAGTCGGCCCCTGCCGGTTCACAGAGGTCGTGGCTCGGGCACTCCTCGTGGGGACACGCTCCCTCGAGTTCGACCTTGCTACCGGCGAAGGCGTTCTGGCTCGAGACGTTTGCCCGGATCGGGGCGGGTTCGACCTCGACGGCAGTGACGCCGTCGTCGTGGACGGCACACTCGAGCGTACTCGCTCCCTCGCGGATGGACGTCACCCGATACCGCCGACCTACGTCGAGATTGAGACACTGGTCGCGATAGGGACACCCCTCGCAGGCAGGTGATTCACCCTGATAGACGAACTCCGTGTCGGGTTCCGCGAGGCGAGTTCCGAGAAGCGTGATCTGAGTCATTACGCCAGGGTAGGACGCCACGTCGATTAAGTCCCTCGACCGGTGAGTTCGTCGAGGCGATCGAGATACGCCGGCCGGGGCACCTGATACCACGAGCGATAGTCGAACTCGCCCGCCGCAAAGTCCCGCGCCAGGTCGAGCGCGCCCCCGAGCGCGGCGTCCCGATCGTCGTAAACCGCTGTGACTCCCTCGATTTCGGGTTCGAGGTAGAGTGTCACGTGCCAGGGGTCGTCGGCGTCGGGGTCCGGGCGACCGGGGCGGCGGTCACGCGAACCCTTGGTCACGTACAGCGTCGGCAGACACGGGGCCGGAAACTCGCCGGCGTCGAAGACGTCCGGGCGATAGACGAGGACGAGTCTGGTCGGCTCTTCGCTCCAGGCGTCCCATCCCGACGGCAACTCGTCGCTCACAGTGTAGCGTTGGGCTGGCTCCGAAATGAGTGCCACGCTCGCGGCACGCGAGGGGCGGGCCGTCGCCACCAGCGGCAGAAAGCATTTTTGTCGTCTCCGGACGACGCTCGGGTATGGCAGAAACGCTCTCGATCAGCACCGACGAGCGACTGTCCGTCCTCGACGTGACCGATCGCGTGGCTGCTGCCCTGCCCGCCGACGCGGACGGCACGGCGACGGTGTTCGTCCCGCATACGACGGCCGCCGTCACAGTCAACGAAGGCGAGCCCCGGCTCGTCGACGACCTCGAGACGGCGTTCGCCGAACTGGTCGACGACGACGGCTGGGCACACGATCAGATCGACAACAACGCCGATTCCCACATTCGCGCGTCGTTGATCGGCCCGAGTGTGACGGTTCCCGTCAGCGACGGCAGCCTCGATCTGGGTACCTGGCAGTCGATCCTCTTCGTGGAGTGTGACGGCCCGCGAACCCGGTCGCTGGAAGTCCGGACGGGGTAACAGAGTGGTTGCAACGCCAGTCGCGTGCTTTTTCGCCCTGGGAGTGAAACGACGACTATGACCACCGAAGACGCCTGGTTTCACGCCCTCCCGCCCGACGACGAGTCGGCCGCGCAGGCCCGAATCACCGACGGGACGGCCGAGGAACCGGCCGACTGGCCACAGCTTGCCGTCGAGACAGGGTACGCTGAGAACGCCGAGGCGTATTACGACGTGTTACGTTCGACTACGCTTGCGGCAGCCGAAGCAGCCGTCAAAGAGCGCGAGCGGGCCGACGACCAGCAGTTGAAACACGCGATCCGGGCGATGGACGACTGTGAGCGGACGGCCAACGAACTCGCCGAGCGCGTCGCCGAGTGGGCCGGGACGCGACTGTCGGATGCCGGCACGGGCGTCGAGTACGCTCGCGAGTTGATCGACGGGGAGACCGCCGATCCCGCCGATGCGGACCTCCGCTCGCTGGCCCAGCGCGTCGTCGAACTCGCCGAGGAGGCAGCCGAGCTTCGACGGACAATCGAGACGACCGCGCCCGACGTCGCACCGAACCTCTCGGCGCTCGCGGGACCGGTGCTTGCAGCGCGACTCGTCTCACTCGCCGGCGGGCTCGAAGCGCTGGCGAAAAAGCCCAGCGGGACGGTACAGGTTCTGGGCGCGGAGGACGCGCTGTTCGCCCACCTCCAGGGCTCGGCCCCGTCGCCGAAACACGGGATCATCTACACTCACGAGTACGTCAGTGGGACTGATCCGGCCCAGCGCGGTTCGGCAGCACGGGCCCTGGCCGGCAAACTCACGATCGCCGCCCGGATCGACCACTACAGTGGCGACCGCCGACCCGAACTCGACGCGGAACTCGACGAACGCATCGAGACGATCCGATCGCGAGGTGAATCGGCATGACTCTGCCCGATGGCGTCGAGCGGCGACGTTTCGACGGGGCGGAATCGCTGGCGACGCAGGGTGAACCTGTCTACGGCGAATCTGTCGAAGACGGGTGGCGACGGTGGGTTCCCGAACGGTCGAAACTCGGCGCGATGCTCGAACTCGGCGTCGATACCGGACTGACGGGCGGTGAGACAGTCCTCTATCTCGGTGCGGCGAGCGGGACGACCGTGAGTCACGTGGCCGACTTCGCCGGGCCGACCTACGCGGTCGAGTTCGCCGCGCGGCCGACGCGGGATCTGCTCGACGTGGCTGGCGATCGCGATCGGCTCTTCCCGCTGTTGAAGGACGCCCGCGCTCCCGAGACGTACGCCCACGTCGTCGAGCCGGTCGATGCGATCGTTCAAGACGTCGCCACGCGCGGCCAGGCGGACGTGGCGCTGGCGAACCGGCGATTTCTGAAAGACGACGGGCGACTCAGTATGGCAGTGAAGGCTCGAAGCGAGGACGTCACTCGGGATCCGGAGGACGTCTTCGATGACGTTCTTGAGACTCTCGAGGCGGGCTACGAGATTCTCGAACGGCGTCGGCTCGAGCCGTATCACGACGATCACCTCGCCGTGATTGCCCGGCCACGATAGCCGGCGACAGACCGATTCGATACGGGGTCACTGTGGGGGAACAGAACCCTTTAGCCGGGCCGAATCCTACGCTCGTATCGATGGAGACGGCTTCGGAGAGTCCGTTTACGGAGCTGGGAACGCTGGGTATCGAAGAGGAATTCTTCGTCGTCGACGAGTACGGCCGGCCGACCTCCGGTACCGACACGCTCGTCTACGACGCCGACCCGCCGGCGATCCTCGAGGGCCACCTCGACCACGAGCTGTTCAAATTCGTGATCGAGTCACAGACGCCGCTCATCGAGGACCCGGCGAACGCGGAAGCGAAACTCGCTGCAGTCCGCGGGGCGCTGGTCGAACACGCTCGCGACCACGATTTCGAGATCGCCTCGGCCGGATTGCATCCCGGGGCCAAGTGGCGCGAACTCGAACACGCCCAAAAGCCCCGCTATCAGTCCCAACTCGACCGGATTCAGTATCCCCAGCACCGCAACACGACCGCCGGGCTCCACGTCCACGTCGGCGTCGACGACGCCGAGAAGGCGATCTGGATCGCCAATCGAATCCGCTGGCATCTCCCGATCGTGCTCGCGCTATCGGTCAACTCGCCGTACTGGAACGGCTTTGACACCGGGCTGGCCTCGGCGCGTGCGAAGCTCTTCGAGGGGCTGCCCAACACCGGGATGCCGACGGCTTTCGATTCGTTCGAATCGTTCCAGCGCTTCGAGCGACGGATGATCGAGACGGACTCGATCAGCGACCGTGGGGAACTCTGGTTCGACGTCCGGCCACACACCGAATACGGGACCGTCGAGGTCCGGACGGCTGACGCTCAGGCCGACATCGACCGCGTCCTGGCGCTGGTGGAGTACGTCCACGAACTCGTCCTCGATTTCGCCGCGCGCTACGAGGACGGCGAGGCCGTCCAGCCAGTCCGGCGGGAACTCCTCGACGAGAACAAGTGGCGCGCGATCCGACACGGCCGCGACGCGTCGTTTATCACCAGGGACGGCGAGGGGACGATCGACGTAGAGAGCGTTCTCGAACGCGACGAGCGTCGACTCGATCTGGACCGGGTAATATCGCTGCTCGCCGCGGAGAGCGGCGCAGTCCGTCAACGACGACTGCGCGAAGACAGTGTGGATGTCCTGTACGAATCGTTGCTGGTCGCCGATCCACGCTGAGAGATCCTTCGAGCCGAGGGCTTTTGCCCGACCGCCCCTTTCGTCCTCGTAGGGCCAACAGTATGACCGAAGACACAGACGAGGCCGACGCCGAGCGTGACGTTCGTTCGCGCATCGAGGAAGGGACTGACCGGGCGATCGAGGAGTTCGACGAGCGATTGATCGACGTGTTGTCATGGGTACTCGACACCGAAACGCGGGCGCGGATCTACGTCTATCTCCGGGCGAACCCGGAGCGGACGAGCGAGGAGGTCGCTGACGGGACCGGGCTGTACCCGAGTACGATTCGAGAAGCACTCGCGGAACTCCACGATGACGGCGTCCTCACCCGCGAGAAGCGTGAACACGAGGGGACCGGGAACAACCCCTACGAGTACAGCGCGATCGCACCGAGCGAGCTGGTTTCGGACATCGTCGAGGACGTCCAATCGGAGTTGAACGCGGTCGTCAATCTGGACGCGTATCTGAGCGACGAGAAAGAAGAAACGACCGAACCCATCACGATCACGGTCTCTGAACCAGACGACGATGTCGAGGACGGCGACTCGCCCGAGTGAGCGGAGTCAACATGGGCGAGACGCGTCGAAGAGGGTCGCCGCATCGTAGAAGCTAAATCGCGCGACGCCATGGCCGAAGGTATGAAGGTCGCGCTGGGGGGCACGTTCGATCCGATCCACGACGGTCACCGGGCGCTGTTCGAGCGTGCGTTCGAACTCGGTGACGTCACCGTTGGACTCACGAGTGACGACCTCGCCCCGACGACTCGAGACGAAGGACGGTACGTCGAGCCCTACGACGAGCGCCTGGACGCCCTCGAGGACGAACTGTCGGCGTTCGCCGCGGAGTACGACCGCGACTACGAACTCCGGAAATTACAGCGACCGACCGGGATTGCGACCGAAGAGCAGTTCGACGTCCTGGTGGTCTCACCGGAGACGGAGACGGGTGGTACTCGGATCAACGAGATCCGCGAGGAGCACGGCCGAGAACCACTCGAGATTGAAGTCGTCGATCACGTGCTGGCAGACGACGGCGAGCCGATCTCGAGTACGCGGATCGTCCGCGGCGAGATCGACGAACACGGGAATTTGACCCCGGACCGCGACGGCCGTGAACCGGTGGAGTAGTCACCACTCGGGAGCGTCGAATCCGGTTTCTTCGAGGAGTTCTTTCCAGCGTTGCTGGACAGTTAGCCGTGAGACGTCGGCTGCCTCGGCGACTGCCGACTGCGAGCGGCGTTCGCCAGCGACGAGGGCACCGACGTAGACGCTCGCGGCGAGGACGGCCTGTTTGGATCGCTTCTCGTCCGGCAGGTTCGAGAGAAAGACGTCCGTCGCGCGCGAGCGAGCGGTCTCGCCGAGATCGAGCCGGTCAGCAACAGCTTCGATGGCCTCGATCCACTCCTCGTTGGCCAGTTGGTCGCCTGCGCGATACACACAGTGATGCTGGGGTCGTGCGTATATAATTTCTCGGACGCCAGACTCGTGGCAATACCCGAACCCTCACCACTCGCAATACCTATCCGAAGAGTAATCTTTTTGTGCGTTATTCAATGACACACATGTACCATGTCCAGTGAGAGGCAAACGTGTCCGGACTGTGGGGGTTCAGGGAGGCAAGACGGAGAGGTGTGTCGGACGTGTGGTGGGATGGGACGGAAACCGGCGATGGCACCCAACGAGAAGCCGCTTTATATCTCGTGAGTGGCGCGTCCGACTCGAAGCGTTAGCTTCTTGCCGACCTGTTTGATATCCACGGGTAAGCGCGGGTAGCCAAGCCAGGAAAAGGCGTAGCGCTTAGGACGCTATCCCGTAGGGGTCCGCCGGTTCAAATCCGGTCCCGCGCATTTTGCGGCGAACAACTCGTGAGCCGCACATGCCGCACGAGGATTTGAACGTCGTCACGAGCGAAGCGAAGTGTCGGAAGTTCACAATCCGGTCCCGCGCATTGCTGTCGCTCGCAAACTCGCGAGTGACTGCAATCACCATGAGGATTTCAACGAGAGAAGACGCGCGCAGCGAAGCGAGCACGTCTTCGCGTAGTTCACAATCCGGTCCCATGCACTTCTCCGCGAACAAACCTGGGCCGCAAATCCGGCCACTCGTGCGACAGGGCTGCGAGTGGCGTCGATTCAGTCTTCGACCAGGCAGTAGGCGTGGCCAGGTTCGACGAGGTCGAATTCGCCGTCGTCGTAGTAGCCGTCGACGACAGCGCGTTCGGCGTAGTAGACCCGGCCGTCGAGTGGGACAGGGGCGCTCGTGACGTGGCCGCGATTTTCGACGCGCCACCGTGGATCGCCCGTGTGCTTCTCGAGGGCGTAGACGTACGAGCCGGAGGAGCCGACGAGTACGGTGTCGTCGGTGACTGTCAGCGAGCCGATGACGCGACCGCCGACGTTCGTCGACCACTGCTCCTCGCCGGTCTCGGCGTCGAGTGCGTAGACGTAGTGGTCCGAGCTTCCAACGTAGACGACTCCCTCGTTCGGATCGGCGGCGGGGTTCGACATCACGATGGCACCCGTCTCGAAGGACCACAGTTCCTCGCCGTCTTCGACGTCGAGACAGTAGACGTGGTCGTCCCAGGAGCCGACGAAGACGCGACCGTCGAAGGTCGGGGCGGTGCCTTTGACCTGCGCGCCGTGGTTGAACTCGCCGTCGGCTTTGGTCTTGCCGTCGGGGCCGCCTTCGGGGCCGGTCTGGAACTTCCACTCGAATTCGAGACACGGGAACTGCCAGCAGTAGACGGCCCCGTCGTTCGAGCCGGCAATGAGTCGCTCTTCTTCGAGGTCGATCGTCGCCGAGGGATGGGGCTGGCCCCACATACGGTCGTCGACGTGGATCGGCTCGCCGGTCTCGGCGTCGATCGCCCAGAGCGCGCCGGAGGAGGGGTCCCAGTACTCGGCGACGACGTAGAGGACGCCCTCGTAGTACGCCGGACTGGAGCCGATCGCGAGCGCACCGGCGAGATCTTCAGACGTGGTGTGCCACACCATTTCGCCCGACTCCACGCCGATCGCGTAGAGATCGCCGTTGTACCCGCCGATGTAGGCGACGCCGTCGACGATCGCCGCCGAGCCGTGGAACCCCTTCTCCGTCGCGTTCGTCTGGGTCGACCAGTCGTTCCGCCCCGATGGTGCGTACGATTCGACGCGACCGGTATCGCCGGCGAAGAGGATCTGCTCACGATCGGGGGTCGGCACGGGGCTGGATTTGGCGGCCGTGTGGCCGACGTAGTTGATCGGGAACGACCAGTTGACCGAGACGGACTCGGGGACGGTCTCCTCGGGATAGTAGCCGAGCCGACGGAGGCCGCCACGCCACATTCGCACGTCGTCGTTGGGATGAGTCCGATACGTTTCGGGGGACTCCTCGACGTCGATCGGACAGGACGGTAACGTCGCCGTGTCGCCGTCTGCGGAGCCTCCACCCGGCAGTGTACAACCGGCCAGGCCCGCCGCCACGGCAGTCCCCCCGGCTTCCAGCAAATGGCGTCGCGATAGTGTCGCCGTCTCGATCGGTTGGTCCTCTCTGTGGGAGTCCACGGAAGTCATCGATGTCCAAAGCCGATGGGGACAGACCAAAAGCATCACGGATCCCAACAGCCAAGAGGAGGTACGAACTATCGCTGGTCGTGCAGATCGTGGGGTACCGGCCACGCGTCGACGAGCCGGCCAGGCTGCTGGTGAGCCACGATGGCGACATCCAGGCGGAACCGCTGGAACCCGGCGTCGAACTCACCTACACGCTGGAGGACCGCCACTGTGCGGGGACGATCGACGACGGGACACACATCTCCTGTGATGAGCCGACGGCCCCATACTGTTCCACTCACACCGACCGCTGGCCGTGTGCTCGCTGCCAGGGCGAGTGTGACCTCCCGCTTGCGTCCTGTCGTGAGGAACACGCGATCTATCTCGCGGCGTTCGCCCCCGCCGAGTTCAAGGTCGGCGTCACCCGTTCGTGGCGACTCGACACCCGTCTCCGCGAACAGGGGGCCGACCTGGCGGCGCACATCCGAATCGTCGAAAACGGTCGCATCGCCCGCCAGATCGAAGCCGACATCGCCACATCGATCGGCGACAGCGTCCGCGTGGACCGAAAGCGCCGGGGCCTTCACCGGACCGTGGACACTGACGCCTGGGAAACGCTGCTCGATGACTTCGAGGTGCTCGACCGTTTCGACTTCGAGTACGGCCTCGACCTGGCCGACCGACCGGTCCCCGAGACGTTGCTTTCGGGTACAGTCCGAGGGACCAAAGGCCGGATGCTCGTCGTCGAGCGGAATAAGACGGCCTACGGGGTCGACATGCGCGACCTCGTCGGGTACGAGATTTCTCAGCGCGAGACGGATCGAAACCTCCAGGCCAGCCTCGGATCGTTCGATTGAGGCACTCTCACTACCTGTTGGTGAGTATTTCAACTCGAACGTTCACAGCAGAAAATACTTACCGGGGCCAAGAGAGTCACCAGGCATGCGACGTGAGACGTACCTCGGGGTTGGGGTCGGAATCCTGTGTCTGCTCTCCGTAATCGCACTGTTGGTCGTACCTGGGGCCGTCGCCAGCCAGGAGAGCGACGTTTCGAGCAGGCTTTCCGTCGAAACGGTGACTGTCGCACCCGGAGCAGTCGCCGGGAATGCAGCCACCCTCGAGTTCGGAGTCGCAATCACGCACCGTGGAGGGGCGTCCGAGAACGCCTCGCTTTCGGTCCGGGCGATGGACAACGAATCTGGGCTTCTCGCCGAGAAGTCGACAACCGTGCTCGGTCAGATTACCGGAGACCGTGAGCACCATGCGAGGGCGAACCTCACAGTCGAACGCGAAGGTGGATACGACCTCGTCGTCGTCCTTTACGAGGACGGACGCCGGGTGGACTCCGAACGCGGCTCGGTCCGCGGCGTCGAGGGGCTCTCGCCGACCTCGGTCGAGTTCAAACGTTTCGAGACGGGCATTCCGACGATCGACTACACCATCCAGAAAACGGACGACAATCGGACGACGTTGTCGGTTCGGACCCACCTCTGGAACAGCGGTGTCAACGACGCCGAAGGGGCAACCCTGGAGCTGGCTGCCCGCCAGTCGGAGTCGAATGTCGTCGCCGGTCGGGCGAGTGTCGATGTCGGTCAAGTCGCATCCGGGGAGTCAGTCACGCCGACGGCACGGCTGACGGTCCCCAGTGGCTACGGGTATCACCTCGACGCAGTGCTGTCACACGATGGGGTGATCGTGAGTTCGGCGTCCTCGGTCGCAGACCTCGACCCGGAGCGGAAGATCGAGGCGGACACGACCTTCGAGAGCGTGCCGTTCGAAGCGGCAGACTTCACGCAGGCGGAGGACGTGACTGATCCGGACGATACGCGCCCAACCACGGCAGCGTCCGGGCCAGGACTGGGACCGTTGACGGCCCTACTGGCGGTCAGTTCGCTTGCGGTTGCGATGCGAATCTACAGAGGGAAGCCATGACGAACCAAACAGCTACCGAATCGGGCGGGGACGCACAGACTTCCGAAACAAGTCACGAGGATACCCGAGACATCGAGCGGACTGGATCGAGCGTAACGCGGAAAGGACGGGTCGTCGAGTACGTCGAACTCGGTGCGCTTGCAGTACTGGCGTTGCTCGGTGTCGTCGCCGTATTCGGGGCCTACGCGAGCGGGCTTTCAGCTGTGGACACGTGGGTCGCCGACGAGTACCGGTCGGTATTCAGAACGGTGTTCAACCTCGTCGTCCTCGGAGTCGTCGGTATCGGGATGTCGATACTGCTCCGTCGCCGATTCGGCTACTGATTAGCTCGAACGTTCTCGGCGACGGCTTCAACGCGGTTATCGGCTGGGCCATCAAGCGTCTGAGATCGGTTGAGTGGCGTCGTCGGACGGCAACCCTTTTCCGACGGCATCGCAAACCCAGATCCATGACGGACGAACCCGATACCACGGACGAATCGGACGCAGAATCGGGCGACGACGAGAAGTCTTTCCGCGAACGCGTCGAGGAGATCCGCCAGGAACGCGCCGAGGAAGGCGGCGAAGACATGGACATGGAAGACCGACGCGAACGTATGGAGGAGGCGATGGGTGGTGGCCCCGGCGGCATGGGTGGCGGCAACCCCTTCGCCCAGATGATGAGCGGCATGATGGGCGGCGGCCCGGGCGGCCCCGGTGGTCGTGGTCCCGGGCAGATGGGTCCGGAAGACGCAGGCGAAGAGGGCGGCAACGAAGAACTCGCCCGAGAGGTTCGTAAGCTCCGGGACGAAGTCCACGACGTGCGCCGCGAACTCGAGCGGATCGCCGACGCGCTCGAATAGCTGCGAAAAAACGGGCGCGAAGGGATTTGAACTACGCGAACACGGTCGCCTCGTTTCACTCGGCGCTGCGTGTTCTCTACTTCAAATCCCTTCGATACCGCTGACAGTGCTCACTGTCGTTCGCACAGAACAGCGGGCGCGAAGGGATTTGAACCCTCGACATCTTGGTCCGGAACCAAGAACTCTGTCCACTGAGCTACGCGCCCTCACTGGATCGTTTCGGATAGACCGATAAAACGGTTGTGAACTGGTTCCGCGAGGTGACCCTCGACAACGGACCCTGGGTCGAACAAAGACTGCCCTCAGGGCGTCTCGCCGGTCTCGATGGTAAAGTCCGTCGTCGGGTGGGCCGTACAGGTCAGGCAATAGCCGTTCTCCATCTCCTCGTCGCTCAGCGTGTCGTTGTTCGAGTGCTTCACGAAGTCTTCGGCCGGCCCGTCCGCGATGTGACCCGAACACGACAGACACTGCCCCTGCCGACAGGAATAGGGCAGGTCCCAGTCCTCGTCCTCGCCGGCCTCCAGGATCGTCTCGTTGTTGGCCACCTCGATCGTCTCGCCCTCCTTCCCGAACTCGATTTCGTAGTGTT
This sequence comes from Halorhabdus tiamatea SARL4B, assembly GCF_000470655.1. NCBI lineage: Archaea > Methanobacteriati > Methanobacteriota > Halobacteria > Halobacteriales > Haloarculaceae > Halorhabdus > Halorhabdus tiamatea. The sequence goes on from NC_021921.1 coordinate 338,086, forward strand.
CGACCTCCTCGTCGGGGATCGCCTCGGGATCGAATCCGGTCTCAGCCTCCTCGGCGTCGCCGGCAAGTTCGCCCTCAGCGTCGGCCGTTCCGGCGGGAATCGCGGCACCACCGCCGCCGATCGACCGGTTCATCGGCTCCGCGAAGTCAGTCTCCGGAACGGCGGCCGCACGCCGTTCCAGCAACGTGGTGGAGACGTCTTCGGCAGGCTCCCAACCTGTGCCCTTCGCATAGTGTAGTAGCACCGCGGTGAGCGTGAATCCGACCCCAAGAGCGATGCCCAGTACCTCGACCATTGTGATGTACGGCGGTACGGAACAGGGGTTTAATTAGCTGTTGTTAGTCCCAATTTGGCCCGGTACAGTCACAGGAGACGTGGCTCGGCGTCCGGGTTCAGTGACCGGCTACACGAATCATCGCTGTGTCGCTGACGGTGATCACTTGACCGATCGACGCCGAATCCCGACCGGAAGACGAACCGATCCCGAGCGTGTTTCGCTCCATCCCGCGAGATTTCGACAACTGTCGCACTCAAAATATATCACCGAGAAGTCCGACAGTCCGAACGGAGGCTATCACGTACATGTCCACACCGATCGTAGGGGTCGGAATGACGAAGTTCGGCGAAATGGCCGACCGGACGGGTCGGGATCTGTTCGCCGAAGCCGGCGAGACCGCTATCGAAGACGCCGGCATCGACCGCGCGGAGATCGACGCGCTCTATCTCGGGAATTTCATGGGCGAACTCTCCGAGCGCCAGGGCCACATGGGTCCGTTGATGGCCAAGATGCTGGGGCTCGACGTCCCCGCGACGCGCGTCGAAAGCGCCTGTGCCTCGGGCGGCATGGCCGTCCGGCAGGGGATCCATGCCATCCGTGCCGGCTCGGCCGACGTCGTCCTGGTCGGCGGCGTCGAACGGATGCACAACATGGGGACGACCGGCGCGACCGGCGGACTGTCGGTGGCTGCCGACGATCTCTGGGAGATCAAACACGGGATCACGTTCCCTGGCGCGTACGCCCTGATGGCGAAACGATACTTCGCGACCCACGGCGGCGACCGGGAAGATCTCGCCGAGGTCGCGGTCAAGAACCACGCTAACGCATCGAACAACCCGCTCGCACAATATCAGACTGAGATCACCGTCGAGAAGGTCCTCGACGCGTTCCCGGTCGCCGACCCACTGGGGCTGTTCGACGCGAGCCCGATCACCGACGGTGCGGCCGCGGCGATCCTCGTCAGCGAGGGGTACGCCGCCGAACACGACCTCGACGCGCCGGTGGCGATCACCGGGACCGGCCAGGGGACCGACGACCTCGCACTCCAGCACCGTGACTCGATCACCTGGACGCCCGCGACGGCCGACGCCGCCGAGGAAGCCTACGCCGACGCCGGCATCGACGCCGACGATATCGACTTCCTGGAGGTCCACGACTGCTTTACGATCGCCGAAGTCCTCGCCCTGGAGGGGTTGGGACTGTACGACGAAGGCGAAGCCATCGACGCCGCCCGCAAGGGCGAAACGACCGCCGACGGCGAGTTGCCAGTCAACCTCTCGGGCGGCCTCAAGGCCAAAGGCCATCCGGTCGGCGCGACCGGCCTCGCCCAGATCAGCGAGATGACCAAGCTGTTCCGCGGCGATCACGTCAACAGCGACGCCGTTTCCGACGCCGAAGTCGGACTGACCCACAATGCCGGTGGCACCGTGGCCTCTGCCGTTGTCCACGTCCTGGAGGTGGAACAATGAGTGACGACGAAGTCCGTGACGATGGGTACGACGACTTCATGGACGCCCTCGAGGACGGCGAGCCCTACTACGTCGAGTGCGCGAACGGGCACGCTTCCCTGCCGCCGCGGCGGCTCTGTCCCGAGTGCGCGAGCGAGGATTTGAGCGAGGAACCCCTCGCCGAGACCGGCGAAATCCTGACGTACAACGTCACCCACGTCCCGACGCCGGAGTTCGCCGACGACGTGCCCTTCGTGCTCGGGATCGCCGAGTTCGGCGACGTCCGCCTGACCGGCCAGGTGCGCGCCGACAGCGAGGACGTCGAGGTCGGCGACACCGTTACGATCGGCACCGACGTCAGCGAGACCGACGGCGAACGCTACATCGCGTTCGATCTCGCCTGACGCAGTCACCGATCGGTCTCGGCGATCCCGACCGCCGTCGAGAAATCGACGACTCGGCCGTTCCGCAACTACTTTGCTCGCGGCCGTCCCCTCCCCGCACATGAAGGTAGCCGGAATGGCCTCGAACAGAGGTCGCAACCTCGTGAACATCGCCGACCGCTCGCCGGGTGGGGCCGAGCTGTCGGTCGTGCTGACGAACGACGCCGACGCACCCGTTCTGGAAAAAGCCGCCGAGCGCGGCATTCCGACCGAAGTCGTCGAACACGAGGCGGGCGAGTCACGTGACGCACACGAACAGCGCGTCCTCGATGCACTCGCCGACTACGAGTTCGATCTTGTTGCGCTCGATGGATACATGCGCATCCTGACGGAGACGTTCCTCGACGCCGCGCCGACGACGCTGAACGTCCATCCCGCGCTCCTGCCCGCATTTAAAGGGATGAACGTCCACGAGGACGTCCTCGATGCGGGGGTCAGAATGACGGGCTGTACCGTCCACGTCATAGACGAGACGGTCGATGACGGACCGATCGTCACCCAGGAACCGGTTCCCGTCCGCGAGGGCGACAGTGTCGAGGACCTCAAAGAGCGTGTTCTCTACGAGGGCGAGTTCAAAGCCTACCCACGGGCGATCCAGTGGTTCGCCGAGGACCGCGTCGAGATCGACTGGGCGGACGGAACGGTTTCAGTCGAAGGAGACGACGGTGGGGCCTACCCCGAACGCCGGCTCGCGAGCGACGACCGCGTCCAGGAGTTGCGCTATGGCGAGAACCCCCACCAAGACGCCGCGCTGTACGCAGACCGGACGTGCGAGGAAGCCACCGTCGTCGACGCCCCCCAACTGAACGAGGGCGCGAAGGGGATGGGCTACAACAACTACAACGACACCGACGCCGCACTCAATCTCGTCAAGGAGTTCGACGATCCCGCTTGCGCAGTCATCAAGCACACCAACCCGGCGGGCTGTGCGGTCGCCGACTCGATCAGCGAGGCCTACGCCGACGCCCTGGCGACCGACCCCAAGAGTGCCTTCGGCGGGATCGTCGCCCTGAATCGTGAGTGTGACGCCGCGACGGCAGAGCAAATCATCGAGTCGTTCAAGGAGGTCGTCGTCGCGCCGGGCTACACCGACGACGCGCTTGACGCCCTCTTCGAGAAGGACAATCTCCGCGTGTTGGATGTCACCAACCAGTACGATCCCACGGAACCCCTGATCGAGAAGCCGATCGTCGGCGGTCGATTGGTTCAGGATCGAGATCTCCAGGCCGTCACCGACGAGGATCTGGAGGTCGTGACCGAGCGAGAACCGACCGACGAGCAGCTCGAATCGATGCGCTTCGCCTGGCAGACCATCAAACACGTCAAGTCCAACGCGATCGTCTTCGCGAAGGGCACGGAGACCGTCGGCGTCGGTGCCGGGCAAGTCTCCCGTGTCGATGCAGTCGAGATCGCGAAGATGAAAGCCGACAGCGACGCCGAGGGGAAGGATGCCGAGGGGGCCGTGATGGCCAGCGACGCCTTCTTCCCGTTCCCGGACGGGATCGACGCGGCCGACGAGGCCGGTATCGAGGCCGTCATCCAGCCCGGCGGCAGCGTCAACGACGACGACGTGATCGAGCGGGCCGACGAACTCGACATCGCGATGGTGTTCACCGGCTCACGTGCGTTCCGGCACGACTGACAGGCATTTTCAAAGCGTTCGTCACCAGTGTCGAAGTTGGGAGACAGGTATCGCCGGATTGCGGACCGTTCGGCGGCAGTTCTGATCGGTGGAAATGCGATCCTTTTTAGGTATTTGACGGTGAGGAACGGATAGACACATGCGAAAGCGAACGCTCGCCCTGCTCGCCCTCGCCGGCCTCGTGGTCCTCGCCGGTTGTAGTGGGGAGACGACGGAGACGACGATCGAAACAGACGGCAGCGATACGCCGACTGAGACAGAGACACAGACCCCAGACAAGACGACGTCCAAGCCGGCGGAAACGACGAGCGACTCGGGAGAGACGAGCACGCCTGTCCAGATCGATACGGCGACCCTACAGGCGGACACGATCGAGGCGATGAGCGACGTCGTCTCCTATCGAATGGCCCAGAACGTCACCACGGTACAGATGACGAACAACCAGGAGGTGACGACGAACATCGAGATCGAATACGCGGCAAATCGAGACGCGAAAGCACTGGAATCCCATCGGACAGTGACGCAGTTGGGCACGGAAACGGTGATCGATACGTACCTCTCCGACGAGCGTCTCTATCAGCGAAGCGATCAGTACGTCCAGCGGTACGGCTCCGAATGGGTCACGGAGAACGTTTCGGAGAACTTTACGCAACAGTTCAACTTGCGCGATCAACTCTGGCGGTACGAATTTACGCTCGACAGTGCCTCACTCTCTTCGGTCGAGGCGACAACCGTCGACGGGACCGAGACCTATCGCGTCGCGGCCGACGTCAACACCACCAAGTTAAACGACGCGATTCGATCCAGCCTCAACCTGTCGGCCAACGCCTCCCAGGCTGTCTCTGCAGGGACCAACGTGACGTCGACATTCTGGATCGATACCGAGACGAAACGCCCGCTCCGTGTCGATCGGACGGTCATCGGCACGCAGACGATCCAGGGCCAGCCCGTCGACTTCGAGCGGACGATCACGACCGAGTTATCGTATGAGGAAGTGACTGTAACACTCCCAGACGGAGCTAACTCAGCCGTGTCGTTGAACAGCACCGCCAGCTGAGAGAGCGAGAAAACATGCCTCGGTCAGCGATGTCCCCGCGACGGGGAAAACGAACGGTCGTCCTCGCCGTGGTGACTGCACTCGTCGCCCTCGCCGGCTGTCAGGCCCCCGTGATCGGTCCCGACGGAACCGGGACCGGAAACCCGAACGTATCGCCGTCGGACACTCACGCCGACACTGCCGAACCAGAGCCCACAGAGACACACACAGCCGATACCGACCGAACGAAGCCGACAGACTCCGCGTCACCGACATCGACGCCTGCCGAAACAACAGAATCTCCACCGCCGGACGAGACTGACGGGAACAACTCCATCGCCGTTGCGGGTGGGAACCTGTCGCTGTCCGCCGATCGTATTTTCGCTGACGTCCGGGACGTCATGGCTGGCGACGTAACCGCGCCCGAACAGGTGACCGTCCTCGAAAACGAGAGCGAGCTTGCGGACGTCCTCGGCGGCGGTACCGCCGGAGTGCCCCGGTTCTACGAGCTTCTGGGTCTCGAGCCGGGCGAGGGACTGAACGGGACTGCGTTCGAGCGCATGGAGAACGGCCTCACGTTCAACAGCGGGTTCATCTACATCCTGAAACGCCCGGACGGCGATCCGGGAAGTACCGAGTGGGTCCTCGCTCACGAGTTCGGCCACTACGTCAACCTCCGGGTGGATCGCGTGACGGCGCTTCGGTCGAAGCTTGGCCGGACCACCGACGATAGCTACATCGTGCGGGCGGTCCGCGAGGGAGCGACGATTCTGACTACGGACGCCTATCTCGCCCGTCACGGCAACCGAACCGCGCCGACGGCCCCGCTGTACGATCGGCTCCTTGCGGCAGTGTCACCCGGTGAGATCGACCGATACGGCTTCAGTCAGTACGCCTTTGGCCACCGGTACGTGGCTGACCGCGTCGACGATCCGGCCGACCTCGATGGTGTCTTCGAGAATCCGCCACGGACGAGCGAACAGGTCATCCACGGATACGCGCCCGACGCTGAACCACCCGCGGAGCTGAACGTTACCGTCAATGCGAGCGGAGCCTGGCGGTCTGGCGGCTCCGATCGGCTCGGCGAGGCGTTCGTCCGGTACGCCCTGGAGAACGGCGTCTCCCCCGAGCGGGCGGCCGAGGCGGCCGCTGGCTGGGGGAGCGATCGACTGTATTATCTCCGGCCGACCGCGGGTGGCAATTCGAGCTACGCCTGGACGTTCCGGTGGGACGACGCGGCGAACGCGAGTGAGTTCGAGCGAACACTCAGGGACTATCTCGACGAACGCGGCGAGCGCGGGGACGATAGTTGGTCACTCGGCGACGTGACGGCCGTCCTCCACAGCCCGACCGACCGGACCACCGTGCTCGTGGTTGGCAACGAGAGCGTCGTCGACGGGACGGTCGTGACTGCGCCGTCGTCCGAAGCGATCCGCCTGGAACTACCGGGATCGGACAGCTGAACGGCTTCGACGCTCGACGTAAGCGCCCGCGGCGACGGACTCCGATAGCCTCAAACCCACCGGGCCGATTCCCACAGATATGCACTATCACGACGCCGCGAACTTTCTCTTCGATCTGCGGCGGTTCGACCCTCGACCGGGGACCGAAGCCACCCGTGAGTTGCTGGCCGCACTCGGCGATCCTCACGAGTCGCTGACGGCCGTCCAGATCGCCGGCTCGAACGGCAAAGGTTCGACCGCGCGAATGCTCGAAGCCGTGCTCAGAGAGGCTGGCCTCGACGTGGGGCTGTACACCTCGCCCCATCTCGACGACGTCCGCGAGCGCGTCCGGGTCAACGGACGCAAGATTTCGAAGGCGGCGCTCGTCGAATTCGTCGAGGAAGTCGAGCCCTACGCCACCGAGAAGGCCGCCGCCGGCGACTCGCCGACGTTCTTCGAGACGCTGACTGCCATGGCGTTCTGGGAGTTCGACCGCCAGGACGTCGATATCGCCATCCTCGAAGTGGGCATCGGCGGCCGCTACGACGCGACGAGCGTCGTCGATCCGGTCGCGAGCGCGGTCACGAGCGTGACGCTCGAACACACCGATCTCCTCGGCGATACTGTCGCCGAGATCGCCCGTGACAAGGCCGCCGTCGCCCCCGCGGACGCCCCGCTCGTGACGGCGACGACCGGCGACGCGCTGGCTGCCATCCACGACGAAGTCGGGGCCGTCGTTCGTGTCGGTGACCCGGACGAGGACGCTGACCTCACAGTCGAACACGGGGGACGCGACGGGATCGAGAGCTCGGTCACGCTGTCCGGACAGGGGTTGGACGTCGAGACGCGACTCCCGCTGCTGGGCGAGCATCAGGCACGCAACGCCGGGGTCGCCGCCGCGCTCGCTCGACAGGTCGGCGACGTCAGCGAGGAGACGCTCGCTGCCGGCCTCCGTCGCGGCCACTGGCCCGGTCGATTCGAGGTGCTCGATCGCGAGCCGCTGGTCGTCCTCGACGGGGCACACAACCCCGGCGGCTGTGCGCGGGTCGCCGAGACGCTGGAAACGTTCGAGTACGACGATCTCCACCTGGTCGTCGGCGCGATGTGTGACAAGGACCACCACGGCATCGCCGCCGCGCTGCCGGAAGCCGATCACGTCACCGCCACCCATCCCGACGTCGACCGCGCCGAGGACGAGCAGGTCGTCGCCCACGCCTTCGAGGCCGAGACGGACGCGGACATTCGGACGCGCTCGGACGTCGCCGGCGCGCTCGCCGATGCGCTCGAGGCGGCCGACCCGGACGACGCCGTACTCGTCTCGGGGTCGCTGTACGCCGTCCGGGAGGCCCGGACGCGCTGGACGCGGCCGAACGTTCCCAAGCGCGTCGAGTCGATCCCCGACGCCGAGGGGGTCCTCGAAACGGCCCACGTCACCGAGGCCGGCACCTGGCGGATGCGTGGCAAGGGCGTCCACCGCGTGCTCAAGACCCGCGTCCAGCCCAGACAGGCCCAGTATCTCAAAGAGGAGCTGCTCTCGCTCGGCGGGGAGTGTGCCGTCTCCGGCCTCGGGGATCAGGACCGCGAGCACGTCGACGCCGTCATGATGGGCACGCTCGCACAGTTCAAGCGCCTCGCCGGGAAACTCGACGGCCAGCCCTACGGCCTCTCGCCCTTCGCCGACGAGATCAGGGAGGCCCTCGAAATCGGCGTCGCGCCTGACGAGCGGGGCTACCCCTGGGAGGACGGCACCGCAGTCATGGGCATTCTGAACGTCACGCCCGACAGCTTCCACGACGGCGGCGAGCACAATGCCGTCGAGGAGGCGATCGGGCGCGCCGAGGAAATGATCGAAGCCGGCGTCGACATCGTCGACGTCGGCGGCGAGAGCACCCGCCCCGGGGCCGATCCGGTCCCCGTCGAGGAGGAACGCAATCGAGTGATTCCCGTGATCGAGCGCCTCGCAAGCGAGGACGTGACTATCTCGATCGACACGCGGAAGGTTCCCGTCGCCGAGGCTGCCCTGGAAGCCGGCGCGGACATCCTCAACGACGTCACCGGCCTCGACGACCCGGCGATGGCACACCTCGCCGCCGAGCACGACGTCCCCATCGTCGTCATGCACTCGATCGACACGCCGGTCGATCCAGACCACGACGTCCACTACGACGACGTCGTCGAGGACGTCATCGAGGAATTGACCGAGCGCGTCCTGCTCGCCGAGAAGGCCGGTCTGGATCGCTCTCAGATTCTCGTCGATCCCGGCCTGGGCTTCGGGAAAACCGACGCCGAGAACTTCGAAGTTCTGGATCGCCTGGGGGAGTTCGAGGCACTCGGCTGTCCGCTGCTGGTCGGCCACTCACACAAGTCGATGTTCGGGCTGATCGATCGAGATGCTGACGAACGATACGAGCCGACAATCGCCGCGACGGCGCTGGCGGCCGAGCGCGGCGCAGACGTGATCCGGGTCCACGACGTGGCCGCGAACGTCGCGGCGGTCGATGTCGTCGAGGCAGCCGACGATCCGGGTTCGTTCGAAGAGTGAGCGGCCGACAATCGCCTGTCGCTCGAAGATCGAGATGGTCGAGTATCTGGAGAGAACACCCGATACATACGCCCTCAGGTTTTCGCTCAGTCGTCGTCAGCGGTGTACGCGCCGCCCCGACGCTTGATGCGTGCGACGACGAGCCGCTGGTCGTCCTGCCGGAAGCTCACAGAAAGCCGGAACTCCCCGATACGGATCTTCTTGTAGGGGCTGTTCTGGAGTGGTTCACCGTATTCCGGGGGGGTCACGCCACGGCGAGGCGACGATTTCATCGAGCTTGTCAAGTATCCGGTCCTGGTCGGCAGGGGATAGGCCGTCGAGGTCGTCTTCGCCCCTCAAGGAGAGTTCCCACGTCCAGCCGTCGTCACTCATCGCTCGTGCCGAACCGCTCGCGGGCTTCCTCGGCACTCGTCGTCCGTCCCTCCTGGATGTCCTCCTCGGCTTCGAGCAGGGCGACGAGTTCGTCGCGGTCGAACGTCGGGAACTCGATGGCGTCTCGAAGCGTGTACCGGATGAACTCGCTCCGACTGTTGAATCCGCGTCCCTGCCACGTGTCGTCTATCCGTTCGAGGAACGACTCGGTGAGTTTGAAGTTCACCGTGGCGATGTCGTCCTCGCCATCGTCGTTCGTAATTGCTTCGGACATATAAGCGTAATACGTTAGTCTTACCAATAGTCGTTTCGGCGGAAAGCCAGTGCCAAATTTATTATCATTCAGTAGCTATTTTTGGAATATGGGACGAAAAAGTGTTGCTTTCGCAATGATAGTTGTTACCGTAGTAACGAGTGGTTGTGTGGGTTTCAATACGACGACGCCGGAAGAATCACCGGCAAGTGATGCATTCACGATGGCTGATGATCAGGTGAGAATTGATTCAGTCTGTCTGTTGAATGGGGACGATACTGCCCATTCAATCACGGTTGAGATCAATAACGGATCCGCAGAAGTGTACAACGATACCCATGACCTTACGGCATATGCAAACGGCAGTACGGGCGACGAAACGTGCCTTCCCACCTCGTGGTCTTTATCGGATTCTTACCGGATACGTGCAACGGACGATACCAGTTCGGAATGGCGAACGAGAACACTCGAAAACGGCACCTACCAGGTGGCAATCTATCGTAATATCAACGGCGTGAAGGTAGTCGCGAACCCGCCGTGGGACAACGGTAACGCAACATAGAGCGGACACATATTTCTCTGAAACAAGTAGTTCGACCGTTCTCAACGATCGGTGTCGGACCTGCTCACCACCAATCGCGACCGACGTCAGAACAACCCGTGAGACTCCTGCACCCGGCGATAGAGATCGAGATATGACTCCAGGATCGCGTCGTTGTCGTAGGATTCGAAGGCGTCGTCGATCGTCCGCCGCTCGATGTCGCCCGCCGAGACGATCGCGTCGGCGAGTTCCTGCGGATCGGTCACGTGGAAGCTTCGCGCGTGGTTCTCGATCAACTCGTGGGCACTCGATTCAGCCTGGTATTCCACGATGCCGACGCACCCCGCCGCGAGCGCCCAGAGCAACTCGCGGGCGAAGTGTTCGCGATAGGCGGTCTGGACGGAGGTGTGGGCACCACGATAGATCGCGAGGCGCTCGGCCCGCGAGCACTCACCGGCGAAGGTGATCCGGTCGTCGATCCGGAGGTCAGCCGCCTGGCGTTCGTAGTCGGCTCGAAGCGGTCCGTCGCCGATGATCGTCGCCGTCCACTCGCGGTCGCGCAATTCAGCGAGCGCGAGCAACAGACTCTCGACGTTGGCCGAGTCGTCGAGAGGGTGGGCGAAGGCGACATCGGTCTCCGCGGCCGGTTCGGTCTCGGAAACGAGCGAGAAGTCGATCGCGTCCGGAATCACCGTCGTCCGCTCGTCAGGAATGCCCTGCTCCCGGACGCGAGTCCGGACGAGCTCTGAGGGAGTTATCACCGTTGCCGCTTCGGAGAGCGCCTGTGTGAGGAGCCGAGAATCCGAAAGCCCCTCGTCGCCGTAATAGTCGATCACCAGCGGGGCGCGGCCGAGCGTCCCGCCGGTGCTGGCGGCGAAGACGCCCGCGAGCGGATACAGCCGGGCGTGGATGACGTCCGGGCGATATCGTGCGAGCAAGAGCGGGAGTCGCGCCGCGAAGGAGGCCCGGGCGGGCGCGACGGTGACCGCGCGGAAGGTGACGCCGTCTACCTCCCGGCGGTCGGCCGGATCGTCCCACCAGGCCGCACAGAAGACGGTCACGTCGTGGCCGCGGTCGGCGAGGCTGTGAGCCAGCCGTTCCAGCCGACGATTCCCGTCCGTGTCCCGATGACGGGCGGTTCGCATCGAGACGAAGGCGACCCGCATACCCGCGATGAACACGCGGTGTGTCAAAAAGGCCCCGTCTTTCTCGCCGTCAGATGACGCCGGTGAACTCGGCGGCCTCACGGGCCGCCGGCTCACTCATCCCGTTGCCGAGGATCGTATATCGGTCGCGGATCTCGTGAGCTGTGGTCAGTGCCTCGAGCACGGTCGCCTCGTCGATACCGAGCTCGGCGGCGGTCGTCGGCGCGCCGATCGCCGCGAGGGCATCTCGAATGTCGCGCCACTCGCCATGCTCGCCACTGTGGAGGTACTCGACCATGATCGAGCCGACGCCGACCTGGTGGCCGTGCAGCGCAGCGTCCGGAGCCAGCCGATCGAGCTGGTGCGAGAAGAGGTGTTCGGCACCCGACGCCGGTCGGGAGGTCCCGGCGATCGACATGGCGACACCCGAGGAAACGAGGGCCTTGACGACGATCCAGGCCGACTCCTCGAGACCCTGCTTGATCGAACCCGCGTGATCGACGAGGAGTTCGGCAGTCATCCGCGAGAGTGCGCCGCCGTACTCCGAATAGGTGACGTCCTGCAGGCGACGCGCGAGTTCCCAGTCCTTGACGGCAGTGTAATTCGAGATGATGTCCGCACACCCAGCCGTCGTGAGTCGCCAGGGTGCGTCGGCGATGATGCCCGTGTCGGCGATGACCGCGACCGGCGGGTTGGCGGCGACGCTGTGGCGCGTGGTTCCTTCGGGGACCGACGCGCGACCGCTGACGATACCGTCGTGGCTCGCGGCCGTCGGGACCGAGACGAAGCCCACGCCGCGCTCGTCGGCAGCCATCTTCGTGATGTCGATGGGCTTGCCGCCGCCGACGCCGATCAGGTAGTCCGCGTCGGCCGCCTCGGCCGCGTCGATCACGCGCTGGACCGCCGCGAAACTCGCCTCCTCGACGAGGACCTCCGCGGGGTCGTGGCCGCGGTCCTCGAACTGCTTGCGGACGGCGTTACCGGCCACTTCCCGTGGAATCTCACCGGTCACGATCAGTGGCCTGCCCGTCAGATGGAGTTCCTCGACCGCGTCGACAGTCTTCTCGAGGACCTCGTGCCCGACGAGGACGTTCCGTGGTAATCGGATCCACGTCGACTTCTCGAACATGTCATCACCGTCGCCGGCGGCCCTGATAATCCTTTGCGGTTTCTCGGGGCCCACCCAGGACGGCAGTCCGCTCACTCAGCCACGTCTGCCCGTTCTTCCATCAGGCCGGCAGCCTTCTCGGCCCAGTCGCTCCAGAGGAATCCGGCAACGGCGACGACCGCCCAGCAGGCGTAGTTGGCAACCAATCCGACGTAGATGCCAGTCACGCCCCAGCCGAGGCCGACCGACAGTAGTGCCGAGAGGCCGAGCATGAAGACGAACGAGCCGATCGCCCGCGCGTAAAACGGGATGCGGGTCTCGCCGGCCCCACGAAGTCCGCCGGCGAAGGGGAAGAAGACCCCGAAGAACACCATCGAGACGCCAAAGACCTGCGTGAAGGGTATCGCGTAGCCCAGCGTCGCGGCGTCGTCGGTGAACACGCCGGCGATGGGAGCCGCTCCCGCCACGAGCGCCGCCCCCATTACGCCCATCGTGACGATACTGAGTGCCGCCATCGCGAAGCCGATGTATCGCGCCTCGGCGGCGTCACCCTCGCCGAGCGCCTGGCCGACCAGGATACTGGTGACGGTGTTGATCGCCCGGTAGACCGGACCGGCGACCTGCTGGTAGATCCGCCGGCCGATGTGGAAGGCCGCATTGACTTCCGTCCCGAAGACCAACAACAAGGAGTTGAAGGGGAAGTTCGCCAGCGACGTGCTCATCCCCTCGGCGAAGTTGGGGGCGCTGATCCGCAATAACTGGCCGGTGATCGAAAGCGACCGCGGACGGGCAAAGGCGAGTTCGGTCCACCGGCTCGCGATCGCAGCGACGATGACACCCGCCTCGGCGATCCGGGCGAGCAGCGTCGCGAGGCCGATGCCGACGATGCCGAGTCTGGGTGCCGGACCGACGCCGAGCGCGAGTGTGACTGTCGCAAGGGCGTTCAACACACTCGCGCCGCCGTTGACAACCATCGGCGTCACGGTATCGCCCGTCCCCTGTAACGATCGTGAGCCCACGAGACCGACGATCCGCATCGGCGCGGCGGCGAAGATCAACGCGAGGTAGGTACCCCCGAGTCGGACGACCTCACGTTCCGCCCCGAGGATCGCGATCGCAGCGTCCGACAACACCAGCCCGACCGCGACCATCGGCAGCCCGATCAGGAAGCCGATGAGCACGGCCTGGGTGATCCCCCGGTTGCGAGTCAGCTTCGCCCCGCGGCCAGTGTCCTGGCTCGACATGGCGATCGCCCCGGTTCCGAGGCTGAGACCGACCCGAAGCGGGATCTGGCCGTAGAGGTCGGCCAATCCGATCGCGGTGACGTAGGCCGGCGCGAAGAGTCCGGCGACCACGATGTCGACCGTCCGCATCAGCGTGGTGAAGGCGTGCTGGACAGCAACGGGCCAGGACAGCGACGCGGCCCGCCCCCAGAGTTCGAACAGTCGATCGCGGTCGACCATCTACTCCTACTCGGGATTCCGGCTGAAAGACGATATCGATTCGCCGATCGGAGCCGTGACGGTCGTGGTCGTGACAGTCGCGTTCGTCAGATCGTGGCGGTCGTGGTCGTCACACTGCGTCCAGCAGGACGTCGGTCCGCTCGCGATCCGGCCCCTCGTCCGCGCCGGTGCGGTCGCTCGCCCGATGTTCCTCGACAGTGGCTTGCAGGGCTTCCTCCTGTGGCGTCGAATCCCACCCGAGATCGTGGAGTTTTGCCGTCGAGAGGAGATGCGGCTGGTCGCGATACAGTGGGAAGTCCTCGGGCGCGAGGACCGCCGCGGCGAGCTCGTTCGCGCTCGCCCCGACCGCATGGACTGGCCGATCCATCGCGTCGGCGATCAGTTCGACCCACTGTCCGAGCGTCGGTGCGTGACGGTCGCCGACGTTGTAGGCCTCCCCGGCCTCACCACGCTCGGCGACGATCCGCAACGCGCTCGCGACGTCCTCGACGTAGGCGAACTGCCAGAGGCTGAGGCCGTCGCCCGGGACGACGATCCGGTCGTAGGTATCGATCCGGGCGAGCCAGTAATCGAAGCGTTCGGTGTAGTCGTGTGGCCCGTAGACTACCGTTGGCCGGACGGCCATTGCGTTGACACCGTCCTCGGCTGCGGCAAACACTGCTCTGTCGCCCTCGGCCTTGCGCTTGCCGTAGGTCTGGGCTGACTCGTCGCTGTCATCACCCGGCCAGGGCTCTAACGGTGTCTCGCTTTCTCGCTTCGGAACCTCCTCTTTGCCGTAAGACGCGCCGCTGGAGACGTAGACGTAGGCATCAACGTCGGCGAAAATGTCGGTCGCGGCCCGGACATCTCGTGGATGATACGCCACGCAATCGATCACGACGTCGGGATCGACTGCATCGCGTGCTGCTTCGAGCGCGGCGTCGTCCGTCCGGTCGCCCTGAACGTGTTCGACGCGGTCGGTCGCGTCGAACGGATTCTCGTGGTTCCCGCGGTTGAATATCGCCACGTCGTAGTCGTGGTCGAGGAATTCCTCGACAGTGTGGCGGCCGATAAATCGCGTCCCGCCGATGACGAGTGCCTGGTCCATGGAGTCGCCTGGGGCGGCGCGGACAAACGCGTGTCGCTGGCGTTGGCGTCTCGGGAACGTGTCTCGGCTGGCGCTGTCGCCTCGCCAGCGAGAGTCGCGACAATCCACCCAATCGCTTTTTATCGATGCCGACCAAGCGCCGGCTGATGCGCACCTTCGAAGGCGACAACGGCGAAGTGGTCCTACAGCTCGAACCGGGCGAGAAGGCCCTGGAGTCGATCGAAGCGGCGATCGAGGAGCACGACATCGACACCGGCTACGTCGCCTCCGGGATCGGGTCGCTGACGCAGTTGCACGTCCACTACGTCTCGGGGTACGACTCCTTCCCGGACTTCCCCGAAGAGGACGAGGAAATAGACGAGTACATCAAAGAGGAGGCGGCCTGGGAGGTCGGCTCGCTCCAGGGTGCGATCGCCGACGGCGAACCGCACCTCCACATCACGGCCTTCGACGCCGAGCGCGACAAAATGCTGGCGGGCCACCTCGAACCCGACTCGATCGTCCACGCGCTGATGGAGATCGTCGTCCAGCCGATCGAGGGGCTCGAGCTCGCTCGGCGGCCCGAGCAGATGGATATTCCGATGCTCCAGGAACGATAGGGGGGCCAGGAACCGACCCGCAGGACGACACTGTCGAGAGAACGTCGTCGCGATCCGGCCAGGACGTCACTCGCTCCTGCAATCGGGAAGCCGGTCGTGTTCCGATCCTCGACAGCGTCCAGACTGCAGTAGGTCGCCGGTTCTGTGGGATTGTAGCGGCGCATCGCCCCGTCCCGCCACCTGGCAGATGAACAACTACTTATGCCGAGGGACCGAGCCCCGCACCTGTATGGATATCAAACGATATGTCTCCTCCGAGCAGCCGACCACCGTCGCCCTCCGAATCGCCCCGGATGTGCTGTTTTTCAGCGGTTGTCTCATTGGCTTGCTTTCAATCGTCCCAGTGTCGAATGTGGGCGGGATCGAGACCGGTCGTCTCGGGACCGGAGCGTTCGCGCTGGGGCTCGCTGTCGTCGCGGGCACCGGGGTCGCAAACGACCGGATTCTCCGTCCCGTGATCGCGGCGGCCCTCGCGATCGGCCTGGGTGCGATCACGGTCAGGTGGGTCACACTCGTCGATGCCGCGACTGTGACCCAGATCATGCTGGTTGTCTATCTCGTCTGGGTCGTCATCGAACAGCTGACGCAGGTCGGCATCCATATGGACGAGGATCCGGCCGTGGGCGATCATCCGAGGGAAGAGTGGTCGGAGTAAGTTCGGGAATTCGAACACCCCACGCCGGCGTTTGATCGCGGCAGAAGCAGCGGCGGCTATCCTGTCCGTCCACGTTCGACCGTGTCCCGGGCCGATGAGAGTCGATCGGTGCAACCCGGCAGCGGGCAGTCACTCGAGCGTGAAGTCGTGTTCGAGGCCGACCTTGTCGTAGTATTCACGGCGGTTGTCCTGGTCGTTTTCGAGAACCTCCCAGGCCGTCTCGGCGACCGTGCGGGCGTGTTCGATCGGGACCGTGACGACACCGTCTCCGTCGGCGACCACGACGTCGCCCGGCCGGATCTGACACCCGCTGATGTTGACCGGGACGCCCTCCTCGGCGAGTTCGGCCCGTCCCGGCGGGATGGTCTTGTTGACTGCCTTGCTGTAAACGGGAATGCCCTCCTTGATCACCTCGTCAGTGTCCCGGGGACCGCCGTCGGTCACGAGCCCGCGGACGCCCTCGTTGACGAACGTCAGGAGGTTGAACGACCCGAAGATGCCGACTTCCATGTCGTGGGCCTCGGCGACGAGGATGTCCCCCTCGCGCATCGCGTCGGTGTCGGGGTCGGGGGATTTGTTGGTCCACCACTCGCCAGCCCACTCGTGGTGAGACGTCTCGAAGTCGAGTTCCTCGTAGTGGGGCAGGTCGCGGCGTTCGTTGGTCGGGAGATACCGGGCTGTGTAGGCGAACCCGGTGATCTGGTGGGAGAACTCCTCGACGTCGCGATACAGCGGGCCGATGTCGTTCGAGACGCGGTTCTGATTGTGAAAGCCGTGGTAGTCCAGGCCGTCGGTGACGTCGGCGACGCGGAGGCCGTCGTACAACTCGAGGATCTCTTCGCGCTCGGCGTCGGTCATCACCTGCTGGGGGTTGTCGTCTCCCATGGCACTCCCTGACCACCAGACGAGGGTTAAGTGTTACTCCGGGTGTTTCGAATCCAGAACGGAACGGTCACGCTGGGGACTTCGTCGCCCCGCTCAGCCCACCGTCGGTCACTGCACCAGCGGTTCGTTCGGCGTCTCCAGGCTCGGCGGCAGGTCGGTTTCGCCGGTGAGATGCAAGTCGACGTGGCGAGCGACGTCCCGGCCGCTGCCGATGGCCCAGACGATCAGCGACGGACCGCGTTCGGCGTCCCCGGCGGCGAAGACGCCGTCAGCGGACGTCATCATGCGATCGTCGGTCACGAGCGTCCCGTCGTCCTCCACTTCGACGCCGAGGGGCTCGAAGGGACTCGACTCGGGCGCTTCGAACCCGATCGCGAGGATCACGAGATCCGCCGGAATTTCCAGGTTCGACTCGCTGACTTTCTTCTCGGGCGGGCCCTCGCCACCGTCCTCCCAGATGACGCGGTCGGCTTCGAGGGTGTCGACGACCCCGTCGCCGTCGGTGTCGACGAAGGCGTTGGTGTCGACGTTGTACTCCTCGATCGCTCCTTCCTCCTGAGCGTAGGTCTTTTTGTATGTCTGGGGCTGGTCGGGCCAGGGGTTGCCCGGCGGGCGCTCGACCGGGGGCTTGGGCAGGAGTTCGATCTGGACGACCTGGTCGGCCCCTTGCCGGTGGGCCGTTGCCACGCAGTCCGCGCCGGTGTCGCCGCCGCCCAGCACGACCACGTTTTTGCCCTCAGCGTCGATGTCAGGGCCGGGGACGTCCTTGCGGGCGTTGCGGCGGTTCTGCTGGGTCAGGTAGTCCATCGCGAAGTGGATGCCATCGAGGTCACGGCCCGGCAGCGGAAGGTCGATGGGCTTCTGTGACCCGACGGCGATGACCGAGGCGTCAAAGTCCTCTTCGATCCGCTCGACCGGGACGTTGCCGCCGATTTCGGCGTTCGTCTCGAAGGTGATCCCCTCCTCGCGAAGCTGGTCGACCCGCCGCTCGACGCGGTGCTTGGCGAACTTCTGGTCGGGGATGCCATAGCGCATCAACCCGCCGACTTCGTCGTTGCGTTCGAAGACCGTCACGTGGTGGCCGGCGCGGTTGAGTTGCTGTGCTGCGGACAGCCCCGCCGGCCCGCTGCCGACGATCGCGACCTCGTAGTCGGTGCGCTCCTCGGGCGGTTCGGGCTGGATCCAGCCCTCTTCCCAGCCGCGGTCGGCGATGGCGCGCTCGATCGACTTGATCGTCACCGGGTCGTCGTTGTACGCGAGCACGCAGGAGTTCTCACACGGCGCGGGGCAGTTGTACCCCGTGAATTCCGGGAAGTTGTTGGTCGCGTGGAGGCGTTCGAGCGCACGCTTCCAGTCGCCACGATGGACCAGGTCGTTCCAGTCGGGGATGATGTTTCCGATCGGACACCCGCCCATGCAGGTCGGCGTCCCGCAGTCCATGCAGCGCTCGCCCTGCTCTGCCAGGTGCTCGTCGTCCCACTTCTCGGCCCAGACCTCGTCGTAATCGTCTTTCCGTTCGTCGGGATCGCGCTTGCCGATCGGGCGACGGCGGTGGCGTCGGTAGCCGCCGGGGTGGCGTTCGGTCATCAGTCGTCACCCTCCGTCGGGAACGTCGGGGTACTCGGCTGTGGCGGCGGCGAGGCCCGGATGTCCTCGCCCTCGGCCAGGCGCTGCTCGACGACCGCGGCGTAGGCATCGGGCATCACCTTCACGAAGCGCTCGACGTAGGTGTCCCAGTCTTCAAGGATCTCGGCGGCTCGGTCGCTGTCGGTGTAGCGGGCGTGATTCTCGACCATCCGGCGAACGAGCCGACGGTCGCGCTCCGCTAACGTTTCGAGGTGGACCATCTCCGTGTTGACCCGCTCCTCGAAGTCCCCCGACTCGTCGAGGACGTACGCCTCGCCGCCGGACATGCCGGCCCCGAAGTTCTTGCCCGTCTCGCCGAGGATCACGGCGATGCCGCCGGTCATGTACTCACACCCGTGGTCGCCGACGCCCTCGACGACGGCCTTGACGCCGGAGTTCCGGACCGCGAAGCGTTCGCCGGCACGGCCGTTGAAGTACGCCTCGCCGTCGGTCGCGCCGTACAGCGCGACGTTGCCGGTGACGACGTTCTCGCTCGCGTCGTAACCAGCTTCAGGCGGTGTCTCGACGATCAGCTTCCCGCCCGAGAGCCCCTTGCCGGCGTAATCGTTCGTGTCACCGGTCAACTCGAGGGTCACGCCGCTGGCGAGGAACGCACCGAGGCTCTGTCCCCCCGTCCCCGCCAGATCCAGCGTGATCGTGTCGTCCTCGAGTCCGTCCTCGCCGTGGGCCTTCGAAATCGCGGAACTCAAGATCGTGCCGACGGTCCGGTCCTCGTTGCCCACGCGGGCCTCGATTTCGACGTCCTCGCCGCGCTTGATGGCTGGCTCGGCCGCCTCGATGAACTCGTAGTCGGCCTTTTTCTCGAGTTTGTGGTTCTGCTCGCGGGTCTTGACCGGGTCATCGTCGGTGGCCGGTCGCCAGAGCAGTTCCGAGAGGTCCATGTGCTCTGCACGCGGATGGTCGACGTCCTTCTGGGCGAGCAGGTCGGTCCGACCGATCAGTTCGTCCATGGTCTCGACGCCGAGGTCGGCCATGATCTCCCGGACTTCCCGGGCGATAAAGCGCATGTAGTTGGCGACAAATTCGGGGTCGCCGGGGAACTTCTCGCGGAGGGCTTCGTCCTGGGTCGCGACGCCGACCGAGCAGGTGTTGGCGTGGCACTTCCGGAGCATCACGCACCCACAGGTGATCAGCGGCGCGGTCCCGAAGCCGTACTCCTCGGCACCCAGCAGGGCGGCCATCGCGACGTCACGGCCGGTCTTGAGGCCGCCGTCGACCCGGACGCGAATGCGCGACCGAAGGCCATTTTCTAAGAGGACCTGATTGGCCTCCGCGATGCCGAGTTCCCACGGCAGGCCGGCGTGTTTGATCGACGTCTTCGGCGACGCGCCGGTCCCGCCGTCGTGGCCCGAAATGAGGACGGCGTCGGCCTTGGCCTTCGAGACACCGGCGGCGATGACGCCGACGCCGGCCTCGCTGACCAGCTTGACGTGGACGTCTGCCTCGGTGTTCGAGCACTTGAGGTCGTGGATGAGCTGGGCGAGATCCTCGATGGAGTAGATGTCGTGGTGTGGCGGCGGGCTGATCAGCGGGACGCCGGGTGTCGTCGAGCGCGTCTCGGCGATCAACTCGTTGACCTTCTCGCCGGGGAGGTGCCCGCCCTCGCCGGGCTTCGAGCCCTGGGCCATCTTGATCTCGAGATGGTCGGCGTTGGCGAGGTAGTTTGACGTGACGCCGAAGCGGGCGGAGGCAACCTGCTTGTCCGCGCACTCACGAACGGTGCCGAAGCGCTCGGTCGGTTCACCACCCTCGCCAGTGCTGGCGAACCCGCCGACGCGGTTCATCCCCTCGGCCAGGGTCTCGTGTGCTTCTGGAGAGATCGACCCGAAGGACATCGAGGCGCTGAAAAAGCGCTGGGTGATCTCCTCGACGGGCTGGACGTCTTCGAGCGGGATCGAATCCCGCTGGTCGGTGTCGAATTCGAGCAGCCCCCGAAGCGTCTGGAGGCGCTCGGTCTGGTCGTTGATCATCTCGGCGAACGCCTCGTAGGCCTCGTAGTCGCCCTGGTTGGTGGCATACTGGAGCTTGCCGATCGTGTTCGGGTTCCACTGGTGGAACTCGCCGTCCCGCCGCCAGTAGAACTCCCCGCCCTGATCAAGGTCGAGGTTGCCCGCGACCGACTCCTCGAAGCCGTTGTCGTGGCGTTCGAGCACGTCGGCTTCGAGCTGTTCGAGACCGATCCCCTCGGTCCGGTTTTCCGTGCCTTCGAAGTACTCTGCGACGAACTCCGAGTCGAGGCCGACAGCCTCGAAGATCTGTGCACCCTTGTAACTCTCCAGGGTCGAGATCCCCATCTTGGCCATCACCTTCTGGAGGCCGTCCTCGACGGCGTGGCGGTACTGGGCGAGTGCGTCCTCCCGATCGACGTCGAGAATGCCCTCGTAGACCTGCTCCTCGATGGTCTCGTAGGCGAGATAGGGGGTGATCGCGTCGGCTCCGTACCCGACGAGCGTCGCGAAGTGATGGACGGCGTTGGGCTGGCCACTCTCGAGAACGATCCCGGCGTGGGTTCGGAGCCCCTCACGGACGAGATGGTGATGGACGCCGCCGACCGCGAGCAGACTCGGGATCGGGACCCGGTCGGGGCCCGTTGCCGTGTCCGAGAGCACCACGATCTCCGCGCCGTCCTCGATGGCGTCGACGACTTCCTGTCGAACCTGCTCGACCGCGGCCGCAAGCGACGTGGTCTCTGGATCGTACGTGATGTCGATGGTCGAGGAGGTGATGCCGTTCGTCTCGATCGCACTGATCTTGGCCTGTTGGGCGCGCGTGAGGATCGGCGAGTCGAGACCGAGCTGTCGGCAGTGCTCGGGCGTCTCCCCGAGAAGGTTGTGCTGGCGGCCGAGATGCTGATCGAGGGAGGTGACGGTCTCTTCGCGGATGTAGTCGATCGGCGGGTTCGACACCTGGGCGAACAGCTGTTTGAAGTAGGTAAACAGCGTCTTGTTCCGGCTTGAGAGGACCGACAGCGGCGTGTCGTTGCCCATCGCGCCGATGGGGTCTTTCCCCTCGTTGGCCATCGGCTCGATGAGGCGCTCGACGTGATCGAGGGTGTAGCCGAACGCCCGCTGATATGTCGAGAGATCGTCCTCGATGTACGTCGGCGTCTCGGTGACGGCCTCGTCGACGGCGTCGAGCGTCACTCGGTTCGCTGCGAGCCACTCGCCGTATTTTTCGTCAGTCAGCGAGTCGAAGATCTCGTCGTCGGGGACGATCCGGCCGTCCTCGCCGTCGACGTAGAACATCTGACCCGGTTCGAGTCGGTCAGTTCGTTTGATGTCCGCCGAATCGACCTCGAGCGCGCCGGTCTCGCTGGCCATGATCAGCCGGTCGTCCTCGGTGACGAGATACCGGGCCGGACGGAGGCCGTTGCGGTCGAGGATCGCCCCGACGTCAGTGCCGTCGGTGTAGGCGATCAGCGCCGGGCCGTCCCAGGGCTCGTTGATCGTCGAGTGGTACTGATAGAACTCCCGGCGGGCGTCTTCGAGTCGGTCGTTGCCCTCCCAGGCTTCGGGGACGAGCATCCGCAACGCGTGGGGCAGCGATCGCCCGCCTTCGACGAGCAGTTCGAGGACGTTGTCCACAACGGCTGTGTCGCTCTGATCCTCCTCGGTGATCGGCTTGAGTTTCTCCAGATCGTCGCCGAAGACCGGGCTCTCGAGGTCGGCTTCCCTGGCGTGCATCCAGTTGAGGTTACCACGGAGTGTGTTGATCTCGCCGTTGTGGATCATGTTGCGGTAGGGGTGGGCGAGATCCCACGCGCCGAGCGTGTTCGTCGAGAACCGCGAGTGGACGAACACCAGACTCGTCTCGACGCGGTCGTCGCCGAGGTCCTCGTAGTAGGTCCGGACCTGGCCGTTGGTGAGCAGGCCCTTGTAGACGACTTTCCGGCGGTCGAGCGAACAGACGTAGAACCGGTCGCTGCCGACCGGATGCTGCTCTTCGACGCGGTTCTCGATGACGTTCCGGAGCACGTACAGTGCCGTGTCGAGTTCGTCAGGCGCGAGATCGGATTGGGGTTCGACGAAGAACTGCGCAACGTCCGGCTCTGTCGCCAGGGCCGTCTCTCCCAAGTCGTCGTTGTCGGTCGGAACGTCCCGCCACGCGACGACGTCGAAGCCTTCGTCGGCGGCGGCAGTCTCGACGAGTTCCCGGAGTTCCTCGGCCGGCCGGTCCCGCGGCAGGAAGACCTGGCCCACACCGTATTCATCGAACCCGCCCAGTCCGTCGACCTCGTCGGCGAAGAAGTCGTGGGGCTTCTGGATGAGAATCCCTGCCCCGTCACCGGTGTTCTCTTCGGCTCCCCGCGCCCCTCGATGGTCCAAGTTCTCGAGCAGTGAGAGTCCGTCCTCGACGAGTTCGTGTCCGCCTCCGCCGTCGAGATCCACGAGGACGCCGACACCACAGTTCGCCTTCTGTCGCGACCGGCCACGGAGACCCCGTTCCCGGTCGCTCTCGAATGTCTCGTTCATCGTGTGAACTCTTCGCAGGGACACGCATAAGGAAGGGGTTGCGCGCAGGAATTGCACGCCCCCCGCTACCACCCGGACGCACGGAGTGGGTTTCGACCCAAAAGCGCGGGATCGTCACGGTTTCGGAGTGGGATCGAGTCGATCGTCCAGTCCTGACGCCTCGGGCTCGAATACATAACGATTGTTCCTGCCCGAACCGGGGGCGGAACTGACGATCGAGTCACGCCTCGATCGCCTTGCGGAGTGCCGTTCCGGGAAGCCCGTGCCACCTGGCGGACTCACGCGGCGTGAACCCCTGGGCTTCGAAGAACCCTACGGCGACCGAGGGGGCGACCGCCTCGAGTCGCGACCAGCCACGGTCTGTCGCCAGTCGCTCGACGTCCTCGAGGAGCGCGCTGGCGTGGCCCTCGTGCTGGTACTCCGGGCTCGTATACAGCGCCTCGATCGTCCCGTCCTCGACGATAGCGAAGCTGACTGGTGTGATCGTGGTTTCGGCCAGCAGGACTGTCGCCGCGTCCGATTCGATGGCCGATGGGAGTCGGTCGTCGGGCGACGCCACCAGGTCGGCGAAGCGCTCGCGGTCGTAGACGTCACTGCAGGCGTCCTCGATCGCCTGTCGGCGCAGTATCTCCAGGCTGGGGACGTCTTCGCCGGTCGCCTCGCGTATCGTGACGGGCATCTCGCCTGAATGCTGGCGCTCGAGCCTTTTATGCCTCGCCGGACCAGCGACCAGTTCCGGTAGTAGCAGTGAGGGGGACAGCGGCGGATAGTGACACTCTCCGTATACGATTCGACCGCAGTCTGCCGATCGTCCGACCCAAGTCTGACGGCGATTTATATGTATCCAGTGGCCAGGATGTCACGGGGGCATGCGAAAGGTCACACGCTCCCTCCCCACTTTCGTCGACGGACTCGACTGGAGAGATACTGGACCGTCAGTGGTACTGCTCGCTCCCGAGATACGTCGGAAGCGGTAGCCACAGCGTGATCACGGGACGACCGCGATCCAGGCCGATAGCGTAAACGCCGAGGCGACCGTCGAGAGGAAGACCAGGATCGACGCCAGCCGGCGGTCACCCCCCATCTCGGTGACGTAGACGAACGTCGAGACTGCTGCGGGCGCACCGAACATCACGACGGCCGTCCGGAGCGTCCAGAGGTCCGCGCCCAGGGCGGCGTAGACGCCCCAGGCGACCGCCGGCATCACGAGGAGTTTCATCGCGAGCACCGACCCGACGATAGAGCGATCGGCTTCGAGAGACTGTAGCTGGATGGAGCCCCCGACACACAGCAGCGCGACCGGCAGCGCTGCCTCGGCGATCAGCGCGACCGCGTCGGCGGGAACGCCCGTGACCGATGCCGGTGACGTCGATACCCCCAGCCCGATGACCAGCGCGACCAGGACCGGATTGGTCAGGAGTCGCCGAGCCTCGCTCCGAAAATCCCGGCTGTTGCCAGTCACCGCGACGAGGATCGAGATGGTCAACGGGATCTGAACGAGCGCGCCCATCCCGAGGATGACGCTGCCGATGACGGCCGCGCGCTCGCCCAGCGCGCTCGCGACCACGGGGAGGCCGATGTAGCCGAGATTGGTGTGATAGGACTGGACTGTCGCGGCGGCACGGGCTCCGTCGTCGGCGATCCGGCAGTGGACGAGCCAGCCCACGCCGGCGGTGATTCCCAGGACACCGACCAGCCCGACCAGTAGTTTCGGCGTGATGATCTCGGCGAGGGCCTTGTCGTGTGTCGAGTTGAACACCAGCGCCGGGAGGACGACGTAGAAGGCGACGCTGTTGAGCCAGCCAACCCGCGTTGCGTCGAGGACGCCGACCCGCCGGAGCCCGACCCCCACGGAGAGCCAGCCGATCATTGCGGCCAGCTGCGTCAATACGTCCATGGACTCTCACTCGCCAGCCAGCCCGCTTGTGTCTTTCCTGTCGGTGCTGGTTTGCGAAAGCACCACACTAGGGGTAGTCCCCAAGTGCACTTACGACGGTTCCCACTCGTCGTACCGATCGTGATCGAGATCGAAGCGCTCGAGGATCTTCCCGACGACGTGATCGACGAAGTCGCCGGGTTCCTCGGGATCGAAGTAAAAGCCCAGCATCGGCGGCACCACGTCGACGCCCAGTTCGGCGAGTTTCGTCAGATTCTCCAGGTGGAGCTGACTCAGCGGCGATTCGCGGGGGACGACCACGAGACGCCGGCGTTCCTTGAGCGTGACGTCAGCGGCGCGAGTCACCAGCGAGTCCGACCGGCCGGTCGCGACGGCGGCGACGGTGTTCATCGACGCCGGGACGATCACCATCCCGTCGGTGTCGAACGACCCCGAGGCGACGGGGGCGTGGATCGCGTCCTCGGCGTAGACCTCGGTCGCGCCCTCGCAGATAGTCCCCATCGCCGCCTCCCTGGACCCTGACTCGTGGGCCATGACCGACTCGGCGGCGTCAGTCACGACCGCGTACACGTCTGCGTGTTCAGCGAGTGCCTCGACCGTCCGGACGGCGATCGGGATGCCAGACGCGCCCGTGATGCCGACCACGATTCGATCGACGGTCATCCTTCTCTGATGAGGCCCGCGTCGGCGTCAACCTCGACAGTCTCGCCGTCTTCGAGTGTCTCAAGTGGCGCGTCGGGCGAGTCCACACAGGGAATCTCCCCGAGGATCGCGCCCGTAGCGACGATGGTCTCTGTCTCCTCGTTGACGATCGCTGCCGGCGCACACCCGTTGTTCGCCAGCCCGTAGAGGACATACGAGCCCACGGTCGAGCCCTTTCCGCGCGGGAAGACCAGCACCTTGCCCGCGATGTTCTCGCCCTCCAGGGGGTGGCCGTCCTCGATGAACTCGCCGGTATCCGGCTCGACGGCCCCGTAGAAGCTGATCGGGACAGGTGAGCGAAGGACTTCCCCACGGCCCGTGCCTTCGGTGATCGCCTCGGCGCCGATCACGTCGTCACCGACGGCCGATTCGCTCGATTCGGACGCCATCACTCGGTCACCTCCGCGAGCAGCGTCTCGGCGTCGTTGAACGCCACGTCCTGGTTACAGAACCCCGGCAGGTAGGTCGCGGCCTTCGCGGAGTTGGTGGCACTCGATTCGTAGCCCAGTTCCTCGATCGGCGAGACGACGTTGCAGGTGTCGGCCAGTACCATCCCACCGGCGTCCTCGATGGTGTCGGTGTAGCCGTTGCGATCGGCCCAGGTCTTGACCGCGCCACTCGTGGCGACCCAGAGGTCGCTCGTGAGAGTCTTGCCCTCAACGGCGTCTGCGACGTCCTGGATCTCCTCGGGCGAGGTGTGTGGACACCCGATGACTACCAGCTCTGGATCGTCAGCGGTCGTGAGTTCCGCGTATTCGGCCTCCATCTCGGCTTCGCCGAACGTGGCCGTCTCGACGTCCTCGGGCGGTTCCATCTCCGTCGTGACACCCTCGACGAAGTACAGCGCGACCGCGCCGGTCGCGGCCATCGCCGCGCCGAGGGACTTCAAGTCGTCCGTCCCGCCCGAATCGATCCCCGTGAAGTAGGGCTTGCCGTCCTCGACGAGTCGCCCCGTCCAGGAGCCCAGCGCGGCGAAGTCGGCCTGGGTCTCGATGTCGGCCTCGACGTCGATCCGGTAGGTCGGCTGGCGATTTGCTTCCAGGTGGAGGCCGTACTTCGGCGTCCGACCGGTGATCGCCGCCGCGAGCGCCGAGGGACCGCCTTCGCGGTTGGTCCGTGCGCCGACGACGCTGTTGACGAACGAGACGGCCGAGGACTCTGCCCAGGCGACGTGCTGACCTCGCCGCGGGAGGTTGCCCGCGAGATAGGGCGTACAGGTAAACGAGAGGATGATGTCCATCTCCTCGAGGGCGTCCCGGATGCGCTGCTGTTTCTCGGCGAAATCCGGGTCGACGCCCATCTCCGCCCAGCGATCGAAATCCATCCCCGCCGGGTTGGCGAACGTCGGGACCGACGCTTCCGCGCCTTCCTCCGCAAAGCCCTCCAGAAACTCGACGCCGGGGTCGCCGATCGACTTGTAGGAGATGCCCGACGCTTGGGCCGATTCGATCTCGATCATCTCCTCGGCCCCGTAGATATCGCCGAGTTTCACGAGCAGTTCCATCGCCTTCCGGACGGCCGAATTGTCCGATTCGAGCAAGTCTTCCTCGTGCTGTGTCAGGTGCATGGGTGTGGTGACGTGGTCGTGGTGTCGTTATTGGTACTCCGCGAGGTCGATCTCCTCGGCACCGGGGACGGTTACTTCCGCGAAGTCATCGCGGTCCCGGTCACCGGGCACGGTCGCGTCGACGATCCACTTCGCGAGCGTCCCGCGATCGTAGTCCTGGGAGGGGTCGAGCGACGACCCCTTGGCGTTCTCGATGACGGTGATGTCCTCGTCGGGTTGCATCCGGGTCGCGGTCGCCCACTCGACTGCGTCCGAGTCGGCGGGGTCGACGTCGCTATCGACGACGGTGACCTTCTTCATCGACGGATGGCCCGCCAGCGCCGCCATCCCGGCGTTCTTGGGATCGCCCTCCGAGCGCTTCTCGAGCTGGACGACTCCGTGGAGCCACGAGCACCCGCCCGGGGTCAACACGACGTTCTCGACCGTCGGGACGGTGTTCTCGACGATCCGGTAGATGCGGGGTTCCTGGGGAATGCCCATGAGGTGGGCGTGTTCGGTCCGGCCGGGGACGATGATCCGCGCGTAGGGATCCGGCCGCATGTAGAGATTCTCGACCGTCACCACGGGTTGCTGGCGCGTGCGATCCCAGGTGCGAGAGAGATCCACGAACGGCCCCTCCTCGGCCCGCTCGTCGGTGATCGTCGCTCGCATGACGATCTCGGCGTCTGCCGGAACCTCGATCCCGTCGACCGCGGCAGTCGCAAGGTCGCCGTCGAGGAGGCGATTCGCCAGCGCGAGTTCGTTCTGCTCGGGCGCAAAGGAGGTCGCGGCCGCCAACTCGACCGCCGGGTGGACGCCCATCACGATTGCCACGTCGAGTCCGCCCTCGGTCCGCGAGTAGATGTCGTGGAGATGGCGCTCGACGAGGCGCATCACGAGTCGATTGTCCGACTCGAACATCATCCGGTGGAAGGAGGCGTTCTGGACGCCAGTCTCGGGATCCTCAGCGATCACGACCGAGGAGGCGAAGTACTGGCGTTCGTGCTCGTCGTAGAAGATCGGGATCGGGACGTACTCGTCGATCGTCGGTTCACTTGCAACGTGCTCGAACGCGGGGTCGGCCGTCTCCTCGACGGCCAGCGGATCGTCCATCGCCGAGCCCATCCGATCGACGATGTCTTCGGCCTCGACGCCGAGCGCCCGGCCGATCAGCTCCCGGGAGCCGAGCGTGTTGGCGACCGCGCGGACGTCAGGGTAGGCCTCGACGCGCTCGAAGACGGTCGGCTGACTCTCGTCCTGGACGGCCAGCGCCGGGAGTTCGAATCGGGGATCGACTGGTTCAGTGAGCGTCGTCTGTGCTTCCTCCCGCAGAAAGTCTCGCAAGCCCATCGTTGGCGGTGATTGGACGCCATCCTATTCATGTTCCGGGGTTCGCTCCCGGGACGTGAGAACGCAGCGTGGTCGTCCGCCGGTGTCTCGTCGACGCCCCCGGAGGACTTTGTATGTCCAGGCCCCAAGCGGAATCTGTATGACTGATCTGCTGTACCTCCCGGACGAAGACGCCGTGACCGACTTCGAGGCGACGGTCGTCGAGGCGAGCGAGGATTCGATCGTGCTCGACGGAACGTACTTTTATCCCGAGGGCGGCGGTCAGCCGGCCGACCGCGGGACGATCGAATGGGACGGCGGTCAGGCATCTGTCGTCGACGTCCGAAAGGACCACGGCGAGATCCACCACGAGATCGACGACGTCGAGGGAGACCTCCCGGAAGACGGCGAAACCGCCACAGGACACGTCGACGCGGACCGTCGCGAGGCTCACCGGCGGATGCACACCGCCCAGCACGTCCTCTCACGGGTCGTCCTCGACGAATACGACGCGACGACGGCCGGCAACCAGATCCACGCGGACTTCTCACGGATCGACTTCGAGCCTGCTGACTTCGACGACGAGGACCTCGAACTGATCGAGGCGCGGACCAACGACGTGATCGAGCGCAACCTGCCGGTCACGAAAGACGAGCGACCGCGCGAGACCGTCGAGGCGAACGTCGCCGAGGGACGGTCGAACCTCGACCTGTTGCCCGATCACGTCGAGGAGTTACGGGTCGTCGAGATCGATAATTTCGACATGTGCCCCTGTGGCGGCACCCACGTCGATCGGACGGGCGAGATCGGCGGCATCGAGATCACCAACCGGCTCTCGAAGGGCGCTGACGTCGAACGCATCGAGTTCGAGTTGCGCGAGAACTGACGGCCACCACTCATAATAACCGCAGCACGACCAGTCGCTCGAACGGAAAGGACTCCTCGGCGACGATCGACGAATCGAGCCCCTGGCTCCCTGCATACTCCCGAACCGCTTTGATCCCGGTCAGGCTGCTGACCAGCAGGAACGCTCGACCGCCGTCTCGGAGTACCCGACTCAAGTCTTCCAGAAACGGATCGACGGCCGCGCGACCGTCCTCGCCGCCCGACAGCGCTGTCTCCATCCAGTCGCCCCACTCCGTTTCGGGAGCACTCGGGAGATACGGCGGATTGAATGCGACCAGATCGACCGCACTCGCCTGGATCGGATCGAGGAGGTTCGCCCGCACGACCGGAATCCCGGCCTCGCGAGCTTCTCGACAGGCTGCCGGGTTCAGGTCCGTGCCGAGCACGTCGGCCCCCGCCTCGGCGAGGGAAGCGGCGACGTAGCCCGAGCCAGTCCCAACGTCGAGTGCACGCTCGCCCGGTTCGACGGCCTCGACGGCTGCCTCCGCGAGTAAGTGGGAGTCCTCGCTCGCGCCGTAGACGGTGTCGACACCTCGCTGGTCGGCGAGTGGCGGCCGATCGGTCGACTCGCGGTCGACCGACTCTTCGTCGTCACCCATCGCTATCGAGTTCGACGTCGTAGGCCAGGCTCGCCAGTTCGGCGAACTCGGCGGGCGAAAGATCGCCTGCGCGCTTGCTCAGGAGTTCCTCGTCGGCCGCTGCGACGACGGCGTCCGGATCGTCGAGTCCCGAGATGTGAGCGGTGTTCCGAATGCCGTTTCTGACGGTCTTGCGCCGCTGAGTGAACACAGCTTTGACGAATCCCAGGAAGAAATCCTCGTCCGGGACCGTATAGTCCGGATCGCGCGCGAGCGCCCGAACCAGGGCGCTCTCGACGGCCGGCGGCGGCGAGAAAGCTTCGGGCGGGACAGGTTCGACGACCTCGACGTCGGCGTAGTGGCCTGCTGTCACCGACAGTCTGCCGTACTCGTCGGTTCCTGGATCGGCGGCCATCCGGTCGGCGAACTCGGCCTGGACCATCGCGAGCAAGGGTTTCTCGGCGGGGAGCAACCGAAAGAGGATCTCGCTCGACGCGCCGTAGGGCAGGTTCGAGATCGACGCCGTATAGTCGGGCAGGTCGACCTCGAGGGCGTCGCCCTCGATGATCGTGAGTCGGCCTGCTTCGATCGCATCCGCGAATTCATCGCGGAGGAACGCTGCCAGATCGGGGTCGCGCTCGATGGCCGTCACCCTGTCTGCGACGGCGAGCAGCCGATCGGTCAAGGCCCCGTTGCCGGCCCCGATCTCCAGGACGTGAGTGAGGTCCATCTTCGCCTCGGTCGCATAGGTCGGAATCCGATCGAGGACGCGGTCGTCGACGAGGAAATGCTGATCCTGGTCGGGATTGCCGCTCGCGCCGGCGCGGGCCAGGAGAGCATCCGGATCACGACTTCCCGCCTTTGAATCGCCAGCGCTGTCTTCGCCGGCCATCAGTCGTCACGACGGGCGAACGTCCGGTATTTGAGATCCTCCTCACGGATCTCCTCGAGGATTCGGTCGACGAGGACTTCTCTGGGGTTGTGAAGGCCGTCGACCCGCTCGGTGAGTTCCTCGAAGCTCTCGAAGGGCTTGCGCTTTCGCTCGTCGAGAATCCCGTTACGGAGTTTCTTCCCGATCCCTGGCAGGAGATTGAGGGAGTGCAGTCGGGTCGTGATCGGCTGGGCGTCGTTGAAGAAATCCACGAAGCGCCGTTCGTTGTCCTCGACGATGTCCTCGATCGCGTAGTCGAGTTCGGACTGACCACCGCTTGAGAGATCCCCATAATCGACGGTACGCGTCGTCTCGATCACCGCACTATCGAGGTCGATAAGATCGCCGAAAGAGATGTCAGCGTCGTCCGTCAGCGTCATTTCCAGGAGCTGAAAGTCCGCAGTCGTCACGGCGTACGCCAAGGGCTCTTTTTCGTACTGTGGGCGGTCGTCGTCCGACCGGCCGCGGGGGAGATGATCGAGGACGACGGCTGTCGTCACGTCTGAATGGGACTCATCACTGCTCATGTCAGTCGGGTACGGTAACCGGCTACTTAAAATCACGCAGGCCGGGACGGAGCGAGAAAGTCAGACGTACTTCGCGACGACGTCGAGAATGTCGTCGAGTTCCTCGCCAGAGAGCGTATATCGCTCCTGAGCGTAGATCGAGCGCAACTCGTCTCGATCTTCCGGGGTCAGGTTGGCAATCTTGTAAGCCGTGGGTTCGTCGACCTTCTCGAGGGCGAGGAGTTCCTCGACGAACTCCGCCGACTCCTCGATATCGAGCGTCGCAAAGCGGTTGGCGTGCTCGATGGCCCGGGTGAGTTCGTATGGCATCTCCCGGTCCTCGTCGGCGGCCCGCTCGCGCTCGATGTCCGCGAGCAGCCCCTTCGCCTCGGCGAAGGTGAGGTACTCCTCTTCGAGTTTTTCCTTGAAGATGGTCATGGGCCGCTACTCCTCTGTCTGTTCGCGCAGGTGAGCCGGCTTGACGATGATCGTCTTGTCCTTGCCGCCGTCGTTGATCTGGACCTTGTAGGCCGTGCCCTGTTCCCCGATGACTTCGCCGGTGTGCCCGGAGAATCGGGGGTGGAACCGGCCGTCGGCGACACTGGGGTCGATGTCGAGGTGGACCGTCGTCCCGACGTCGAACTCCTGGATCGCACGCTGGGGCGGGGACGTGCCGCGGTCGCGCGGGTCGTTTTTGAGCTTGTTACGCGTACCTTCGAGGGGTCCGTTGGAACTAGGCATTCTTGGTGTGCGCTAATCCGGTGGGCCATATAAAACGTGCGTTCCGCACCTGTCAGGGCCGTCCCTGACGTGCGGAAATCACAACAACGCGTCGATCAGAGACGGCCGACTTCTTCGACGGAGACGCTCTCCACGTCTTCGACCTCGCTGAAGGCCTCTTCGACGGCCTCGGTCCCGCCTGTGTCGTCAGGGACGATCACCGTCGGAAGGAGTGCGACGAGACCGAACGCGACGTCATCGCGGTCGACGTTGTTGATCTTCGCGCCCTCGGGGAGCGACTGTTCGAGTCGCTCCTGGAGGTCGTCGAGATCGACTTCTGGGTTCTCCGGCATTACCTTGAGGTTGGCTGCTACTTTTCCCATGTGTGTAGGTTGCGATAGTGAATTATGTGCCTGTCGTTACGATCCGACGCGCCCGGAGGTCAGGGACCGGTAAAGCCACACTCGGGACACTGATAGAGGTTGCTCTGCTTGCGGCAGGTCGGACACCGGTAGATCTGGTGACCACAGTCGGGGCATTTGAAAGCCGCGGCGTTCGTGCCGGTGATGTTGACGCCACAGGAGATGCACTTCTGCGTGCGTTTTTGTTGACTCTCGCTCATACCGTCTGATTCCCGACCGGGACGTTTAACCCTTATTACTCTCAGCTGTCGGCACTCGGTACATCCGGAGTCCGACGCGGTGGCGCGGGAACTCGCCGCTGGAGAACCCGGAACGTAACGTTCATGCGCCCGAGGCCGAACAATTCACTATGGAACTGCAGGTCATCGAGAAAGACGAGACGTCCCTGTCTATCGAGATCTCCGGCGAGGATCACACGTTCATGAACGTTCTCAAGGGGGCACTCTTAGAGACCGACGGCGTCGCCGCCGCGAC
Source organism: Halorhabdus tiamatea SARL4B (assembly GCF_000470655.1). NCBI lineage: Archaea > Methanobacteriati > Methanobacteriota > Halobacteria > Halobacteriales > Haloarculaceae > Halorhabdus > Halorhabdus tiamatea. Next base: position 371,154 of record NC_021921.1, read on the forward strand.
CTACGACATGAACCCCGAGCAATCGGGCGGCCAGACTGATCCGATCCTCACGATCAAGACCGAGAGCGGGACCGACGCGCTCGACGCCCTCGAAGCCGGGGCACAACACGTCATCGAAAAGGCCGATTCGTTCGAGGCGGCCTACGACGACGCAGCCGCCTGATCCGACGGTTCTGCTCGCGAGTTCGGCCCCGACCCCTCAGCCATTCGATCCCCTTTCAGACGTCGATCTGGCTGCGACCAGCAAGAACAGAAAAGACTAAGCACTGTGACGTTCGAACCTCGAATATGGTCCCCGAAAGCGACGCAGACCGCGGCTGCCCGAAGTGTGGACACGAAGAAACCGACGTCGGTGAAATCTCGACGACTGGCGGCGGCGTGAGTAAAATGTTCGACATCCAGACGAACAGCTTCACGGTGGTATCGTGTACCAACTGCGGGTACTCCGAACTCTACCGGGATACGACAAGCGGTGCCAGCGACTTCGTCGACGTGTTCCTCGGATGACCGCCGGCGGGGCAGTGGTTGTCGTCGTTTTGCTCATTGGCATCGGTTTCACCGTTGGCCTGTATGCCCTCGTCCGGTCCGAACACGATCACCGGGAGGAAATGAACCGTGACGAGGCTGAACGGGTCGCACGGCGAGACACGTCCGAGAGCCGGCGGCGCGGCTAGCTTTGACTATAATCGGACCGGAACACCACGTTCGTCGAGGTACTCCTTCGTCTCGGCGATCGAATACTCGCCGAAGTGGAAGATCGACGCCGCGAGGCCGGCGTCGGCCCCCGCCTCGGTGAACACCTCGTACATGTCCTCGGGACCACCGCAGCCGGAGGAGGCGATGACGGGCGTGTCGACGTTCTCGGTGACGGCCCGCGTCAGCGGGATGTCGTAGCCGTCCTTGGTGCCGTCGGCGTCGATGGAGTTGACGAATAGCTCGCCCGCGCCACGGTTCTCGGCCTCGCGAACCCACTCGACGACGTCCATGCCGGTCCCTTCGCGGCCGCCCTTGACCGTGGCCTCGAACCAGACCGATTCGCCGTCGATCTGCTCGTAGTACTCGCCGGCCTCGTCGTAGCGCCGGCGGGCGTCGACGGAGATGACGATGCACTGGTTGCCAAAGGCGGTCGCGCCTTCTTCGATGAGGCTGGGGTTCTCGATCGCACCGGTGTTGATCGAGACTTTGTCCGCGCCTGCCCGCAGCGTCTCCTTGATGTCCTCGCGGGTGCGAATCCCCCCGCCGACGGTCAGCGGGATGAACACCTCGTCGGCGACGCGCTCGACGGTGTCGAGCATCGTCTCTCGCCCCTCGGCGCTGGCGGTGATGTCCAGGAAGACGAACTCGTCCGCGCCGGCCTCGTTGTACTCCTTGGCCATCTCGACGGGATCGCCCGTGTACTCCAGATCCTCGAAGTTCACGCCCGTGTAGACGGCGGGGTTGCCCTCGTCGTCGAGATCCACGTCGATGCAAGGGATGATGCGTTTGGTGAGCGTCATCGGTTCTATTGCTCACTCGGGGGCGGGCCATCAAAAGCGACCCGGAAATTCTAGCGGTCGCCCCGACCGTCAACGCGACGGTGACTGGATTCGTGGAGCCATCAATAAACGCTCAGAAAGCGTTCCCTCCATCAGAAAACAAAATGAAACAGCCAGTCGCTACATATGCGAACCAAGCGCTACAGGTTTTCACTGATCCACTGACACCAGGCATAGAAATCGTTTGCCCCAGACTGCTCGGCGATCGACTGGAGCGTCCCCGTTGGGATAGCATCCGCTGACTTCATTGGGACGGTGACAATACGGACTTCGTCGGTGTCGGGCGACTCGTAGCGGAGCTTCAAGTGACTGCCAACTCGACCTGTCCGGACGAATCCGTGGTCAATCAGCACAGAAGCGATTTCACGCCCGGAAAACTGTGTCCGCACCATCTACTGCATGAACTCGGGAAGTTCCGTATCGCCCGACTCAACGTCGTCAAGTCCCCACTCTTCGAGGTCTTCGTCGGTGACTGGCTTTCCGGCACCCTCATGGCACGCAAGCGCCTCGGCAAGCATCTGGAGTGCTTCTGCTTTCGTCTCGCCGAAGGAGGCAACACCACTTTCCAGATCACGAGCGGTAATCCGCCCATCATCCTCGTGGATGAACTCCACGCCTTCTTCGGGAGACTTGTCTCGTGTTGCACTCGCCATACGTTGTGTAGATGGACCGAAGAGATAAGTGTTCGGTTGATGGACTGTATTGACCGTCCATCGATGATCCAAGGGCGTTTCCGACGCTTCTGTGACGCGGTATTCGTGTCCTGCTGGCACCGACAACTCGAAGTGCGACCCGCCGAAAGACGCTCGTATGAGCGACGATCACGACACCGAGGACCGCCCCGAGTACGACCCGACTGATCCCGCGCCGCCGTCCCGCGAGCCGCCACTCCGCAGCACGGCTCCCCAGGGCGACTACACCATCGAACAGGTCGGCACTGGAATCGCCATCGCCGCCGTCGGCCTGCTGGCGACGTTCGGCCTCGCGCTGCTTCTCGCCTGAGTCGGCCGTCGCGTCAGTCCAACTCGTCTTCGAGAACTGACCGCAGGTCGGCGATCGCCGCCGCGTCGTAGCTGACTGATTCTTCACTGACGCTGAGGTCGAGCGTCCCCGAGTCGTCGGCTTCCCCGATCTCGACGACCGGAGCGACGCCGTCGAAGGCGGCTTCGACAGCAGCGGGATCGGTCGTCTCGATGACCGCCCGGCCCGGCTGTTCGTGACAGAGCGCGCCGACCGGGTCGGCCGCGTCGATCGTCACATCCGCGCCGGCGTTGTCGTGGATCATCTCCGCGAGCGTGACCGCAAGTCCGCCGTGACTGACGTCGTGGACGGCGAGGGTGTCCTCGTGATCGGCCACGTCGGCGAGCGTCTCGATGAACGTTGCTGGATCGTCGGGCAACTCGGGGAATCGGTCGCTGCCACCCTCGGCCAGTAGTTCGGACCCACCGAGACGGACCTCGGCGTCGCCGCCGAGCGCCAGGTCGCCGACGAGGACGAGCGTTCCCTCGCCCGAGAGCGACATCGGCGGGGCGGAAAAGCCGGGCTTGGTGCCGACCATCGTCAGCGTCGGCGTCGGGGGGATCGGTCCCGTCGAGGAGTCGTTGTACAGCGAGACGTTCCCGCCGACGACCGGGACCGAGAGGTCCGAACACACGTCGGACAGGCCATCCACGATGCCCGCGAACTCGCCGTAGACCTCGGGCTTCTCGGGGTTGCCGGCGTTGAGACAGTCGACGGCCGCAAGCGGCGTCGCGCCCTTGGCGGCGATGTTGGTCGCGTTCTCCAGGCCGGCCGCGAACGCCCCCTCGTAGGGCGCAGCGTCCGTCCAGTTGGGATCAGCGCCCGCCGAAATCGCGAGGCCCGTGGCCGTCTCGCGGCTATCACCGCTCGACCGTTCCGCGGACCTCCGGTCCGCGCGCGCCTCCCGGAGCGCCAGCAGCGCGGCGTCGTCGCCCGGCCGCATCGCCGTCCGGACCTGGACCTCGTGATCGTACTGGCGGTAGACCCACCGCTTGCTCGCGGTGTTCGGACTCGCCAGGACGGTCTCGACAGCGTCTGCGAGGTCGACGCCGGGTCGATCCGTCTCGGGCTGTTCGGGCTCGACGACCGCCAGGTCCGCCAGCGGTGCACCCTCGCCGACGAACTCGGCGGGGACATCGACGGCGACCTCGCCATCGCGGGTGCACGTGTAGTTCGGGTCCTCGGTCACCTCGCCGATGACGGCGGCTTCCAGATCGTAGCGTTCGGCGAGTTCCTGGACGCGGGCGACGTGCTCGTCCGTCACCTCGTAGACGATCCGCTCCTGGGATTCCGAGAGCAGGATCTCAGTGGCGGTCATGTTGGGTTCGCGTTGCGGGACGTCGTCGAGGTCGATGTCCGCGCCGAACCCGCCCTTGGCGACGAGTTCGCTCGACGCGCCACCGAGTCCCGCCGCACCGAGGTCCCGGGCCGACTCGACCAGGTCTTCCTCGATGAGCGCCTCGTTGGTCTCGATGAGGAGTTTCTCGCGGTAGGGGTTGCCGACCTGGACCGCGCTGCGGTCCTCTGTCTCGGCGTCCTCGGCGATGTCCTCGCTGGCGAAGGAGGCCCCGCCGAGGCCGTCCCGTCCGGTCGAGGCTCCGACGAGGACGAGGTTGTTGCCCGCCGCCTGGGCCTCGGCAGTGATGAGGCGGTCGGCCGAGAGCATGCCCACGCAGGCCACGTTGACCAGTGGATTCTCCTCGTAGTCCTCGTGGAAGGTGGTGCTCCCGGCGACTGTGGGAACGCCGATGGAGTTGCCGTAATCGGAGATGCCCTCGACGACGCCATCGAGCAGGTACCGGGAGTGTTCGCGCTCGAAGTCGCCGAAGTAGAGGCTGTCGGTCAGCGCGATGGGGAACGCACCCATCGAGAGGATGTCACGGACGATGCCCCCGACGCCGGTGGCCGCGCCGTCGTAGGGATCGACGAAGGAGGGGTGGTTGTGGCTCTCGATCCCCATCGCGAGGTAGGTGTCCTCGTCTTCGGGCAGCGCCACGACGCCGGCGTCGTCGCCCGGCGGGACGACGACGTGCTCGCCGTCGCTCTCGAAGCGCCCCAGCAGCGGGCGCGAGGAGCGATACGAGCAGTGCTCGCTCCAGAGGTTCTCGAACAGCGCCGCCTCCGCCGCCGTGGGGTCGCGGTCGAGTTCCTCGACGACGACCGCCCGGTCCGAGTCGGAAAGGGCCATTACCGGCCTCTCGCCACCGCCAGCGTTTATCGCTTTCCATGCCGTCGCGAAGGGGGCGAGCCGTAGTGGGGCCCGAGACGCGCACCGCACAGTGCTTAAGCAGCCACCCCGAATCGATCATGGCATGGCTGTTGCAGGGATTCCGTTCGAGGCGACGCTCGTCTTCGGACTCATCGGCGTTGCACTGGTCCTGTTCGTCTCGGAGGTGATCCCGAACGACGTCACCGCGATCGGGGTCATCGTCGCGCTGGCTGCACTGGGTCCGACCATCGGCCTCACGCCGAGAGACGCGATCGCCGGCTTTGCCAACCCCGCGACGATCACTATCGTCGCGATGTACATGTTGAGTGCTGGCATCCAGAATACGGGGATTGTCCAGCGCCTTGGCGTCTCATTGGCGGGGTTCGTCCGGGGCGACGAGGGGCGGGCGTTGCTGGCGACCGTCGGCACGACCGGCCCGATCGCCGGCTTCGTCAACAACACGCCTGTCGTCGCCGTGTTCATCCCGATGATTACCGATCTGGCCGAGCAGAGCGACGTCTCGCCGTCGAAGCTGCTGTTGCCGCTGTCGTACGCGGCGATTCTCGGCGGGACGCTGACGCTCGTGGGGACGTCGACGAACATCCTCGCCAGCGACTTCACCCGCCAGCTCATCCCCGGCCGAAACGGCATCGGCATGTTCGAGTTCACGCCGCTTGGCGTGCTCATCCTCGTCGTCGGCCTCGCGTACCTGCTGACGATCGGCCGCCGACTCACGCCGGCTCGGATCCCGGTCGACGCCGACCTGGTCTCGGCGTTCGATCTCGAGGAGCACCTCTCGCAAGTTCGCGTCCCGGCGGGATCGTCGCTCCTCGACGAACGCGTCGCCGACGTCGACGCACGCGAGGACGTCCCGGTCGACGTCCTCCAGCTTCGCCGGAACGGCGAGGCCTACGCCGTCCCGGACACCGACCAGCGGATCGCCGCCGGCGACGTCCTCGTCGTCAACGGCCCACGTACCGACGTAACTCGGTTCCGCGACGCGTTCGACCTGCGTCGACTCGTTCGAGAGGACGTCTCCGACGGGACCTTCGATGACAGTCCGACCGGGAACACCCTCGCCACGGCGGTCGTCCCTGATGATTCAACGTACGTCGGGGAGACGCTCGCGGAGGCCCGACTCGAGGAGTTTCACCGGACGACCGTGCTCGCGGTCCGGCGCGGCCGGGAACTCATCCGGGGAGACCTCGACAGCGTTACCGTCAGTCCGGGTGACCTCCTGCTGGTCCGGCTGTCGCCGACCGCGATCGAATACTTCGCGGAGTCGGGTGATCTCGTCGTCACAGAAGAGAGTGCCTCCGGACGGATCGACGAAGTGGAGCCACAGGCAGCCGCACCGCTTTCGCCGAAGACGCCGCTCGCAGTCGCGATCATGGCCAGCGTGATCGGCGCGGCGGCGCTGAATCTCCTGCCGATCGTGATCGCTGCCCTCGGGGGCGTCTTCGCGATGATCGTCACCGGCTGTCTGTCGCCCTCGGACGCCTACGACGCCGTCTCCTGGAACATCGTCTTCCTGCTGGCGGGCGTGATCCCGCTTGGCTTCGCGATGGAAGCAACCGGCGGCGCGACAGTGCTCGCCGATGCGCTGGTCGCAACTGAGGCGTTCCTCCCGCTCGTTCTCGTCATGCTGCTGTTTTACCTCTTCACCGGGCTCCTGGCGAACGTCATCACCCCCGTTGCGACCATCGTGTTGATGATCCCGGTGGCCGTCGATGCGGCCGGACAGATGGGGGCCGACCCCTTTTCGTTCCTCCTGGCAGTGATGTTCGCCTCGGCGACGTCGTTCATGACACCGGTGGGCTACCAGACCAACCTGATGGTCTATGGCCCCGGGGGCTATCGGTTCTCGGACTTCCTGAAGGTCGGTGGGCCGTTACAGCTGCTGCTGGCGGTCGTGACGACGGTCGGCATCGCGACGATGTGGGGGCTCACCTGAGTGGATCGAGCTGGGGGAGATAGCCGACGTGGACGAAGACGTTATCCCCCAGCGCGAGCACGACGAAACGATGGGAGAGGTCCACGGTTCGAACGCCTACAACAGGACCGCCAACAATGACGGGAACGCCACCAGCGGGGCCGGCGGCGATGACGACACGGTCTACTACGCGATCAGCGACCTCCACATCGGCGGGGACGAGCAACTCGAACACGTCGAGTTTCTCGAGGAGTTGCTGGCCTTCCTTCGGCGGCTCGAAGCGACCGACGAAACGGCCGAACTCGTCATCAACGGCGACGCCTTCGGGCTCTGGGAGTTCACCACCCTGGAGGGGATCGAGAAGTTCGACGCCCTGGTCGAGCGATACCCGGCCCTGTTCGAGCAACTTCGGGCGACTGGAGAGAGCGTTCAGATCACACTCCTGCCCGGCAATCACGACCACGAACTCGCCGCCTACGACGCGTACGTCGAGCGCTTCGCCGAGTACAACGTGGCGCTCGTCCAAGAGCAGTCGCTCACCCGTCCCGTCGGCGACCGGGCGATCCACTTCGAACACGGCAACCAGCGCGACCCGAACAACCGCTTCGAAGATTTCGGCAATCCCCACGAGAAGCCGCTTGGCTATCACTACAACACGCTCGTGACGAGCCGGGCCGGCCAGGTCTCGGCTCGCGGCCGGCGCAACTGGCTGAAGGACATCCAGGCAGTCACCCCGACCGAGCGGGTTCCGGTCTGGTTTCTCTCGAAGTACTTCTACAACGAGATGCACCCGCTGCTCCGGTACGCGGCCGTTCCCTTTCTCCTGCTGTTCAACCTGAGTGCGATCGTCGCGATCGCTGTCGGGCTGGACCTGGTCGGCGTCTGGTCGCTCCCGACCGAGACTGTCGAAGGAGCCTTCGGCCGGTTTGGGTCTGCCGGCGCGTTCGCGTTCTCGCTGCTCGCGATCAACGTGGCGATCGTCGGCATTCTCGTGCTGGTCTGGATTCCGCTCCGGTTCATCCTCCAGGATTTCAAGCGGACGATCGACCGATTCGGGCTCGTCGAGACCGAGTTCACCGTCGATCCGAGCGAACCCTATCGGGCGGCAGCAACGGATGTCTTCGAGTCGGATCCGGAAACGGCCGTCTTTTGCTACGGACACACCCACCGGCCAGCCGTCGACGAGCACGACGGTCGGTTGATCGTCAATACGGGGACGTGGCTCAAGCGGTTTCACCGACGGCCAGTGATCGCCGGTCTGCTTCCGCCGGTGTTTCACCCCACCTTCCGGTTGAGTATCGTCCGGATCGCTGCCGAAGACGAGGGTGTAGCCGTCGAGTACGAGACGATGGACAAGCCAGACCCGGCCAAGACGGACCTGACGTTCACCGAGCGACTCCTGACGGTCGGTCGGGTGCCGGACCCGACGATTCCGGATCGAGTGGTCGCCACGGACACGCAAACGACCTCGACATCCCCCGACGAGTAGGTTCGAACGTCGAGGAAGCAAAGCGAGAGACGCTTCCAGCGGACACACGTCCGATCTCACGTCGAATAGCGGGCGTCAACTTGCAGTGTGTCAGATTCGCCCGGCGGTTTCGGGAAGATTTATATACGGCGACGCCATCCATCCGGTTGCAAATGTCCAATACGCACGAGGTTACGTCGGAATCCCCGGCGGATCGAGTTCTTCCAGGGCACACTCGATAGTACGTCCGAAATCACGGACGCACGAATTTTCGATACCACGCTTCGCGACGGGGAACAGACGCCGCGAACCTCGTTTTCTTACGAAGACAAACGGGAGATAGCGGCGGTGCTCGACGAGATGGGCACCCACGTCATCGAAGCGGGGTTTCCCGTCAACTCCGACGCGGAGTTCGAGGCGGTACGCGATATCGCCGAAAGTACCACGACGACCACCTGCGGGCTCGCCCGCGTGGTCGAGGAAGACATCGAAGCCGCCCTCGAGTCGGGCGTCGAACTGGTTCACGTGTTCGTCTCGACCAGCGACATCCAGCTGGCCGATTCGATGCACGCGAGTCGCGAGGACGCCAAACAGCGGGCCGTCGAGTCGGTCGAGCGCGTCGTGGAGGCCGGCGTCGACGTCATGTTCTCGCCGATGGACGCCACTCGCACCGACGAGGACTTCCTGATTGACGTCGTCGAGGCTGTCACCGAAGCGGGCACCGACTGGATCAACATCCCCGACACGACGGGGGTTGCTACGCCGGGTCGCTTCCAGGAGATGGTCGGCAACGTTGTCGCCCACACGGACGCGCGCGTGGACGTTCACACGCACGACGACTTCGGGCTGGCGACGGCCAACGCCCTCTCGGGGTACGAGGCCGGCGGCGCACAGGCCCAGGTCAGCGTCAACGGCATCGGCGAGCGCGCCGGCAACGCCGCCTACGAGGAGGTCGTCATGGCACTGGAGTCGCTGTACGACGTGGATACGGGCATCGACACGACCCGAATCACCGAACTCTCCCGCCTGATCGAAGAGAAAAGCGGCGTCGACACGCCGGGCAACAAGCCCGTCGTGGGCGAGAACGCCTTCTCCCACGAGTCGGGCATCCACGCCGCGGGCGTTATCGAGAACAGCGATACGTTCGAGCCGGGCGTGATGACCCCCGAGATGGTCGGTGCCGAGCGCGAACTCGTCCTCGGGAAACACACCGGCCAGCATTCGGTCCGGGAGCGACTCCTCGAGGCCGGGTACGACCCGACCGAGGAGGAGGTCCGGACGGTGACCCGCCGCGTCAAGGAGTACGGCGCGGAGAAGAACCGCATCACGATGGACGTCCTAGAGCGGTTCGCCCGCGACGTGGACGTCGACCGGGCGCGCGAGGAGGTCAGTGCCTGAGATGACGCCCACGTCGTTCGCCCCGACCGGGCAGCCGCCGCTTTACGACGTCGTTCTGGACGTTCGTGGACCGATCACACGGAACGTTTATAATGAACGACCACAATCGTCAGATACCGATGCGCTCGCTGTCACCCACCGGCGGTCGATCCGGCGACAGCGGCGCGGTCGACCTGCTTCTCGTCGGTATTGTAGGGGCGCTATAGCCCCGATAGTACCACACTCTCCTCGACGTTCGTATCGCACTTCCACCACCAGCGAGCAGACGCCAGCCATGACACACTACCAATCACACGCGCCGGAACGGCGGACAGCCGATCGGCGGCCGACAGCCATCACACGGAGGTATCGACCATGAGCGAACGCACCACGATCACGGACGCTGACGAAGCGACCGACGAAGACGAGTCTCACCGAACGGCGACCACGGGCGCTGAATCCGTCGTCATCGCCTTAGAGAAGGCCGGCGTCGAGAAGGCCTTCGGCGTCCAGGGCGGGGCGATCATGCCCGTCTACGACGCGCTGTACGATTCCTCTATCGAGCACTTCACGATGGCCCACGAACAGGGGGCGGCCCACGCGGCCGACGCCTACGGGATCGTCTCTGGCGAGCCAGGCGTGGCGTTCGCCACCTCCGGGCCGGGCGCGACGAACCTCGTGACGGGGATCGCCGACGCCTCGATGGACTCCGATCCACTGATCGCCCTGACGGGCCAGGTCGCGACGGACTTCGTCGGCAACGACGCCTTCCAGGAGACCGACACTGTCGGCATCACCCAGCCGGTCACCAAGAACAACTACTTCGCGGGCGACGTCGAGACCGTCGGCGACGACGTCGGCGAGGCCTTCGCACTCGCGGAGGCGGGTCGGCAAGGCCCGACGCTGGTCGACCTGCCGAAGGACACGACGAAAGCTGACCTCGACGTCCAGCCGGGCGAAGCCGAGACGCCCGACACCTACAACCCGCCGGAGAAAGCCGACGAGGTCGTCGTCGAGGCCGCCGCCGAGGCACTCCAGGCGGCCGAAAAGCCGGTCATCCTCTCGGGCGGCGGCGTCATCAAGGGTGAAGCCACCGACGAATTGCGCGCGTTCGCACGCACGTACGACATCCCAGTCATCACGACGATGCCCGGGCTGGGCACGTTCCCCGAGACCGACGACCTCTCGCTTGGCATGGCCGGGATGCACGGCACCGGGACGGCCAACATGGCGATCACCAACTGCGACGTGTTGCTCGGCGTCGGCACGCGCTTCGACGACCGGCTGACCGGCGGCGTCGAGACGTTCGCGCCGGACGCCGAGGTCATCCACGCCGAGATCGATCCGGCGGAGATCAACAAGAACATCGAGGCCGACTACCCGCTGCTCGGCGACGCCGAACGCGTCCTCGAGCAACTCGACGACGCGATGACGGCCGCGCCCGATGCCGAGACGTGGCGCGAGCAGTGTGACACCTGGAAGGCGGAGTACCCGCTGGACTACGAGATGCCCGAAGACGAGCCGCTGAAACCCCAGTACATCGTCGAGCGCTTCGATGAACTCGCCGACGACGACGCGATCATCACCACGGGCGTCGGCCAACACCAGATGTGGGCCGCGCAGTTCTGGACCTACACCGAACCCCGGACCTGGGTTTCCTCGAATGGCCTGGGGACGATGGGCTACGGCGTCCCGTCGGCGATCGGCGCGAAGACGGCGGCTCCCGATACGGAGGTCATTACCTTCGACGGCGACGGCTCTTTCCTGATGACGATGCAGGAACTGTCGGTCGCCGTCCGGGAGAATCTCGATATCACGTACGTGATCCTCAACAACGAGGCCATCGGGATGGTCCGCCAGTGGCAGGACGGGTTCTACGAGGGCCGACGCATGGCCAGTGAGTACCAGTGGGTGCCCGAGTTCGACATGCTCGCCGAGGCCTTCGGCGCTCGCGGGTTCCGACTCGAAGAGTACGACGAGGTCGACGACGTGATCGAGGCGGCACGGGCCTACGACGGGCCGGCCGTCATCGACGCCATCATCGACCCCGGCGAGGACGTCTACCCGATGGTTCCAAGCGGTGGGGACAACGGGCTGTTCGCACTGTCGAACGAGCAACTCAACAATCTCTAACAATGAGCAGTGGAGAACTCCCTGGGCCGGCCCCCGACGAGCGGATGCGACCCGAGGGGCGGCGCAACACGCAAGGTATTCGCATCGACCCGGAAGCCGAAGCGACCCACCAGCCCCGGATGGCCGTGCTGTCGGCCTTAGTCAAACACGAGCCCGGCGTCCTCGCGGAGGTCTCGGGCCTGTTCAGCCGCCGGCAGTTCAACATCGAGAGCCTCACCGTCGGGCCGACGACCGACGACGGCGTCGCCCGGATGACGATCGTCATCGAGGAGGCCGAGCCGGGCATCGAGCAGGCCAAAAAGCAACTCGAGAAACTCGTTCCGACGATCGCCGTCGAGGAACTACAGCCCGAGGCGATGCGGCGGGAACTCGCTCTCATCAAGGTGGCCGCCGAGAAGCCCGACGACGTCCAGTCGGTCGCGGAGATGTACGGCGGTCAGGCCGTCGACGCCTCGACTGACGCCGTGACCGTCGAGATCACGGGCAGCAAACAGAAGATCGACGCCGCCGTCGAGGCCTTCGAGCAGTTCCACGTCGAGGAGGTCGTCCGCACCGGCGCGGCCGCGCTCGAACGCGGTGCGGAGACGATGGACGCAAACGGATACGTGAGCGAGGAGTGACGTGCGGGCCACAGTAACACGATAGATTGAACACCGACCCATCCGGAAACGAAGACGACACACTACCGATGACTGACGAATTCGACACGACTGTCTACGACGACGACGACGCGGACGAATCGTATCTCGAAGACGCGACTGTAGCGGTCCTTGGCTTCGGCAGCCAGGGCCACGCCCACGCCCAGAATCTCGACGACAGCGGCGTCGACGTGGTCGTCGGCCTCCCCGAAGGCAACGAGGACCGCCCGGTCGCCGAAGACGCTGGCCTACCGGTCGAGACGCCCCCCGAGGCCGCCGCAGAGGGTGACATCGTCGTCATGCTCGTGCCCGACAACGTCCAGCCGGTCGTCTACGACGACATCGAAGACGCCCTGGAACCGGGCGACACGCTCCAGTTCGCCCACGGGTTCAACATCCACTACGGCCAGATCGAACCGCCGGAAGGCGTCGACGTGACGATGGTCGCCCCGAAGTCCCCGGGCCACCTGGTCCGGCGGACCTACCAGCGCGGCGAGGGGACGCCCGGCCTGGTCGCGGTCGAGCAGGACGAAAGCGGCGAAGCCAGGGAGGAGGCCCTGGCCTACGCGAAGGCCATCGGCTGTACGCGGGCGGGCGTCATCGAGACGACCTTCCGCGAGGAGACCGAGACCGACCTCTTCGGCGAGCAGGCCGTCCTGTGTGGCGGCGTCACCGAGATGATGAAAGTCGGCTACGAGACACTGGTCGACGCGGGCTACAGCCCCGAGATGGCTTACTTCGAGGTCCTCAACGAGCTGAAACTCATCGTCGATCTGGTCTACGAGGGCGGGCTGATGGAGATGTGGAACTCCGTCTCGGATACCGCCGAGTACGGCGGGCTCACCCGCGGGGAGTACGTCATCGACGAGTCGGCCCGCGAGGGGATGGAGCAGATTTTAGAGGAGGTCCAGAACGGCGAGTTCGCCAAGGAGTGGATCTCCGAGAACCAGACCAACCGCCCGAGCTACAAGCAGCTCCGGGAAGCCGAGGGGAACCACGAGATCGAAGACGTCGGCGAACGGCTGCGGGAGCTGTTCGCCTGGGACGAGGAAGCCGAGTGAGCGACGCGACACAATGAAATCACGCTATCGAACCCAGACGACGGACAGAGGACGAGTATGAGTCAGGGAACGCTGTACGACAAGGTGTGGGATCGCCACAAGGTAACGCAACTCCCCAACGGGCAGGACCAGCTGTTCGTCGGGCTGCACCTCATCCACGAGGTGACCAGCCCGCAGGCCTTCGGCATGCTCCGGGAGCGCGACATCGAGGTCGCCCGGCCGGATCTCACCCACGCGACGGTCGATCACATCGTGCCGACGAGCGACCAGTCCCGGCCCTACAGCGACGACGCGGCCGAGGAGATGATGAGCGAACTCGAGGAGAACGTCCGCGAAGCGGGCATCCAGTTCTCGGACCCGACGACGGGTGATCAGGGTATCGTCCACGTCATCGGCCCGGAGCAGGGCATCACCCAGCCCGGCAAGACCATCGTCTGTGGCGACAGCCACACCTCGACCCACGGTGCCTTCGGCGCGCTGGCCTTCGGCATTGGCACCTCCCAGATCCGGGACGTCCTGGCCACCCAGTGCATCGCCATGGAGAAACAGAAGGTCCGGAAAATCCAGGTCGATGGCGAACTCGGCCCGGGCGTCGAGGCCAAGGACATCATTCTGGAGATCATCCGCCGACTTGGCACCGACGGCGGCGTCGGCTACGTCTACGAGTACGCCGGCGAGGCCATCGAGAACCTCGACATGGAAGGCCGGATGAGCATCTGCAACATGTCCATCGAGGGCGGCGCTCGCGCGGGCTACGTCAACCCGGACGAGACCACCTACGAGTGGATGGCAGAGACCGATTACTTCCAGGAGAACCCCGAGGCCTTCGACGAGCTGAAGCCCTATTGGGAGTCCATCCGCTCAGACGAGGACGCCGAGTACGACGACGTGGTCCACATCGACGCGAGCGAACTCGAGCCGGTCGTCACCTGGGGAACGACCCCTGGCCAGGGCATCGGGATCAGCGAGCCGATTCCCGCCCCCGAGGACCTGCCTGCGGACAAACAGGAGACCGCCCGGCGCGCCCAGGAACACATGCGCGTCGAACCCGGCGAGACGATGGCCGGCTACGACATCGACGTCGTCTTCCTGGGTTCGTGTACGAACGCACGCCTGCCCGACCTGCGACGGGCGGCGGCGATCGTCGAGGGTCGGGAGGTCGACGACAGCGTCCGGGCGATGGTCGTCCCCGGCAGCCAGCGCGTCCAGCAGGCTGCCGAGGAGGAAGGCCTTGCCGATATCTTCCGCGAGGCCGGCTTCGAGTGGCGCAACGCCGGCTGTTCGATGTGTCTGGGCATGAACGAGGACCAGCTGGAGGGCGAAGAGGCCTCCGCCTCCTCATCGAACCGGAACTTCGTCGGTCGTCAGGGCTCCAAAGACGGCCGGACGGTCCTGATGAACCCCCAGATGGTCGCCGCGGCGGCGATCACCGGGGAAGTGACTGACGTGCGCGAACTCCCGGAGGTGACCCCGGCATGAGTGACTTCGACGCCGACATCCCCGAAGTGCGCGAGGTGGCTGGCACTGGCGTTCCCATCCGCGGGAACGACATCGACACCGACCAGATCATCCCCGCGCGCTTCATGAAGGTCGTCACCTTCGACGGTCTGGGGCAGTTTGCCTTCTTCGACGTCCGCTACGACGACGATGACAACCAGAAGGACCACCCGATGAACGAGGATCGGTTCAGCGACGCCAACGTGATGGTGGTCAACGACAACTTCGGGTGTGGCTCCTCACGCGAGCACGCCCCCCAGGCGCTGATGCGGTGGGGGATCGACGCGTTCATCGGCGAGTCCTTCGCCGAAATCTTCGCGGGCAACTGTCTCGCGCTGGGGATGCCGACCGTGACGGCCGATCACGAGACGATCGCCGACCTCCAGGACTGGGTCGAGGCGAATCCCGACGGCGAGATCGACATCGACGTCGCCGGGGAGACCATCACCTACGGCGATCGGACGGTCGACGTCACTGTCGACGACGCTCAGCGAAAGGCTCTGGTCGAGGGGATCTGGGACACGACCGCACTGATGAGTGCAAACGAGAACGAGATCGACCGGACGGCACAGTCGTTGCCGTACGTGCAGTAGACCGACTTACCGGCGGTCTTCGTTGTTTTGCCCTAACGCAACGTCGAAGATATCTTCATCGTCGAGCTCGGCCGCGAGCTCGTCGAGTTCGCGTTTGAGCTCCGCAAGTTCCGTGGACGGTTCTTCCGTTTCCACCGCCGTGTCGCGCTCGCTTCGGGAGCGAGCGAGTGCATAGAAGCGTGAAAGGAGCTTCGCGTAGCGGACACGACGCTGGAGGCGATCGACAGTCGAACGGATCGTCTCCGTCTCAGCGACCTGCTCGAGAACCGCATCTGCCGTTTCGGCAGTCGGATTCACACTGGTGCCGTACTGGAGTAGCTGTGCGTCGGGCGAACTCGTTTCGACGATTGCGGTCAGATCAGCCACCGATAGCGATTCGAATGCCGGATCGAAGATGACGACAGTAACGCTTTCATCGAGACTCGTTTCGGTCTCTTGGACTGTCGTCGCGGTCCGAACCGGCCATTGATCCCGGAGCGTTGCCGTCAACGACGCTACGAGGTCTTCATCCGGAGAGCTGACCAACACGGCCTGGATCGGGGCCATCGTATCGACGGGTTCCACGGCGACAGATAAAAATGATCGGACTTCTCTCAAACCGTGCTCGGTCCTCACTCGAGGTCGGCGTCGGTCCGGACCGTCGCGTCGAACAGCGGCGACAGCGTTTCGAAGACCCGATCCGGGTGGCCGTGAGCGTCGATGTGGTAGTGAGCCGACCCACCGGCTTCGCTGACGCGCGCGGTGAGCACGTGGAGGAATCGCGACAGCGTTTCCTCGGACTCGAACTGGAGTAGGTCCGTCAGCGAGTCCAGACAGACGACGATTGTCTCGTCAGTGTCGCCATCGAGTTGGTCGGTCACGGCGCTGCCGATCTCGCGGAGATCGACGTCCGGTACCTCGATGACGTCGACGAGTGCGCCGTTCTGGCCGCCGAACCCGTCGGCAGACATCGCGGCCGACCGGCCGCCGTGTGAGACGTCGACGAACGTCAGGTCTGTCGTCATCGGGTTGATCGCCTCGCCCCATTCAGCCATGCGGCCGCCCGGCGAGGACGCCACCGTGACGCCGACGATCTTGTCGGGGACGCCCTCCCGTGTCAGCAACTCCTCGCAACACGCTTCCTTGTTCGGGCTGATCTCCGGCGAGATACACAGGACGTTGTCGGCGTCCTCGGGCAGGTCCGCTGGTTCGGCGATGTCGAAGCTCACGGCGAGTCACCCCGTCCGACTGCGGTGCTCAGTTGTCTCATCTCTAGTCCTACTACCGATTACAATATTAACAATTAAGTAAGTTACGGGAGGAGACAGAATATCACGGTCTGAAAGGCGTTGACACGCACACCGAAAAATGAGTATTTCGGTGGCGGAAAACATTTAATATGGTATACTATTGTATTAAATATATTCGTATTAGATCATTTTAGAAATGTACTTTTATCTATGCAATCAAGGTTGAGTTGGCTATGAGCCACTCAGAATCGGAAGAGACGAGCTTCCTCGCACAGCACCCGCGAATGATGGGCGTCCTGTTCATGCTGCTGGTCCTGTTGACGCAGGTCGGCGCAGCGGCCGGGGCCGTGAGTAGCGCTAATCCTGGCCCCTGAGACGACTAAGCGACGTAGTATTACTCCAGTCCATTCCGTTCTCATGTAGAATTGGGAAGTCTCCCTTCTCACAGAAATGATCGAATTCTTCAGAGCTCATATAGACCTCTTCAAGAAAGGCTGTGAGCAATGAATTCGAATCAAATGGACTTACATGCCAATCACGTAGACTTCCGAGTGAAATGTCTGAAATTGGATAGCCTTGAATATCAAATGACACACCATCGTCGTTAAAATTCGAAATATAGATGCTTAGCGGTGCCCCCGATTGGCTCTCCACGATATTCGCGTGCCCGTCACCGATGACCATGTAGCGACTGGCGAGCTGTTCGTCTTCTTCAATCAGTGAGCGAGCAGTCGCTATCGTGAAGCCGGTATTGAGCAACCGGGCGATATGTTTCCCGATTCTGGTCGCGGTGGGATTCGGGATGTTCGCCAGCGTCACGATGCCGCCGACGGCACCCGCATCGACCAGGGCCTTGCCCTGCTCGTAGGACTGACAGGCGTTGAGCAAGAATCCGCTGACGTTGACCGACGAGAGCGCGCGGACGTCGAGGTAGCCGTCGCTGCACTTGAACCCGTTGTCGTCGACGTGGCCGATGTAGTGGAGGAAGTCGGTGTCGCGCTGGAAGACGTCGGCGAGTTCGCCCTGGGTGAGGTTCGCGTGGATCGTGACGTCGAAGTCGATCCAGTCGCGTGCGCCGTAGACGTCCGAGACGGCGGTTTCGTCGCTCATCGCTTCTTCGTTGACGACGACGTCGACCCGGACGCGTCCGGACTCGACCGGATCGTACTCCAGCCGGCGGCGGAACATCTCGGGCGTCATCTTGGTCGCGCCCAGCGGAATCCCGTCGCCGACGAACGTCTGCATCAGGCTGTCGGTCGGATCCGGCCTGAAAACCCGGTCTGTGACGTTGGATTCTCCAGATGTGGCCCCCGAACGTACGTCGGCTGCCCCGCGCACCAACACCGGCTCCTCCGGCGTCGCCACGCCGTCCCGGAAGAACGCCTCGATGTCCGGCGACGCTTTCGAGAGGTCCTCCGGCTCGATGTCGTCGTCGCCGGTCGCCCGAATCACGGCGAGGTCAGACGCAAGAAACGGCAACACCCGAACGTTCTCGGGTGCGGGCTGCACGTCGGCGGTCAGCTTCCACTCCGGCCTGGCCGGATCGACGGCCTCGAAGGGAATCTCGAGGTAGGCTTGCGTCCGCTCGGGAAGTGACAGGTCGTACAACCGCTCGAAGTCGAGGTCGATCCGATCCTCGAGAACCGAGCGCTCGTGGAGTTCGACGTCGTAGAGCCCCTCCGTTCGAACCACGCAATCGAGTGTGAAGACGTGCTTGAGAATCTTCGCGATCCGCTCCTCGTAGCCGTCTGGCCCCACGAGGGGAATTGCCTCCCCGTCGGCGTGGAGCTGCGGGCGCTCGCCGGGAACGAGTTCTGCGTCGAGGTAATACGACAGCGGTGCAGCGGGCAGTATCCGATCCCAGCGAGGCGGCAATTCGATCGACATCGACGCCGGCGACAGCCGACTTCCGCCCGGTGCGGAAAACTCCTCGCCGAGCTCCACGAGTGGCGGATGCCCGCGGAGCGTGGGGAACGATCGCTCCGGCGACGTCGTCTTCAGCGCCGCACGGAACTGCGAGATGGCTCGCATCACGTCGCGTGGCTGCTCGGTCGTCGTGATCGTCCGGGCCGGTTGTTCGTGATACGACCGGAGTCCGACGACCACCGGAGCGTCACCGGTGGCTCTGAACTCGACGACGTCACCCGTCGCGTCGACCGTGACTGCCCCGTCGAAGCCGAGATAGAGTTTGAGCTGCACTGAGGAGAACTCGACGACGTACTCGCCGGCTGGCAGCGTTACGCGATCGCCGCCCGTCAACTGCTCGACGAGATCGAACTCGCCGTCTCTGATCCAGACGCCGACGAGATACGGCGTTCGGAGCACGTCAGCCTCGATCGAGACCGCCCCGTCGACCGGGATTGGGAGGGCGTCTTCGGGGGCGGGTTCCGTCTCGACGGGGTCGGGCGTCAGGAACGTGAACTGCCCGCCGTCGATCGGATCGACGACCTGGATACCGGTCGGTGCAGCCAGCGGTTCGAACCGCGGCGTCGAGGAGAGTGGCAGGGTATCCATGGTGTCTTGATTCGTCGCGACGAGAGCACCGCTATAGCCAATACACGTCGACTGCAGCAAAAAGCGTTCTGGAGGGGATAGATCACAGCGGTACAGCGCGGAAGCCCACCCGTTCACGGCTGTCTCTTACCCACAAGTCCTAATCGAGGAGCTGACGAACCAAGACTGGTAGATGGGACGCCGCTCACGGAGTTGGAAGCCAGAACTCGATGAGGATGGACAGCTGTGTGACATGGATGTTTCCGGGTGGATTCGAGCGGAGTTTCGGTCAGCTGAGTTTGGAGACAAGCGCCTGACTGACCGATTGGTTCAACTTGGGGATGAACTCGGCAGCTCACCTGCCGAGTCCATCCCCGCTGCCTGCGGAGACTGGGCCTCCACAAAAGCTACATACCGATTTTGCGATAATGACAGTGTGGACCCCAACGAGGTTCTCTCTGCTCACAAGCAGCAACAGCAATCAAGAGTGAGTCGGTCAGACGAACTCTTGATTGTCTCCGATACCACCGAACTCGTGTTTCCGAGACATCCCTCCAAAGAGGGCCTCGGCGACATTGGCAATTCTGAAATGGATCTCGAAGGCGTCAAGCTACACTCCACGATCGGAATCAATCCACGCACCCATCGGATGACTGGAGTCATCGATCAGCAGGCGCTGATCGAGGACCAGCAGGCTGGTGAGAAGTACGATGCCAACGGCAAAGCAGAGCCGATTCAACTTGACAATGAGCATGAGAAGTGGAGCCGTGGCGACAGGCAAGCCAGAGACTGGCTTGCCGACGATATCCGCCCGCTGTTCATTCATGACCGAGGCGCAGATTCATTCGCGTTCTACGAAGAAGTCACCGGAGAGATGGAAAGTGCTGGCTTTATCGTCCGAGCGAATCAAAACCGGCGGATTTGGACTGATGATGGTGAACCTGAAAAACTCTTTGACTGGAGCAGCGACCTTGCCGAGCAAGGTCGCAAAACAATCGAGATTCAACAGGGAGGTGGGCGCGAAGCGAGAACGGTGGAGTTGTCGATAGCCACTGGAACGTGTGAGTTGCGCGCACCAAGGAATAATCCTGAGCAAGAGGGTTCAATCGAGGCGAATGTCGTGAGAGTCGACGAGGTCGGTGAAAATGACGACCCGATTCAGTGGGTGTTGCTCACCACTGAATCGGTCGAAGAGTTTGAAGAGACACTGACACTCATCGACTATTACGGCCTCCGCTGGCGAATTGAAGACTGGCATAAAGTGCTCAAGAGTGGCTGTAACATCGAAGAACGGCAACTGCAGACTTGGGAGCGGATGGAAGTTCTGTTGAGCATGTATTCAGTAATCGCGTGGAAAGTTCTGGAGTTACGAGAACTTGCCCGTGGTGATAGTTCAGTATCTCCGGCGGTCCTGCTGAGTGAGGCAGAGTGCACAATTCTGGAAACGAAATTTCCAGAATTGAGCGACCAAGATGGAAAATCATACGCAGTGAGCGTCGCTAAACTCGGCGGTTATCTTGATCGTGGTTCAGATCCGCCACCAGGGTGGGAGACGATGTGGAAAGGACTCCAGAAGCTACGCATGTGGGCTGAAGGATACGAACTCGGTGCTGAATGAGCGCGCTTCGCGGCTCATTCAGCGGAACCCGTCGAAATAACGAGTTCAACTGAGCTTTTCACGCGGCTTCATCGAGACCTCTCTAATCTTGGGCAGATACTGATAGAGATTTGATTGATTTCTTCTTCTCATGCCTGATCTGGTTGAACTTACGCTATAGTATCGAGTTATGGGTAAGAGACAGCCGTTCACGGGTGGGAGGAAGCGCGTAAGCTCCGTGGGGCAAACCACCGACGATGGCAGGGCGGACTCCCCAACGCTGACACAGAATATATAAACAAGGCGTCCGTATGTGAGAGTGTGATGGAAGTCAAACGCACCGTTCCCGTCAAACTCGATGTGCCCGAGGAGCGGCGCGACGACCTCCAGCAGACCATCCAGCAGTTCAACACCGCCGCCAACTACACTATCGACCACGGTAAAGGCGACGACGGCGACCTGATTCTCAACAAGTCCACCATCCACGACGAAGTGTACCACGACCTCCGGGACGAAACCGACCTCCCCGCAAACCTCGTGGTGCGGGCCTACTCGAAGGCCGTCGAAGCGATGAAAAGCACCGTCACGGAGTGGGAGAAGGGCAACAGCCGCCCACTCCCCTCGTTCGATGAACCATCCGCAGTCTACGACAAGCGCACGCTAACCATCAAAGACGAGTACGCCACGCTCTCGACGGTCAACGGGCGCGTCGAAGCCGCCTTCGTGCTTGGCGAGTACCAGCGGTCGTACCTCGAAGACGACGACTACGAGAAGCGGATGGGGACGCTCCACTACCGTCCCGACGAGGATACGTTCTACCTCCACATCGTCATTCAGAAGGAGGTAGACCAGCGTGATGGCGACCGTGTGCTTGGTGTGGACTTGAACCTGAAGAACGTCGCCGTGACCAGCACGGGACAGTTCTTCGACGGTGGCGAACTGCTGTGGGGACAGAACCACTATTTCCGCGTGAGACGGAGCCTTCAGGACAAAGGCACCCGTTCCGCTCGGCAGGCGTTACGGCGACTGTCGGGACGGGAAAACCGCTTCGTCCTGAACCGCCTGCACAATATCTCGCGTGGAATCGTGGAGGAAGCCCTGCGCCACGACTGTTCGTACATCACCGTCGAAGACTTGACCCACATCCGCGAGCGAATGGACGCCCACAACGAGCGCCTGAAGCGGCAGATGCACAACTGGGCGTTCCGCGAACTTCAAGAGCAAATTGCGTACAAGGCCGCCGAGTACGGTATCCGCGTTGAGTCGGTCAACCCTGCCTTTTCTTCGCAGACCTGCTCGAAGTGCGGCCACCAGTCCAGTACGAACCGCGACGGCGCAACGGGCTGGTTCGCGTGCAACGAGTGTGGGTACGAAGTAGACGGCGACTACAACGCGGCGAAAAACGTCGGCCTCCGTCTGTTAGCTTTACCATCGGGCAAACGTCCCGGTGGGTTGGGCAACGGTCAGCTTGCCCTGAAGTCGGGGACATTGAACGTGAGCGACGTGTCCAACGTCCACTCCAGCTTGGAGTTTGAACGGGAGTCCACCGACAAGCCCACCGCTTCAGCGGTGGGTAGCTGACTTGTACAGGCTCTGGCCAGCGCTGCCCGAGACTTCCGCGAGGCCGGCGTAGACCTCGGCGATACGCTCGCGCACGTTTCGGCCACCGACGCGCGGGTCGAAGCGGTCCTTGTTGGGCGACCACTCGACGTCGTTGAAGAAGGCGTCGCGCTCGTCTTCGACGCCTTCCGGCGGGACGATGTCGTTCGGCTCCTCCCGATAGAGGTCAAAGAGCGTCCGCGAATACTCGTACTGGTAGCGGGTGTCCTTGTTAACTTTGCAGATCCCTCGGTTCATGAAGTCCGACAGCTGGTCGGGCTGTAGCCCGGAGGACCCATGCAGGACCAGCGGCGTGTCCAGCCCATGATCCGAGAGCGCCTCGTGGATCTCGGTCGCGAGGTCGGGCTTGAGGTCGAGGTCTTTCCCCTTGGCGACGCCGTGCTGGGTGCCCACCGAGATCGCCAGCAGGTCGGCACCCGTCCGCTCGACGAATTCGACGGCCTGTTCGGGGTCCGTATAGAAGGCCTCCTCGGCGACGATCTCGTCTTCGACGCCCTTGATCTGGCCGAGTTCGGCCTCGACGAGGATCTCCTCGTCGGCCTGTTCGGTCTTCTCGACGACCTTCTTCGAGCGAGCGACGTTCTCCTCGAAGTCCTCGTGTGAGGCGTCGATCATGATCGAGGAGGGGATACCGGACTCGACCTGCATGTCGATGAAGTCCATGTCCGTCTGGTGGTCCATGTTGAGGAACACGCCGATGTCGTACTGGTCGGCGATCTCCTCGATGTAGGTCCCCATCGCGCGCAGGCCGGCTTCGGGGTCGCCGTTCCCGGCGAAGCTCGCGGCTCCGCCGCTCATCTGGATGAGGAGGTCCGAATCGGCCTGGTCAGCCCCTTCGATGAGACCCATCATCACGTTGGGCTCGGCGACGTTGCTTGCCACGAGGCCGAACCCCTCGTCGAGCGCCTTGTCGTACACCGTTGCGAGTTCGTCTCCGCCGTAGAACGGCATCAGTAAGTCACCGACTGGACGTTTCGGTGCCGTCGTAATAACGTATGCGGAATATACTGCCGACGGTTTCTCACGCCGCTTGCCCGCGTCCGTCGGTGCCTGTCACTCCCGCATCGACCAGACCCGAACCTGGTCCATGGTCGCCTCGGGATCGAGGTCGTGGACACTCGGTCCCTTGACGCTAACAAGATGGGCCGAGGTCGCGACGCCGGCCCGCAGCGCCGTCTCGTCGTCCCAGCCCTGCTCGTAAGCCCACAGCACGGCGGCGAACATCGAGTCACCGGCACCGATCGTGTCGACCACGTCGACGTCGAGCGGCGGTGCGTACAGCGTCTCATCGGGTGTGACTAAGACCGCTCCGTCCCCGCCCATCGATGCGATCACGCGCTCGTATCCCATCTCCTGGAGTTGGCGGGCCGCCTCGGCGCAATCGTCGATCGTTTCGACCTCGATGCCGGTCGCTGCTGTGAGTTCCTCGCGGTTGGGTTTGCAGTATTCGTATTGCCCGTCGAGTTCGACCATCAGTTCGCCGTGGACGTCGAGGGCCGTGTCCCACTCGCCGGCCGACGCGATCCGGTCGACGTCGGCTGCGTCCATACCCGGCGGCAGGCTTCCGCCGATGTTGATCACCGACGGTTCGTGATCCTGCAGCGTCTCGATCAGTTCGTCGACGGCGTCTCGGTCAGCCGACGGGCCGGACTGATTGATGTGGTATTCGCTCTCGGGCGTCAGTAGCGTCGTGTTGATCCGGGTTTCGCCCTCGACCTCGATGAAGTCGGTCGGGACATCGTAGTCGACGAGATCCTGTTCGATGAAGTAGCCGGTGAACCCGCCGATGAACCCCGTCGCGACGGTCTCCTCGCCGAGTGCGCGGACGAACTGCGAGACGTTGATGCCGTTGCCGCCGGAGTTGAACTGTGCGTCCGTACTCCGCTGGACGGCGTCGGCCTCGATCTCTTCGTCCATCTCGATCGTCTGATCGACTGCCGGATTCGGTGTGACTGTCAGTATCATGTTCGAGCTCCTCCGGGCCGTCGGCGTGCCGACAGTCCCGTTTTCCCTCTGAGGGTGGCACTACACCGTCTTAAGAAGGTCGGTCTCGACGTATCGATAGCAATTGCTGGCCCTCAAGCCGCCAGGAAGGCAGGATCAACCGTTCAGAGCTCTTCGAGAACGGCGTCCGTGAATTCTTCGGTCGAGGCGTCCCCGCCGAGGTCGGGCGTGCGCGGCCCGTCTTCGAGCACAGTCTCGACGGCGTTCCGGACGCGCTGGCCGTCCTCGTCGTCGCCGAAGTATTCCAGCATCATCGCAGCCGAGAGGATCATCGCCGACGGGTTGGCGATCCCCTCGCCGGCGATGTCGGGAGCCGAGCCGTGGACGGGTTCGAACAGCGCGTTGTCGTCGCCGACGTTGGCGCTGGGCAACATGCCGAGTCCGCCGACGAGACCCGCCGCCAGGTCCGAGAGGACGTCGCCGGCGAGGTTCGGCGTGACGATCACGTCGTAGTCTTCGGGGTGCATCACGAGGTGCATCGCGAGCGCGTCGATGAGTGCCTCGTCGTACTCGACGTCCATCTCCTCGGCCACCTCGGCGGCGGTGTCGACGAACAACCCGTCGGTCGTTCGCATCACGTTGGCCTTGTGGGCGACAGTGATCCGGTCGGCGTCGTGTTCGTCGGCGTACTCGAAGCCGTATTCGGCGATCTTTCGGGAGGCCTCGCCGGTGATGAGTCGCGTCAGCGTCGCGACGTCGTCGGTGAGGTCGGACTCGATGCCGGCGTAGACGCCCTGGGTGTTCTCCCGGACGAACACCAGATCGGTCTCGGGCTTGACGCCGTCGACGCCGGGGTAGGCCCGGGCCGGCCTGACGTTGGCGAAGGCCTCGACGTCCTGGCGCAGCGGGAGGATGATGTCGGCCGCGAGCTCCCCCGCGGCACCGAACAGCGTCGCGTCCGCCTCGCGTGCGAGTTCGCGGGTCTCCTCGGGAAGGGGTGTCCCTTCGCGCTCGTAGACGGCGTTGCCCGCGCGTCCCTCGACGAACTCGAAGTCCCGATCGAGCGCTTCGAGGACGTCGATGGCTGCAGGGAGCACTTCCTGACCGATGCCGTCGCCCGGAATGGCGGCGATCTCTTTCGTCATGTCGATAGCTCCCACAGGCGGGGAAAAGAGGGTATCGATATGCCTGAGCGATAGGTCGAAGGCGGTCGCCGGATCGAGAGCTGTCGCTCGTCGGCTCTCGGCTACTGAACGTCGGCCAACTCCTCGGCGATACCAGTATAGGACGCCGGAGTAAGTGCTTCGAGTTCGTCCCTGACAGCCGGATCGACGTCGAGATCCGCAAACAGCGCCTCGAAGTCGGCCATCGTGACCGTTTCACCGCGCGTGTGTTTCTTGACGCGCTCGTAGGCGTCGGTGTAGCCCTCCCGACGCAGGATGGTCTGGACGGCCTCGCCGATGACGGCGGGGGTGTCCTCCAGATCCTCACGCATGACTGTCTCGTTGGGAACGACCTTTCCAAGGCCCGTCTGGAGCTTTTCGTAGCCGATCAGACAGTGGGCCAGGGCCGCGCCGATGTTGCGCTTGACCGTCGAATCCGAGAGGTCACGCTGGAGTCGGGAGTTGGTGACGTATCCCGCCAGAAAGTCCAGGTCGCTGTTGGCCTTCGAGAGGTTGCCCTCGCTGTTCTCGAAGTCGATCGGGTTGACCTTGTGTGGCATCGTCGAGGAACCGGTCTCGCCGTCGACGGTGCGCTGGCCGAGGTAGCGATCGGAGACGTACAGCCAGGCGTCGAGATCGAGGTCCAGCAGGATCCGATTGGCTCCCTGGAGCGCGCCGAACAGCGTCGCGAGGTCGTCACACGGGTTGACCTGCGTGGTGAGTGGTTCGTGGTCGAGGCCGAGCGAGTCGACGAACCCCAGCGCGAAGGTCGGCCAGTCGACGTCGGGGTAGGCCGCGTGATGGGCGGCGTAGGTTCCCGACGCCCCGGCGAGTTTCCCGGAGAGCCCGTCTGTCGCCCACTGAATTCGGCCGAGCGCGCGGCCGAGTCGCGAGGCGTAGACGGCCATCTCCTTGCCGAAGGTCGTCGGTGTGGCCGGCTGGCCGTGGGTCCGGGCGAGCATCGGGGTATCGCGATACGTGTGGGCGAGTTCGACCAGGGCGTCCCGGACGTCCCGGAGGGCGGGGAGGAGGACATCCTCGACGGCGGGTTTGACCAGCAGCCGCTGGGCGAGGTTGTTGACGTCTTCGCTGGTGAGCGCGAAGTGGAGCCACTGTTCGGCCTCGAGACCGGCAGGGAGTCGCTCTCGGAGGAAGTACTCGACGGCCTTGACGTCGTGGTTGGTCGCGTCGTACGTCTCGGTGCCCTCAGTCTCGATCTGCTTGACCAGGGCGGCGTCCTCGTCGTCGAAGTCCTCGTAGACAGCGCGGAGTTTCTCGCGCTTGTCGTCGTCGATCTCGAGGGGCGTCGCGTCGAGGTCGGCGAGCGCGAGCAGGTATTCGACTTCGACGCGGACGCGGGCGCGAATCAACGCCGATTCGCTGGCGTACGGAACGAGTGGCTCCGTATAGCGGGCATACCGGCCGTCGAGCGGCGAGACAGCCGACAGCGGATCGCGATCAGTCATGGTGGTGGCTCAGACCAGACGGCGAAAAAACTTGCCGATCGGTCGGGGGCGACCGACAGGATTTAGAACGCCGGCCGGAAATTACCGGGTGCTGGTGGGGTGGCAGAGCGGCCTATTGCGCCGGTCTTGAAAACCGGTGGCGCAAGCCTCCTGGGTTCAAATCCCAGCCCCACCGCCTTCTGCGCGAACGAACGTGAGCGCTGAGCGGTGCAACTGGGATTTGAATCACGGCAGACGCGCGCAGCGAAGCGAGCACGTCTGGCATCGGGTTCAAACACCGCGGGACAAAGTCCCGCGAGGCTCGCAAACGCTTCGCGTTTGCTCACTCCCGATCGACTCGCTTCGCTCGCCGATCGACGTTTGCCTCGCGATGCTCGGCAAACTCCCAGCCCCACCGTCGGACTCTGTTCGTCATCCGATGAGCCCTCTGCACACTCCGATTGACGTGGTCGGTACGCATTTCCATCGGTGTCACGTGGGTCCGGTATGGATGCACAGGTCAGGGACCACGCATCCCAGCACGACGCCATCGCCGACCTGCCGTTGATCACGGAATCCGCTCGCGTGCGACGGGTCACCAAGATGGATCAGGACCGGCGGCCGGAAGTCACCCGGGCGATCAATCGCTGGGTCGCCGAGGTTACCCCGGCGTACACCCCGATCGAGGGGCCGGCCGACTGGGACGGCTTGCGGGAACGGCTTCTCGCCGACGGGCACCCGGACGTGGCCCGACGCGTCGCGACGCTGGCTCAACGATACGACCGGCCCAAGCCAATGCTCGCCCGCGTCGAGTTGAACACCGAGTCCGCGGTCGATTTCGTCGCCGGCCAGTACATCGGGTTGCGTTACGATGGGACGTCACGGGCGTATTCGCTCGCGAGTTCACCGACTCGTGACACCCTCGAAATCTGCGTGCGGCGGGTGCCGGGCGGGCGACTGTCGCCCCGGATCTGTGACGACCTCGCCGTCGGCGACGAGGTGACTGTCCGCGGACCCTACGGGGAACTCGTCCTGCAAGATTCCTCGCCACGGGACGTCGTCTTTCTCGCGACGGGGACCGGCGTCGCGCCACTGAAGAGCATGATCGACTACCTGTTCGAGACCGGTCGCGACGAGTACCAGGGCGAGAAACGCGACGTCTGGTTGTTCCTCGGCGCGGCGTGGGCTGATGACCTGCCGTACCGGACGGCGTTCCGACGGCTGGCCCGCGAGCGCGACAATTTCCACTTCGTGCCCTGTCTCAGCCGGGAGCCGTACCTGAGCGACTGGGACGGCGAGACGGCGTACGTCCAGCACGCCTTGCTGAAGCATATCGACGAAACAGCGGTATCGACGCCGATGGGGACACTGATCGACGACCGGCTCGAAGACGAGCCAGCATCGGACGAGTCCCCGTCGATCGACCCCGGCAACGTGGACGTCTACGCCTGTGGGATCAACGCGATGGTGTACAGTCTGGTCGCAGCAGTCGAACGACTCGGCGTCCCGGCGAACCGGATCGAATCCGAAGGGTTCGGGTGAATTGTCACTCGCCGGCGAGACCCGTCATCGGCGACGCGCCGGCGACGATCGCCCCTGCCGAGAGGATCGCAGCAGAGAGCGTCACGAAGTCTGCACTCGGATTATCAACTGCCAGATTCGCCCCGACGTCCACGATGAACACCGTGACGAAGAAACTCAGGATCGCGAACACCAGCATTACCAGTGCCGCGATCAGGCCCGCTACCAGTCCACCGAACGAATCGAGTATTGCCATTGTTGGTATCTCAGTCAATTGTTCACAAGGGAAACATAAATAGAACGGGGGTATTTCGGACTGACCGTCGAAAAGGTGACTGCCAGTTCGTCCCCGCGTGTTGGTGGCTTCACTCAGCGAGGACATCGACGCGGACACGACACAACGCCTAACCCGGACCCATCCCTCTCCGTGGACATGACCGAGTACACCACCGTCTCGATCCCGAAGGAACTCGCCGAGCGCGTCGAGACCACGATCGAGGGGACGAGTTTCTCCTCGACGAGCGACCTCGTCCGGTTTCTGCTCCGGAGCATCGTGATCCAGCACCAGCGGTCGGGCGAACTCACCGAGGCCGAATTCGAGGAGATCACCACCCAGCTACAGGACCTGGGGTACCTCGAGTAGTCACTCCAGGCGCTCTTCGGGCGGTTCGACGTCGAGGAGGTGGAGATCCCGTGGCGTGCTATCGCGGTCAAACACGGCGATCGAATCCCGGTCCCACGGCGGCACCGCCACGAACAGTACTGCGTGGAAGTCGTCGGACTGGGCCGGTTCGAGTCGCCCGTCGGGATGCGAGACGAACCGCCCCTGGGTCTGGCCCGCGGGCGTCCCCAGATCGACGCCGAAAACGAAGTTCAGGGAACTGCCGGCGTCCGGGAGATACAGGTGGGTGAACACCGGCGTCTCGTCGGGCAGATCGAGCGCCGAGAAATCGCCGGCTGGCGTCACCGAGATCGAGACCGTGGCTGGGTCCGGAGCGCGTTCCGCTGCCTGCTCTAAGAGGACGTCGACCAGTCCCTCGGTCGCGTAGATGGGCTCCGGATCGGTCGTCATCCAAAGAGGAAGTCCTTCGCCGCGTCGAAATAGAGTGCTGGCGTCCGACGTCGCGCCCCGTCTAACGCGTCGGCCAGGGCGTCACTCGCCTCTGTCACGACGGGTTCGCCGTGCCCGACGAGAATCCGTTCGGGATCGAACTCAGAGACGCGACGCGGTGGCCTGAGACGGAGCATCGGATGGACACCGAGGCGTTCGCTGCCCGTCCGGAAGTACGACGCCGTCCCGACTGCTTCGGGAATCACGAGCGTCCCCTCGTCTTCGTCGTACAGGGCGGCTTCTTGCCAGAACCGGGAGTTCTTGATCGGATAGACGGTGTAGGTGTCCGCGAGCGTCGTCCCGAAGCGCTCGACCGGTGCGGTCATCTCCTCGGCGACGCCGTCCATCCACTCGGGAATGTACACAGGGACGTCGTGTCGGAGTGCGATAGCGTCGGCGTCGCGCTTGTGGCGATCGAGGAGCACGACGACGCCGGCGACGTCTCCGACGTCTGCGAGATGTTCGTCGAGTCCGTCGGCGTCGACGGGGTCGATCAGCCAGACGTCGCCGTCGGCGACCAGCGCGTGGCTCGCTCGCTGCATCGACTCCTCGGGATGGGCGATCCAGGTCGTCCCGCCCGCCCAGCGGTCGTCTGGATCGAAAGCCGCTTCGCCCGTAGTTTTGAGTGGCATACTCGCCAGTAGGGGCTCTGCAGGTATAAACCGTCAGTCCGCGGACAAACGTGCCGCGCGGGGTTCGGCATGCTGGCCAGTATCGGTCGGTCACTCGAGTCGATCTGTGTCGATCTCGACATAGGGTGGCGTCACAACGAGGAAGCCACGGAAGTGCATCAGGCTCCCGCCTGCATCGCGAACGTCCCGGGCGAAGCCAGCGGCCTGTTCGTTGACGTCGCCGTCGACGTGCAATACCAAGACTGCACCGCTCTCGACGAGTTCGACCCACTCCCCGTCGGGCGTCGTCCCGTCGAGGATGTCGAGCACGACGCGCCCCGCGGGAGACTCACCGTCCTCGTCCGGCAACTCCGATTCGACCGCACCCAGATCTAGATCGAACTCACTCATGTGTCTCAGTGGGTGAGGAGACGGTAAAAATCCACGCGCTCACGACGACTCACTGATTCGGGGTGGCGTCGTCCGCCGAGCAACGCATCTCCCAATCTGTCAGCCGTCGTTCCAGACAGCAAAGTCGGGGTCGACAGTCCGATACCGGTCCTCGACAGCGTCGAGTCGGTCGACGACGGGTGGCGGCAACTCGACGTCGAGTGCTCTGCGGTTGCTCTCGATGTGTGCCGGTGTTGCGCTCCGGGGGGTCGGGACAATGTCCTTTTCGTGTAACCAGGCGAGAACGGTCGTGGCGACGGTCTCGTCGATTTCAGCCGCAATTGCGGTCAATTCTGTGTGATCGAGCAACGCCCCACGACCGAGCGGAGAGTACGCGACGAGTTGCGTGTCGTGATTGGCCGCATCTGCTCGGAGCGCTGCTTGGGGGCAGAGCGGATGACACTCGACCTGGTGGGCCCGGATCGGGTCGTCGAGGATCGTGCGTGCCTCGTCGAGCAACGCCGGCGAGAAGTTCGACACGCCAATGGCGTCGATCAACCCGTCGTCCCGGAGGGTCTCCAGCGCCGGCAGGGTTTGTTCGGGATCGTAGGTGTCCCGAGGCCAGTGGACGTACAACAGGTCCACCCGATCGAGACCCAGGCGATCCAGACTCTCCTCGGTCGTGGTTCGGACGGCGTCCGGGGTGAGGTTCCCAGGAGCGAGTTTCGTCGCGACGACGACGTCCTCGCGTGGGACGTCGCTCTCCGCTAACCCGGCACCGACAGCGCGCTCGTTATCGTACATCTGTGCGGTGTCGAGGAACCGATAGCCGGCGTCGAGTGCCGTCCTGACCGCCCGACGACACGCGTCGGCGTCAGTCGGTGTCCCGAGTCCGATTGCCGGGAGATTTTCCATGGCGTCACTCGGTGGGGCGACGGCATAAGGCGTTCCCCGTGGCGACAGCGCATCTGGACGGCGTTCCCCAGGTCTTTACGTTCCGGTCCCGACCGAGAAGTGTGGACCCTGACACAGTTCGCCACGAGTGGGCCGATCGCTCCGGCGAGTACTCCCCCGAATATTACGCACACTACGGGCCGAACGACACGAGCGAGGCGATCCGGGCGACCGTCGACCGGTATCTGTCCGACGAGGCGGCCGTCCTCGAAATCGGCTGCTCTTCGGGTCGTCACCTCGCACACCTCCTCGAAGGAGGCTACACTAACCTGACTGGGGTCGAGGTCAACGACGACGCCTTCGACGTGATGGCGGAGTCCTACCCTGAACTCGCGAGTCAGGGCACGTTCTATCACGACACCATCGAAGCGGTGGTCGAGGACTTCGCGGACGGACAGTTCGACGCTGTCTTCGCCGTCGAGACGCTCCAGCACATCCACCCGGACTCGACGTGGGTGTTTGACGAACTGGTCCGGATCACCGACGACCTCCTCGTCACTGTCGAAAACGAAGGTGACAGCGACGGGACCGCCGAACCGGACGTGACGTACGTCTCCGAGGACATCCCGCTCTATCACCGCGACTGGCATCGCGTCTTCACCGATCGCGGGCTGGTCGAGGTCGACGCCGTCGTCGGCGAGCGGGATACCCGGCGGACGTTCAGAACTGAAGGGTGATTTTACTCCTCGGCAGTGGCGCGACCGTCCTCGGCGTACTCCTTGGCAGCGTAGCCGACGGCGACGCCGACAGCGAGTGCAATGGCGGCCGTGATGCCGAGGCCGACCGCCGAGGTCACGCCGTCGACGATGAGGTAGACGATCTCGAGATTGATGCCGAGCATGTCGAGTCCGATGACGGCGACGAAGAAGTACAGGATCGCCCTGACGCCGGCCGTGACCCACGCGCCGTAGTCACTGGTCTGGACTGCCTCGGACGCAGCGGTCTGGTCGGCTGCGTACTCCGCGACGACGATGCCGACCAGTATGACGCCCAAGCCGGCGAGTGCCCGCGGGAGATACTCGATCAGCGCGCGCAGCCACTCCTCGAGGATCGCAAAGCCGACGTACCGGACCGCGATGAACGCGGCGAAGACGACGACGTAGTATTTGACGACGACGCCGAGTGCACTCGCCAGCGACCCGTCCTCTCCGAGGAACGATTCGATCGGCGAGTCGACGAAGACGTCGGCCAACCCGACCTGGCGACCGAGTTTTTCGGCCACGCTGCCGAGCACTCCGCCCAGGAACACGCCGACAGCCAGAATGATCACCGCGCCGACGATCCCCGGAAGCTCGGCGATGAGTGCGTTGATCGCCGACTCCCAGGAGGCAACGAAGCGATCGACGAAAAGCGGTACCGTCTCGATACTCTCGAACGCAACACTGGATAGCATACGGACGAGTTGTGCAGAGGGAGAGATATTAAAGTTTTACAATTCAGTGTGTCAGAAGTAAGTCACACCACGAGTCAGGTTCGCTCGTTTCCGATCACCCGGTGCAAAAACTGTCCAATCGCATCGGGCCCGGCCGGTGGAACGCCGTCGAGTCCGCCCGCTCGCTTTCCCGTGCTCTCAGCGACGTGAGCCGTCGATGTGATCGACTGCGAAGGCCGGGGCGTTCCCGTCAGCCGTTCCATCGCCGAGCGCTCGCTGTCCGCGCCGAAGACGTGGCCCATGTCGTGGAGTTCGTAGACGGTCGCGTCGACGTGGGCGTCGGCGAGAGCGTCGGCGAGCAGTTCGGTCTGGTCGACCGGGACGACATCGTCGGCCTGTCCGTGCATCACGAGGAACGGTGGTGTCGTCTCCGAGACGTACGAAATCGGGCTCGCCAGCCGCGCTTTCTCGAGGTTCTCCGAGACGATGCCACCGATCAGGAGCGATTCGAGGCCGTCACCGTCGAGTTCGCGGAGATCACTGACACCGTACCAGTCGACGACGGCCTGGACGCGCCCGGACTGCTCGGGTGCGACGCGCTTTTCGACCGCCTCGGCCGGATAGACGTCACCTGCGAGGTCGGTGACGTCTTCTAGCGCTCCCGCGAGGGCCGCCAGGTGACCGCCGGCGGAGGCTCCCCAGATCGCCACCTCGTCGGCATCGAACCCGTACGTCTCGGCATTGGCGCGCAACCACCTGATGGCGGCCTTCACGTCGAGAATCTGGGCCGGGAAGACGCCTCGCGGCGTCGGGTTGTCGGGGGCGGGATCGAACGGCGAGTCCTCGGGAATCGGGGCCAGCCGGTAGCTCACACTCGCGAATGCGACGCCCCACTCGGCGGCATACCGCTCCAGATCGGGGGTGTTCGCGCGCGTCGCGTAGGCCCACCCGCCGCCGTGGACGTAGACGACCAGCGGCGGGTCGTCGATTTCGGGAACGAACAGATCGAGTTTCATCGCCCCCGCGTCGCGTTCCGCGTAGGTGACGCCCTGGTGTGTTTCGACAGGGTTACTTCCGTTTGTCGGCTCCTCCTCGGTCGGCTCACTGTCGGATCGCGGCATTCGTGACTGACCACGAACACACGAACCTTGTAGTTCGGGGTTCGACTCGGCGGTTCGCTTGTCCGCTACAGCACACCCTCGCTTTCCAGGATATCCCGGAGTTCGGCCATCGACTCGACGACGACGTCACAGGCAGGCTCGACGGCAGGTTTCGGATCGAATCCCACGGCGAGGCCGGCGACTTCGAGCATCGGCAGGTCGTTCGCGCCGTCGCCGACGGCGACCGTTCGGTCCATCGACACGCCGCGCTCGGCCGCGAAGTCCGCGAGGGCGTCGTCTTTCGTCCCTTCGATCAGCGGCCCCTCGACCTCGCCGGTGAGTTTCCCGTCCTCGACCGGCAGGCGATTCGAGACGATCGTGTCGACGGTAACGCCCTCGTGCTCCAGGGCGGCAGCGACGCCCCGCTCGAATCCGCCGGTGAAGATCGCAACCGTGACGCCAGCCGCCCGGAGGGCCTCGATCACGTCGGCCGCCCCGGGGCGGAGATGGACCTGCTCGAAGGCCTCTCGTGCCCGCTCGTCCTCGAGCCCTTCGAGCAGCGCACACCGCTCCCGGAGGCTCTCGGCGTACTCGATCTCGCCGCGCATGGCCCGTTGGGTGATCTCGTCCATGCGCTCGGTGACGCCACACTGCTCGGCGAGGAAGGTCGTCATTTCGTCTGACGACAGCGTCCCGTCGAAGTCGAAGGCAACGATCATGCCCGTCGTTTGGCGAGCCCCGTTTTCAAAGGTCCCGGTTCGGGCTGGCCGACCCGATCGGGGCGAAAACAGCCGCCGCCGCTCTGTGCCACCACGAATCTGCGACGGTCGGAGCATCACGGACAGCTTAGGCACTTCTAGTATTGTATGTCTCAAACACGACTCTGTATGCCAGAACCCGACGAAACCCAGGGCATTCCGTTGATCGGTGACCAGTTCCCGGACCTCGAGGTCGAGACGACTGAGGGGACGATTTCGCTCCCTGACGACTACGAGATGTACGACTGGTGGTTCACGCTGAAAGACGAATAACGACCCCACCGAAGCAGTAACGCGCGCCTATTCGGATTCGGTGACGATCGCCTCGAAGTTCCCGAAGACCTGTCGTGCGTCGGCCGTTCGTGCGTGATTCTCCGGTGTGATCGAAGCCAGCACCGACTCGAGTCGGTCGGCGTCGATCTCGCCCTCCTTGTTCTGTACCACCCAGCGTGCGGTCTCGACGTCGTACTCCGGGTGGAACTGGACACCGTAGGCGTCGCCGACGGCAAACGCCTGGACGCCACGGCCGTTTTCGGCCAGCCGGGTCGCTCCCGCCGGCAGTTCGCTAACAGCGTCGGAGTGACTCTCGAAGGCGACGAAGGATTCCCCGACGCCCTCGAAAAGCGCGCTCACCCGTACGCGTTCGACGGTCGAATACCCGAGTTCGTACGCCCCAGTCGCCTCGACGCGCCCGCCGAGTGCGCTCGCGAGCAACTGGTGGCCCCAGCAGACGCCGAGGACGGGAACGTCCGCCTCGACGGCCTGGTCGATCCACGCCTCGACCGCCTCGATCCAGCGCCGGTCCTCGTAGACGGCGACCTGCGAACCCGAGATCACGACGCCGTCGTGGCCCCTCCCGTCGTCAGCGGGCTCCGGGGGTAACTCGCCCTCGCTGACCTTGTACGTCGAGACCGGGACGTCGAGGACTCGCCGGAAGTTGTCCGCGGCCGGCGTCGACCCGATCGAAGCATCCAGCAGCGCGAGTGACGGCTCGTCCATACTATTGAATGAGTCGTACAATTCCATAGGCGTTGTGCTCGCGGCGACCGCTATCGTGCGCGTGATCGTCCGCTCGCCGGGTCGCAAGGACTTTGCCCGCGCCGGGTGGAGCCTTCGCCATGACCGACGTCCATCCGGACCAGCGCGTCGCGGTCCTGGCCGACTCACAGAACCTCTATCACACTGCTCAGAGCCTCTATCAACAGAATATCGACTACGAGGAACTCCTCGACGCAGCCGTTCGGGACCGAAGGCTCACGCGAGCGATCGCCTACGTCATCCGGGCGGACGCCGACGACGAGGAGCGGTTTTTCGACGCCTTGGAGGACATCGGCTTCGAGACGAAGGAAAAAGACATCAAGACGTTCGCCGACGGCTCGAAGAAGGCCGACTGGGACGTGGGGATGAGCCTCGACGCCGTGACGCTGGCTCCCCACGTCGACACGATCGCGCTGTGTACCGGCGACGGCGACTTCGCCCGACTGGTCACCCACGTCAGACACGAGGGCGTCCGCGTCGAGGTGCTGAGCTTCGGGGAGTCGACGTCGGAGGAGCTCCTCGACGTTGCCGAGGACTACACCGATCTGAGTGAGGATACCGAACGCTTCTTGCTTTAAACAGGACGTTCTTCGCCGGCCGTGCCGACCAATAGTGTCCCGGCCGCCAGCCCGATCGCGGCGATTCCGGCGACGACGGTCGGAATCACGTCCGTGACACCGATTCCGAGGATGATCGCCGCCGAGAGCACGACCAGCACGAATCCACCACGTTCCCTGAGCGCGTTTGCAGTCATTGGCCGGCTATTTCGTCGGGGACGGCTTAAATCGAGCCGTACCCGTGGTCGCTTGCCGTCTCGTTCACCGTTCACAGCGAACGCCTTCGTCCACTGCTATGCTCGCCACCGGATAGGAGGGATTATGGGTGCCTGTGCCCGAGACGGGGCTAATGGACGAGTGGACCCGCTTGCGACAGATCGCGGACTATCAGTTCGGTGCCGGCGCGGGCGAAGCGCTGTTCGGTGAGCCCGCGGCGTTGACGGTCACCAGATCGAAGTCGGGCCGGCCGCGGCAGGTCCAGGCGGCCGATGGGCGTCTGGTCTCGCTGGGACTCGACGGCCGGTTCACACTGGGGCTCGCCGGCGGCCGACGACTCCGAGAAATCCTTGACGCGCCCAGTGGTCGGGTCGTCGTCGGCGAGGAGAGCGACCCGTTCGTTCGCGAGGGTCGAAACGCCTTCGCGAAGTTCGTACTCGATGTCGGTGAATCGATCCGATCCGCCGACGAAGTCCTCGTGGTCCGCGAGGACGACACCCTCCTCGGCGTCGGTCGGGCCGAACTCCCGGCGGCGGCGATGGCCGACCTCGCGAGTGGCGTCGCCGTTTCGGTTCGGGACGGGGCCGGCAAATAGGTCGGTGGACGCGTGAAACAGACTCACGAGGGGACGTCGCCAGGCTTTTGATCGCCCGTCCCGGATCGGGGAGTATGTTTGGCGGAGGCGGCGGGGGTCTCAACCCGCGCAAGATGAAGCAGATGATGGAACAGATGGGGATCGACCTCGAGGACATCGACGCCGAAGAGGTCGTCATCAGGACGCCCGACGAGGAACTCGTCTTTTCGGACGCCGAGGTCCAGCGCATGGACGCTCAGGGTCAACAGACCTACCAGGTCGTCGGCGAACCCGAGTCCCGCGAGCGCGGCGCTGGCGGTGACGCCGCAAGCGCGAGCGAAGACGACGGCGGGGACGCCATCCCCCAGGAGGACGTCGACATCGTCGTCCAGCGGGCAGACGTCGGCGAGGACGCGGCCCGCGAGGCACTCGAGGAGGCCGAGGGCGATCTCGCGGCCGCGATCGCCAGCCTCGAGTGAGCGTTCTACTCGTCGGGGAGGGCCGAGAGTACCTCCGCGAACGCGGCGAGACCTTAGAAACCGACCTCGGCGTCCTTGACGTTCCCGAAGACGCCGAGCCGGGAGACACCCTCGAGACGCATCTCGGGACCGCTTTCGAAGTGCGCGCGCTGCGAGGCCCGGACCTCTTCGAGCACTTCGAGCGGACCGGCGCGCCGATGATGCCCCGGGACGTCGGCCTCATCGTCGGCCACACCGGCGTCGCGGGCGGTGACCGCGTACTCGACGTCGGCACGGGGACGGGCGTCCTCTCCGCATACGTGGGCCGAATGGGGGCGTCAGTGGTGACCTACGAGCAGGACGCCGACTTCGCCGACGTCGCCCGCGAAAACATGGCGCTGGCGGGAGTCGAAGACGCCGTCGACGTCCGGACCGGCGACGCGACCGAACACGTCGACGAACTCCGGGAAGACGCGCCCTTCGACGTTCTCACGCTCGATACGGCCGACGCTCCAGCACTCGTCGAGCACGCGCCCGACCTGCTCGCCGACGGTGGGTTCGTCGCCGTCTACTCGCCGTTCGTCGAAGCCTCCCGGGACGTGGTCGAGACTGCTCGCGAGGTCGGCCTCTCGGAGATCGAGACTCTGGAGACGATCCAGCGGGAGATGGACTTCGACGACCGTGGATCGCGCCCCTCGACGGCCGGCGTTGGGCACACCGGGTATCTGACCTTCGGGCGGCTGGTGTAGACA
The DNA here is from genome assembly GCF_000470655.1 of Halorhabdus tiamatea SARL4B. Taxonomy (NCBI): domain Archaea; kingdom Methanobacteriati; phylum Methanobacteriota; class Halobacteria; order Halobacteriales; family Haloarculaceae; genus Halorhabdus; species Halorhabdus tiamatea. The sequence goes on from NC_021921.1 coordinate 409,521, forward strand.
CTACTCGACGTCGTACACTGCGATCACCGCAGCGCCATCGCCATCGGGAGAGTGCCAGACGACCGTGATCTCATCACCACTTTCGAGTCCGGTCACGGTGATCTCCTCGCCAGCATACAGTTCCGGACCGGGCCATTCGCCGACGGTCCCCGGCGTTCGAATCTCGATTTCGGCCCGTTCGAGTGCTTCCCCGCCATCGTGAGTAATTGTCACAGTTCCATCCTCGTCGGCCTCGAACTCCAGGTTCACCGCTGGAGCCTGGGTGGCCGGCTCCTGGGATCCCATACCGATCACGAACGATCCGAGGACTGCACCGAACAACATGAGGAGGGCGAGTATCGAAACGATACCACGGTTTTCCCGCGGAGACGATGTGCTCGAGACCATCTGTCGGTCGCTATTGACAGCAGAACTATTAGTAGTGTCGACTCTTCGTGGCGACGTTGTGGCTCGTCACACGCTGACGTGCTGGAGCAACGTCCGGAGTTCCTCGCGGCTCGTCGCCGGATCGAACTCGACGTCGATCTCCTCGAGCACGTCAGTCAGCCGTGTGGGATGCAACCCGCCGGCGAGCAGTATCGCTTCGTCGTGCCAGATGGCGATCCACCCTTCCATAGGAATCTCGATCTCACCTGCCGGCGTCTCGACGGGGAGTGCCGCCTCGAAGTGCGTGCGTTTCGCCCGCGTGCCGGTGGCGACTTCGATACGGTCGTCGTCACCCGCTTCGACGTCGACGAGGCCCTCGTCGCGGAGTTGATCGGCGAACTCCTCGCGGGCGGCACTCCGGACCTTCGGGAGGGCCATCGCCGGACCGATGCCGGGTGGCAGCGACGGGGAAAACGTCAATCGGGTGGCGTAGAACAGCCGCCAGAGGTGGTCCGGGCCGCCGGCCGATCGAATCTGCTCCCGTAGCTGATCGTCCTCGAAGCGCAACTCGTGAGCGCGGGCGACCACGCCCGCGAGGCGTGCCCGAACCTCGATGCGGGTGTCCCGGAGCGACCAGCCGCCGGATTCGAGCGACTCGAGAGGGACTCTCGGGTACGATCCCTCGTCGGAGTCCCACGGGCGATCCTCGAGCGAGTCGGGATTCGGTCCGCCGTCAGTCGGGTCCGTGTCCCCAGTCACCGTTCAGTGATCGTCCTCGCGCCACTTGTGTCCACACTCGGTACAGGTGAAAAACCGGGTTTCGGACTCGTCGGCGGAGCGGATCTGTTTCATCTCCCAGAACGCGCGGTCGTTGCCACACTCCGGACAGTGGGCTTCGGTCGTCGGGCGGGCGTCTTCCTCGCTCTCGCTCAGGTCGACGATCTCTCCCTCCTGTTGGCCCTCCGTCGTGACCATCCCGCTTTCGCCGTCCGCCTCGCGGGGTTTCTCTGCACCACAGCTCCCACAGACCCACATCTCGCCTTCTGTTTTCATCATCGAACCACACTCGTCGCAGAATTCCATACCCGCGATATACAAGTAGACGAACTTAAGCCCCCGGTTTGCCGTCGCGTTCAAACCAGCCGATCGTCGCTGTTGGACGCCCACTCCTCGCAGGCGTCCATGTCTTCGAGATACCGACCGTGATGGGAACAGTACGGTTCGAGTCCGTCGTCAGTTCGGACGTAGTTGAACTGCTCGCAGTTGCCACAATAGCGGTCCGGTTGCCCGCGTGTCGGGGCCGACTCGACGGACGAGCCGTCAGCAGACGACTCAACTGTCGTCGAACCGCCATCACTGGCGGCCTGGCGCGTGGCACTGAAACTGTCCGAGCGATTGCCCGTCTGCGTCGGCACCTCGCCGTCAGGATCGGTCCCGAACAGGCCGATCCCGCCGACGCCGGAAACGCCCGTCTCGGCGGCCTCGACGAGTTTGACCGTCCCCTCCTCGGTGATCCGCATCTCGGCGGCCCCGCCAGGCGACTTTCTGGTCTTGAACGTCGCGATCGCGACGAACAGACACCACCCAGTCGTGATCGCCCCGACGAAGTACACTGCGAGCGTCATCAGCGAGAGCGCCGGATCGGCGGCCGGCGCACCCGGCCACTGCGTCGGGTAGGCGTAGGTAAACAGCGCGACTGCGAAGACTGTCAGACTCGCGCCGATCGCGATGGTCGCCCGCGTGAGCCGACTCGTCGGCAAAATTGCGAATAGTCCGACGAACGTTGCGGGCAGACCCACTCCAGCGAGAATGCCGGCCCACTCGCGTGCGCCGTAGACGCCGAGTCCGAGTGCCGACCCGATTCCCGTTGTCGCCAGGAGAACACCGACGGCAACCAGGCTCAACCCGACTGCGAACAGCGCCAGACCCGCGAGCACCCGGCGACGGCTCGCGACCGCACCGATCCGCCGCTGGTAGACGTCCGTCAAACTGGCCATGCTGGACGATACCACGTTCTCGTACTAAACAGTGCGTCAGACACCTGTCTTGCGATCGGTGTCAGTTCGGTTCCCGAACGCAGCAGACCGAAACCGTAGCGGGTGTCAGTTCCGAAGCAACTGGCCGGGTGTCGGTTCCGAAAACACTAATCGCCGCCGCGGCCAAGCGCCCGCTATGGCAGACGACACCGACGAAGAGACAGCGGGACCACCGATCGAACTCGGTGACGGCCCGGAGGTCGCCGGCGTGCCCCTCGCCCGCATCTCCTCGCGACTCACGTACGGGATCGAGAAGAGTGCGATCCGCCGCCGCGAGGGCGACACCGAAATCCGAACCCCGGACGGCCCGCAGGCCCTCGGAGACGTACTCGACTCGGTCGACGTCCCGTATTTCGAGCGTCGCCAGGAGTTCGAGACGGCGGTTCGTGAGGAGATCGGGGCGGGGCCGGTTCCGACGGAGTGACGATCGCGACCGGCGCGGGTTTTTGCGGCTACAGTTCAATCGATACGGCATATCTCTACTCGTTCCAGCAGGATCGGCCAATGAGACGCTCCTGATAGAGTTCGCAAGTCGACAGTGGGAGTTCAAAATCCGGAACGTCAATCGAACGTGAACCACCTCGGGATCAAGTCGTTCGAGAATCTCCGATTCTCGTGATCACGGAAATCTCCGATTTCCGGACGACCCCGAGGCACTCGGCCTGTTCCGCCTGTCGAACCAAACAAACGAACTCAACGTTCGAATGGTAAGAGACCAGGCGGTCTATCACTTGCGTGCTTATTCTAAACCGGTGGGGGATTTGAACCACGTTCGTTTCGCACCGCTCACTCTCTGATTCAAACCCACGTCGCTCACACTGGGCTCACGTTCGTTCGCCCGTAGAAGAGCCGGTGGGGGGATTTGAACCCCCGGCCTAATCCTTACGAAGGATTCGCTCTAGCCAGTCTGAGCTACACCGGCATTCACGTCCTGGCGCTACCATCACATGGTCCGCAACGACCAGGTGCGTACTCACACGTAGTGGCGATGACCGCAATAAGGATTGCGAATCGAAGCCCCTTAGCGAGTGATCCGCACGTCGAGGACGACGTTCAACTCGTGGGGAGCGTACGACCGAACCGTGTGGCGGGTCTCTACTGTCACGTCGTATTCCTCGCCTGCAGCCTCGCGGATCGCCCGCTCACCGGGACCGAACGGATCGTCCTCGTGGGCGATGTCGTAGTAGTGAATTACGGCCTCGTCGCTCGCGAGGGCCACGGCCGTCTCTAAGAACTCGTCGGCACTGTGAGGGAGGTTCATCACGATCCGGTCGGCCCAGTCGGTGTATTCCGGGACAGTGTCTCGGACGTCACCTTCGATCGCCGTAATCCGTTCGGCGACATCGTTGTGTCGGGCGTTCTCTCTGAGATACTCGATCGCGTCGGGGTTGACGTCGCACCCGACGCAGGTCGCCCCTCGTTTCGCCATCGGGACGACGAAGGGGCCGACGCCGGCGAACATGTCGAACGCCCGCTCGTCGGGCTCAACCTGCTCGACGACGCGATGGCGCTCGGTCGCCAGCCGGGGCGAGAAGTACACCTCGGCGAGGTCCAAGGCGAATTCACACCCGTACTCGCGGTGGACGGCCTCGGTGCCGTCGCCGGCGAGGACGTCCCACTCGCGGACGCGCTGCTCGCCTTTGACCTTCGAGGCGCGGTTGGCGACCGTCTCGACTGGGAGATCCGAAGCCATGATTGCGTCGGCAATCTCGCGTGCGCGGTCGAGATCGTCCTCGTCGACGATTACGACTTCGCCGAGACGCTCGTAACTCGGCTCGAACCCCAGGACGTCGGCGGGCATCGTCTGGCCCTCGCGGACTGGCGCGTCGTGCTCGACGACAGCGTACTCTTCGGGCACGGCCGCCGGATCGACCACCGGAATGAAGATTGCATCCTCGACGACGTCGATCTCGTGACCGTCGTCGATCAGATCGCGCTCGGCGAGGCGGGCACGCGTCGCCTCGCCGTCCTTGCGGGGAACGCGGACGCAGGGCACAGCCATGTCAAGAACTGAGACCGGTCGAGCGGTAAGCCTGACGTTTCACCGTCGCGATCCCGGCGAGCACACCTGGAACGCTTCGCTTATGCCCACGCCACGCCCAGCAGACCTATGCTCACGTTCGTTGGCCTCGGCCTCTACGACGAGCGCTCGGTCACGCTCGCCGGCCGGGACGCGATCCGCGCGGCCGACCGCGTCTTCGCCGAATTCTACACCAGCCGTCTCGTCGGCGCGTCCGTCGACGACCTCGAAGCCTTCCACGACACCGACATCGAGGTCCGCGACCGGGCAGGCGTCGAACAGGACCCAGAGCCGATCCTCGACGCCGCTCGCGAGGGCGACGTCGTTTTCCTGACCGCAGGGGACACCATGATCTCGACGACCCACGTCGACCTCAGATTGCGCGCCGAGGAGCGGGGGATCGAAACGCGGGTGATCCACGGCACGACCGCCCAGGCCGCCGCGAGTTCGCTCACCGGCCTCCAGAACTACCGCTTCGGCAAGGCCACGACACTCCCGTTCGAGCGCTCACACGGTGGGACGGGAGTCCCAAACAGCGTGATCGAGACGATCGAGGCCAACCGCGAGCGAGGCCTTCACACGCTCGTGTTTCTGGACATCACTGTCGAGAGTGACCACGAGACATATATGCGGGGCGAGCAGGCGGCCTCGCTCCTCGCCGAACACTGGCGAGCGGACGCCCTGGGTGTCGTCGTCGCTCGTGCTGGAAGTCCGGATCCAGTCGTCCGGGCGGGTCGTCTGTCGGCGCTCGCGGAGACGGACTTCGGCGAGCCACTGCATCTGCTGGTCGTTCCCGGTTCGCTCCATTACATCGAGCGGGACGCGCTGGAAGCTATCGGCGAGGCTCCGGCAGAGGTCCTCGAAGAAAACGTGGCGGAGTAGCGCGTTACTTGCGAGCGGTCAGTCGTCCGCCTCGACGGCGAGGGCGTCCTTGAGGTCGTATTCGGTGCCAGTGATGACGTATAGCCCTTCCTCGACGACGGTGAGGACGTCCGGTACCCACCGGAGGACGAGCCAGGTGATGGCGATCAGTGCGAACACCGCGCCGAACTGCGCGAGAATCCGGTCGCCGATGTAATACGAGACCATGTACGGATCACTCGCCGAAAACAGCGACATGATCAGATCGGGGAAGATATGCAGGCGCTGGTTGCCGAGCGTGTGAGCGATGAAGACGTTCCGGACGATGTTGAGCACGTAAATCACGCCGATCGCGACGCCTATCGCCTTGGCCTTCTGGCGGAGCGATCCCCGGACGGCCCCGATCAGCCCGACGAAGATCGACATGCTCCCGATCCCGGTACACGCCAGCCGAATCGTGTAGGTAATCGGGTGTCCGTCCGGCGCATAGAGGAACGTGTTCCGGTACGGGAAGTGTTTCTCGGGCAGTTCACCACGACCCGTCAGCGTAGAGCCGTCCGAGAGTTCGGTCCCGTCGGGGAGATACGGGTACCAGTCGCCGAGGCGGTACTGATCGCCGAGCAGCCCCAGCACGAAGTCCGTATGGTTGGTGACGGTCTCGATGAGTGGCCGGCGGACGAACGGCAGTGCGGACAGCGGGAGAAAGAACAGCAGGGCGAACCCGACCGCTCGCGAGACGACGAACAGCCGCCGGCGGCCGTTAGCGATGAGATAGGCGACGTACAGCGACAGCGGAATCGCGAGGACGACACCGACGCCTTCGGTGATCGACTTCTCGGCGAAGACGAAGTAGTGGACGTAGGAGAGCCAGTAGCCGGCGAGGATAATCCACGCGCCGGCGTAGACGTACTCGGCCCACGCCTCGTCGTAGCGTTCGAGGATCACGCCCGCGAGAAAGGCGAACAGGACGACCCACGCGAGCGTGCCCGCGTACCCGTTCAGCGCCGCCAGCCAGTCGACGACCGTCCCGATCATTCGTTGGTCGTCGTTGGACGATTCCGATTATATGTCTTGCCGTTGGGACGTGCCCGTGTCCGTGCGGTTCTCACCCGGCGTTCGGGCCTGTTTCTTCGACCGTCGACTGGACCACCACGACGATTCCTTCGAGAGCAATGACGACACCGGCGAAGACGAACGCGATCCACGTTGCGAACCCGACAAGCGTCGCATCGAGACCGTGACTTCCCGCTCCGAGGGCCCCAAGTGTCGACCCGATCCAGGCGAGAAGTATCCCCGCCGTGACGTACGCTGCCGCATAGATCCGGATGCCGAGCGTGTCTTCCATAGTTGAATTTCAGACAATGAGAAGATAATGCTTGGGGTGACTCGTCGCGTCACTCTATCTCGCGGCTCACGGCACCTTGCAGTCGCCGTTCGCTCTGTCCGAGGCGCTCACTCCGCTTCCCCGCTCGCTATTACCGAGACTTCGTTCGCTTCGCTCACTCTGTCTCGCGGCTCGCGGGTCGTGCCTCCCCGCTCGCTATTACCGAGACTTCGTTCGCTTCGCTCACTCTGTCTCGCGGCTCGCGGGTCGTGCCTCCCCGCTCGCTATTACCGAGACTTCGTTCGCTTCGCTCACTCTGTCTCGCTACCGCTCGACGATCTCGATCTCGTGGCCGTCCGGGTCCTTCGTGAACGCGTAGTTGTAGTCACAGGACTCCGGATCGCGGTAGTCCTCGGCGTCTCGCTGCATGAGCGTCTCCCAGGCCTCCTCCAGCGTGCCCTCTTCGACGCGGGCCGCCAGGTGGCCCCACGCGTCGCCCAGCTCGTAGGACCGGCCGTCGTAGTTGTAGGTCAACTCGACGGACATCGCCTCTTCGGCGGCGTCTTCGGGTTTGAGGAAGTACAGCCCAAAGGAGTCGTGCTCGCTCCGGCGGAACGTCTCGTACTCGAGGGCGCGCGTGTACCACCCGATCGATCGCTCGATGTCCTCGACGCGGATCATCGTGTGATCGATGCTCCAGCGCGCGCCGTGGTCGCGCTCGACGATCTCGATCTCGTGGCCGTCGGGGTCCTTCACGAAGGCGTAGCCCGGGTTCTCCTCGGGCGGGCGGTAGTCCTCGACGCCCTCGTCCATCAGCTCGTAATAGGCTTCCTCGACGTCCTCGACGCGGACGGCGATGTGGCCCCAGGCGTCACCCATCGTGTACGACCGGCCGTCGTGGTTGTAGGTAAGCTCCAGCGTCGCGCCCTCGTCGTGGACGTCCGCGGGGCCGAGGTGGACGTTGGTGAACGTCTCGGCCTCCCAGCGGCTCTGCTCCTCGTAGTCGAAGTGGGTGGTGTACCACGAAAGCGATTCCTCCAGATCCTCGACGCGCATCATGACGTGATCGAGCGTGCCGTCCATGTTCGAGTGGTCGGGCGGACAGCCGAAAAACGTGCCGGACGCGGTCGGTTCCTCGTGGATCGAAACGCTATCTCGCCGGCGCGACGACTCCGCGCAGGTCGGGCCAGTAGAACCACCACACGAGTGTCCAGGCGACGAGGGTGCCCAGCGGGACGACGACGTAGCTACCGCGGCGGAAGAATCCCCAGGCGACCGTGAGTTGCGTCACGCCGACGAGAACGAGCAGGCCGGCCGTCACCCGCGGATCGCCGCGGTCGAACACTTCCAGGGTGACACTCCCGACCGCGAGGACGTAAATCGCACCACCGAGCGGCCAGGCGGAGAGAAACGGCGGCGGGCCACTGCCGGTGGCCGAGAGGTACTCCGGGAGGAGCGTGACGTAGAACGCGACCGGATCGACCAGTCCCCACGGCATGATCAGCGTCACGTGCCCGCCGCTGAGCAGGACTGTCCAGGGGACGACCAGCAGTCCGAGAACAGCGAGCAGACGCGTCCGGGCCGCATTGTTCGTTGGCATCGCCCGGGATCACCGATCAATGACGAGCCGGAGGACGTCCTCGTCGGCGAGTTCGTGATCGCGACCGACCTGCTGGTCGTCGTGGGCCGCGCTCTCCCCGGAGACACGCGCAAAGCGGAAGCGATCGTCGAAGCGCCCACCGATCTTCTCGCAGGCGTCGCCGACCGTGTCCCCCTCGGTGAGAATGAGCGGTTCGTCGTAATCGACGCCGCGGCCGGGCTTGTCCATGTAGATCCGGATCAGGCCGAGTTCGTCCCAGATACGCTCGGTCAGGCTCTCTAAGCCCTTCTCCTTCTCGGCGCTGATGAAGATGGCGTCGTCGGGATCGACGTCGATGTCACGCAGGTCGCTCTTGACGGTGTCGACGTAGCTTGGATCGATGAGGTCGACCTTGTTGACGGCGACGATCGAGGGCAGGTACTCGCGGTTGTCCATGATCCCGTCGATCAGGCGGTCGATGTCGACCTGTTCGCCGATCGTCACGTCGGCATTGACGAACTCGTGCTCCCGGAGGACGCTCTTGACCGTCTGTTCGTCCAGATCGAGGTCGACGGAGGCGTTGACGGCGATGCCGTCCTTGTGTTTCTTGCGGACGTTGACTCGCGGGGGCTCGACGTCCAGTCGGACTTTGTTCTTATATAGTTCCTCGCGGAGGCGCTCGTACTGCTGGATCTCGAAGGCCGAGAGCACGAAGAGAACGAGATCGGCCGTCCGGACCACCGAGAGGACCGCCTTGCCGTCGCCCCGCCCCCCAGCCGCGCCTTCGATGAGTCCCGGGACGTCGAGCAACTGGATGTTCGCGCCGTTGTACTGGAGCATCCCGGGGTTGACGTCGAGGGTGGTGAAGTCGTAGGAACCGACCTCGCTGTCGGCGTTGGTCAGCGCGTTGATGAGCGTCGATTTACCGACGCTCGGGAACCCGACGAGGGCGACGGTCGCGTCACCGGTCTTCTCGACGGCGTAGCCGTCGCCGCCGCCCGAACTCGACTGGCGCTTCTCGAACTCTTCCTTTTTCTCGGCGAGTTTGGCCTTCAGCCGGCCGATATGCTCCTCGGTGGCCTTGTTGTAGGGCGTGGACGCGATCTCTTCTTCGAGCTCCTCGATCTCCGCTTGCAGCCCCATTACCCGACTCTCGGCCGTCCCGACTCAAAAGCGCTTCCGTCCGCGTCGCGGGGTGTGGTGACGCTCGTGGGCGCGCCGGACTTCGATACACTCATCCGACGGCGGACCGACACAACATGTGATGTCAACCGCGTCTCGCCTCCGGGACAGCACGCAGATCCTGCTCCCGGCCGACGCTATCGACGGCCTCTCAGAGGACCTCACGGATCGGTTCACCGTCACGATCCGTCGCGAACAGTCACGGGTCCGTATCATCGGCAGTCCCGTCGAGATCAAGCAGGCGAGCGCGTTTTTAACCCGGAACGGCGTCGCTGTCGAGTGACCGGTGCCACTGTGGTCTGACCGGCGCGCTGCGGCGAGGTGCGGTCGCCGATCGCGCGCCGGCTCGAAAAACAATTCTTAAATCCACGCCGACGGACATCCGTGTATGGCTGGAACGATTGAAGTACTCGTTGCTGGCGGACAGGTCGACCCTGGTCCACCGCTCGGGCCCGAACTCGGGCCGACTCCTGTCGACGTGCAGGCCGTCGTCGGAGAGATCAACGATCAGACCGAGGCGTTCGATGGCACAGAAGTACCTGTAACTGTCGAGTACGAGGACGACGGCTCGTTCTCTATCGACGTGGGTGTCCCGCCGACCGCGGCGCTCATCAAGGACGAGGCCGGCTTCGAGACCGGCAGTGGCGAGCCCCAGGCGGACTTCGTCGCCGACCTCTCGATGGAGCAGGTCAAGACCATCGCCGAGCAGAAGCATCCCGACCTGCTTTCCTACGAACTCAAGCAGGCCGCAAAGGAGATCATCGGCACCTGCGTCACGCTGGGCGTCACGATCGAGGGCGACGACCCCCGCGAGGTCGCGGCGAAGATCGACGACGGCGAGTACGACGGGATCCTGGCGGACGAAGCGACAGCGTAGTCCGCCAGGGCTCGAGACGCGAGCAGAGCGAGCGTCTCGGTGTTCTCGTCGACGCGGCCGAAGCGTAGCGAGGCCGTCCGCACCGGACGATTTCCACTGGTTTTCGGGGGAGTTCCCGCCCCGTGGTCGATACCGGCGAGGCGAACCTGTACAGCGCGCGAGACTATGGTTCGACGTCGTCCGCACCGTCTGGTATGTCCCCGTCGTCACCAGCGGCCGCCGGTGAATCGGGAGCCGGGACGTGAATCGAGACCGTCGTCCCGCGATCGACGCCGGTCGAGACCGTGACGGTGCCGCCGATCTGGGCGAGCAACCAGTTGACCAGCCAGACGCCGAGGCCGCTGCCGTGGTCGATCGAGGTCTCCTCGAGCTGGTTGGTCAACAGTGCTTCTTCGACCATCGGAATGCCGGGGCCGTTGTCTTCGACGTCGATGCGGACTTCTCCAGTGGTTTCGACCTCTTCGGGCGCAACCTCCTGGCGGGAGACCGACACCGCGACTCGCCGATCCGACTCCGGCAGGTCGTTGTGGAGGAGTGCGTTCCGGACGATTTCCTCGACGACGATCGGCAGCGTCGCCGAGTCAAGCGCCCAGGCCGTCTCTGGCAGGTCAGTTTCGATCGTGGCCGCCGAGAACTGCGAGGTCAGGACGTCGAGGCGACTCTCGACGATCGAGACGACCTCGACTGGTTCGAGCGCCTGTTTCGGCTTCGTGAGTAGATCGTCGTAGAGCGTCCGGGCGTGCTCGCTCGTGTTGATGAGCCGGAGGGCCGTCGAGCGGATCTTCTCGAGGTCGGATTCGACGGCCGGCGAGACGTCCTCCTCGGCCAGCGCCCGCTCGGCGTGGGAGGTGACGACGTTCATGTCGTTGCGGAGGTTGTGCCGGAGGACGCGATTCAGGACCCGAAGCTGGGAATCGCGTTGCTTGAGCATCGTCGAGACCGCGTTGAACCGGTCGCTCATCCGTTGCCACTCGTCGATGATACCCAGATCGAGATCCGTCCGATATTCGCCGGATTCGAGCGCCTTGAGCGCGTCGCTCAGTTCTTGAATCTGTGCGAACGTCGTTCGTGACACCCAGAGGCCGACCACCGCGATCGAGAGCAGCGCGACGATGATGCCGCCGGCCTGCATCATCGTCGCGACCCGCAACTGTCGGGCGATCGACGCGGTCGACCGGGCGACGCTGACGGTCCAATCGGTCCGTGGGACCGTTTCGTTCGCCGTGATCGGATCGCGAACGGTGCCGTGGTCGCTGAACAGCGTCTGGCCGTCGGCTGTAACCGTGACGAACTCGTTCGCGCGACTGACCTCGGTGACGTTACCGAACAACGTTGTCGGGCCGATCTCGAGGTTGCCGGTGAAAACGCCCATGGGAAATCCGTCTGGGCCCAAAATCGGAACCGCGATCCGAATGACGTAGTCGCCATCCAGCGTCTGATCGACGTCACTCACGTACGTCTCCCCGGCGAGCGGTCGCTGCATGAATGTCCGCGAAGAGTAATCGTTATTGACGATGGCGGCCCGTTCCGCCGAGGTGAGGTCCGAGCCAGCGATCGAAACGAGCGCACCCTCGGCGCTGTAGACGCTGGCGCTGTCGAAGGCAGTCCGGTCGAGAAACGTCTCGAGCGATCCCGTCTGCTGGAATGTCCCAGCCGAGACGTCGATCGTCGTCGCCCAGAGTTCGACGGACGTCGTCGTTGTCTCGAGCCAGGTGTCGATTCGATCTGCGACGACAGTGGCGGTCTGTTCGACCGCCTGTTGCTCCTGGGCACGCACGTCGTTTTTGTGTAAGGTAAAACCGACGAATATCGTTCCGGACAGAACCAGCGCAATAACGATCAGGACGCTAGCCAGGGTTGTCCGGAGGCGCATGTAAGGGTATACGCTACGGTGGGCGTGTGACGATGTAAATGTAGCGAGACGTGGATCGACGGGGCCGTTAGATTCGGTTCGACGGGTTTAAGTGTCGCTTCGGCGTCGTATCAGAGGAGACAGGCAAGTGCCTGTTTCACTGACCCGTAGCAGCCCAACGGGCGTACTACGGAGGTGGACAATGGCAGATCAGGACATAGAGAACGCAGTAACTCGTGCACTCAGCGATGCACCCGAGCGGAACTTCCGCGAAACGGTGGATCTCGCTGTCAACTTGCGCGACATCGATCTTGACGACCCGTCGAACCGTATCGACGAGAGTATCGTACTCCCATCCGGGACTGGCCAGGAGACCGCGATCGTGGTCTTCGCAGAGGGCGAGACCGCGATCCGGGCCGAGGAGGTCGCCGACGACGTCCTCGACGGTGACGAACTCGAGGACCTGGGCGACGACGAAGACCAGGCGAAGGATCTCGCCGAGGAGACCGACTTCTTCGTGGCGGAAGCCGCGATGATGCAGGACATCGGTCGCTACCTCGGGACGATCCTCGGGCCGCGCGGGAAGATGCCCGAACCGCTTCAGCCCGACGACGACGTCGTCGAGGTCGTCGAACGGATGAAAAACACCGTCCAGGTGCGGAGTGGCGACCGGCGAACCTTCCACACGCGAGTCGGAGCCCAAGACATGGACGCCGAGGAGATCGCCGACAACGTCGACGTGATCCTCCGTCGACTCCACGCCGACCTGGAGAAGGGGCCGCTGAACCTGGATTCGGTGTACGTGAAAACGACCATGGGGCCGGCCGTGGAGGTGGCCTGATGAGCGCCGAATCCGAACGCAAGACCGAACACATCCCCGAGTGGAAGCGCGAGGAGATCGACGATGTCGTCGAGATGATCGAATCCTACGACAGCGTCGGTGTCGTCGACCTGACGGGCATCCCGAGCCAACAGCTCCAGGACATGCGCCGGAATCTCTACGGCACTGCGGAGCTGCGCGTCAGCCGGAACACGCTCGTCGAGCGTGCCCTGGATGAGGTCGACGAGGGCCTCGAAACGCTCGTCGAGTTCGTCTCGGGCCACGTGGGTCTCATCGGGACCAACGACAACCCCTTCAGCCTCTATCAGCAACTCGAAGCCTCGAAGACGTCGGCCCCGATCAACGCCGGCGAGGTCGCGCCGAACGACATCGTGATCCCCGAGGGCGACACCGGGATCGATCCCGGGCCGTTCGTCGGTGAGCTTCAGAGTGTCGGCGCGAACGCCCGCATCCAGGAAGGCTCGATCCAGGTGCTCGAGGACTCGACAGTGCTCGAGGCTGGCGGGGAAGTCTCGGCCGATCTCTCGAACGTGCTGGCCGAACTCGGCATCGAGCCCAAGGAAGTCGGGCTCGATCTCCGGGCCGTCTACGCCGAGGGCGTCCTCTTCGAACCCGAGGATCTCGAACTCGACATCGAGGCGTACCGCAGCGACGTCCAGGCCGCAGCCGGTCGCGCCCGGAACCTCTCGATCAACGCCGTCTACCCGACGGCCGAGACCGGGCCGGCACTGCTCCAGAAGGCCCGCGGCGAGGCAAAGAGCCTCGGCGTGCAGGCCTCCATCGAGAGCCCGGACCTGGCCGACGACCTCGTGAGCAAGGCCGACGCACAGGTACGCGCACTCGTCGGTCAGATCGACGACGAGGCGGCCCTGCCCGAAGAACTACAGGGCGTCGAGACCGATACTGCGTCCGAGGAAGCCACAGCGGAACAGGCAGACGATCAAGCGGAAGACGACGTCGAGGACACCACTGACGACGCCGACGATGCCGAAGACGGCGACGACGATGAAGACGGCGGCGACGGTGGCGACGCACTCGGCGCGATGTTCGACTAACTAACGGAGGAGACAACTATGGAATACGTTTACGCAGCACTCATCCTGAACGAGACTGGCGAAGAGCTCAACGAAGACAACCTGACGGACGTACTCGAGGCAGCCGGCGTCGACGTCGAGGAGTCCCGCGTGAAGGCCCTCGTGGCCGCACTCGAGGACGTCGACATCGACGAGGCCGTCGAAGAGGCTGCCGCCGTCCCCGCAGCGACGGGCGGCGCGGCCGGCGGCGAAGCCGAAGCCGCTGACGACGAGGATGACGAGGAAGCCGACGAGGAAGAAGCAGCCGACGACGACGAGGACGACGGCGACGACGAGGACGAGGAGGCCAGCGGCGAGGGCCTCGGCGAACTCTTCGGGTAACGACGAGTCCGTCTTTTTCGACGTGTAGGACGCTCCAGCCAGCGGCAGCACGATGTCGTCACTCGAACGACCGGTCCGGATCGCCGGCGACGACTGTGTCGAGCAGTAGTTCCTGGAAGCCGTCCGCGTCGACGGACGTGATTACGTCAGTCCGGGGTTCCCGATCCGTGATCCCGTGTGTGTCGACGATCGTCGAGCCCCGCGTCAATCCCTCGCGTTCGTCCACGTCGACGACAGCGGCCTCGCGCTGCTCGATCAGTTCCGGGAAGACAGCGACGGCACTCGCGAGCGCGTCCGGTTGGGCTGTCCCCGCCCAGTAGGCGTCGTCTCCGGCCCCTTCGGCGTCCGGCCGGAAGACCGTCTCGTAGAACGCGGCAAACTCGGAGTCCCCAGCAGCGTCGGTGATACGCGCCTCCGCACTCCCATCGAGTGTGCCGTCCCGCAGGGTAAGCCCCCAGTCGACCAGCGTGACCGCGAGTTCGTCGAGCACGATCTTCGCGGCGTCGGGGTCGGCCCAGACGTTGAACTCAGCGGCCGGCGTGACGTTGCCCGCGGAGTGGACGTTCCCGCCCATCACGACGACGTCCGCGAGAAGTTCGCCCAACTTCGGCTCGCGTTCTAGCGCGAGCGCGACGTTGGTGAGCGGGGCCAGACAGACGAGCGTGATCTCGCCCGGGTGTTCGCGGGCCGCCTCGACGATGTACTCCGGGCCGAACCCCGCGGCCGATGGGACGTCCGTCTCGGGGACGAGATCCGGGCCGAGCCCGCCCTCGCCGTGGACGTCGGTCGCGTGATCGTGGTCCTTGACCAGCGGCGATCGTGCGCCCTCGTAGACGGGAATCTCTCCGGCGACGTCGGCGAGATCCAGCGTGTACTTCGCGTTCTCGACCTGGCGATCGAAGGCGACGTTGCCGGCGGCGATCGTGAGTGCCTCGACGTCGACGCGGTCCGAGAGCACGGCGAGCAGGATGGCGAGCGTGTCGTCGGTTGCGGTGTCGGTGTCGATGATGACGCGATCTGCCATGGTCGAGATTTCGAGGCGCGACGTAGGTGTCTTTCGTCACGGGGCCGGACGGCTGTCACTCGTCCGCTCGGAGATCTTCGATCGCCGCCCGCGTGGGTAGCGACGGTGCTGCGCCGGTCTGTGTCGTCGCGAGCGCCCCGGCAGCGGCCCCGACGTCCAGCGCGTCTCGAAGCCGGAGGCCGTCACCGAGTGCCGTGGCGAACGCGCCGACGAACGCGTCCCCGGCCCCGGTCGTGTCGACAGGATCGACCGCGTAGGCGTCGAGTTCGATCGTCTCCGATGGCGTACTCGCGAAGACACCCGCCTCGCCGAGCGTGACGACGACCACCTGCTCGTCGTGTGTGCGCAGGGCCGCGGCCGTCTCGACGAGTTCGTCCTGCGAGAGTTGTCCCTTCGAATCCCCGTCGGCATAGAACAGCGCCTCCGTTTCGTTCACGACGAGAAAGTCGACGCGTTCGAGCAGGTCCTCCCGGACGGTCTCAGCGGGTGCCGGGTTCAGGACCGTCCTCGCGCCCTGCGCGTGTGCCTGCTCGAAGAACGTCCGGATCGTCGGCTGGGGAATCTCGAATTGCGAGAGCACGACCGCGTCGTCTTCCATCCCGACGTCACCGACGTCTGCGGGGGCGAGCGCCGCGTTAGCCCCGGGCACGGCGACGATGGCGTTCTCCGAATCGGCGTCGACAGTGATGAGGGCGACCCCGGTCGAGGTGTTCGAGGCACGGTGGACGCCAGCTGTCGAGAGCCCGTCTTCGGTGTCGAGATCAGCCAGCAGCTCCTCGCCGAAACGGTCGTCGCCGACGGCCCCGATCAACTCGACGGCCGCGCCCGATCGCGCGGCTGCGATCGCCTGATTGGCACCTTTCCCGCCCAGGCCAAACGAGGCGGACTCGCCGGGTACTGTCTCGCCAGGCTGTGGCCGCCGTTCGAGTCGGACCGCGATGTCCTGATTGATGCTTCCAGCGACGTAGACGTTGCCCATACCCCGACTTTGCCCGGAGTGCCGAAGAATGCTTGCCTCTCGATTACAGGACTATCGACGGACGGCGTACCCGTCGCAGTCCCGTCGCTGCCGCGGCCTGCGTGAGTGATCGCATCGCGTTCGACTGGCTGGTGCGTCGGCACAGTACCGATCCCTTCGACTGCGATAATATTGTCTATACTATACAATACGACCCTATTCATGAATCGTACATATGAGTACGTACTACTTAAAAGACCCTGATTACCGGGGTCGGTTATATCAAAGTAATTCAATGCCCCGTCAATATACACAATGTACAACACTACGGTCCCGGAGGATATTGTGAGTTCTTTCCAATACTATGGGAACACTTATGTGCGAGCGAGCGATACGAACGGGCGACACCAATGGCTGACGTTGACTTCCCCGAACCCGAGCAGTCGGCACCGACGATCGAGCCGAAGGCGCTCAAGCAGCGAATCGACGACGGCGAGTCGGTCACCCTCCTCGACGTGCGTACCGGGAGCGACTACGAGGAGTGGCACATCGATGGCGAGACCGTTGAGACGATCAACGTGCCCTACTACGAGTTCCTCGACGACGACATCGGCGACGGCGTCTTCGAGTCGATTCCGGACGGTGGAACGGTTACCGTTATCTGTGCGAAGGGAGAGGCGAGCGAGTACATCGCCGGCGTGCTGAAGGACCGGGGCTACGACGCCGAAAGCGTCGCGCTCGGCATGAACGGCTGGGCGGAGATCTACGAGGCCGTCGAAGTCTCGGGCTACGACGGCCCGGGCACCGTCGTTCAGTATCAGCGGCCCTCGAGCGGTTGTCTGGGCTACCTCGTCGTCGACGACGGCGAGGCCGCGGTGATCGACCCGCTTCGGGCCTTTACCGACCGCTACCTGGACGACGCCAAAGAGCACGGGGCCGACCTCCGCTACGCACTCGATACACACGTTCACGCCGACCACGTCTCGGGGATTCGCGCACTCGCCGAGGCGAGCGTCGAGGCCGTCCTGCCCGCCGCGGCGATCGACCGCGGCGTCGAAGACGCAGACGACCTGACTGGCGCCGAAGACGGCGACGTCTTCACCGTCGGCGACGTCGAAATCGAGGCGATCCACACCCCCGGCCACACGACCGGCATGACCTCCTATCTCGTCGGCGACGCCCTGCTCGCGACCGGCGACGGGCTGTTCGTCGAGAGCGTCGCCCGGCCGGACCTGGAGGCCGGCGACGCGGGCGCTGAAGACGCGGCCCAGCAGCTCTATGAGACGCTGCAGGAACGCATCCTCACGCTGTCCGACGACGTCCTGATCGCCGGTGGCCACACGAGCGACGCGGCCGAACCCGCCGCCGACGGCACCTACACCGCGACGCTCGGGGATCTCCGGGCGGAGATGGACGCCCTCTCGATGGACGAGGCGGACTTCGTGGAACTGATCCTGGCGGACATGCCACCCCGGCCGGCCAACTACGAGGACATCATCGCGACCAACCTCGGCCAGCACCGGATCGACGACGAGGAGGCCTTCAGCCTCGAACTCGGGCCGAACAACTGCGCGGCCAGCCAGGATTCACTGGCCGGAGACTGATCGGAGAGCATGTTCCCGGACCCTATCGTCCTGTCGCTGTTCGAGACGCTGTTCCCGGAAGGGATCACTCGCTACGCCGTCGGCGGGCTGTTCGTCGGCCTCGGAACCGCCATCATCTACGCGGCCACCGCCATCGCTCCCGGCGCGAGTTCCTTCCTCGAGTCGACGCTGACGTACGTCTCGGATCGCTCGCGCTTTCAGCAGTACCGCGCCTCGCGTGACTGGCGGATCGTCTTCACCGTCGGGATCGTCCTCGGGGCGGCCGTCTACGCCCTCATATGGCAGGGCGAAGCCTGGACGACCGACGTCCAGCCCTGGCGACTCCTGGCCGGCGGGATCCTCGTCGGGATCGGCACCAGACTCGGCAAAGGCTGTACGTCCGGGCACGGCGTCTGCGGGATCGGGTCGCGCTCGAAGACGTCGCTGGTCGGCGTGATCACCTTCCTGGGCGTCGCCATCGCGACGGCCCAGGTCGTCATGGCACTGGGGGTGAGTCCCTGATGGCGGGCGCGAACGACCCCGACAGCGGGCGGCACCCGCTGTTCATGCCGGTGATCCTCCTCGGCGGACTCGTCTTCGGCTTTGGCCTCGCCGCGAGTCACATGGCACGCCCGGAAGTCGTGCTGGACTTCCTCCAGCTCACCGATCTCGGCCTGCTGTTCGTGATGTTCGGCGCGGCAGTCGTTTCGGGGCTGGCCTTCGTGGTGATGCCACGCCTTCGCGAGCGTGCGCCGCTGACCGGCGACACCTACGGCCGCCGGCTGAAGTCCTTCGATCGGAACGTCCTGATCGGCGGGGCGATCTTCGGCCTCGGCTGGGGGATCTCCGGTGTCTGTCCGGGGTCGGGCTACGCGAGCCTGGGGATCGGCAACTGGCCGATCCTGCTCGCCATCGCCGGGATGTTCATCGGCGCGTACCTCCAGGGCGTCTGGCGCGAACGAACGAACTAAGCGCGTTCTCTATTTGCTGCATTCTATGGATCCAGCCACGATTGCACTGTTCGTCGTCGCAAGCCTCGCGAGCCTGTTCATGGCGTGGGTCATCGGGGCGGGATCGAGCGGCGCGACACCGTTTGCCCCTGCCGTCGGGGCCAACGCTATCTCGACGCTCCGGGCGGCCTTCGTCGTCGGTGTCCTGGGCTTTCTCGGCGCGGTAACCCAGGGTGGGAACGTCTCGGAAGCTGTCGGGAACGGCCTCGTCGAGGGAGTGACACTCCCGGCGACGGGCGTCATCGCCGTCCTGTTGATCGGCGCGGGGCTGATGGCGATCGGGATCAAGACCGGCTACCCGATCGCGACGGCCTTCACGGTGACCGGCGCAGTGATCGGCGTCGGCCTCGCGATGGGCGGCGATCCGGCGTGGGCGAAGTATCAGGAAGTCGGCGCGCTGTGGGTCCTGACGCCGATCGGCGGCGGCGCGGTCGCGTTCGCGATCGCTCGAACGCTCCCCCGCCCGGACGTGCCCGAGGACGTGAGCGTGCCCATCCTGGCCGCGATCGTCGGCGCAGTGGTCGTCAACCTGGAGTTCGCGTTCCTCGGGAGCGTCGGCGGGACGATCGCGACTGCGGGCGGGCGCGTGGTGCCAGCGGGTGGCCGTTTTTCGGTGCCGCTGGTTACCGGCCTCGCCGCCGTCGCGAGTGCACTCGTCGTCCGGTGGGACGTGGGCCGCGATCTGACTGGTGGACTTCGGCGTTTCCTGCTCGCGCTCGGCTCGCTCGTGGCGTTCTCGGCCGGCGCGAGTCAGGTCGGGCTCGCCGTCGGTCCGTTGCTCCCGCTCTTCGAGGGGCAGTCGATGGTCCCCACGTTCGCGATCCTGCTCGGCGGCGGGCTTGGCATCCTGGTGGGCTCCTGGACCGGTGCACCGCGGATGATCACGGCCCTCTCCCAGGAGTATGCTTCGCTGGGCCCGCGGCGCTCGATCGCGACGCTCGTCCCGTCGTTTCTGATTGCCCAACTCGCGGTCTTGCTCGGCGTCCCGGTCTCGTTCAACGAGATCATCGTCAGCGGGATGGCGGTGGGCGGAGCCGACGTCAGCGGACGAAAGCTGACGATAACTGTTCTCGCGTGGGTCGGCTCGCTCGCGCTGTCGCTGGGGCTCGGCTATGGCGCTGTCACTGTCCTGCGAATCGGTTAAGAAGATTCAGGCGACGCGCTTCGGTGGGACGAGCATCACGTTGCCGTCGGCCTTCGCGACGACGTCCTCGGAGACACTGCCCAGCAGGAGTCGACGGAGTCGACTGTGGCCTCGCGAACCGACCAGCGTCGTCGTCGGATCGTGGTCGTCCTCGGCAGCGAGGATCTCCTCGACGGGATCGCCCTGGCGGACATCCAGGCGCGTCTCGATGTCCCAGTCCTCGAGTCTCCCGGCCAGTTCGTCGAGCCGATCGCGAGGGTCGTCATCCGGCTCCGGGTCGGCGGGCGTCTGGACGTGAACCAGCGTCGCTTCCTCGGCCGCGTGCCGGAGATAGGAGAACGCCTCGAAGGCCTCCTGGGCGTTCTCCGAGAAGTCAGTCGCGTACAGCATCCGCTGGAAGAGGTGTTCTTCCAGGACGGCAGGATCGTCCGTCGCCCGCTGGATCCGATTGACGAGCAGCGGCGTCACCGACGTCCGCGCGAGGTTCCGGGCTGTCGAACCGATGAAGCGATTCTCCAGTGGACTCGATCCGCGCGAGCCGACGATCGTGAGACTCGCACCGACCGACTCCGCGAGCCCGTTGATCCGGCGATGGGGTGTCCCGCGTACGACGTGGGTTTCGACGTCGAACCCGGCATCTTCGAACGTTTCCCGGTAGCGATCGAGTGCTGTCTGGCGTCGTTTCTCGAAGTTCATCCCGGGCATCCCGGCGTGGACGTTCGACGGGACGACTGTCACGAGGTGGAACGCCTCGACGCCGATCCGCCCGAGACACTCCAGACACGTCTCGTTGGCGATCGCTGCTTCACTTGCCTCTGAGAGGTCCGTTGCGTATACGGCCTTCATACAGACCGCTTGGAGACGCGACTATAATATTGCTTTGATTGTTCAAGACTATTCGGTCGAGGATGGCGGCCACCCTTCATGACCCTGGTGGCCGACGACGCCAACGACGCGGCGACCAGCCACGAACCACAGCATCCGGAAACCGGACTAAATCGCCGGTAATTCCAGTTTCAGCCGAGCTAACGCGAAGCCAGAAACGCGCACTGTGCGTCGATGTACTATATCTGAATAAGTTATGAAAATATTCTAGTCGGTTACGTAGCAGATACGTGTTTGTAATATTGTGCAGACTGTTCAAAAGCGTTTTACCCACCCGTAGAATATGGGGTATTGAAGGGATGATCCAAATACATACACGATCGACTGCGAGGGGAGAGCGATGCTAGGGTTGGGATCGGGAGCCCAAATACTGCAGGCAGGGACGCTCGTGGGGGCAGTGTTGCTCGAGGCAGCCGTCCTCTATCTGGGGTACGGCGCGCTCTCGAGTGTCCTCGCCGAACCGCTCGTCGAACGCATTCGTACACTCTAACCCATGGAACTGTTCGGACTCGCCGCGAGCATGCTACTGCTGTTCGTCGGCTTTGGCTTCATGGTCGGCGTACTGTTCGGCTTCTTCGGAATGGGCGGATCCTTCCTCGTGACGCCGGCGCTGATGATCATGGGCTTCGAGACGACCACGGCCGTCGGGAGCGGGATGGCCTTCGTCTTCGGGACGGCCGTCATCGCGACGCTCAAACACCGTGATCTCGGCCAGGTCGACTACAAGCTCGGCGGCCTCATGATCGTCGGGACGACGGCCGGCATCGAGGTCGGGCGGATCGGACTGTACTTCCTGCAAGATCGGGGACTTGCGGGCCTGATCGTCGGCGTCACGTACGTCGTCCTGCTTGGCGGCGTCGGCCTGTTCGTCACGCGGAACGCGCTCCGCAACGATGGCGACGAATCGATCGAGGAGCAACACGACGCCGACGCTGAGATCGAGCCGGACGACATTCCGGACATCGCCAAGAAGATCCAGTCTTACACCGTCCCGCCGATGATGACGATCGGTGGCGGGATCAAGGTCTCGCTGTGGATGGTGCTCGGCGTCGCCTTCGCGACCGGGCTCCTCTCCGGATTCCTGGGCGTCGGCGGCGGCTTCATCCGGATGCCCGCGATGTTCTACCTGATCGGGGTACCCGTCCCGATCGCCGTCGGAACCGACCTCTTCGAGATCGTCTTCTCGGGCGGCCTCGGGTCGTTCCTCTACGGACTCGAAGGCGGCGTCGATCTCTCGATCGTCGCGCCGCTTTTGGCGGGGAGCGCACTCGGCGCTCGAATCGGGTCGACAGCCACCAGCCTGGTCGACGAAAGCGAGATCAAGATCTACTTCGGGCTGATGCTCGTCGGCGGCTCGATCGCCGTCGCGCTCCGTCAACTCGGCAACGCCTTCGGGAGCGACGCCCTACAGGTCGTGAGTTTCGGCCTGATCATGCTCTCGGCCCTCGCAGTGGGAAGTGCCGTCATCTACAGTGCAGTCAGTGCGATCAGAGCGGACACGCAGACGGCAGACGTCACTCCGGCTGACTGATCACCAACCCGAGTTCGTACGCGCCAGTCGAGTCGACGCGCCCGCCGTCGGATCGTCGACTCGTTACAATTCGTTCTTACGCGCCGCTCGCCGGATCGCCGTCGCGCGGTCGCGGATCGCGTCGCGTTCGCGCTCGTCCTTGTCGTCCCAGTGGCTGTAAACCAGTCCCATCCGGTGGTTCGACCGGAGGCGGTCCTCGTTGCGCCCCAGAAAGTCCCAGTACAGCGCGTTGAACGGACACGCGTTCTCGCCAGTCGTTTTCGTCTTGTAATACGGACAGGTACCGCAGTAATCGCTCATCCGATCGACGTAGTTGCTTGTAGCCGTATACGGTTTCGTCGAGAGGACGTCGCTGGCGAACGTGCCCATCCCGACGACGTTGGGCGTCGTCACCCAGTGAAAGGCATCGACGTAGGCGGCGTGAAACCAGCGATTGAGTACCTGTGGATCGACGCCGAACGTGGTCGCGACGTTCGAAAGCACCATCAGTCGTTCGATGTGATGGGAGTACCCGCGACGGCGAACCCCGTCGATCACGTCCGCGAGACAGGCCATGTCGGTCTCGCCAGTCCAGAAGAAGTCGGGTAGTGGCTCGGTCGCGTCGAGTTGATTGGCCCCGGCGAGCCGGTCCTGCTCTCGGCGGTAGACGTGCCGCATAAATTCCCGCCACCCGAGCACCTGACGAACGAACCCTTCGACGCTGTTGAGCGGTGCACTCTCACGCTCGTATGCCTCGATCGCCCGCTCGATCACCTCACTGGGATGGAGCAATCCGAGGTTGAGACTCGTCGAGAGCAGGGAGTGACTCATCGCCCAGGCGTCCCGGCGCATGGCGTCCTGATACGGGCCGAAATCTGTCAGTCGATTCTGACAGAAGTCCTCGAGCACGTCGAGGGCTTGCTCCCGCGTCACTGGCCACCGAAACGGCTCTGGGTCGGCCCAGGATCCGCCGTATGGGGCCTCGTCGTATCCACCGTCGAAGCGGTCGGTCACCCACTCGCCCACCTCGCGCGTGGTCTCGTCAGGTTCGAACGCGGGTGGCTCCGGTGGGGACCACTCGGCGGGCGGGGTCTCGCGGTTGTCCTCGTCGTAGTTCCACTCGCCACCGACCGGTTCGCCGTCGTCCATCAGATAGCCGGTCTCCCGGCGCATGTACCGGTAGAAGTCCTCGTGGCGGTAACCGTCGGCGTCCCTGTCGGCATCCCACTCATCGAACTGCGCCTGCGAGCACCGAAAGCGGTCGTTCTCGACGACGTTCAGGTGGCCGCCGGCGTCGGCGACGAGTTTTTGCAGTCGTTCGGATCCACCGCCAGCCGGACGCATGAGTGTGAGGTCGTCGTGCGGGTACTCCTCGAAATAGGCTGTCAGTCCGTCCTCGAATGTCTCCACCTGATAGTACCGTACTTCCCGCCCGCCCTCACGAAGTTCGTCCCGGAAGTGTCGCATCGCGCTGAAAACCAGCACGAGCTTGTGCGGATGATAGGGCAGGCGCTCGGCGAACGATCGCGCTTCGATCAGCAGCACTGGTTCGTCGGATCGCTCGGCAACGGGGCCGCGCTCGCCCGAGAGCTGATCACCAAGGACCCAGACGGTCATCGAAGACCTCTCCCGCGGTGCATACGCGTCTGTTCGGAATCGAGATGGGTAAAGGCACGCCCGCAGTGGTTGTGGTTACTGGTTCGATGGGAGATCGACTCCCCGGGTTCGAATCCCTTGGTCCTCCGCTCCTCCCTTCGGTCGTCGCTACGGACGCGGCGGGAGTTCGCCGAGTGAAACGAGGCGAACGTCGATAGACTCGCTTCGCTCGTCTATCGGGACTGAGCGAACGCGGCGCGTTCGCGAAGGTCGCCGCGGCCGCTGAGTGACGAACGAAGTGAGGAACGAAGCGGACGCGGCGGGATTCGAACCCGCGATCGAGAGGTTAGGAACCTCTCGCCCTATCCCCTAGGCCACGCGTCCTGGCTGGGAATGGGGAGAGGTCGAAGAAAAACTGTTGGGTTTGATGGCGCTCGACCCACCGGACGCCAACTCGCTCAGTTATCTTCCGTGTTGGTCTCGGTCATCGTTTCCCGCTCGGTATCCGCCGCGCCGAACTCGTCTTCGGTGCCCTCGTCCGAACCGCCGCCCTGAATCTCTTCGAGTTCCTGTTCGACCTGTTCGCGCCCCTTCTGGAACTCGCCGATGGCCTGACCGCTCGAGCGAGCGAGTTTCGGAATCTTGTTCGCCCCGAACAGGAGGACGGCAAGCAACAGGAGGAGGAGTACCTCCGGCCCGCCGGGGATACCCAGTTGCAGGATGGTTGTTTCGATCATCGCTATCTGATTCTTACCTACTGTCTATTATAGTCTTTTTGCTAGTCGCCGCGTTGTCGGGGTGGTCGCTCGTCCACGACTGCGGACACAGTTGTCGAGAGCGGTACACCTTTCGGTGGCTCATCCGTATGCTGACACGCAATGGTATCCGAAGGCGACACTGCCCCTGACTTCACCGCACCACTCGCGAACGGCGACATCGGCTCCGTTACCCTCTCGGAGCATCTCGACGACGCGCCGCTCGTGCTGGCGTTCTTCCCGGGCGCGTTCACGAGCGTCTGCAGCCACGAGATGGCCGCGTTCCGCGATCGCATCGCGGAGGTCGAGGACGCCGGCGCGACGCTGTACGGCATCAGCGTCGACTCGCCGTTCGCGCTCAACGAGTTCCGCGAGAAGCTCGAACTCCCGTTCGACCTCATCAGCGACGCCGAAAAGGAGATCGTCGACGCCTACGACCTCACGATGGACTTCGACGACCTGGGCGTCTACGACGTCGCCAAACGCTCGGTGTTCGTCATCGACAAGGACGGCGAGGTCACCTACGCGTGGGTCAGCGACGATCCCGGTGTCGAGCCGGACTACGACGAAGTGATCGAAGCCGCAGCCGACGCAGCCTGATCGCGTAGCCGACCGATTTTTCTCGACCGCGCCGTTTGGGTCCGTATGAGCGACGCGACAGACCCCACAGGAGACAACGACGATACCGAGGGCCGGATTTACGATTCAGCGAGCGACCACGCGTTTCCGGACGAGCGGCTCAACGAGGTCTTGACGTACATCAACGGTGACGCCGAAATCCAGGCGTATCTCTCCGCACAGAACGTCAATCCCGTCGCGCGCAAACAGTACAACGACCACGGCGAGAAACACATCGAGATCGTCCGCAACCGCGCGCTGTGTCTGTACGACCTGCTCAAAGAGGGTGGCGTGACGTTCAACGGCGCACGGCAGCAGGGACTCGACGAGGCTGACGAACCGGTCATCGTCGCTCTGGCGGCGACGCTACACGATATCGGTCACGTCGTCCATCGGGACGATCATCCCTACTACTCGATCCCACTCGCGGCGGACTTGCTGGATCGGGTCCTCCCGGAGTTGCCCTTCTACGACGTGGCCGAGGCGGTTCGGCTCAAGGGCGAAGTCCTCCACGCAATCCTGGGTCACGACACGGCAGAGGAACCACTGACGCTCGAGGCCGGCGTCGTCCGCGTGGCCGACGCGCTCGATATGGAGAGCGGGCGCTCGCGATTCCCCTACGAACAGGGTGGACGTGGGATCAACACGGTCTCCAGCCAGGCCATCGAGGCAGTCAACCTCCGGCCCGGCGATAGCGTGCCGGTCCTCGTCGAGATCGAGATGACCAACGCCGCAGGCGTCTACCAGGTCGACAACCTCCTGAAGGCGAAACTCCGGGACTCGGGACTCGAGGAGTTCCTCCGGATCGTCGCCGTCAACACCCGCCAGGACACCGAGCGGATCGTCGAGCGGATCGAACTGTGACCGACTCTCACAACGAATCCAACACCGGACGGTTTTAGAGTGGCGCGCCCCTATTTCCTATTGTTATGGGCTTCGGAAGCTACGATGAAACCGAGCAGGAGAATCAGGCCAGTGGATCGGACATCGACGACAGCGAGAGCGTCGACGTCGATGCGACCGACCACGACGGGGACGTGAGCTTCGAAGCGGACGCCTCACAGGACGAACTCCTGGACAAACTCCAGGACATGAAAGACTGAATCGGCTGTCGGCGGATGCTTTCTCTACTCGCTTCTCTCGTACTCCTCGGCCAGTTCGTCGAGTGCCTCGTGGCGCTCCGTCGTGTGGGGGGCAGTCAGCGGCGAGACGCTGATCCGGTCCTCGACGACGGCTCGGCGATCGGTCCCGTCGGGATCGGGAATGGTCCCCTCTGCCATCCACTCCCAGATACGATCGTGGAGTTCGATCTCATCGCCGTTTTTGAGGGCCCCCATCTCGTAGACCCGTGACGGCGTCGTAATCTCCATCGGTGCAGTCGCCGCTCCGTCGACGGCCAGCGGTGCGTTGACGTTGAGGTAGTCAGCGTGCTCGAAGACGCCCGACTCCAGCGCCTGTTCGACGAGATACCGCGTGGCGCGTGTCGCGTTCGCGTAGGACTCGGGGGCTTCCGTGAGTGGCTCCCACTTGTCGTCGTCCCGGACGGGGACGTACATCGAGACGGCGATCGCCGGCACGTCGAAGAACGTCGCTTCGACGGCTGCACTCACCGTCCCGGATCGGCCCAGGACGTACGCCCCCAGGTTCGCGCCGTCGTTACAGCCAGCGACGACGAGGTCGACGTCGTCGAGGAGAACCTCCATCCCGGCGACGACACAATCCGTCGGCGTCCCGTCGATGGCGTACCCGAGTTCGTGTTCGGTCACGCCGACGTTTGTCGATATCGACCGACCGACGGCGCTCCGGTCGTCAGCCGGCGCGACAGCTGTGACCTCACCGACAGGAGAGAGCGCGTCGTAAAGCGCCCGAATCCCGACGCTGTCGATGCCGTCGTCGTTCGTCAGCAAGATCGTGGGCTCGTCGGTCATGGACTCGTTCTGGCCGGCGGGCGCAAAAGTCTTCCTCGCCGGGTACCCGGCGTTGACCCTCTCCCGCTCAGGGGACTGCCACGCTGTCGACAACCGTCTCGGCGTCGACGACCAGGTTGTACGCCTCCTCGTCGTCGTTCCACAGCGCCAGGACGTTCTCGAAGGAGAGCAAGTCGCCGTACTGACTCGCGACCAGATCACGATTGAGTGTCGATTCCCGCGTCAACACGGCGAAGTGGTCTGTCCGCTCGCTACCGTCACTCACCAGAAAGAGCGGGTTCGCGTCGGGGCCCGACCGCAGGTCCGGACTGAGTTTGATCCCGACGACGTCGATCCGGTCGGTGACGTAGCCGTCTGCGTCAGCCATCTTCGAGACACGTGAGCCGTCCGGCGTGTACTCGATCGCCGTCGCGCCGTCCGACCGGAGGATCGAATAGGCGTACTGGACGTCGGCGTTCTCGAACTCGCCGTCGTCGTGGTCCGCATCGTCACAAGCGTCGTCGAGTCGTTCCTGGAACGGTGGCATTGCCAGATCGGGTCGGCGGTCGAACGACCAGCACGCTCCGGCAGGGGTCTCGCCGGGCCAGAGACGCACGGTCGGCGCGTAGATCGTGTAGGTGTCCTCGACGGCGCGTTCGGTCGTCCTGAGGCCGGTCGCCGTTCGCTTGTCGGCTGGCGAAAGTGCCAGAATTGACCCATCAGGTTCGAGCGCGTCAGCGTACTTGCGGAGGACGGTCGCGGGCGAATCGAGTTCGTCGAGGACGTTCGAGAAGACGATGAGGTCGAAGGTGTCGTCCGGCTCGAAGTCTTGGGCTCGCTCGCGATGGACGGTCGTGTGTGCGTTTCGCCCCGTTTCGTCCAGGACCTCCGAGAGAACGTCGGCGGCGTCGCTGGGCTCGACGGCGTGGTAGTCGACGATGCCGCCGGCTTCACACACGAGATCGAGCAGTCCCAGTGCCGGGCCGCCGACGCCGGCCCCGACATCGAGTACCCGGAGCTGTGCCGGCAGTCGATCGTCGGCCAGGAGTGGCTCCAGCGCGTATTGCCCGACGGCGTAGTAGTCCGGGAGGTGATAGACGGCGTAGGCGAGCGCAGTCTCCCGGTCGTAGGTGACGTCGGCCCCTTCGAGGTAGGATTCCTTGACTGATCGGATGCGCGAGCGGAGTCGCTTACCTGACTCTCCCTCGGGCCAGCCAGCCCCGAACTCCCCGACGAGCAGATCCTCCAGAATACGGGCGTAGCGTTCCGGGAACGCCGCGACCTGTTCGACAATTGCGTCGAGCGGTCCCTCGGGGGCCGGCACGAACCGGCCGTCCTCGCGCTCCTTGAGTCCGAGTTCGACGGCCGACTCCCGGATCGTCTGGGTGACGACGCCCGGATGGGGCCGATCCGGCACGTACTCCCTGATCTCGTCTGGATCGATCGGTCTGACATTCCGGAGGTACCGAACGCTGTCGAGGATTGCGTCGCGCTCGTCACTCATCGGTCGGTTCCCCCGGGCGGGCGCTCCGGTAGAGCTCCTCGAACGTTTCGTCGTCGGCCTCGGCGAGTCGCTCGGCAGCCGTCGCCACGTCCTCGGCCCCGTCGAAGGCGGCCTGGATGTCGGCGTAGACGCGCGGTTCGCCGGCGGTGACGGTTTCGAGCAGGTCCAACAGCCCGGCAGAGATCGGCGTCTGGAACCGTTCGGGAACGGACTCGGCGGCCAGGCCGAACGCCAGGATCGCGGCGTGTGTCCGGGCCTGGACGGTCTCCATCGCCGCGTCGTGCTCGGCTGGCGTCGTCTCGAAGAGGTCGTTGCCGGCGGCTGTCAGCGCCGCACGAACCTGATTCGTGACGGGTCCCGGTTCTTCAGCCACCAGCGGCACGTTACCGGGCGCGTTCGATGGTGCAAAGAGCGGGTGAAAGCTGACTCGTTCACAGTCGGGCGCGTGCTCGGCCATCGCTGCGACGGGGTCGGCCATGATCCCCGCGAGGTCACAGATTGCCCGGTCGGCGTTCGCGGCGTACGTTTCGATCGCGTCGACAGTCACTGGCATCGGAACGGCGACGCAGACGAGATCGAAGTGCTCGGTCGTCTCAGGCGAGACGGTTCGGCCGCCGACGGTGTCGCCAGCGGTCCGAGCTACTGTCGAATCGGTGTCGAGAAACGCGAGATCCGGTGGGTCAGCGGCGTGTGCGTCGAGGGCTCGGGCGAACCACTGGCCCATGTCCCCCGCCCCGACGACGAGTACGTCCATGCTGATTCGGTACTCCGGGGCGATTCAAAAGGAGTTCGCCTCGCCACTCCGCGATAGCAGCGAACGGTACCGGTAAATTATGGGTCGAAAGCGCTAACACCCCCGAATGGATAACCCGGTCCATGAAGCGCGTCCGCTTTCGTGACCCGGCAGGAACGATTCGGGGGGGCCGATGGATCACCGAGGACGAGACAGCGTACGTCACGACTGCGCTCGGTGAGCCCGACTCCGTGGCGGCGGACGAACACACCTATCCGGCCGACGACGTCGACGTCCTCTCGCCCGCCCAACCGACGAAGACCGTCTGTATCGGGCGCAACTACGTCGATCACGCCGACGAGCAGGACGCCGACGTGCCCGATCGCCCGCTACTCTTCTTGAAGCCGCCGAACACCGTCGCGAGCCACGGCTCGACGGTCTCGCTTTTGGCCGGCAAGGAACGCATCGACCACGAGGCCGAACTCGCCGTCGTCATCGGCGAGACCTGCCACGACGTGAGCGAGAGCGACGCCGAAGACGTCATCGCGGGCTACACCTGCTTCAACGACCTCTCGAATCGCGACGACCAACGCCGCGAGACCAACTGGGTCCGGGGGAAGGCCTTCGACAACGCCGCACCGATGGGGCCAGTGCTGGCTACTCCCGAAGAAGTTCCGGCGGACGCGAGCATCGAACTCCGGGTCAACGGCGAACAGCGGCAGTCGGGAAGCCGCGAGGACATGGTGTTCTCCGTGCCCGAG
The DNA here is from genome assembly GCF_000470655.1 of Halorhabdus tiamatea SARL4B. NCBI lineage: Archaea > Methanobacteriati > Methanobacteriota > Halobacteria > Halobacteriales > Haloarculaceae > Halorhabdus > Halorhabdus tiamatea. The sequence continues at coordinate 439,862 of NC_021921.1, forward strand.
TTGATCGCCGAGATCACCGACTACATGACCCTCGAGCCCGGCGACGTGATCGCGACGGGAACTCCCGCCGGGGTCGGGCCGCTCGAAGACGGCGACACCGTCGAGATCGAGATCGAGGGGATCGGGACGCTTCGCCACGGCGTTCACATCCCCGAGTAAACCACCCGCCAACCGACGCTACCGCCACTGAGCTATGGAACAACTCGACGTCGAGGACGGGTTCGATTTTCACGAGTACCGCCACGGACTCAAGTTACTCACAGACGATCGGGAGACGACCCACCTCGAAAACCGCGAGGGGTTCGCCTGTCCGGCCTGCGGTCGCCCGTTCGAGCGTCTGCTGGTGTCCGAAAAGCGGCTGCACACGTTCAACTCGCCACCGGGCCCGTTCTGTCTGGTTCGGACGGACGAGCAGTTGCTGGTGCTGACGCATTGACTTGCCGGTGGCGACCGATCGAAGGTGAGCCCCAGAAGCCGGACGTCACGGATTGAGCCTGGACGGGAGACGTTGTCCCCGGCCGGTCGGCCGGCGACGGCGTTACCCGGATTTCGACCGGGTCTTGCCAGCCAAGGGCGTTGCCCGGATTCCCACCGGGTGTTCCCTTCGCGAAGCGAAGGGGTGTAGCCGGAACGGCCGGCTGTGCCCGCATCAGCTGACGTGAGCCGGATTTTCGCCGGCGTTGCCGTCCGTGTTCCCGAAGCCCGTTTGCACGTGCTCCGGTAGTTGGCCTTCGTTTTCGACCGCCATGGCGGTCGACGGTCAGGCCGGTTCGGTCCTCCTTCGAGACCTGTGTCCTTGCCGCCTTTTTACGGGCGTTTCGGTTGTGGCCCCTACCTCGCTCCGTCTCGTCGCTTCGATCCGGAGCGTCGGCGTCCAGTGTGCCCCCGCGACTTCCGTGGGGGACGTTACAATACGACGTGGTACTTATTAACACTTTCTGATGGCGGCTGACGTATCACCATATTGATTTGATCGGCAGACCGTGTCAGTCTGCCCGGAAGGCAAACTGTTAGGGGCCGGGCTGTCGAGTGTACGGGCATGGCAGCGGTAACTGACCTGGTCGAGCGCCTCCGCAGCGGGGAGCTTCGGCTATACGAACTCGAGGACATCGCCGATCCGGACGACGCGACGGCTGCACGTCGTGCGTACGTCGAAGAAGAGACCGACGCCGACCTGGAGAAAGTTGGCTCGTATACGATCGACGCCGCCGACGCCGAGCCGAACATCGAGAACATGATCGGGGCGGTCCAGATCCCGATGGGTGTCACGGGGCCTCTGCCCGTCGACGGCGAGGCGGCCGACGGCGAGTACCACGTCCCGCTGGCGACGACTGAAGGTGCCCTGGTCGCGAGCGTCAACCGTGGCGTCACGGCGATCCGGGACGCCGGCGGGTCGACCGCCCGCATCATGAAGTCGGGAATCACCCGCGCGCCGGTGTTCAGCGTCGAGGACGTCGGCGAGGCCAAGGCCGTCGCCGACTGGGTTCGCGAGAACGAGGCCGAACTCGCCGCCGTCGCCGAGGACACCGACCCGCACATCGCCTTCGAGGACGTCACGCCGTACGTCGTCGGCGATTCGGTGTTCCTCCGGTTCCGCTATGACACCGGCGACGCCATGGGGATGAACATGGTCACCATCGCCAGCGAGGCGGCCGCCGAGTTCGTCGAAGAAGAGACGCCTGCCGAACTCGTCGCGCTCTCGGGGAACCTCTGTTCCGACAAGAAGCCGGCCGCGATCAACGCCGTCGAGGGACGGGGGTATACAGTCGCTGCCGACGTCTTCATCCCCGACGAACTCGTCGAGGACACCTTCCACGCGACCAGTGAAGACATCGCCGCCGTCAACACCCGCAAGAACCTCGTCGGGAGTGCGAAGGCGGGGAGTCTCGGGTTCAACGCCCACGTCGCCAACATCGTCGGCGCGGCCTTCCTCGCACTGGGCCAGGACGAGGCCCAGGTCGTCGAGGGGTCCAACGCGATCACGAGTCTCGAAGCCCGCGAAGACGGCCTCTACGCCAGCGTGACGCTCGCATCACTCGAAGTGGGAACCGTCGGCGGCGGGACCGCATTGCCGACGCAGTCCGAAGCACTGTCGGTCCTCGGCCTCGCCGGCGGCGGCGATCCGGTCGGCTCGAACGCCGAAGCACTCGCGGAAATCATCGCGACAGCCGCACTCGCCGGCGAGCTCTCGCTGCTGGGCGCGCTGGCGTCGCGCCACCTTTCCAGCGCCCACGAACAGCTCGGTCGGTGATCGGCTGCCGAGCGGCTCGGTCGACACCCCCACCGCTTTTCCGGGCTGTCGATCACTCGTCGTCGGCCGGCGCTTGTGCCGTGTCGTCGACGACGACGGCGTAGCCGAACCCGGTCGCGATCAGGAACAGACCACTGAGGACCAGAAAGAGGCCGCCGACGGCGGCGAACAGGACGGCAGACCGCGCGAGTGGGGCGAGAAAGACGAGCGTGAAGCCGGCCGCCCCCGAGAGTGAGCCGACGCCAGTCCGGTATCGGCCCTCAGTCGCCGCGTATAGCCCCCACGTCCCCAGGCCGATCGCGGCGGCGGCAGCCACGACGCTGAGTAACTCGTAGCCACCGATTCGAATGGTCGCGCCCACGGCGTGGACGCTTGCGGCGACGATGCCAGCGAAGACGAGGGCGATCCCGCCGATCACCGGTTCGGCGGCCATCCAATCGTCTGACTCACGAGTAGTCACGTCTCCGTGTACACGGCCGCCCCTCTTGAAACTGTGCGATCCCGGAGTGGGTCGCTGGGACTCCGAACACCTTCACTTTCACCGGGCGCGGACGGCTGAGCGGTTTATGTCCCGTCCGCGAAGGAACACTCGGCGGCCGTCGGCGAGCACCGACGGGCGTCTCCAGGAGTGAAAGACATGGCCACAGACGACGATTCGATCCCCGGACGCGTCCAGCCCTGGCTCGGCATGATCAAGCGGGCGTTGACGATCCTGCTGCTCGCTTGCGGCGTGCTCCGAGCACTCGGAATCGCATAGCGCAGTCAAACGAGTCGATACGTTCCGCGACTTTCGCTGACGTCACCGGCCTGGACCAGCGACTGGAGCGCTCGCTGGGTGTAGCCCTCGGGAACCCCACGCTCGGCGGCGTATTCGACAATCGAGTCCTCGTCCGGATCGTCGAGTTCAGCGAGTGCTTCACGGACGATCTCCTCGCGACTGGTCGATCCGCCGGTCCCTTCCGTGGCGCGTCGTCCAGCCTCGAACGCGGCGTCGCTGTCGACGCCCTTCGATTCGAGATATTCGTCGTCGCCGATCACCGCCTCGGACACCTCCGCCTCCATCTCGGCGTAGGAATCTAACCCATCGAACGCCTCGCCCAGATCCTGGCGTTCGGCAAGCATCGCGGCGCGGGCTTGCCGTGCGGCGTCGGCAGTTTCGGTCTGTGCGAACTTCCGCAGGAGGTCGAACTGCCGACGTTTGCCACATCGTGGACACTGCGAGGTTTCGGGTCGCCCTTCGATCACCCACAGCGCGCTGCACTCCGTACAGCCGACCACCGAGTACATGCTCGTCACGTCCGACCGGGGGCGCTTGAATCCTCCGCTCGGTCGATCGATTTGGCCATTTTCACATGTGTGATACCAGCTTCCTCGAACTCGTCGCTTTCCTGTTCGTAGCCCAGGTGTTCGTAGAACTCGACGACGCGAACCTGGCCGTGGAGGGTGAGTCGCTCCAGGCCCTCCCGCCTGGCCTCGGCCTCGACGGCGTCCATGAGTTGTCGGCCGAGTCCCTGGCCGCGGTGAAACCCGAGAACAGCCAGGCGTTCGACCTTGCCGATGCCGTCTTCTGGTTCACGCAATCGTGTGGCACCGACCGGTTCGTCGTCGGCGTAGGCGACGAAGTGCGTAGCTGTATCCTCGTGCTCGTCGATCTCGATAGCAGGATCGACGCCCTGTTCCTCGACGAAAACGGCAAAGCGGACGTCGTAGGCGTCCTCACGGTCGCCGTCGACTTCGATCCGATAATCGGTATTGTCCATCGTTGTGAGTGACGGAGGTACTCCACCGAAGCCAAAGGGCGTTGCGTTCGAACGAGTGCGAGAAGGGTCGCTGGAACGGCCGTCTTACGCCATCTCTTCGATGTTCTGGCGGCTACGCCGCCAGAGCCCGAGAGACTGGTTTACGCCAGTCTCTCGATGTTCGCGACGATCTCCTCGGCGTACTCCTCGGTACCGAGCTTCTCGGCGTCGTCGAGCTGGCGTTCGAGGTCGTAGGTGACCTTCCCCGACGAGATGGTCTCCTCGACGGCGTCACGCACGAGGTCGGCGGCCTCGTCCCAGCCCATGTAATCGAACATGAGCCGCCCGGAGAGGATCATCGCGGTCGGGTTGGCCATGTTCTGGCCGGCGCGTTTCGGCGCACTGCCGTGGACCGGCTCGGCCAGGACGCGGGCGTCGCCGAAGTTCGCTCCGGGTGCGATCCCGAGGCCGCCGATCTGCGCACCGGCAGCGTCGCTCAAGTAGTCGCCGTTGAGGTTCGGCATCGCCAAAACGTCGAACTCGTCGGTCCGGAGCTGCATCCACTGGAGCATGGCGTCGGCGAGGCGCTCCTCGACCATGACGGCATCCTCGGGGATGTCGACCTCGTCCTGGGTCTCCCACAGGGAGTCGGGCGCGGCGAAGACCTCCTCGTCGGGGTACTCCTCCTCGGCGACCTCCATCCCCCAGTCGCCGAACTGCCCCTCGGTGAACTTCATGATGTTGCCCTTGTGGACGAGCGTGACCGTGTCCCGGTCGTGCTCGATAGCGTAGTCGATGGCCTTTCGGACGAGCCGTTTCGAGCCGAACTCGGTGATCGGCTTGATGCCGATCCCGATCGGGCCGTCGTGCATCGTCTCGTCGAAGCCCATCTCGTCCTCGACGAACTCCCGGACCTGCTCGACCTCGTCGGTGCCGGCCTCCCACTCGATGCCGGCGTAGACGTCCTCGGTGTTCTCTCGGAAAGTCACCATGTCCATCTCCTCGGGGGCTTTCATCGGCGAGGGGACGCCGTCGAGATAGTACGTCGGCCGGACGTTCGCATAGAAGTCAAGCGTCTGGCGGAGCGCGACGTTCAGCGATCGGAAGCCAGCGCCGACGGGCGTCGTCAGCGGCCCTTTGATCGCGACGCGGAACTCGTCGATCGCGTTGACGGTGTCGTCGGGCAGGTTCTCGTCGTAGCGCTCGCGGCCGGACTCGCCGGCGTAGACGCGCATCCAGGCGATCTCGCGGCCGGTCGCCTCGGCGGCGGCGTTGAGCACTTTCTGGGCGGCCGGGCCGACGTCCGTGCCAATCCCGTCGCCGTGGATGATCGGCACGATCGGGTTCTCGGGGATGTCGAGAATGTCTTCGTCCTCGTCGATGACCTCGATGGGCTGTCCCTCGCTGGGCACAGAGACCTGGTCGTATTCGTTTACCATATCCCGATCCTCGCCCGTGGTCCACAAAGGCCTGCCGCTTTCCGCGAGAATCACGCTTCCGGCACGCCTTTCCGCGATTCCGTCTTCGGCTGTGACTTCCCGGACGACGGCGACGGACTCCTCAGCCGACAGATTTTCGATCAGAAGGGGCCGCGAACGACAGACATTTCATCCGTGGCTGTCCGAACAGTGACACATGCCTGACGACAACGCTGCTCGGTCGACACGCCGGGCGTTTATCGGGGGGCTTGCGATCGCGGGGACGGCTGGCCTCGCCGGCTGTTCGGCCCTGTCCGGCGACGACGACGGTATACCGACGATCACCGTCGACCCGGAGACCGAGACCCTCCCGACGCCCGTTCGCGGTGATCCGGACGCCGACGTGACGGTCGCTGCCTTCGAGGACTACGCCTGTGGCCACTGTGCGACCTACGTCCTCGAGCACCTCCCCTCCATCGTGAACGACTACGTCGAACCGGGCGTGATCCGCTACGAGCATTACGACTTCCCGCTGCCGCTCTCTCAGGAGTCCCTGCGGGCCCCCAGCGCTGCTCGGGCCGTTCAGGATACGGTCGGACTCGACGCCTACTGGGAGTTCTCTCATGCCCTGTTCGAGAACCAGGGCCGACTCGGTCTCTCGCTGTACGAGGAACTGGCGAGTGAGGTCGGCGCGGATCCAGCGGTCGTTCGGGCGGCGGCCGAAGAACGGCGCTACGACCCGACGGTCGCCGAGAGCAGACAGTACGGACTGCAGCGGGGGGTCGAGGCGACGCCGACGGTGATCGTCAACGGTACCGTACTCGACAGTTACGCCGCCGACGTGATTGCCCAGGCGATCGAGGCCGAGCGCTGAGCGTTCCGAAACCGGCTAACCGCTCGGTCGCATTTCTCCGGACATGCAAGACGAACCCGCGGTCGTCGTGCTCCGACTGGGCCACCGACCCGGCCGAGACGAGCGAATGACGACCCACGTCGGACTCACGGCGCGCGCCCTCGGTGCTGACCGCCTGCTTCTCGAGTCTGTGGCCGAAGGCCGCCGGGAGACGATCGACGATATCACCGACCGCTTTGGCGGCCCCTTCGAGGTCGAGATCACCGACTCGCCGCTCGGTCGGCTCCGATCCTGGAAGGGGCCGATCGTCCATCTCACGATGTATGGCCAACCGGTCCAGCGCGTCGAAGACGAAATTCGGGCGAGCCATCGCGAGGAGCCGCTGTTAGTCGTCGTTGGCGCGGAGAAAGTCCCCTTCGAGGTGTACGATCGCGCCGACTGGAACCTCGGCGTGACCAACCAGCCCCACTCCGAGATCGCCGCCCTCGCCGTCTTTCTCGATCACCTGTTCGACGGGCGCGAACTCGATAGAGAGTGGACGGACGCAGAGAAGCGCGTCATTCCGAAGGAGACCGGCAAACGCGTCGAGGACGTCGAATAGTGGACGACGTGGCGAGCGCTGGGCCCCCTCAACTGGCGTGACACGCTCGCGCCCTCAACTGGCGTGACACGCTCGCGCCCTCAACTGGCGTGACACGCTCGCGCCCATCGTTCGGTGAATTTAAACGAGTCACCGCCCCATGGATACGTAATGGCTTTTGAGGAATACCTCGAGGACCCCGTCATACAGAAGTACCTCCACGAACTCGTGGGACCGACGGGCATGCCGGTCGCGGCCGCACCGCCCGACGGCGAAGTCACCGACGAGGAACTCGCCGAGGAACTCGGGCTGGAACTCAACGATGTCCGCCGGGCGCTGTTCATTCTCTACGAGAACGACCTGGCGAGTTACCGCCGGCTCAGAGACGAGGACTCGGGGTGGTTGACGTATCTCTGGACTTTCGAGTACGACAACATCCCCGAACAACTCGAATCGGAGATGTACGACCTCCACGCGGCCTTAGACGAGCGTCGGGAGTACGAACTCGACCACGAGTTCTACCTGTGTGAGAACTGTGGCATCCGCTTCGAGTTCGGCGACGCGATGGACTACGGCTTCGAGTGTCCGGACTGTGGCTCGTCGCTCGAAGCGATGGAGAACACCGCGCTCATCGACTCGATGGACGAACGCATCGACGAACTCGAGAGCGAACTCAACCTGGACATCGAAACCTGATGGTCGTCCTCGCAACCAAGTGCTACGTCGACGGCGACGCACGCGACCGAGCACTCGACTCGCTGGGCTCGCTACTTGCGAACGACCTCGGCGAACTCGACGTCGAATACGAGCTCGGGCTCCGTGAGGACGACTTCCCGTCGGTGACCGTCACCGGACCTGACGCCGCGGTGGCCCGAAACCTCCTGCGGGAGGCGTACGGCGAGATCACCCCGCATCTCACCCCCGAAGAGACGTACGTCGGGACGCTCGAATCCTGGGACGACGACGGGTTCGTCCTCGACGCCGGCCGGCCCGTCCGGATCCCGGCCGACGAGATCGGGCTGGGACCGGGAACGCCAGAACAAATCCGGACGCGTTTCGGTCTCGTCCAGCACCTGCCGCTCCGGTTCGTCTGTCTCGCCGACGGCGACGGTGAGACGCCGCCGACGGGCCGACTGGCCGACGACGAGCGCGACCGCCTCTACGAGTGGACCCGGCGAGAAGGACGACTCAACGTCAACAGCGCAACCCGCGCGGAGGTGCGGGCGACGCTCAACCGCGCCGGCCACGCACAGGATATCGTCACCGTCGAGCGCCTCGGGTTGCTCGAACAGAGCGTCGTCTGCCGGGAGGGAACCGATCCGCCCGGCCTACTCGCCAGCGTGGGTGAGTACCTCCCCGCCGAACTGCTCGCTGTCGTGCCATGAACGCTCGAACGCGTCTCTTGCTGGGAATCGTCGGTCTCGTCGGCTTGCTCGCGTTAGCGGGCTGTCTCTCGCCGGTCAGCGACGCCGACCTCGCCGAGAACGCCACCTACGACTGGGAGGCAGACGCGAACGCGTCCTACCGGCTCTACGCCGGCAACTACACGGCTGTCGTCGATATCCAGGACCGCGAGTCTCTCGAACTGTTCCTGCCGGACGGACTCGGCTCGCGACAGGCGATCCCGATTTCGGGACTCAAGTTCCGGTATCCCAACGGGACGGTGGCGAACGACTCGGTGTACGAGGTGTCGACGGGGCGCTCGGAAGTCGTGCTCGAACCGCCCGTCTCGAACGGGACGGTCGCGTTCACGGCCCGGCGGTCCGGTTCTGACTTCCGGACGCGAGTCCTCGTCGAGGGGACCCACGAGGTGGCGTTGCCGCCGAACAAGCGCGTCGGCCTGCCGGTCTTCTCGCGAGTCGTGCCCGGCGACTACGAGACCGGACGGGTCGGGGATCGCACGATAATCTCCTGGAACTCGATCGACCGAGACCTGATCACGATTCAGACGTACCTCGAGCGCGACCTCCTGCTGTTCGGCGGGATCGTCGTGATCGCGCTGGTCGTCGGCGCGTTCGGACTGGTGTATTACCGCCGGGAGATCGCCAAACTCCGTACGGAACGCGAGGAACTTGGTTTGGACGTCGACCAGGACGAAGACGACCCGCGGGACCGCGGTCCACCGCCAGGGATGCGGTAGGCCAGCGCGCTACTGAAATCGAGACGATGGCGCGGCCGTCTCCCTGAAACGAACCGAACAGGCGTCACCTCTTTGGTCGCCGGGTGCCCAATCGCAGTATGCGCGTGGCGTTGCTCACTGTCGGTGACGAAATTCTCGCGGGGGACACCGTCAATACAAACGCGGCCTGGCTCGCCGAACAGGTGACCGACCGCGGTGTCGACGTCGAGCGGATCACGGTCGTACCCGACCGAACAGCCGACATCGCCGAGGCGATCGAGGCGTTCCGGACGCGATACGACGCGGTGATCGTGACGGGTGGGATCGGTCCGACGCACGACGACGTGACGATGGACGCCGTCGCCGCCGCCTTCGACGTCGCCCTCGTCGAAGACCAGGCCGCGCTCGACTGGCTCGCCGAACACCGGGAGTACGCTCGCGAGGATCTCGCCGATGGGACGGCCGCGATTCCAGCCGGTGCCCGGATGATTCCCAATCGCGAAGGGGTCGCACCGGGATGCGTGCTCGCGAACGTCTACGTCTTCCCGGGCGTCCCTGCTGAGATGAAAGCGATGTTCGAGGCGGTCGCCGACGATTTCTCGGGTGCGGATCGACACGTCGAGGTCGTCCACGTCGACGAACCCGAGAGCGCCCTGCTTGATCGGATCGAGACGCTCGACGAGCGCTTCGAGGTGACGGTCGGCAGCTATCCCGGCGAGACAGTGCGGATCAAACTCTCGGGCCGGGATCAGGACGCAGTCGAACGCGCGACAGCGTGGCTCCGCGAGCGGGTCGAGCTGGCGGACTCGGTGTGAGTGTCACCGGGCGAGATACCGCCACCACGAAAGCGCGAGGACGATACTGCCGAGTCCGACGACTGCGCCGGCGACGTTGATCAGCGTCGTATCGACTGCCCCGGAAAGCGGCGTGAGCATGACGCGATCTACCACCCCGCGGCACTTAAAAGGAAGCGCTGCTACAGCACGTGCCGGAACTCACTGTCCGGCACAGTCGGCTTCGCGACCGGTTCCCGCGATATCCCCAACCCGGTCTTTTGAAGTGTCTCAATCGCCTATCCACGGCTAACGAATGAGCGAGGACTTCTACGACGTACTCGGTGTCTCCCGGGATGCGAGTGAGGAGGAGATCCAGGAGGCCTACCGTGAGAAGGCACGCCAGTACCACCCGGACGTCAGCGACGACCCCGACGCAGAAGAGAAGTTCAAGCAGGCCAAGAAGGCAAAGGAAGTCCTGACCGACGACGAGAAACGGCAGGCCTACGACCGGATGGGCCACGAGCGCTTCGAACAGGCAGAAAAGCGCGGTGGCTTCGACGACCGCGGCGGGAGAGGCGGTGCCGGCGGTCGACGCGCCGGTGGCGATCCCTTCGGCGGCGGGGGCTTCGGGAGCGTCGAGGACATCTTCGACCAGTTCTTCGGCGGTGGTGGCGGTGGCCGACGCCGGGATCGACCGCGGCAGGGCCAGGATCTCAAGACGCGCCTCTCGATCGACCTCGAAGAGGCCTACGACGGTGTCGAGAAGCAGTTCACCGTCACCCGGCCCGAGTCCTGTCCCGACTGCGACGGCGAGGGACATCCGCCAGACGCCGACTCGCGGACCTGCCCCGAGTGTGAGGGTCGCGGCCAGGTCACGCGCGTCCAGCGGACGCCGATGGGCCGCGTCCAGCAGACGACGACCTGCTCGCGGTGTGAGGGAGAGGGAACCCTCTACGAGGAGACGTGTTCGACCTGCGGCGGCGACGGCGTGGTGCGAAACGAGGCGACCCTCAGCGTCGACGTCCCGGCGGGCATCCGTGACGGCCAGACTCTCCGGATGGAACGCGAGGGCGCGCCCGGCGAGAACGGCGGGCCGAACGGCGACCTCCTCATCGAGGTCGAGATCGAGGATCACGACGACTTTGCGCGCGACGGCGACGACCTCCGCTACACCGCGCCGATCACGTTCCCGCAGGCTGCGCTCGGCGATACGATCGAGATCCCGACCTTCGACGGTGCTGTGGAGTTCGACGTCCCGGCCGGTACCCAGAGCGGCGAGACCTTCCGCCTCGAAAGCAAGGGGATGCCTCGCCTGCGCCGGCGCGGGCAGGGCGACTTGCTGGTGACGGTCCAGGTCTATACGCCCGAATCCCTCAACGAGGACCAGCGCGAGGCGCTCGAGGACTTCGCGGAGGCCAGCGGCGAGGAGATCGACGTCGAACAGGGCTTTTTCGACCGGCTGAAGCGTTCGTTGTGACGGTGACGCGGTGGCGCGGCGGTCCGCGTCAATCGACGACGCGCCAGAGATACAGCGACGCGATCGACCGGTAGGGTCGCCACCGTTCGGCCCGTTCGACCATCGCGGCCCGGTCCATCTCGTCGTCGAAAACGGCCCACATCCCCTTTCGGATCCCCAGATCCTCGACCGGGAAGACGTCTTCGCGTCCCAGCCCGTAGACCAGAAACATCTTCGCCGTCCAGGGCCCGATTCCGGTGATCTCGGTCAGTTCGGCGACGACCTCGCCGTCTGTGTGCTCGGCGAAATAATCCCGAGAGTAGCCGCGTTTCTCGAAGGCGACGGCGACGTTGCGGATCGTCTCGGCCTTCCGTTCTGAGAGCCCGACGTCGGCCAGTGCGTCGATCGAGGGAGCCCGTAGCGAGGATGGCTCGACGGTGAAGCGCTCGAACAATCGCTCCCGGATGGCGTCGGCTGACGCGATCGAGAGCTGCTGGCGAACGATCGAGACGACGAGTCGCTCGAAGGGGTCCCGAGCGGGCTCGAGCGTGAGTTCGCCGTGCTCGGCGACCAGTGGCTTTATGCCAGGGTCGTCCCGGAGGATATCGTGGGGGTCGCTCACGGTCGAGGGAAGCCAGGGCGCAGAGAAATTGGTTGCGAAACGTGACGCCGATCAGTCCTGGGGCGGCGAGACACACCGTTCGACGGCGACTTCGTCGTCGATCGGTTCGGCGGGGACGCCGGCGACAGTCACGCCTGGGGGGACGTCCTCTAAGACGGTCGCGCCGGCCCCGACGGTCGCCTCCTCGCCGATCGTGATGTCGCCGATGAGCGAGGCCCGGACGCCGATGGTCGCGCCGTCCTCGACGGTCGGGTGGCGCTTCTTCCGGCGCATGGAGTTCCCGCCGAGCGTGACGCCGTGGTACATGAGCACGTCGTCGCCGATCTCGGCGGTCTCGCCGATCACGACGCCCATGCCGTGATCGATGAACAGCCGATCGCCGATGTCGGCCGCCGGATGGATCTCGACGCCCGTCAGAAACCGAGCGAACTGCGAGACGACGCGTGCTATCAGGTGGAGATCCCGCTCCCAGAGCACGTGCGCGAGTCGGTACAGCCAGACAGCGTGCAGTCCGGAGTAGGTCAACAGGACTTCGGCGGTGCTTTCGGCCGCCGGGTCCTTCGCTTTGGCCGTGCGAACGTCGTCGAGTATTGCCTGGAGCATACCTATCAGAGAGTGACCGGCATACGGGTTTCAGCCCGCCCGGGCCGCGGACGAGTCAGCTGTCCCTTTTGGTCCAGTCACAGTTGAGACAGCTAGTGCGCCAACCGGCTTAAATCTATCAGAACAGGTGAGTATCTACCGGACCTCTTCGACCGCTCTACAGCCAGACACAGCCACTGGATCGGCACTGAACGGCACGACAATCAATCGAACGTGAATAATCATCTATAATTAAATTTATCCCTCCCTCAGTCCTACTATTGATCGACAAATGACCGCAGATATTGACACGATCGCCGTACTCGGTGCGGGAACGATGGGACACGGGATCGCCGAAGTGGCGGCACTCGCAGAATACGAAGTCAGGCTCCGGGACATCAACGAGGAACTGGTCCAGAATGGATACGACCAGATCGACTGGAGCCTCGAGAAGATGGCCGACCGGGAGTACATCACCGAGGCGGAGGCCGACGCCGCCCGCGAGCGAGTCACACCGGTCGTCCCGGTCGAGGACGCCGTCGCGGACGCCGACGTCGTGATCGAAGCCGTCCCGGAAGACATGGACATCAAGGCCGAGGTTTACGCCGAAGTCGACGCGTACGCCCCCGACCACGCGATCTACGGGAGTAACACTTCCAGCCTCTCGATCACGGACCTCTCAGAGCTTACCGACCGTCCGAACCGGTTCTGTGGGATGCACTTTTTCAACCCGCCGGTCCGGATGGACCTGGTCGAGGTCATCCGGGGGGCACACACCGACGACGAGATCCTGGAGACGATCGAGACACTCGCCGAAGACCTCGGGAAGACGCCGGTCCGCGTCCGCAAGGACAGACCAGGGTTCATCGTCAACCGGATTCTCATCCCGATGCTCAACGAAGCCGCCTGGCTCGTCGAGGACAACCTCGCGACCGTCGAGGAAGTCGACGCGACCGCGACCGAGTCGCTGGGACTGCCGATGGGTGCCTTCGAGTTGAGCGATCAGATCGGCAACGACGTCACGTTGCACATCCTCGAGCACTTCCAGGATGTCGTGGGCGACGCCTACGATCCCGCACCGCTACTCGAGCGAGCTGTCGCGGAGGAGCGCCTCGGCCGCAAGACCGACGAAGGGTTCTACGACTACGACGACGGCGGTGTGGACTACGAGGCTGTCGACCCACGTACGGACGTCGAACACCGACTGCTCGCGGCCATGGCGAACGAAGTAGCCACGCTCCTGGCGGAGGACGTGGCGACGAATGAGGCCATCGACCAGGCGATGGGGCTCGGCGCTGGCTTCTCCGAGGGGCCCGTCGCCCTCTTCGAGGCAGCCGGACTGGAGACGCTGGTCGAGACGCTGGACGCAGCCCACGAGGACACGGGTGCAGAGCGATACGTCGCCGCCGAATCTCTCCGCACGGCGGCCGAAACGGGAGGGTTCGGCGCATGAGCGACGCCGACTACGAGACGCTGCTGGTCGATGTCGAGGACAGCGTCGGCCGCGTCACGATCGACCGGCCCGAACGGATGAACGCGATCAGCCCTACGCTGCTCGAGGAACTGGCCGACGCGATCGAAGGGCTCGAAGCGAACGACGACGTGCGAGCGGTCGTCCTCGCCGGCGCGGGCGACCGGGCGTTCTCGGCAGGTGCTGACCTCTCGGCGATCACCGAGGGCGATGCCGTCGACGTCGCCGAACTCTCCCAGCGGGGTCAGGAGACCTTCGCGGCCGTCAAGGAGTGTTCGATGCCGGTCCTGGCCGCGATCGACGGGTTCTGTCTCGGTGGCGGGATGGAGTTGGCGACCCATGCAGACCTCCGGATCGCGACCGAGGACGCCGTCTTCGGCCAGACTGAGCACAACCTCGGCCTGATGCCCGGCTGGGGCGGCACCCAGCGCCTCCAGCGGATCGTCGGCGAAGGGCGCGCGAAGGAGGTCATCTTCACCGCCGATCACTTCGACGCGGCCACGATGGCCGAGTACGGCTTCCTCAACGAGGTGCTCCCGGAGAGCGAGTTCGAGGATCGCGTCGACGAACTCGCTGCCGATCTCGCTGCTGGCCCGCCGATCGCCCAGAACCTGACCAAGCGCGCGATGCACAGGGGCCAGGACGACATCGAGGCCGGTCTGGAGATCGAATCACGGGCCTTCGGGTTGTTACGAGACACTGCTGACCTGCTGGAGGGGATCGACGCCTTCCAGGAGGACCGCGATCCGGAATTCAGCGGCGAGTGACCGTCTCGTCCCCGAGCTATCCCCAGCATTGGGCACTGTCTGTCGCCGTAGCTGACCGCCAGCCACGTCGACTGGGTTGCCAATCCTTATTATTCGACCGGCCGCAGTTAACATATGGCCGTCGTCAGCGTCTCGATGCCCGACGAGTTGCTCGATCGCATCGACGAGTTCGCGTCCGAACACGGGTACACTGGCCGCAGCGAGGTCGTCCGCGAGGCTGCCCGGAACCTGATGGGCGAGTTCGAAGACCAGCGTCTCGAGGGGCGCGACCTGATCGCACTCGTGACCGTGGTGTTCAACTACGAGACGACCAGCGTCGAGCAGCGCCTGATGGCGTTGCGTCACAGCCACGACTCGCTGGTGACCGCGAACCTCCACAGTCACGTCAGCGACGCCTACTGTATGGAAGTGTTCGTTCTGGAAGGCGAACTCACAGACATCTCCGAGTTCGTCGGCCAGATCCGGGCGATCCAGGACACGCTCACGGTCGACTACTCGGTCACGCCCGTTGACAGTATCGAGCACATGATCGAGTCGGCCTGACGCGGCGACGACGTATCGAAGAGCACAGCACTCAGTACACCCAAAGACGCTCGATCCGATCGCTGATAGCAGGGTACTCCGCCTTCAGCACCTCGGGATCGGTCTCGCCGTCGACGTTGACGACGTGGACTTCCCCACGTCGGCCGTCGTAGCGGTCCTGGAAGTCGTAGACGACACCGACGACGTCGACGGACTCGGGGATGTCCGGACTATTCTGGAGGAACTCGACCTGTCGGTCGACGTTGTACTCGACGAGGTGGTCGATTGCCCGTTCGCGCTCCAGCTCCTCGGGGAGCGCCTCGACGCCCGCCCGGAGGTGAGGCACGAGCAGCCCGACGGAGTATTCGATGCCCGGCG
This sequence comes from Halorhabdus tiamatea SARL4B, assembly GCF_000470655.1. Lineage (NCBI taxonomy): Archaea > Methanobacteriati > Methanobacteriota > Halobacteria > Halobacteriales > Haloarculaceae > Halorhabdus > Halorhabdus tiamatea. The sequence continues at coordinate 455,396 of NC_021921.1, forward strand.
GTTCGGAGAGGCCGTCAGTCAGGGCGTCGTAGGTCGCGGTGACCGCGCCACAGCCGGTGTGGCCCACGATGACGGCCGTTTCGGTGCCAGTATGTTCGATCGGATAGAGGACGTCACCCGAGACGACGGCCTCGCCGTCGACGTGCTGGATGACGCGGTTACCGATGTTGCTGACAGTAAAGAGGTGGCCCGGCCGAGCGTTCCCCCAGGCGTGATCGGCGAGGACGCGCGAGTCCGAACAGGTCACGGTGACGGCGTCCGGCCGCTGGCCGTCCTGGACGGCGTCGAACTGATCGTCGAATGCGCGCGCGTGGTCGTCGTTGCCGGCGAGCATGGACACGAAGACGTCCCGCATACGCAGCCAGAACCCTGCCGATGATTTAGGCGTTGAGATTTTCCGATCGGTTCGACCGGGCCGATTCAGAATCGCTGTCCTGGGATCGAATTGGCGTGCCCGTGGGCAATCTCAGGTCGACGAGTGCCTGCGTTCGAGCAGCGATCAACGCACAAAGGTAAGTAGCTTCCTCGTGGAAACGTCCGTATGGTCGAACGGGAAATCGACGACGTGGACACGGCGATTCTGTACGCGCTCCAGGAGGACGCCCGGAACCTGTCTTCGGGGGACATCGCGGAGCGAACCGGGACTTCCGACAGCACCGTTCGCAAGCGAATCCAGCGCCTCGAATCCGAGGACGTGATCAAGGATTACAGCGCACGCGTCGATTACCAGAAGTCGGGCTACCCCCTCCGGATGTTGCTCTACTGTACCGCCTCGATCCCCGAACGCGGCGAACTCATTTCGGACATCCTGGCCATCGACGGTGTCGTCTCCGTCCAGGAACTCGTCACCGGCGAACAGAACTTACTCGTTACCGTGGTCGGCGAGTCCGACAGCGACATCACGCCCGTCGCCCAGGAATTGCTCGACATGGGGCTCACCGTCGCCGACGAGGTACTCGTTCGAACCCACGAAACCACCCCTTTTGGCCGGTTCGACCCTGAAACGTCGACCGGGGACGACGCCTGAACGACGTCTTCGACGTCCGACTCTCGACCCCAGTCGCCCCAAAGCCCTGCTCTTGATACTGCCGGCTGTACGTTCGTACAGATATGCATCACACCGGGTGGCGAATTCCGTCAGTCTGTTACAGCCGGCAGTATGAGTCGCCTGTCATCAGTTCCCGCTCGTGCGTTCACACTATAATCATAATGTTCTATAGTTTTAAACCCGGAGAACAGATTGTGACTATAACAAGATTTAATATTCAATCTGTTCTCGTAGGGTTGTAGATGCGACCGTATCCGGACGGTGGCTGCGTTCAGTCGCCCGGGCGGTCGTGAGGGACAACGATGGCAGGACGCACTTCGAAACCGACGGTCGGAGCGCTCCCGGACGCGACGGTGAAGTCTCCCGTCGTCTCCGTCGTACTGACGTGGCTCGCGTGGGCGTTGTTCGCCGCCAGCGTCGCTGCGCTGGTCACACGAGTGCGATTCGGGATAACGGGGGAGATTCCGGGCGTGGTCGCGGTCGACGGGTTGACCGTTCTACTCTGGGTAGTCGTGTCGTTCTTCAGCGGGATCGTCCACAGTTACTCGCGTCGCTACATGGCGGGTAGCGCTCACGAAGAGCGGTTTTTCGCCGGCGTGTTCGGATTCACGGTGATCGTGATGGCGCTGGTCGCCGCCGACCACCTCGCGCTGTTCTGGGTGCTCTGGCTCGCGATGGGGCTGGTCATGGCAGCCCTCGTCGGTATCGTCGAGGGGTGGCACCAGGCACGGGCGGCCGCCAGCGTCGCCCGCCGGTACTTCCTCGCAAGCAGCGCGTTCCTCGGAATCGGGTTCGTGACGCTGTGGTGGGCGACCGGTGCCCAGACAGTCTCGGGCGTCGCCGCGGCTGCCGACGGGCTGGCCGGTCCAGTCTGGCTTGTGAGTGCTGGAGCCGTCGTCCTCGCGGCGATGATCCAGTCCGCCCTGCTCCCGTTTCACACCTGGCTGCTGGCCTCGATGACTGCGCCCACGCCGGCATCGGCGCTGATGCACGCCGGGTTCGTCAACGCCGGCGGCATCCTCCTGACTCGATTCGCGCCGGTCGTCACTGGTGATCCGACGCTCATGCTCGTGATCGTCGTTCTGGGGGCGATCAGCGCGCTCGGCGGGAAGTTCCTCAAAGCCGTCCAGCCGGACGTCAAGAGCAGGCTGGCCTGTTCGACGGTCGGGCAGATGGGCTTCATGATCATGCAGGCCGGCCTCGGTTTCTTCGGGGCCGCGATCACCCACCTCGTCCTCCACGGGTTCTACAAGGCCCATCACTTCCTGAGTGCGGGCGAAGAAGTCGAACACACCGCTCCGGGCGGCGAGTCTCGTGACCTGGGCGTCGTCGGATTCGGCATCACGCTCCTAACCGGACTCGCCGGCGGCGCGGTGTTCGCGGTTCTGACGGGCAAAGGGCTCCATTTCGACAGCGGGCTCGTGCTCGCGCTGATCGTGACCCTCACGACACTCCAGGCGGCCCGCAGCGTCGTCGCGCGGATGTCGCTGCCGGCAGTCCTCCGGTACGGGGCGATTCCGGTCGTCTTTCTGCCGGCGATCGCTGGCTACGCCCTCGTCTACTCGGTCGTCTCGACGCTCCTCGGCGACCTTCCTGTCCTCGCGGCACCGACTGAATTGACCGTCGTCCACGGCGTCGTCGTCGCCGGATTCCTCCTCGCGTACGCTGGCGTGGAGACTGGCGTTTACAAGCGCAGCGCGCGCCTCTACGTCGCGCTCGTGAACGCGAGTCAGCCGCCGACCGACACCCTCCTGACCGACAGAGGTGACTACAATGAGCAGTGATACCACGATCGAAGACAGCATCGACAAGGCCGCGAGTACCGTGGCTGGCGCGTGGCCGATCCACTCGTTCGTGACGGCCAACCCCCTCTCGGGATTCGAGGACGCGCCCTTCGAGGAGGCCGTCCGACAGGCAAGCGACCTGCTGGGTGGGCGCGGGTACCCGTCCCCGGAGACGTTCCGGTCGGCGCTTGCAGACGGGCGGATCGACCGCGAGGTCCTCGCCGCGGAACTCGCGGCGCGTGGTTACGACGCCGAGCCCGAAACGCTGCTTGCACAGATGGACGACGATAGCGACCAGGACGGGACCGGCGCTGCCACAGCGCGTGTCGATCACGTCCTGACGAAGTGGCTGTCGGCGTTTCTCGATACGGGGCAGGCGACGTGGCCGATGCCCAACCGCGAGGACGGATTCTACGCCGCCTTCCGTCAGATGGCCGACCACGACGGACAGATCCCCGAACGCGGCATTCTCACCGATCTTCCATCGGATCCGGTTGCAACTATCGAGACCGTTCTGGAGTCGTCGCCGGAGAGCCAGTGGGTGCCGATCCTCGAGGAACAACTGGCTGCCCTGCCCGGCTGGACCGCCCTTCTCAAGCAACGTGCCAGCGACGGGAGCGCCTGGCAGTCGAAAGCCCCGATCACGCTGACCGGCTATCTGGCGGCCCGTTTCGCACTGCTCGAGGCGTTCGACGTCGACATCCGCCCCCAGAACTCGGCCACTACGAGGACCGAGACGGCTACGGATATCGCCCCGGCGTTCCTGACCGCGTGGGAGCGCAGTTACCGGAACGAGCTCCTCGACAGTGTCGCCGCCGAAAGCGAGTCCCTCGCGGAATCCGAGCCCGCGGGTCGCCCGGACGCCCAACTGGTGTTCTGTATCGACACGCGGTCGGAGGTGATCCGCCGCCACGTCGAGGCGACCGGGGACTACGAGACCCACGGCTACGCCGGTTTCTTCGGCGTCCCGATGGAGTATCAGGCCTACGACGCCGACGTGTCGGTCGACGCCGCTCCGCCAATCGTCGATCCGGCACACCGGATCACCGAGATGCCGACCGAGGACGACGCCAGAACGAGTCACGACCGCTGGTCGGCGATCCGTGAAGCTGCCGGTGAGGCGATCGAAACGTTGACAGCGAACCCGACGACGGCCTTCGGGTTCGTCGAGCAATCGGGCAGCGGGTACGGACTGTCGCTTGCGGCCCGGACGCTGCTCCCTCGTCGTGTTCGGGAGCTGTTGGACGCCGCAGGTGACGTGGCCCCCGAGACTCACGAGTTCAGCGAGCCACTCCTCGACCACCAGCACACCTACGCCGGCGACCTCCCGGTCGGGTTGACCCACGAGGAGAAAGTCGAGTACGCCGAGACCGCCTTCGAACTGATGGGTATCGAGGCGTTCGGCCGCCTCGTCGTCTTCGTCGGGCACGCGAGCGAGACGACGAACAACCCCTTCGATTCGAGCCTGGATTGTGGGGCCTGTGCCGGCAATCCCGGTGGCCCGAACGCGCGCGTCCTCGCGGCCATCTGCAACGACCCAGCAGTCCAGACGGCGCTGGCCGACCGCGGTATCGACGTCCCCGGCGACACCGTCTTCCTCGCCGGCGAACACAACACGACGACTGACGAGGTCGAACTCTTCGACGACGAGGTTCCCGAGAGTCACGCCGAGGACCTCGAGAAGCTCCGTGCGGACCTCTCGGTGGCTCGGGAGAACGCCGCTGGCGAACGTGCCGCGGCGATGAAGACAGACGACTCGGCAGGCGTCCGGGAGATCGAACGTCGCGCTGGCGACTGGGCCGAGACGCGCCCGGAGTGGGGGCTGGCCGGTAACGCCGGGTTCGTGATCGGGCCTCGTGAGTTGACGAGCGATCTCGATCTCGATGGACGCGCGTTCCTCCACTCCTACGACCACACGACCGACCCCGACGGCGACGCGCTGGCGGCGATCTTCACGGGCCCGCTGGTCGTCACACAGTGGATCAACGCCCAGTACTACTTCTCGACGGTCGACACCGCTGTCTACGGCAGTGGGTCGAAGATCACACAGAATCCGGTCGGCAACGTCGGCGTCTACCAGGGCAACGGTGGCGACCTGATGACCGGGCTCCCGTTGCAGTCGCTGAAAGCGAGCGTCGACCGGCCCCACCACCAGCCGCTGCGGCTCTCGGTCGCCGTTCACGCGCCCGTCGAGCGTGTCACCGACGTGCTGGCCGAGAACCCGGCGGTGACCGAACTGCTCGACAACGATTGGCTCTCGCTGTCGGTCGTCGACCCCACGCAGGACCATCGCCGCTTCCACTACGAGGAGCACCGCGAGTGGAGCGCGGTCCCGGAGCGTGCCGAAGCGACTGCCGGCGCTCCCAACGCGCCCGCCGTCGCGGACGACTGAGAGCCGGCCCCCTGCTGCTCGCGGTCGGGGCGCGCCTTTCAATACCAGTGGCCACCAAGCCGACGACGTGAGCGACGACGCCACCTCGCGACACGACCGCCTCGACCGCCACGACACTCCCGGGTCGCGCAACTCGCTGCGTCACTGGATTTGGACCCGGAACCCGGTGTGGATGCTCGTCGTGCCGGCGATCATCTGGGCGCTCCAGTTGGTCCCGAGTGTCCGGCTGAAGAACGTCGTGTTGCGGTTGCTCGGGGCCGAAGTCGACGAAGGTGTCGCGCTGGCGTTCGGGGCGACGCCCGACATGCTCTGGCCGGACCTGCTGGAACTCCGTGCGGACGCCATCGTCGGGTACGACGCGACGCTGCTGTGTCACGAGTACCTCCAGGACGAGTACCGCACGGGGACGGTCGTCGTCGGCGAGCGCGCCATGATCGGGGCTGGCGCAGTCGTCCTGCCGGGCGTCCACATCGGGGCGGACGCCCAGGTGGCGGCCAACTCGCTGGTCACCGAGGACGTCCCGCCGGGTGCGACGGTGGTTGGCGTCCCGGCTGAGGTTGTCCGCCGACCGGAGCGGTCGGTGCCCGACGACGGCGTACAGTCACCGGAATCGGGTGATGCCTGACTGGAAGACCCGCTGATTGGGGACGATAAATTCAGCCTCGTCGTTCTCGATGTGGGTGACGAAGACGTCGATCTCCTGGACGACGCCGCGTCGGTCGCCGATCTCGACTTCGTCGCCGATACAGTACGGTTCCGAGAGCAGAAGATAGAAGCCTGCCGCACCCGCTGCGAGTAAGTGTTTGAAGGCCAGTCCACCCAAGAACAGCACGCCGAAGACGTAGACGCCAAGGAGGACGAGCAACGCCGTCGTCGCCACGCCGAGTTGTCCCAGTGCGACGAGGGCAGCCACGTAGAAAATGCTATATTTCACGAGCGGGGCCAGCACCGACACCTGGGGGAGCTTGATCCCTCGAAGTCGCTCGCTGACGGCCAGCGCCGCCTTGTCGCCGACGATCAACCCGACGATGATGGCGAGAGCGGCGACGAATAGCTGGGAGAGATACGTACTGAATCCCGTCCAGAATTGGGTCGGATCGATGACCTGTGCCGTCTGGAGTGCGATGAAGATCGCCAGCGCGTAGACGAATATCGCCGCGAGTAAAGCGACCAGTCCGACTGTCGAGAAGCCGATATTTTGCAGTGAACGCTCGAAGACCGTCCCCTCGACGGCCGCTGGGACGCCCGCCTGCTCGAGCATCGAGCGTGTCATTCGCCAGACGAGATAGCCGAGCACAGTCCCGACGAACAGAACGAGAATCGCCACAGCGACCGCGGTCTCTTCGGAAAACAGTGTCCGCACGAGCTCGGGGACGTTAAGCAGCGGTCGAAGCGCCAGCGCCATCAGTATTCCTCCGGATCGAGTTCGAGGATCAACTCACCGCCTTTGAACGCCCGTACCAGCCCGTCGCTCTCGGAGAGCACGATCGCCGTCGCGTTCGTGTCGCGGGTGACTGCACCCGCTGCCATGTGTCGGGCACCGAGTCCCTTCGGGATGTCGACGCCCTCGGCCGAGGGTTCGAGGTAGCGGTAGGCGGAGACGATCTTCCCCGAATCGGAGATGACGAACGCGCCGTCGAGCCGCGAGAACTCCTTGAGCATGACGTTCACGATCGGATCGCCGACGTGGACGTGTGACTTCTCGAAGGGGTTGTAACTCAGCGGGCGGGACTTGTTCATCACCTTGCCGGCGTCGCCGACGACGAACAGCGCGCCGACCGGTTTGCCCTTCTGGCCTTTCTTCCCGAGCTCGACGGCGACCTCCAGCACGTTCCGGATGACGCCGGGCTCGGCCCGGGAGTTGACGAACAGATCGTAGACGCCAGATTCGGTGAACTCACCGGCGCGGACACGGACGGCGGTGTCGAGGTCGTCGGCGTACGTTTTTCCCAGACAGAGCACGTCGTCGGTCTCTGTGACGAACTCGTTTTCGAGTGCGCCTTCGATGCCGAATCGAATACGGTCGTCGATCGCCGTGAAGTCGAGCGGCAACTCCACGAACCGCTCCGCGCCAGGGCCGTTCTCGGCCCCGACCACGACGACCGCCTCAACCTCTTCGGAAAGTTGTTCATAGAGGGCATCGCTCGGCGCGAACAGAAATACGGCGTCGATATCGGCCGACAGCGTCCCCAGCACGTCGTCGATCTGACTCATTGTGCTAATTTCACTCGGACACGAAAAAAGGGTTGCGGGCGTCCGACCCGACGTGGATAGTGATGGATCGCTTGCGATCGCGACGACGGGGCAAGGCTGTGTCTGGTCCAGTCGTGAGACTTGCCCGGTGGGGCCTCCGTATCGAGGTACATCGCCTGTGCCAAGCGTGGAGCGCTGGACGGGACGTCTTCCACATCGATGGTCGCCCACCCACCAATTATTAAGTATAATCGAATGAAACAATCAGATCGGACAGGGCAGCAATCGTCGAAACACAAACATGGACTTCCAATGAACGAACAACCCCAATCGATCCACGAGCGCGACAGCGAAACCGAACGTACCCGACCGACGACGTCACGGCGTCGGTTCTTGCAGGCAGCGGCCGGAGCCGGTATCGTCGTCGCGAGCGGAGGCGTCGTCGGGCACGCAGCGGCCGATTCTCACACGAACACGCTCCCGTCGCTTCGACGGAACGGTAATCTGATTGAGACGCCTGACGGCGAGACTGTCGAACTCCACGGCGTCAACATCGCCGATCCGAAGCGAGTCGACGTGACTGCCTCGGTACGCGGGAAAGACGCCGTCCAGACCATCGACCTTGCGACGGACGGCAGCCGGGGCTGGCACGCTGACGTCGTCCGACTGCCGGTCCAGCCGGTCGACATCGGCGAACACGAGGCGGGCACGGGACCGGAGCCACCGGCCTTCGACGAATCGCAGTTACAGAGCTACCTCGAGGACCACCTCGATCCGGCCGTCGAGCGCTGTGGCGAAAACGGTGCCTACGCTATCATCGACTATCATCGCCACCGGGACATCCCCTGGACGAATGCGGCACTTGGGGAGGAAGTCCAGCTGTTCTGGGATATCGTCGCGGCGCGGTACGGCGAGATGAACCACGTTATCTTCGAAGTGTACAACGAACCACAGGGCAACCCAAACTACGGTGTCTCGGGCCAAGAGTTGGTGGACTTCTGGAGTGAGTGGAAGTCGACGGCCCAGCCGTGGGTCGACACCATTCGGGAGTACTCAAAGAATCTGGTGCTCGTCGGGTCGCCGCGATGGTCACAGATGACCTTCGGTGCGGTGATCGAGGAGTTCGACGGGGACAATCTCGGCTATACACTCCACCTCTATCCGGCACACGGACCGACGACACCGGCGGACTACGACGACTTCGTCACGCCGCCCAACGACGGCGGTGGGGCGGTTCCCTACGACGACGAGACGCCTGCCTGGGAGGTCACACCGGTCTTCATGACCGAGTGGGGGTTCGATTACGACGCGGGACCGGCCGCGGGCGGCGGCGTCAACGAGGAAACGGCAGCGGGCGCGGATTGGGCGGAATACGATCCAGATTACGGCCATCACGTGACAGAGTGGCTCTCGACGCGCCCGGTACACTCGACCGCATGGGAGTTCGACGTGCTCTGGGACCCCAGTATGTTCACGCGTGGGTTCGACGTCCCCGACGACGAAAGCTGGTCGCCGTACACAGACGGCTCGATCCCGGAGTACGTCACCGATCGACCCGCCGAGTGGGAGCTCCAGACCGGTGGCGGCTACATGGGCGACACGGTGAAGCAGTTCCTGCGGCGAGACCCCGACAACGACGGCCGGATCGAGGATGTGACTGGCGACGGTGAAACCACCATCGGGGACGTGCGGAGACTCCTGAACAACCGCGACAGCGAGGGGGTCCAGACGCACGCACACGCCTACGATTTCAACGGCGACGGGACCGTCAACGCCGGCGACGTTCTCGCGCTATTCAGAGAGATATATTGAGCGTGGCGCTGTCGGTGGTTCTCCGCCGCTCCCGTTTGTCCGGTTCGAAATGAGCTCGTTCGAGAAACGACGTGAACGACGGACGACGACGTGAACGCGTCAGAGAGTCAGGCTGCCGCCCCGACGTACAGCACGGCGACGAGGAACACCCAGACCGCGTCGACGAAGTGCCAGTACATCGAGACGGTGCTGACCGAGGTGTGGCGATGCTCCGAGTACTGGCCGGCGAGCCCGCGCACGAAGACGATGCCGAGCAAGATTGCTCCAAGTGAGACGTGCGCCCCGTGGAGGCCAGTCAGGCCGTAGAAGGCGCTCCCGAAGGTGCCGGTCGACAGCGAGAAGCCGTCGACGACGATGAACTGGTAGTACTCGTAGGCCTGGCCGGCGATGAAGACGACGCCAAGCGCGAGGGTGACACCGAGCCACTGGAGGAACCGACGACGGTTCCCGCGCCGGAGCGCGAGGTGAGCGACGTGCAGCGTCACGCTCGAAGCGATCAGGATGGCGGTGTTGACGACGACGAGGCTCCCCAGCAGGTGGGGAAGGTGATCGGGCGGCCACGCGCCGGCCCGGATGAAGAAGTAGTAGACGAACCCGGCACCGAAGGTCGCGATCTCGGAGCCGAGGAAAAGCAACATCCCCAGCCGGAGGCCGCTGCCCCCACCTGCATCGACTCCGCGATGCCAGAAGTCCACGACGAAGGCGTGATACAGCCACCCGTACAACCCAACCAGAAACAGGAAGACGCTGGCGACGATGGCTGCCGGACCGGCCGTGGGGCCGATCAGCGGATCTTCGCCGCTTCCGAGCAGCCAGAGTGCGGCCCCGGCATAGATCCCCGCCGCGCCGATGGCCGTGATGAACGGCCACCAGCTCGCCTCCCCGAACCCGCGCGGCCAGTCCTCCTCGGCGGGCAGGTGATGTCCCTCGCCCGCATCCGAGTCTTCGACGATGCTCATAGCGCTGGGTTCCCAGCCAGCGGGCAAAAAGGCACCTTCGGGGGAGTCTTTTGCCGCCGTTGGTCGGCCCCAGGGGCGGCTGGCCCGCCAGATCACGAACTCGTTGCCCGAGTCGGAACCTACACGGACCGGACCCGCGAAGGGGGCACGATGACGTCGCCAGCGAACCGACGACTCGTGCGTCGAGTGGTCGCGATTGTGGCTCTCGGAGCAGCCGGCCTCGCGGCTCCGACAGTCGCCGCCCACGGCGGGAGCCTCGGGGCGAGTGCCCGCGAGAGCGTCACCGTCCCGACCTGGCTGTTCTTGCTGACCGGCGGAGCCGTCGTGGGCGCGTCGTTCCTGCTTGCGAGTTTCGTCACCGATCGCCGGCTCGTCGAGGAGATCCACGGCTGGCGGGCGTCGCTACCGTTTCCCGGACGGCGGACGCTGGCGTCGATCGCGCGCGTCGGGGGTGTCCTCGGGGTGGCTTGCGTCGTCGCGATCGGGTACGTCGGCCCGCAGAACGGGTTGAGCAACCTCGCGATCCTGGTCGTCTGGGTCGGGTGGTGGGCCGGTTACACCATGAGCGCGTACCTGCTCGGCGAGACGTGGTCGACGGTCAACCCCTGGCGGACGCTCGCCGAAGTGCTCCCCTCACTGGATCGCTCGCTCCCGTCGGTCGGTGCCTGGCCGGCCGTCGTCGGGTTGCTCACGCTCATCTGGATCGAGGTCGTCAGCCCGCTCGCCGACGATCCCGCCCTGCTGTCGACGGTCGTGGTCGGCTACTCCGTGGTGACACTCGCGGGCGCAATCGTCTACGGTCCCGATCACTGGTTCGATCGTGTCGACCCGATCGCGGCCGTTTTCAGCTACTACGGCCACGTCGCACCAGTCGTCACCGCCAAGAGTGGCGATGCCCGGCGCGACAGCGAGCACCCAGAAGACGCGAACTCCGTGGCCCTTCGACTGCCGGGTGTCGGACTGACTCGCGCCGATCTCGTGACGGATTCGAGTGAGGTCGCGTTCGTCGTCGCGCTGCTGTGGTCGACGACCTACGACGGGTTCGTGGCGACGCCTGCCTGGGAGTCACTGATTGCCCCGCTCGTCGAGATGGGGGTGCCGGCCCACCTCATCTATCCGTCCGCACTCGCCGCCGGGTTCGTCGTCTTTCTCGGCGTCTACCGACTCGCCGCCCGAGTCGCTCGCTCGACCGGCGAGACCTACCTCGCAGCCGACGCACTCGCCCGGCGATTCGCGCCGCCGCTGATTGCGATCGCCGCGGGGTATCACCTGGCCCACTATCTGGCGTACTTCCTCTCACTCGCGCCCGTGCTGGCGACGGTCCTGCCGTCGCCGTTGTCGCCGCCCGCGGTCGTGCCCGTGTACTCGCTGCCGGGGTGGTTCGGGGCGATCCCGGTCGCGAGCGTGCTGGCCGGCCACCTGCTGGCGATCTGGATCGCCCACGCGGCCGCCTTCGATCTGTTTCCCGGCCGCCTCCAGGCCATCCGGAGCCAGTATCCCGTTACCCTGGTGATGGTCGCCTACACGATGACGAGCCTCTGGATCGTGACCCAACCGACGGTTCAGCCACCCTTCCTCTGAACATGACTGAAACACAATCGTCCGACCCAACGACGTACGACGTTCCCGACGACGCCGAATCCGAGCGCTGTCCCGAGTGTGGCCGGCCGTTCGTCCGCGAGGAACTCCTGGCGCTCCATCGCGGAGGGGTCCACGCCGAAACGCTCGGTGCGGACGAGATCGAAACGTTCGAGGAGGCCTACGAGGACGAATCCGAACGACTCCGACTGTTCCGACTCAAGGCGCTGATCGCGCTGGTGGTGCTTTACTTCGGCCTCCTGATGACCTACGCGTTGGTTTGAGCCTCGACCCGCTCAGGACTCCCGCTCGCCGACCGACAGCCCGGCGACGTTCTCGAAGAACTTCACGACTGCAGCCATGTCTTCCTCGCCGTGGCCCAGCCCACTCGTGGCGCTGAACGTCTCGCGTGCGGCGGCGGTCTGGGGGAGCGGGACGCCCGCGTCGTTGGCCTCATCGACGGCGTACCGGAGGTCCTTGAACTGCAGGTCGACGGGGAAGCGTGGCTCGAAGTCCCCGTCGGCGATGTTCTCGCCCTTGATCGAGTACAGCGGCGAGTCCACCGCGCCGGCCTCGACGACGGCCAGCATGTCGTCGTAGGAAAGGCCCTGGGACGTGCCGAAAGCGAGCGCCTCGGCGAACGCGCCCATCATGTCCCCGAGTAGCAGGTTGACGAACAGTTTCATGCGCGCGCCGTCACCGACCGCGCCGCAGTCGACGATCGGCTCGCCGATAGCCGCGAGGATCCCCTCGACGGAGTCGAGCAACGCCTCTGGACCCGCCGCGAGCACCGTGAGCGTTCCCTCCTCGGCGGGGCCGACCGTTCCCGAGACCGGGGCGTCGACGTAGCGCCCACCGGCGTCCCGGACTGCTTCGGCCGCGGCTTCGGTGGCCGCGGGCGTGACGGTGCTCATCTGGATGACCGTCGTGTCCGACGTGAGGCCAGCGAGCAGGCCGTCATCGCCGTCGAGCACCCCCTCGAGTGCCTCGTCGTCAGTGACCATCACGACCACGCTATCGGCGCGTTCGGCAACTTCGGCGGGAGAATCCGCGACTGTCTCGCCCCGTTCGGCGAACGGTTCGGTTCGGGATCGCGTCCGGTTGTAGACGACGAGTGGGTAGCCGGCGTCGGCGACGTTTTCGGCCATCGGCGCGCCCATCGCGCCGAGTCCGATGAATCCGACTGTTTGCATGGTACCGAATCGTTCGGTCGCCAGGGAAAGAAACGTTGCGAACGCGGGCGAAAACGCTCATGGGTCCGGGGGGCCAACGCGGAGATATGACCGACGGATCGTGGACCGAACGGATCGCCGCAGAACGCATGCAGACCGACCAGGAGTTCACCGACCGCGTCGCGGCCTCGCCGCTATCCAGCCAGCAGTGGGGCCTGGTCATGACTGCTGTCGAGTTCGACATCGACGGCCCCGAAGACCCCGAGACCGCAGAACTGGTCGTCGACGCGAGCAAACTCACCAGCGTCATGGACGAGATCCGGCGCATCGGCGACCGCCAACCCGGTGCCGCAGCGTCGTCCGACAGCGGCGGCGGGATCCTCGACAGCGTGAAGGGCGCACTCGGCGTCGGCGAGAACGACGACGAACTCCGTGAGACGGCCGAGGAACTCGCCGAGGAGTACGCCACGGAGCTACAGGCACGCCTCGAAGAGCGCCGCCGCTGGGCGGAGGTCTGTGAACTCGCCCGATCGTGACTCGGCTCTCGTCGCTTCTGCAGTCGTGATCAGCGTTCGTCGCCACTAACTCGGTCACGATCCCGTCGGAGGATTCGTCGTCGACTCGAAGACAGTCGAGTCGCTCGATCGTTTCGGCTTCGAGTTCGACTGTCGGCAGACGCCAAAACTTCCGTTGGCAACGCCCTTAAGCGCCGTGGCGGCGTGCTCGGACGTGAGTAGCAGTGACCGGACCACATCAGGACCAACCACTCGTCACCGCTGGTGCACCGCTGGAAGACGCCGACGCGGCTGCCGTCCTCGTCCACGGCCGCGGCGCAACCGCCCAAAGCATCATCCAGATGGCCGAGGGGTTCCCCGGCGAGGGAGTGGCGTCTCTCGCGCCCCAGGCCGCCCGGAACACGTGGTATCCCAACCCGTTTACCGCCCCCGTCGAGTCGAACGAACCGGGACGGTCGTCGGGGCTGGCGGCGATCGACGACGCCGTCGAGGCGGCCGTCGACGCCGGCATTCCGACCGATCGCGTGCTGGTCCTGGGGTTCTCCCAGGGGGCGTGTCTCGCCAGCGAGTACGTCGCGCGAAATCCCCAGCGCTACGGCGGCCTCGCGGTGCTGAGCGGTGGACTCATCGGCGAAGCGATCGACGTCGAGGAGTACGACGGCGACCTCGAAGACACGCCGGTCTTTCTGGGCTGTAGCGACGTCGACCCACACATCGCGGCCGAGCGCGTCGAGGAGACCGCAGATGTCTTCGAGCAGTTGAACGCCGACGTGACGAAGCGGCTCTACGAGGGGATGGGCCACGGCGTCAACGACGACGAACGCGCGTTCGTCCGGGAGATGATCGAAGACCTGCTCGCTGACGCGATGTCGTGACGGTAGAGGAAAAACAGCCGGAGAACGTCGACTCAGTCCGAGACAGCCTGATCCTGCTGGTCGGGCGCGTCGTCGGTCGTGAGTTCGTAGAGATTCTGGCGGGCGTCGGCGAAGTAAACGTCCTCGGAGACGACATCGACTTCCTCGAGTCGTTCGAGGGCGTACCTGACTGTTCGCGCCGAGAGCATCGATTCCTCGACGATTCCCTTCTGTGTCAGCGGCCCCTTGTATTCGAGAACCTTGTAGACGAGTTTGGCACTCGGCGGGAGGTCCGTGATGTCTTCCTCGTCGGATTCAGCCATTGCCCGGACCAACGGTCGCCGCCCGTATAAATATTGAGGAGTTGGACTCAGCGTTTCCACGCCGGGGACCCGCCGAACGCTGTTCGATCGAACGAACGGCTTTTTAGCCCCCGTGGCCGACCATGCGGTATGGCTACCGAAACGTCACGCACACTGACCGGCCACGCGAGAAGCGTCACGGTCACTGCCCTCTCGACGATCGGCGGGGTGATCGCCGGTGTCGCCTCCGACGCGCTGTTTACGGTCGGGGATTCCCAGTCGGCGCTCGGTCTCGTCATCGCCGCGGCAGTCCTCCAGTTCCCGGTCTTCTATGCCGTCGGTGTCGACGTCGGTGACTTCTCCGCGAAGGACTACCTCTACGTCGGCTTCATGACGTTCTCACTCTGGTTTGTCACCTGGAGTATCCTGCTGACCACGGCATAACGAGGACCGAGGAGGATTCAATACATGGCAGACGATTCTATCGCCGTCGTCGACCTCGACCGATGCCAGCCCGACCGCTGTAACTACGAGTGTTCGAACTTCTGTCCGCCCAACCGGACGGGCAAGGAGTGTATCGTCACTCGCGAAGACCACTACGACGACGGGGAACCCTTCGAAGGTGCTCCGGACCAGGTCTGGATCAGCGAGGAGATCTGTCTGGGCGAAACCTGTGGGATCTGCGTCGAGAAGTGTCCCTTCGATGCGATCCAGATCATCAATCTTCCCCAGGAACTCGAGGACAACCCGGTCCACCGCTACGGCGACAACGCCTTCTCGCTGTACGGTCTGCCGGCCCCCGGAGAGGGGCGCGTAACGGGTATTCTCGGGCCGAACGGGATCGGGAAGACCACGGCCGTCCACATCCTCGCGGACGAACTCACGCCGAACCTTGGAGACAGCGCCACGGGCGGAGACTGGGAGTCCGTCCTCGAGGAGTATCGCGGTACCGCACTCCAGGACTACCTCGAATCGCTGCTGGACGGTGACGTGACCGTCGCCCGCAAGCCCCAGTACGTCGACGAGATCCCCGATCAGTTCGACGGCACGACCCGCGCACTGCTGGAAGGCACCGACGAGCGCGGCGTCCTCGACGAGTTGATCGAGCGCGTCGGCATCGAACCGGTCGTCGACCAGGACATCGATACGCTCTCGGGCGGGGAACTCCAGCGGGTTGCGCTCGTGGCCGCCCTCGCGCGGGACGCGGACTTCTACTTCCTCGACGAGGTCTCGCCGTATCTGGACATCGGCCAGCGGATGACCGCAGCACGGCTCATCCAGGAGATGGCCGAAGAGGAGGATCGTTCGATGCTGGTCGTCGAACACGACCTGGCTATTCTGGATCTCCTCGCCGACGTGATCCACGTCGGGTACGGTGAGCCCGGCGCGTTCGGGGTCATCACGGACCCCAAGTCCGTCAAGAACGGGATCAACGAGTACCTCTCGGGGTATCTCGAGAACGAGAACATGCGGATCCGCCAGAACGCCATCGAGTTCGAGGAGCACGCTCCCCGATCGGTCTCGACGGGCGACGTCGTGATCGAGTATCCCGGTCTGGAGAAGAGTTACGGCGAAGGTGAGTTCTCGCTGTCAGTCGAGTCGGGGACGATCCGCGAGAGCGAAGTTCTGGGCGTCGTCGGGCCCAACGGGATCGGGAAGTCGACGTTCGCGAAGTTGCTGGCCGACCGGCTCGAACCCGATACGGGCGAACTCGACGCGAGCGTCGACATCTCCTATAAGCCCCAGTACGTCGAGGTCGACCAGCCGATGCGCGTCGACGCCTTCCTCGGGTCGATCGCCGAGGACTTCGGCACCTCCTACTGGAACACGGAGATCGCCCAGCCGCTCCAGCTCGACCGGATCATGGACCAACAGCTCACGGACCTCTCGGGTGGCGAACGCCAGCGCGTCGCGATCGCGGCGTGTCTCTCCCGGGACGCCGATCTCTACCTGCTCGACGAGCCCAGCGCCCACCTCGACGTCGAACAGCGCGTCCTGGCGACGTCAGCCATCCGCCGGTACGCCGAGAACCACGACGCGACGGCGATGGTCATCGACCACGACATCTACATGATCGACCTGCTCGCCGACCGACTGCTGGTCTTCGACGGCGAACCCGCCGTCGCCGGTCACGCCAGCACCCCCCAGTCGATGCGCTCGGGCATGAACGACTTCCTGAGTAACCTCGATATCACCTTCCGGCGTGACGAACGCACGGGTCGCCCGCGGATCAACAAGCCCGAGAGTCGCCTCGACCGCGAGCAGAAACAGGCCGGCGAGTACTACTACGCGCCCGAGTGAGCGCGGCCAATCTTCCGCCGTCCTGGGGTGACGGCTCGTTCGCCGTCACGAGCGAAACCCGTATTCCCCTCCGAGCGGAAACCGGGACAGATGTACGATTATCACGTCCACACGACCTACTCCGACGGTTCGTTTCTGCCACAGATGATCGACGCCGCCGAGGAGGCCGGCCTCGAGGGCGTCGGCTTCGCCGACCATTCCAACGTCTTCGACGCCGATCGGTCCTACCGAGAGACGATGGGCTTCAACCTCGACCTCACCTACGAGCGCCGACGACGGGCGATCGATCGTGCGCGCGAGCGGACAGATCTCCGGCTGTTCGACGCCGTCGAGATGGACTACCACGCCGACCGCGAGGGAGCGATCGAATCGTTCCTCGAAGACGCCGACTTCGAGTACGCAATCGGCAGCGTCCACGCCGTCGACGGGGTGAACGTCCACAACGAGCCGTATTTCGCCGACCTGTCTCAGGCAGACCGGGAGGCCGCCGTCGAGACGTACGTCGAGCACCTGGTTTCGCTGGTCGACTCGGAACTGTTCGAGATCGCCGCCCACATTGATCTCGTCGAACGGAACGAGGCCCTCCGCGGCTTGCTGACCGACGACCACTACCGACAGATCGCCGACGCGTTCGCCGACTCCCGGACCGTCCCGGAGATCAATGCCGGCCGCGTGCTCGATTCCTACGGAAAGTTTCATCCACGGGAGCCCCTCGCGGAGACGCTTCTCGACGCCGGCGTGTCGTTTACGATCGGCTCTGACGCCCATGCCCCGGACTCGCTGGTCGAGTGCAGCGAGGAACTTCAGGCGGTTCGCGCGGAGTGGGATGTGCCAATCGTTGAATTGGACGTCTAGCGGACGTCCAGCCGGAGGGGGACGGCTGGCCGGTGAACAGTCCCGACCGCCGTCGATGACGAACCCGATCGATCGTGGCAAATAGCGGAGAGAACCGTGTGACTATTTACAGGGGACCGTGACAGTGAAGTCACCATGGCGAACGTTGTGCTGCTGGCGCTCGCAGCGAGCCTGCCGATCGCGGTCTCGTTCGTGTTGCTGGCCGGGTTGCGCTGGTCGGCTGCCCGATCGATGGCCGTCGGCTGGGTGATCGCGGCGGCGCTCGGAGTGGGCGTGTGGGGAATGGAGAGTACGTGGTTCGCGGCGGCCGCCCTGAAGGGCGTCTTGGGGGCCGTCGACATCATCCTGATCGTCTTTGGCGCGATCTTGCTGATGAACTACCTCGAAGTCGGTGGCGCGATCAGTACGATCCGGTGGTTCTTCCGGCAGATCGAGAGTGATCGTCGCGTCCAGTTGCTGTTGATCGGGCTGGGCTTCGAGACGATCATCGAAGGCGTGGCTGGGTTCGGGACGCCCGGCGCGCTCGCCGCACCGCTTTTCATCGGCCTGGGCTTCCCGCCGCTGGCCGCCGCAGTCTTCGGACTCTTCTTCAACGCCCCCAACCCGCAGTTCGGGGCCGCCGGGACGCCGATCATCGGCGGCGTCGATCAGGGGATGAGTCCCGAACTGATCGGGATTGGCACGGAAGAATTCAAGATGCTGGTCGGGCAGTGGACCGGCGTGATGACCGGGCTTACGTTCGTCTTCTGGGGGGTTCTGGGCGTCTTCCTGCTCATCTACTGGTTCGGCGACGACGACGACGAGCGAACGCTTCGCGGGGCGGCCCGCTCGACGGCACCCATCGTCCCGTTCGCGCTAGTTCTGGGTGTGATCACTGGCCTGGTCCAGTGGGGCGTCGCGTGGTTCGTCGGCTACTCGCTGCCCGACATCGCGGCCGGGTTCGTCGTGATCGGCGTCGGCATCGTGATGGCCAACGCCGGCGTACTCGTCCCCGACCGGACGTGGTCGTTCCCGGATCGCGAGGGATGGTCGGACCTGTGGCTCGGCGGCCTCGACCTGGCCTCGATCAGCGACGACGAACCGACCAAGGAGATGCCAGTCTTGCTGGCCTGGACGCCGTATCTGCTGGTCGCGGGCTTCCTGCTGGTGACGCGCTGGCCCGGCCTCGGCATCGAGAGCCAGCTCCAGGAGTTCACGGTCGGCTTCGCCAGTCTGCTCGGGACCGAGCTGGGCTGGGAACTGCAGTACCTCTACCTGCCGGGGACGATGCCCTTCATCCCGATCGCGCTGGGAACAGGGCTGCTCTACCGCCTCGACGTCGAGGGCACTGTCGAAGCCTGGCGCGAATCGGTCCGGCAGGTCGCGCCGGCCGCGATGACGCTGGTGATCGTCGTCTCGCTCACCCAGATCATGCGCCGGTCGGCCGAGAATCCCGAAAACATCGCAGGCATGATGCAGGTGCTCTCTGAGGTGCTCGCGAATGCAGCCGGCGGTGCGCTGCCGATGGTCGTCCCGTGGATCGGCGCGCTGGGGACGTTCGTGACTGGGTCGAACACCGTCTCTGACATCCTGTTCAACGCCTTGCAGTACAACGCGGCCGAGAACGTCGGCCTCTCGCGGGGCATGATCGTCGCGATCCAGAACGTCGGCGGCGGCGTCGGCAACATGATCTCGGTCCAGAACATCGCGGCGATCTGTGGCGTCGTCGGGATCGCCGGCCGAGAGGGCGATATCCTCCGGAAAGTCGCCGTCCCGACGGTCATCTTCGCGCTGTTCGCCGGCGGGGTCGGGACGCTACTAGTGTACGTCGTCCCCGGTGTGTTCTGAGGGGAAGAAACGAATCTCAGAAGTTCCTGCTTCAGAGGACGCGACGTTGACAGCTGCCACACAGCGTCTGCTCTTTGACGTCGACTTCCCGGACGGTCGGTGAAAAGTTCATGACACAGCGCTTGTTGTCACAGTGTTCGAGTCCGAGCGTGTGACCGATCTCGTGGACGATCTCCTTGCGGACGCGCTCGGCGAAGACCTCGGAGGCGGATTTGTTCGAAATGCCGCCGTCGGACGTCATCTGGAGGCGATGGGTCGAGATGACGCTGCCGTTGCCATCGAGATACGCAAGCCCGAAGACGTAGTTGCGACGGCGATAGAACAGGTCCCGGTCGGTGATGGCGATGTTCTTCTCGCCAGTCCCCTCTCGCTTGGCGAGATCGATGAACTCCTCGGCGCGGTACTGGTCGCGGTCGGGATCGTAGGACCCAGCGGGGATCGACTGGGTGTCGTGAACGCTGACGTCACAGTCATAGACGGACCGGAGACCGGCAGAGGCTTCGCGTTTGACCATCGCAGGGAGGTCACCGACCGGCACGATGTCGACGTGCATGTACCTCTGTATGAACGGGGGGCGCTTAAAAACCTCGCCAATATGAGTGGCGTACTCGACAGCCGGAAACTGCTTTAACCCGGAGCCTCTGTGCGGACATACCTATGCAGTCAGACGCGGTCGTACTCGACGTGGACGGCGTGCTGGTTGACGTCGCCGACTCCTATCGGCGAGCCGTGGTCGACACCGTGGCGCGCGTCCACGGCGAAACGATCTCGCGATCGACGCTGCAGGCGTTCAAAGACGCGGGCGGGTTCAACAACGACTGGGAGCTCACCGACGCGCTCGCACTGTACGTCCTCGCCCGCAGCGAGGGATTCGACCTGTGTGTCGAAGAGTTCACGGGTCAGATTGCGGCCTCTGGCGGCGGGTTCTCCGGGGCGCGCTCGGTCGTCGACGACGAGATGGACGCCGCGGCTCGCGAACGCATCTACGCGGCCCTCGACCGGGACCAGCTCCGGGAGGTGTTCCAGCAACTCTACCTCGGGAGCGACAAATATCGGGAGATCGAGGGCGCTGAGCCGACCCTAGACGAGAACGGATACATCCACGACGAGACGGTTCTGGTAGAGCGGTCCACGCTCGACACGCTGCAATCGCGCTTCGAAGTCGGCGTCTTGACGGGACGGCCAGCGGCGGAGGCCGATATCGCGCTCGAACGCGTCGGCCTGGACATCCCCGCGGACCATCGGTTCACCATGGACGACTGGGCGGCTGGCAAGCCGGACCCGAACGCGCTCGTGACGCTGGCCGAGCGGTTCGACGCCGACGCCGTCGCTTTCGCCGGCGACACCCTCGACGACGTTCGCACCGTCGTCAACGCGGCGGAGCACGATCTCGGCCGGATCTACTACGGGATCGGTGTCCTCACTGGCGGGCTGACCGGGCAATCGGGCCGCGAGAAGTTCGAGGACGCAGGAGCCGATGCCGTCGTCGAGTCGGTCAACAATCTACCGGAACTGCTCGAATGAGGCGAATACCGTGCCGGATCGCAGGGGGCTTAACGGACCCGGTTGCTACCACTAGCCATGCGAGTAGCGATCCTCGGCGGCACGGGCGACATCGGCGAAGGACTGGCGCTGCGGTGGGCGTATCACACGTCACACGACGTCGTGATCGGGTCGCGTGACGCTCAGCGCGCACGCTCGAAAGCCGACGAGTACGAGACCGAACTGGCGAGTCGCGGTGACGAGACAGCGATCGAGGGCGCGGAAAACCCCGAGGCGGCCGCCGAAGCCGACGTCGTCGTGGCCGCCGTCCCGGCCTATCACCTCGTGGATACGATCGAGGCGGTCGCGAAGGGTCTCGACGCCGAGACGGTTCTGGTGAGCCCGGCCGTCGGGATGCAACGCGACGAGAGCGGGATGCACTACAATCGGCCGGGTGCCGGGAGCGTCACCGCGCTGGCCGCCGAGGCGGCACCCGACGAGGTTCCGGTCGTCGGCGCGTTCCACAACCTCGCGGCCGACGAACTCGCGAACTTAGACGTCGAACTGTCGCTCGACGCACTACTCGTCGGTGACGACGAGGACGCCGTCGAACGAGTCGAAGTCCTCGCGGAGGGGATCGATGGCGTCCGGGCGCTCCGGGCAGGCTCTATCGATAACGCTGCGGAGGCCGAATCACTGACGCCGCTTTTGATCAACCTGGCGATGCACAACGACGACCTCCAGGACGTCGGCGTCCGGTTCGTCTGAGAAATCCGTCTGAGTACCTCGGCCGAAAAGAGTCTACGCGGAGGCTTCTTCGAGGGCGGTCTCGATGTCGTCACCCTGCGTGACGCCGATGAAACGCTCGACGACGCCGTCGTCGTTCTCGATGATTAGCGTCGGCAGCGAACGCACCTGATACTCGTTGGCGATATCCTGTTTCTCCTCGACGTCGATGCGCTCGAAGTCGACCTCGGGCCAGTCGTCTTCGAGTTCCTCGAGAATGGGCTCTTGAGTCTTACACGGGCCACACCAGTCGGCCTGAAAATCCATCAGCGTAACCGTCATGCTATCTACAGCACATTGCCGAGGCGTGGAAATAAGCGTTTCCACTGCGTCGATTTCGGCAGCGAACTCGGACGAGGCCGAAAGGCTTAGGCGCACAGCCCTCAGACCGTTCCCTATGAGCAGCAACGACGGCAGCGGACTGATGTCGAGTGCCGGTCTCGTCCGGTACTTCGACGCCGAGGACCGCAACGCGATCCGGATCGACCCGAAGACGATCGTCGCCTTCGGCGCGCTCTTTGGCGTGTTGATTCTGGTCTTGAACCTGGTCGCGTGATCGGCGGTCGGCGGCGTACCGCGACGCTTTCAAACGAGACAGTCATTTTGCCGCGTATGGATTCGAATCGATCCCGACGAGCGTCCCGGGTCGGGACACCGACAGGTGGCGTCACACCCCCGGAATCGACGCCACACAGTGTGACCGATCACGACCCGTCGGCCGGAGCGTCTCGATAGCATGACCGACCGAGAGCTACTCACCGTACGAATACGGGGCATCTACGCGACGGCACTGACCGAACGCCTGCGTGAGGCGGAAGGCGTCACCGTCGTCCAGGCATCGCCGCCGATCCGGCGACGCTTCGAGACGACCTTCGGCGACGGGCCGGCCGACGTCACGATCGAAACCGACGACCGGCGACTGGGTGTCGGTCTCGTCGGATCCCGGGATGGTGTCGATCGCGTCCGCGACGCGCTCGACGTCGGGATCGACACGCTCGGGTGGGACGATCCGACGCCACAGGGTGCGATCTTCGACGGCGTCGTCACCGAAACGCTTGGCAGTGGGGCCGTCGTCGATCTGGGCGAGAGTGAGGGGTTTCTGCCCTTCCACGCGACCAGCGCCCACGTCGAGACCGACGACCGACTCCGCGTGCAGGTCACAGAGCCGCCAGCCCCCTGGAACGACGACCGTCCGGCACTCGATACGACGCTGTCGGTGCGTGGTGACATGGCGACGCTCGTCCGCGAGGAGTCGACGAGTGCGGCTGGCCCGGATCTGCTCGACGTGCTCTCGGTCGACGTGCCCGACGGCTGGCGTGTCTTATGGGACCGGGACGCCGACGATGCCGACTTCGACGTCCTCGAGGCGAGTCTCGACGGACTGCTCGACCGGGCCGCCCGGATCGACGACGCGCTTTCGACCCACGACGAGGATACGACGACCGACCGGATCGTCGACAGTCGCGCCACGCAGTGGGTACTCTTTGGCCGCGAATCTCGCTTCGCACTCGACGAGGACCGCCGGGCGGTGACGCCGACGATGCCGGGTCACCACCGGATCAAGGCGGGCGACGAGGCCGCGAGCGCCGCCGTCGATTTCGTCGAGGATCTCGCGCCGGACCTCGATGGGGAGTTCCCGTTCGACGTCGTGACGCGGCAGTTCGGCCCGCAGGAGGGGGATCGCGTCGCCATTGCTCACGGCAAACCCGACGGCCGGACGATCAGCCTCGGCCGCGGCGACGTCACCGAGCGGAACCCGGCAGGGACCATCCGGGTCGAGCGCGAGATGTCGCCCGGCGGGACCTACGACGCGCTGGGCACGAAGCGCCGGGCGGGCGACGTCGCGGTCACGAAGTTCACCGAGGGCAAGTGGTGGTATCCGACCGTCTACCGCGGCGAGGACGGCGACAGGCGCGGGACCTACGTCAACGTCTGCACGCCCGTGGAGGTGTTCCCGGACGAGGTCCGGTACGTCGATCTACACGTCGACGTGGTCAAACACGCTGACGGGACAGTCGAGCGGGTCGACGACGACGAACTCGACGCGGCTGTCGAGGCAGGGAACGTCCCCGAGGAACTCGCCGAGAAAGCCCGCGATGTAGCGAGTGCGGTCGAGAACGCGCTGTCGTGATTCGGTGAAGGCGTCGACTAGAAGTCGATGCTGAACCCGCCGCTGTCGTCACCGCCGTTGCCAGTCGGCAGGTTCGGGATCAGCCACGACAGGAAGGCGTCGGTACTTCTGGTCTGAAGCCAGACCGATCCCTCGCCGGAGAATTCACAGACGAGTCCTTCGCCGCTGAACAGCGTCGACTTGAGCCCGCCGACTTTCTTGACGTCGAAATTCGTCGACCCCTCGAAGGCGACGATGTGGCCGGTGTCGACCGTGTAGGTCTCGCCGGGGTCGAGGTCGACCCGTTCGATCGCGCCGTAACTCGAGAGGAACGTGCGACCGGTGCCGGACAGTTCCAGCAGGAACAGCCCCTCGCCGCCGAAGAAGGTCCGCCCGCCGCCGAACTTCGTGTCGATGTCGATCCCGGCGTCGGCGGCCAGGAACGACCCCGACTGGACCAGCAGGCGCTCGTCTCTGAGTTCCTTGCTGATCACGTCGCCGGGCAGGGGTGGGGCGAGCGTGACGTGGCCCGGCCGATCGGCGCTGAAGGTGTTCATGAAGAAGGACTCCCCGCCGAAGGCCGTCCGTTTCAGCGAGTCGACGATGCCGCCCTGAGCTTTCGTGTCGATGGTGATCCCGTCGGTGTGGCTCACCATCGCGCCGGCTTCCGCCTGTAACTCCTCGCTCTGATCGAGGTCGACCGAGAGCAACGCGTAGGAGGGTCTGTGTTCGATGTCGTAGTCCATGCCCGGGGCGTCTCTCGCGCGTTCTATAAATCTACCCCGCCGTCCGGGCGGTTTTGTGCCCTGCCCGCCAACTGGGCATATGCTTTCGCCGACACTCGATGGACGGACCGCACTCGTGACCGGGAGTGCTCGCGGCGTCGGGCGCGAACTCCTGGTGGCGCTAGCCGATTGTGGGGCCGACGTGGCGGTACAGTACCGAACCAGCGCCGAGGAAGCCGAAACGGTGGCTGAGGTCGCCAGAGAAGCGGGCGTCGAGGCGGTGACCGTACAGGCCGACGTAACCGACCCGGACAGCGTCGACGCGCTGTTCGAGGCCGTCGAGGCAGAACTCGGAAGCGTCGACGTCCTCGTAAACAACGTCGGCGCGTTCGCCCCGGAGCGCTGGGACGAACTCGACTACGACACCTGGCAGACCGTCATGCAGACGAACCTCGACGCGACGTACCTGTGCTCGAAACGCGCGCTCCCGGCGATGCGGGAAGCGGGCGACGGGCGGATCGTCAACGTTGGCTACGCCTCGAGCGAGAAGGGGCTGGTCAGCCCGAAGAACTTCCCGTATTTCGTGGCGAAGGCGGGCGTGTTGATGTTCACGCGGATGCTCGCGGCCGACACCAGCGACGACGGAATCACCGTCAACGCGGTCTCGCCGTACGTCGTCGAGAACTCCGCGGAGTTCCCGGCTGAACTCCCGCGTGGCCGCCCCGCAGCCTTCGAGGATCTGATCCAGGCCGTGCTGTTCTTCCTCGACCCCGACAGCGACTACATCTCCGGGGCGAACGTCGAGGTCTCTGGCGGGTGGCTGCCGGAGACGGTCTGAGCGGCGCGGCGATCGAGACAGCCTAGAACCGGAACATGACGTAGCACTCGTGACCGTTCGGGCACGCGTTGGGCCGAACCTTCACCCGGTCGTCGTCGGGTTCCTCGCGGGCCTCCGTGGTGACGGACTGGACAGTCGCACTCCGTGGCAGTCCCATCTCGAAGGTCGCCCCGCAGGTCGGACACGACAACTGTTCGATCCCCATCGGTGGGACCGTCGTTCCCAGCCGGGATAAACGTACGCCACTTGCCCGCGAGAATCGCGACAATCGGCCACCGGACCGCACGGCTACCGAACAGATTGGGGTGATATTTGACCCTTCCCGACCTGCTTCGTTCGAGCATGTCTCTGGGGAACTACCAGTGGTCGGTTCTCGACGTCCGATCGGGCTGGCCGGGGAATCGACCGATCGAAGCGTCACGGACGGCGCTCGTGGCGATTGCGATCGGTTTCCTCGCGCTCCGGGCGTTCGGGGTCGAACTCGGCCTGACGCTACAGGCAGCGATCTACCTGTTCGGCATGGTCGCTCTGAACCTCCCACACGGCGGGTACGAACACTTCAACAACATCCGCCAGCGCGGGCTGACCTTCCAGTGGCGCTACGTCGTCGGGTACCTCGCACTCGTCGCGGGATTCGTCGGTCTGTTCGCGCTCGCGCCGGTGGCCGGTCTCGCGCTCGCGATTCTCGTGGCCGTTCTCAAAGGCGGCTACGGGGGCGTCCACGTCATGGACGCCGAGACCGGGAGCGGGCACCTGCGAACACCCATTCAGCGCCACCTCGCGGCGTTCGTCCGCGGCGGTGTCGTCATGGCCGTCCCGATCGTCGCCTGGCCGGGGACCTTCGAAACGTTCAGCGCTTATATGGTGAACATCTTCCAGCCTGGTGGCCTCGAAGCGGTTGGCCGGTACTTCGCGATCACTCGCCCGCTGATCGGGCTCGGGTTCGCGACACTCGCCATCGCACACGTCGGGCTCGGATACGTCCGCCGGGACGGCACCAGATCGTGGCTCGTCGATGCGGGGGAAACGGCACTCCTGATCGTCTTCTTCGCCGTCGTCCCCGTGGTCGTCGCCGTCGGGCTGTACTTCCCGCTGTGGTACTCCATGCGCCAGGTCGGGCGACACGTCGCGATCGAGGACGACGTCCCCGAGCAAGGTGGCGTCCTCACGCCGTTCCTCGAGAGTGACGACCCGCGTGTGATCGCCCTGACGGCCTGGGGCGTGCTCATCGCCGGGTCGATCGCGACGGTCGGCGTCGTCGGCACGATCTTCCTCGTGGCGAACGATCCCCTGGGCGGCGCACCCCTGCTCCCGGGCGCGGTGGCCTTCTGGAGTATCTCGATCAGCATCATCGCCCTCCCGCACGTGGTCGTCGGTTCATTTATGGACCGCGAGCGCGGCATCTGGTACGTGCCATGACAGGAACTCCAGTCGGGTCACTCGCCGGTCGGACCGTCGACGTCATCGGTGGCGGGATCGGCGGTCTCTCCACCGCTGCGTTTCTCGCCGACGCCGGCGCGGACGTGACCGTCCTCGAACAGCAGTCCCGCCTCGGCGGGGCCGCGAACGTCATCGAAACCGATGGCTTTCGCTTCGACACCGGCCCGTCGTGGTACCTGATGCCCGACGTCTTCGAGCGCTTCTTCGACCAGTTCGACCGCGACCCCGAGGAGTACTACGAACTAACGAAGCTCGATCCCCAGTATCGGGTGTTCTTCCGTGACAGCGACCCTGTCCCAGGAGTGGGGACGCCATACGACGAGGACGTCGACGCGCCCTGTGACTGGGTGACGATCACGCCCGACCGCGACCAGACCAAGCGGGTCTTCGCGGCCTACGAGGCAGGCGGCGGCGAGGCATTCGAAGAGTACCTCGCCGAAGCCGAACACACCTACGACGTGGGGATGGAACACTTCGTCTACGAGGACCGATCCCGGTTTCGCGACCTGCTGGACCCCGACGTCCTCCGGGCCGGCCCCGGCCTCACGATGCTCGGGTCGATGCAGGACCACGTCGAGGAGTACTTCGAGAATCCGAAACTCCAGCAGTTGCTGCAGTACACGCTTGTCTTTCTCGGCGGGTCCCCCCACAACACCCCGGCGCTGTACAACCTCATGTCTCACGTCGATTACAACATGGGCGTGTTCTACCCCGAAGGCGGGATGTACGGCCTCGTCGAGGGACTGGTCGACCTCGGCGAGGAACTGGGCGTCGCCTACCGGACCGGCGTCGAGGTGACGGACCTCCAGGAGACGACGACGGGCATCGCGATGCAGACGACCGAGGGCCGCCGGCGCGCCGACCGGGTCGTCGCCAACGCCCCGCCGGCCCACGTCGAGCGCGAGTTGCTCTCGCCGGGCAAGCGCGATCACGACCTGGATCACTGGGACGACCAGACCTACGCGCCCTCGGCGCTGCTGTGGTACTTCGGCGTCGAGGGCGACGTCGGCCCGCTCGAACATCACTCGCTGGTGTTTCCCGACGACTGGGATCCACACTTCGCGTCGATCTTCGAGGACCCGGCCTGGCCGGACGATCCGGCGTACTACCTGGCGGTCCCATCGCTCACCGACGACACGGTTGCGCCCGAGAACCACCACACAGTGGTCGTCCTGATCCCGATCGCCACAGCACTGGAAGACACCGACGCGCGACGCGAGGAGTACCGGGACTGGGTGCTCGAGGATCTCGCCACGAACGTCGGTGTCGACCTCCGGGATCGCGTCGTCACCGAGGAGTCGATGTGTGTCGAGGACTTCGCCGAGCGCCTCAACTACCCCGAAGGGACCGCCCTCGGCCTCGCCCACACGCTGTTTCAGACCGGGCCGATGCGTCCCTCACATCGCGCCAGGCGCGTCGACGGGCTCTATTACGTCGGCGGGTTCACCTCGCCAGGAATCGGCGTCCCGATGACGATCATCAGCGGCGAACACGCCGCCCAGGCGGTCATCGAGGACGAACACGACCGCGGTGTCCTCGGTCGGCTTCGCGGGTGAGCCCACCCGATCGATTGCCGTTCGGTCGATTCGGGCCCACCATTTACGGTGATCGTCTGCCAATCGGGGTGGCATGAGCAACGCAGGGGACGCCCGGCGGATCCTCCGGGTCGGGGATCGACCGGAACGAGGACTAATCTCGGCGGACGCGCTCGGCGAATCGCTCGACGCAGTCGTCGTCGAGTCGGCCACGGACTTCCTCGCGGCTGTCGAGCGCGTCGAGACCGACGAGATCGACTGTGTCGTGACGGACCACGCGCCCGCAGGATTCGACGGGCTGGCACTCTTAGAGTCGATCCGCCGGAGCCGACCCCAGCTCCCGGTCGTCGTCGTCCCGGACGTCTCGGACGGAGCGATCGCCCGCCGGGCGGTGGCGGCGGACGCGACGGCCTACGTCCCGGCGGCGAGCGAAGATACGCTCGAACTCGTCGTGGACGCCATCGAGGACGCGGTCCCCGAACCGGTCGAGGCCGACGGGCAGGTCCGGATGCCGATCAACGACCGGACTGCGACCGAGGAACAGCGCCTGAAGGAGCGCGCACTCGACGAGGCCCCTGTCGGGATCACGATCGGCGATGCGACGGTCCCCGATAAACCCCTGATCTACGTCAACGACTCGTTCGTCGAGATGACGGGCTACGACAAGGAGGAGGCGATCGGCGTCAACTGCCGGTTTCTCCAGGGCGAGGAGACCGACGCGGAGACGACGCTGCAACTCCGGGAAGCCGTCCGAGACCAGGAGTCGGCCGCCCTCGAGTTGTTGAACTACCGGGCCGACGGGTCGACCTTCTGGAACAACCTCGAGATCTCGCCGATCCGCGACGAGGACGGCAACGTGACCAACTTCGTGGGTTTCCAGCAGGACATCACCGAGCGCAAGGAAGCCGAAGCAGCGATCAGACGCGAACGCGAGACCTTGCGCCGACTCCTGGACCGCGTCGAGGGACTCGTCAGCGACGTGACCGAGATCCTCGTCAGAGCCGACTCGCGGGCCGATATCGACCGGATGACCGTCGAGCGGATCGGCGACGGCGCGGAGTTCGACCGGGCGTGGATCGGGCGATACGATTCGCCCGCAGGAACGATAACGATTACCAGGGACAGTGCCGGCGGGATCGACCCGGAGACGGTCGATCTCACGGACGCCGACGCCCCGGCAGGGAGTGACGCCGTCGCGGAGGCACTGGATCGCGGCGAGGTACGACGATTCGAGGACAGTACGGCGATTGCCCCGCTCGCCGACGCCAGCGGCACGTCCGGGGCCGACGGACCGCTTGCGGGCGTCGTGATCCCGCTGGTGTACCGCGGGACGACCTACGGCGCACTCGCCGTCTACGACCGCGATTCGGAGGCCTTCGACGAGACCGAACGCACGATACTGGCCGCCCTCGGCCGGGCGATCGGCGCAGCGGTCAACGCCGTCGTGAGCAAGCGAACGGTGACGACCGATACCGCCTTCGAGATCGAAGTCGCCCTGGAAGGGCCGACGCTGGTGCTGTCGGCACTCGCCGAGCGCCTCTCCGGGACGCTGGCCTATCGGAGTGCTCGTGCGACCGACGATGGCAGCGTCCGATTCCTGTTTCGCATCGACGCGGCCGACGAGGACGCGGTCCAGGCGGCGGCCGATCGCTTCGACGCCGTCACCGACGTCCGGATCCTCTCTCGAACCGACGAGGACTGTGCCGTCGAAATCGTCATGGAGGATTCGCCCTTCGTCACGATCCTGTCTGGCTACGGCGGGGACCTTCAGGACGTCTCGATTGACGCCGACGGCGTCGATCTCTCGTTCCGTGTCGCGACCGAGCAGAACGGCCGGGCCATCGTCGACGATCTCGAGGACGCCTACGCCACAGTCACACTGATCTCATATCGCGAGGGAGAGCGCACAGACGAGAGTCCCCACGCCTTCCGGCGCGCCGTCGAAGACGACCTCACCGACCGCCAGCTCACGGCGCTCCAGAAGGCCTACGTCAGCGGCTTCTTCGAGTGGCCACGCGAGAGCGACGGCGACGAACTCGCCGATTCGATGGACGTCGTCCCGTCGACGTACTACCAGCACCTCCGAACAGCCGAGAAGAAACTCGCGAGAGCGTTCTTCGATGCCTGACTGCGTCGACGGGCGTGGCAGTCCCCAACAGAATAGGTACGGATTTGAGTCGGCTCGCCTCCGTAGTGATACGGAATGACAGTCGGAACTGGCGAGAGCAGGCTACAGTCGAGTGACCGTCCAGAGCGGACGGACGGGCGCGAGCGTGGACGGTCCGGAGGGACGAGATGGCCCCGATAACCTACCTGTCGTTCGTGGTCGTCGTCGTTGTCCTCCCAGTCACGGTCCTCTCGGTGGCACTCGCAGTTACTCGTCGATTTCACCCGGCTCAGTTGTCCGGAACTGCGTTGCTCGCGGGCGTCGCGCTGGTCTATACGATTCCGTGGGACGGCCAGTTGATCCGGGTCGGCGTCTGGACCTACGGATCGACGCTGGTCGGCCGCCTCGGCGTCGTCCCCTACGAGGAGTTGCTGTTTATCGTCACCCAGTCGATCCTCACAGGGCTGTGGACCGCACTCGTCGACCGGCCCGATGGAAGCGGGGCAGTCACCCGACGACAGCGGGCTCTCGGCGTCCTGGCTGGAGGAGTGGTCGGCATCGCCGGCCTCACAGCTCTCTCGTTCCCGTCCGGAACGTACCTGGGCGCGATTCTGGTGTGGGCGGCCCCCGTCTTCGGGCTCCAGTGGGCGTTCGGCTGGCCGATCCTCGTCCACCGGCGTCGGACCGTTGGGCTGGCGCTTGCCGTCCCGACGGCGTCCCTCTGGGCCGTCGACCGACTGGCGATCGGGCTGGGACTCTGGACGTTCTCTCCGACGCACACGACCGGAATCGCGCTCCTCGGATTACCGCTCGAAGAGGCACTGTTCTTCCTCGTGACGAACGCCTTTCTCGTCCAGGGACTGGTTCTCCTCGGGTGGGTCGTCGAACGTGAGGCGATTCCCACCGTGGCGGAGGTCGTCGATCGGACCGTCGATCGGGCGAAGTGAGTAATTTCGAACGCAGACGCTGTGCGACGCGTTCGTCACTCTCGAAAAAGTCGGTGAGTGGTCTGTGGCTATCCGGTTCAACTCGCCGAGGGTGCGGCCTCGTCGAGGACGTCGTGACTCCGCAGCAGGATGATCCCGAAGATCACCTTCGCAGTCACGTCGAGTACCGCGAAGCCGGCCGTCTCCGGACCGATGCCGATGACGCCCAGCCCTTCGGTGCCGGCGATCCACCAGACCGGGTAGACCAGCCACAGCACCGCGATCATGTTCCGGAGGAGTTTGAACGTACTCTGGGTGCCCGAGGACAACTCCGCTGCTCTCGCCGTCAGCGACGAGAACAGGAAGTAAAGCAACACCAGCAGGAAGCCCGTAGAGACGCCCCACCAGAGGATGCGGACGCCTTCGACTTCCAACCCGGCTCCGCCGGTGAACGAAAGCGTCGCCACGACGCCCGTGAGGATCATCAAGACGTCCAGACCGACGAGCGTCCCGATCGTGTTGCGATCAGCACCCGCGAGCAACGCGATGTCGTACAGCAACAGCGGCGTCGTCAGGATCCAGTCGGTGTATCGCGGCCAGTAGATCTCCTCGGGGACGCCGCTGCCCAAGTCCGTGCCGAGGATGTTCTCGATGACCTCGATCGGCAGCCGACCGAAGCCTGTCGCCATCGCCAGGTAATTGACGAAGGCGATCGCCGCGATGAACGTCGTCACGACGTAGAACTTCTTTCGCCGGGAATCCCGTACGTTCCATCCGGTCGCGATGAAGTACAGCATTCCCAGGAACATTCCTGCCGTGCCTGCCCACAGGGATATCGTGGTTAGGTCTGCCATGCTACACCAATTCGCTTGGTCTGGGGCGTGGGTAACAATCGTACCAAACTGATTCGGTAAGAACTGCCGGGACCGCCGTACTCGGGCGTACCGACAGGGTTTCACGGATCCAACCCCTGGAGTCTACCGAATGAGCAAGGACGTCATCGAGGTCCGCGGGGCCGAACAACACAACCTCACGGACGTCGACGTCGAGATTCCGCGCGAGGAGCTGACGGTCGTCACCGGCCTCTCGGGGTCGGGGAAATCCTCACTGGCCTTCGATACGATCTACGCCGAAGGCCAACGCCGCTACATCGAGTCGCTGTCGGCCTACGCGCGGAACTTCCTCGGACAGATGGACAAGCCACAGGTCGAATCGGTCGAGGGACTCTCCCCGGCGATCTCGATCGACCAGAAGAACGCCGCCAACAACCCCCGATCGACCGTGGGGACGGTCACGGAACTTCACGACTATCTCCGGCTTCTCTATGCCCGGGTCGGAACACCACATTGTCCCGAGTGTGGCCGCGAGGTGGGCGAGCAGAGCGCCGAAAACATGGTTTCCCGGATCCTCGAACTCCCAGAAGGGACAAAGCTCAAGATCGCCGCACCGATCGTCCGCGACCAGAAGGGGGCCTTCGAGGATCGCTTCGACGAACTCGTCGGCGAGGGCTACAGCCGCGTCGAGGTCGACGGCGAGGAATACGATCTGACCCTGGATCGCCCGGATCTCGACGAGAACTACGACCACACGATCGACGTGATCGTCGATCGCGTCCAGGTCGGCCCCGACGCTCGCTCCCGGATCACCGATTCCGTCGAGACAGCCCTCGAAGAAGCTCACGGGATCCTGAAAGTTATCGTCCCCGATCCACCCGAGGGTGTCGAACTGGGCGGCGCGAGCGCTCGTTCGACGGGTGATCTGGCCGACGAGACAGACTCCGACGAGGACGACGAAATCACTGGCGAGGATCGGCTCGTCGTCGAGTTCTCCGAGGACCTCGCCTGTACGCACTGCGGCATCGACATCAGCGAGATCGAGACCCGAAGTTTCTCGTTCAACTCGCCCCACGGAGCCTGTCCGGAGTGTGAAGGGCTCGGCGAGACAAAGGAAGTCAGCGAGGATCTGGTGATCACCGATCCCGAAAAGCCCCTCAAGCACGTCTTCGAACCCTGGAGCTACAATCGGACGTACTACTCCCGACAGCTCGACAACGTCGCCGAACACTTCGGGGTCGACCTGGAGACGCCCTTCGAGGAGCTCGATTCGGAGATCCAGCGCCAGTTCCTCTACGGGACCGACGACGTCGTCCACTTCCAGTGGCAGACCAAGAACGGCACCCGCGAGAAGACCGAGCGCTTCGAGGGCGTCATCCCGAACCTCAAGCGTCGACACGTCGAGACCGACTCCGACCGCGCTCGCGAGCACATCGAGGAGTTCATGGCGACGACGACGTGTCCGAACTGCGAGGGTACGCGCCTGAAGGCTGAATCGCGGGCCGTTCTGGTCGACGGCACGTCGATCACCGAGGTCAACGAGCTGTCGATCGGCGACGCCCTCGAGCACTTCGAGGGGATGGAAGAAGGGATGAGCGAACGGGACGCGAAGATAGCTACGGAGATTTTAAAGGAAATCCGGGCCAGGCTCGGGTTCATGCAGGAAGTCGGCCTGACGTATCTCACTCTCGATCGGGAAGCCTCGACGCTCTCGGGTGGTGAGAGTCAACGCATCCGATTGGCAACCCAGATCGGCAGCGGCCTCGTCGGCGTGCTGTACGTACTGGACGAACCCTCGATCGGC
Source organism: Halorhabdus tiamatea SARL4B (assembly GCF_000470655.1). Classification (NCBI taxonomy): domain Archaea; kingdom Methanobacteriati; phylum Methanobacteriota; class Halobacteria; order Halobacteriales; family Haloarculaceae; genus Halorhabdus; species Halorhabdus tiamatea. The sequence goes on from NC_021921.1 coordinate 489,574, forward strand.
CTCCACCAGCGGGACAACGATCGACTCTTGAACACCCTAGAGGAACTGCGCGACCTCGGGAATACACTGCTCGTCGTCGAGCACGACACCGCGACGATGCGCCGGGCGGACAACATCGTCGATATGGGGCCTGGTCCGGGCAAGCAGGGCGGCGAGATCGTCGTCAACGGGCCACTCGCGGACGTCCTCGAGACCGACGAGTCCGTCACCGGCGAGTACCTGTCTGGTGACCGGGCGATTCCCGTTCCGGACGAGCGCCGCGATCCCGATGGGTCGCTGACTATCCGCGGTGCCCGCCAGCACAACCTCGACGACCTGGACGTCGAGATTCCGCTGGGCACGTTCACCGCGATTACGGGCGTCTCGGGATCTGGCAAGTCGACGCTGATGCACGACGTCCTTTATAAGGGACTCGCCCGCGAGATGAACGACAACACGAGCGTCAACCCGGGCGAGCACGACGCGATCGACGGGATCGACGGGATCGAGACGGTTCGACTCATCGACCAGTCGCCGATCGGTCGCACTCCCCGATCGAACCCGGCCACCTACACCGACGTCTTCGATCACATCCGGGAACTGTTCGCCGAGACGAAACTCGCTAAACAGCGTGGGTACGAGAAGGGGCGCTTCTCGTTCAACGTCAAAGGTGGGCGATGTGAAGCCTGTGGCGGCCAGGGGACCGTCACCATCGACATGAACTTCCTCAGCAACGTCGAAGTGCCCTGCGAGGAGTGTGGTGGTGACCGGTACAACGCCGAGACGCTGGATGTTACCTACAAGGGAAAAAATATTGCTGACGTCCTCGAGATGACCATCGCCGAGGCACACGACTTCTTCGAGGGCCACCCCGGGATCCGCCGCCGCCTCGAACTGCTCGAAGACGTCGGCCTGGGTTACATGAAACTCGGCCAGCCGTCGACGACGCTCTCGGGCGGCGAAGCCCAGCGCGTGAAACTCGCCGAGGAACTCGGCAAGAAGGACTCGGGTGAGACGCTGTATCTCCTCGACGAACCGACCACCGGGCTCCACCCCGAAGACGAGCGCAAGCTGATCGACGTCCTCCATCGCCTCACCGAGGACGGCAACACGGTCGTGGTCATCGAGCACGAACTCGACCTCGTGAAGAACGCCGACCGACTCGTCGACCTGGGTCCGGAGGGCGGCGAGAACGGTGGCGAGATTGTCGCGACTGGCACACCGGAGGAAGTGGCACAGACGGACGGCTCCTACACCGGCCAGTACCTGCGTGATCTACTTCCGGCAATCGACCTCGACGGGCCCCGTTCCGATCGCGAACAGGCCGCCCCGCCCGCTGCTGACGACTGATCGTCCGTCGCGTATACGAAAACAGACATCGTATCACACGGGACAGATTCCTCAGAATCCGTATCGATCCTCCCCCGCAGATCGCCTCACCGAAGCGTGATGTGTTCGGATTCCTCGTTGAGCGCGAGGTTCGTCGCGATCTCGGCGTTGCGGACCGAATACTGGGCTGTATCCTGCAGGCCGACCAGCACCTCCCGGACCGCCAGCACCTTTTCGTTGGGCATCTCCTCGAGGCCATCGAGGATAGCGGCCCCCTGCTCGTCGATCTCCCGGAATTGTGAGCGCGCCTCGTTGGCAGCAGTGTAATCCCGTTCGACCGCCGCGCGGACGGCCTGGGCTGACATCTCGTCGACCTTCTCGACCATGTCGCGGATCCGTTCCATCGTCCCCGTGTCGACGTCGAGGCGGTGACCCTCGGCTTCGAGCGCGATTTCGGCGATATCCTCGGCGTTGTCGGCCGCCAGCTCGAGGTTCTTCGCGACAGACCGGTAGCCGATCAGCGGGAACGCATCTTCGAGTCCGATCCCGCGGGCGACGTTGGGGTTCTGGTGAGCAGTAAAGATGAGCCGCAACAGCAACACGAAGATCTTGTTGGCCTGGCGCTCCCGGTTCAGGGCTCGCTGGGCGAGGTCCGGGTTGCCGTGATCGAGTGCACGGATCGCCTCGTTTCGCATCGTCGATCCGGTACTCTCCAGTCGCTCGAGCAGATTGTGCAACGAGAAGTCGCCGGGATCGACCGAACACCGGACGGTGATGCGCTCGGGTGTCTCCTCGATCACGCCAAGCCCCATCAACTGCGTCTCGGCGTTGTAGACGGCGTTGATGTGCGCACTCTCGAGGGTCTCCCCTTCGTCGGCCTCGACGTGGATGACCTGCCGGCCCAGAACGTACTGGGCGACGATCGCCCGCTCGACCGCGTCGGCGTCGAGCCCGGAAGCGTGGATCGTCGCCTCGGTGTCTCCCGACTGGACGGACTCGGGGAGGACCGTCAACGTCCCGTTCTCGCCGACCCGGATCGAGACCTCGTCGCCCTTCTCGACGTCGGTCTCGGTCGTCCACTCCGCGGGCAGCGTCATCGCGAGCGTCGAGGGTCCGAGTTGCTGGACCTTTCTCGTATCCATATGTGTCCTAGGATCGCTCGCTCCCTTAAGATTGTGAGTATGAGAACGACGACCGTCTACTGATGCCAGGGGGCGGCCTGGTAGTCGATGTGGCGGGTCTCGCGGTCGATCGCGTCGATCGTTGCGACGTCTTCGTCCTCGAGTTCGAGATCGAGACTCTCGAAGTTGTCCCGAATGTGTGCCTCGCTGGTGGCCTTCGGGATCGGATAGGCCCCCTTCTCGCGCACCCAGGCTAAGCTGACCTGGGCCTCGCTGACGCCGTACTTCTCGGCGATCTCCGTGATCTCGGGGATGTCGAAGACGTCGCCTCGGGAGAGTGGCGAGTACGCGACGAGGTGATAGTCGTGTTCTTCGGCGTGCGCGAGGAGTTCCTCCTGCTGGAGAAGGGGATGCATCTCGACCTGATTGGCGAACAACGGCGCATCGAGGACTTCAAGCGCGCGTTCGACGGTCGAGGGCTCGAAGTTCGAGACGCCGATGCGCTCGGTGACGCCCTCCGCGCGGAGTTCCTCGAAGGCCGACAGCGTCTCCTCGGGGTCGTAATCGCCGGTCGGCCAGTGGACGTACAGCAGATCGACGGATTCGACACCGAGCCGGTCGAGGCTGTTGTGGGCCGTCTCGATCACGCCGTCGTAGCTGAGGCTGGTCGACTCGCCGTGGACCTTCGTCGCGAGGAAGATGTCGTCTCGAGGAACGTCGGCCTTCGCCAGCCCGTCGCCGACGCTCTCCTCGTTACCGTATATCTCTGCCGTGTCGATATGCCGATACCCCATTTCCAGGGCCGTAGCGACACTGTCGGCACACTGCTCGGGGTCCTCGTTTTGCCAGGTGCCGAGTCCGATGTCGGGTAGATCCGTCATGGAAATTCCTTCGAGACCGGGACGTATGGGGATTACTGTTCTGGCTGAGAAATCACGTCATCCCTCGGAGAATACAACCCGTTCCGTCGGAGAAAAACTGCCGCGCCCGCTACTCGTCGTCGCCGTCCTCGTCGCTTTCGTCTATCGAAGTCCTCACGACGCTCGGACTTCGAGACACCGATAGACTCGCTTCGCTCACGGGTCACTTCGTTCCCCGTTCGCATCGAAGTCTTCCTCCGGTCGACCTCGCCTCGCTCGTCTCTCGAGCCGACGAAAGCGCCTCGACTCGTGTTACTCGTCCTCGTCGCTTTCGTCGACTTCCTCGAAGTCGGCGTCGACATACTCCTCGCCGGCGTCGTCGCCAGCGCCGCCCGGACCACCGGCGGGGCCGCCAGCACCTGCAGGTCCAGCGCCGCCCATGCCACCCATGCCGCCAGCACCCGCGCCGGCCGCGCCAGCGCCGGCAGCACCCTCAGCGGCCCCCTGGTCGTACATCTGCTTGCCGATCTCCTGGAGGGCCTCGGTCAGGCTCTCGGTCGCTTCTTCGTAGTCCTCCGTGGTCGCATCGTCGTCGTCGAGGACTTCCTCGACGGCCTCGATCTCGGATTCGATGTCCTCCCGGAGGTCGTCGTCGACGGCGTCCTCGTTCTCCTCCAGCAGCGTCTCGGCGCGCTGAATGGTGCTCTCGGCCTCGTTTCGGGCCTCGATACGCTCGCGGCGCTGCTGGTCCTCCTCGGCGTGTTCCTCGGCTTCCTCTTGCATCTGCTCGATCTCTTCGTCGCTCAGGCCGACGCCACCCTCGATGGTGATCTCCTCGGAGTTGCCCGAGCCCTGGTCCTCGGCGCTGACGTTGACGATGCCGTTCTCGTCGATCGAGAAGGTGACCTCGATCTGGGGCGTCCCGGCCGGTGCCGGCGGGATGCCCTGCAGCATGAAGGCCCCCAGAAGTTCGTTCTCCTCGGCGATCTCGCGTTCGCCTTGGAAAACACGGATCTGGACCGAGGTCTGATTGGCCGCCGCCGTGGTGAAGATCTTCGACTCCTCGGTCGGGATCGTGGTGTTCTTCTCGATGAGTCGCTCGAAGAGGCCACCTTTGACCTCGACGCCGAGACTGAGCGGCGTCACGTCGAGCAGCACGATGTCGTCGACGTCGCCCGAGAGGACGCCACCCTGGATCGCCGCGCCGAGCGCGACGGCCTCGTCGGGGTTGACGTTCTTCTTCGGTTCCTGGCCGGTGAGGTCCTCGACTTTCTCCTGGACCTGGGGCATCCGGGTCGACCCACCGACGAGCAACACCTCGTCGATGTCCGACTTCGAGTAGTCGGCGTCCTCGAGCGCCTGCTCGGTCGGTTCGACGGTACGTTCGATCAGGTCACTCGTCAGGCTCTCGAACTTCGCGCGGGTGATGTCCGTCTCCAGGTGGACCGGGCCGTCGTCAGTAGAGGTGATAAATGGCAGGTTGATCTCGGTCTCCTTACGGGAGGAGAGTTCGACCTTGGCTTCCTCGGCCGCGTCCTTGAGCCGCTGGAGGGCCTGGCGATCCTCCCGGAGATCGATGCCGTGCTCTTCTTCGAAGTCCTCGGCCAGCCAGTCGATGATCGCGCGGTCCCAGTCGTCGCCACCGAGGTCGTTGTCGCCGTTGGTCGCGACGACCTCGTAGACGCCGCCACCGAGGTCGAGAATCGAGACGTCGAACGTCCCGCCACCGAGGTCATAGACGAGGACCGTCTGGTCGGACTCGTCGTCGAGGCCGTAGGCCATCGAGGCCGCCGTCGGCTCGTTGACGATGCGCTCGACCTCGAAGCCGGCGATCTCGCCGGCGTCCTTCGTGGCCTGGCGCTGGCGGTCGTTGAAGTACGCCGGGACGGTGATCACGGCCTTCTCGATCTCGTCGCCGAGGTACTCCTCGGCGTCGCGTTTGATCTTCTGGAGGATCATCGCCGAGACCTGCTCGGGCGTGTACTCCTCGCCGTCTAGCTCGACGGTGTAGTCCTCCTCGCCCATGTGGCGCTTGATCGACTGGATCGTGTGATCCGGGTTCTTGACGGCCTGATTCTTCGCCGGCTTGCCGACGAGTTGCTCGCCGTCGTCGAACGCCACGACCGAGGGCGTCGTCCGTTCGCCCTCGCTGTTGACGATGATCTCCGGGTCGCCACCTTCCATGACCGCGAACGCCGAGTTGGTCGTTCCGAGGTCGATACCGAGAATCTTGTTACTCGCCATGTTGTGCTCACGTACCGGCTTGTCCCGGTTAAACATTACTAGATAGCGCGAACGAGCGGTTCAGACGATACGGCTCACGTATTGCGGTTTTTCGATCAACAGCCGGACGTAGTCGGGGGCTTTATAATGAAGTAGCGATCCACAGGTCGTGATCGGCAGTCACTCCTCGGTCGATTCAGTCTCGTCCGCTTCGTCCGCCCCGGTTCGCTCGTCCTCGTCCGCTGGCGAGCCGTCACTGACCGCGACCTGTGCCGTCCGGATCACCTTGCCGGCCATCTCGTAGCCTGCGCGGTGAACTTCGGCGATCGTGCCCTCGGGCTGGGCGCTGTCCATCCGCACCAGCACCTCGTGGCGCTCGGGGTCGACCTCGTCGCCGGGTTCGGGTTCGATCGGCGTGACGTTCTCGCGGTCGAGTTCGGTCTCGAACTGCCGAAGGGTAGACTCGACGCCGTCCCGGAGGTCGGCGACGTCGTCCTGGTCGAGTGCGCGCTTGAGGTTGTCCCGGACGTCGAGCAGGCGTTCGACCAGATCCTCGGTCGCGCGTTGTTTCTCGTCCTCGCGCTTTTCCTTCATTCGCTTCTTGTAGTTCTGGAAGTCAGCCTGCTTGCGCTTGAGACGGCTCGTCAGGTCGTCGATCTCCGCGTCTTTCTCGTCGAGTTTCTCTTCGAGATCGGCGAGTGCTGCCTCGAGTTGTTCGATTTCGAGTCGCTGAGCTGCGAGTTCGTCGGCGAGTTCCTCGGCGTCGGTCTCCCGGACAGTTTCGAGCTGGGCTTCGCGGAGGGCTGCGATCTGCTCGTCGGTCCGCTCGCCGTCCGCGTCAGCTCCGGCCGCGCCGGATCCATCCTCGTCCTGCGTGGTCTCGGTCATATCCGATAGATGCTCGTTCGTGGATAAAAGGGTTGAGAAAGCCGGGAGACGAGGCCGGAACTCCCACATTGGGAAGTAAGCTTTAGACCGTCGCGGGCTGATCTCGGATCGTGGAACGCGTCACGCTGCGCTACGAGGACGGGACCATCCGGATCGACGGGCTGGACGCGGAGACGGCCGAGTCTCTCTCGAACGCCGAGCGCGACGAGCGTTCGAAGACCTGGCGAGCTCCAGGATTTCGATACTCGGCGGTCCGTGACGCCATCGAGGCGACGGGCGCGGCCATCGACGACGAGATACTCGACCTCTCCACGCTCGACCTCGATTCGGCCTACGAACTCAGATCATACCAGCAGGAGGCACTCGACGCCTGGCGAGAGGCAGGCGATCGTGGCGTCCTCGAACTCCCGACCGGGAGCGGCAAGACCGTCATCGGCATCGCGGCGATCGAAGCGCTCGGCACGCCGACGCTCGTGGTCGTCCCGACGATCGACTTACTGGAACAGTGGCGTGGGGAGTTACAGCGGGAGTTCGACGTGCCGATCGGCCAACTCGGCGGCGGAACCCAGCGGCTCGAAGCCGTGACCGTCGCCACGTATAAATCGGCGTATCTCCGCGCTGGGGAGATCGGCGATCGTTTCGGCCTCGTCATTTTCGACGAGGTGCATCATCTCGGTGGCGAGGGATACCGCGACATTGCCAGACTGCTCGTCGCACCCGCTCGTCTGGGACTAACCGCGACCTTCGAGCGACCGGACGGCGCGCACGAAATCGTGGCGGACCTGATCGGCGAGGTCGTCTATCGCCTCGACCCCGAGGAACTGGCCGGCGAGCACCTCGCGCCGTACGACGTCAAACGCCTCGAAGTCCCGCTCACCGACGACGAGCGGGCCGCTTACGAACGCGATCAGGAAACCTTCACCGACTACCTCGCCCGATCTGACATCGACATGCAAAGCGGCGCGGACTACCGCCAACTCGTCATCCGCTCGGGGACGGACCCGGCGGCCCGGGAGGCACTCCTCGCCAAGCAACGCGCCCGATCGATCGTCCGGACAGCCGAGCGCAAGGTCGACGTCCTCGCAGAATTGCTCGATCGTCACGCCGACGATCGGGTGCTCGTGTTCACCGCCTCGACCGACTTCGTCTATCGCCTCTCCGAGCGGTTCCTCCGGCCGGCGATCACTCACGAGACGGCGACCGACGAACGCACGGAGATCCTGCGTGGCTTTCGGACCGGGGCCTACTCGACGGTCATCACGGCGAACGTCCTCGACGAGGGGATCGACGTGCCCGACGCGAACGTGGCGATTCTGCTCGCAGGCAGCGGCAGCCAGCGGGAGTTCACCCAGCGGCTGGGCCGGATTCTCCGACCCACTGAGGACGGCGGCCGCGCGCTGCTGTACGAGGTCGTCTGTGCCGATACCGCCGAGGAGCGCGTCGCGAGCCGTCGGCGTTGATCGTCGCTGTGGCCACGTAGAGATCAATAATTTAAGTTAGGAATACAATTATATAGCTATCGGCCCAATGGACTCACATGGTGCCGATCGACCGGGACAACACGAAAGACGACGCTGACGAGAACAGTGAGTCCCCCGGTGACGCCGCCTGGAAAGCACACACGAGTGCGTTCGACCGTGTTCGCTCCGTTGCCCTCTCGATATCCGAACCGCGGCCTGCGGCCTGGATCGCTGAGGACGCACTCGTCGCCGAGAATACCGCCCGTCGACACCTGGAACGCCTCGCAGATCTCCATATCCTCAGTACGGACACGACTGGCGATGCAGTCACGTATTTTCCGGACCCGGTGTACGTCCGCACGCGTGATCTGCGCGAGCTCGTCACCGAATACGATAGAGACGAGCTTGCGGGACTTGCTGGTGATCTCAAAGCAGACGTCGAATCCTGGCGGGACGAATACGACGTGGCTTCCCCGGATGAACTCCGTAGCACGGCGGCTACGGGCGGAACGAGTGCTGCGGAAGCACACGAACGCCGGCGTATCGCGAGTGACTGGGAACTTACGGCGTACCGTCTCTCACTGATCGAAGACGCCCTTTCACGGTACGACGAGTACAGTGAGACGCGGACAGCGACAGTATGAGTTCGCCGCGACGACCGGTTCAGGTTCGCGAATCACTCATCGTCACCGACGGTGGTAACTCAGACGATCTCGGTCAGCAGCGCCACCGCATTCTTCGGGAGCTCCGACGCGAACTCGAACGCCATCCGGCAGTACAGCGAGTCAATGGTAGTCCAGCGGATAGCGTCAGCGAACTCCGTGCAACCCTTGATCCGGGAATCCTCGGTGCCGATGCCGAAGAAGCCACACTCCGGGTCACGTGGTGGCCAATGCCGGACGATCCGGGATACGTGTTCCATTACAGCGACGACACCGGATTCGATTGTGGCTGGCATCGTGAGCCGAATCCACACGTCGACGGGAAGCTACACTATCAGGAACGCTCGTCTGCGGAATCATATCAATACGAATCGGTGTCGTTCTCGGCGGAGACACCCCCTCGAATTCTCTGGACCGTCCTGGATAGGCTTACGGACCGTCTCAGCTGAACATTGCTCCCGTAGCTGAAACGGATCGTCGTCACCACCGGTGGCTTTTCGTCTCCCACCGACGAAGTTTCCTCCGTGCTGAGCAAGGACCTGCTGCGCGTCTCCCGGGCTGGCGGCGGCTACCAGCCTCAGTTCGTCGGCGATGACCAGCGGGACCTCGCAGCGCGGGTAATCGGCGTCTTTCAGGGTCACGTCGGCGAGCGGCGCGAGGACCTCACCGCAGCGTTGACCGACGTAGAACGGGCGGCCGACGACTTCAAACTCGTCCGCGGCTTCGCCAAACTCCTCGAACGCGACGCCACCTTCGAGACGCGAGCCCCACTCCCGCCAGCGCGGACACGCCGGGCGGCCTTCGAGGCCGCCGAATCTGTGGGCGTCGTCACCGAAGACGAACGCAAGCAGGCACTCGGGCAGGCCGCCGATCGCCTGGGGAGCGACCGCGCCGCCGTCGAGTCGTCGCTGTACGCCGATCTCGAGGCGCGACAGATTCTCGCGGAAATCGACCGGGGGTGGACGCCGACAACACTCCTCGAACAGTACAACCTGTCGCTGGCGGGGACGGCGCTGTTCGACGCGACGGCCGTCCGGATCCGCTCGTCTGACCCGAAGGCGCTCGTCAGCGCCGTCAAGCGGTTCGGCTTGTTGTATGAGGTCGACCGGACGGACGACGGGACGCGAGAGCTCCACGTGACCGGGCCAGACGCGCTGTTCGAATCGACGCGCCGATACGGAACTCAGTTCGCCCGACTCCTTCGTAGCGTGGCGAAAACTGCGGAGTGGCGGCTCGAAGCGACCATCGACGACGACGGACGAGAGCGGACGATGACGCTCACTGACGCCGACGTCTCGGTCCCCGACATCGACCCGGTCGTCGAGCCGACCTACGACAGTGACGTCGAGGCCGACTTCGCCACCCGGTTTGGGTCGCTCGATCTGCCCTGGGAACTGCTCCGCGAACCCGAGGCGCTCGAAGCCGGCGCGAGCGTCGCCATCCCCGACTTCGCGTTCGAGTACCGCCACGGTGACTTTCGCGTGTTCTTCGAGATCATGGGCTTTTGGACGCCGGAATACGTCGAGAAGAAACTCGCCCAGTTCGACGCGATCGAAGACGTCGAATTGCTCGTCGCCTACGACGAGAGCCTCGGCGTCGGCGAGGCGATCGAAGCCCGAGACCACCGCGCGATCCCCTACACTGGTTCAGTCCGGGTGAAGGATGTCCGGGACGCGCTCCGGCGCTACGAGACCGATCTCGTTGCCGCGAACGTCGCCGACCTGCCGGCGGAACTCGAACCCGAGGCCGACGTACGCACGCTCGCGGAACTGGCCGAGACTCACGGCGTGAGTCAGGACGCCGTCGAGACGGTCAACTTTCCCGCCCACGAGCGGGTCGGCCGGACGCTGGTTCGACCGTCTGTTCTCGAGGATCTGGCGGGCGAGATTGAAGCGGGGATGACACTTGACGGGGCCGAGACAGTTCTCGACGCGTACGGAATCGACGACGCCAGTGCGGTGCTCTCGTGGCTGGGCTATCGCGTCGAGTGGGAGGGCCTCGGCGGCGGCGTGATCCGCGAGCAGAACTCCGATTGATTGTTACAGCTCGCGTCGCCGGCCTTTCGGCACCTGCGACCGCAACTCGCCGTGGACGTACAGCCCGACGCCGAGGGGTTCGACTTCGCCGGCGAGGTCGTGGGTGACGATCAGGTAGCCCCAGTCGCCGTCCCATTCGAGATCCTGATCCTCACCGGCGACGAACGTCCGGGCCTGCTCGCGGGAGAGGTGGAGCACGTTCGACTCGGCGTGGTCACCGAAGCGCTGGACCGCCTCAAGCGTCGGCTTCCAGTGTTCCTGGCGGGTCCGGAGGAACGTCATCCCCAGTGCTTCGACGTGGACCGGTGACGGAAGGTCACCGTAGAACACCCAGATCTTGCCCGATCCGCGCTCCCAGAACGAATGACTTTCGAAGGTCTCCGGCGAAACGCCAAAGCGCTCCTGCCAGTAGTCGAGGACGTCCTGTCGAGTGGGACGGCCGGCGACTTCTCGTTCGTCGGCCGTCGCCGGCAAGCGGTCGAAGCGGTCGCCGTCGTTCTCACCGAGTTCGGGGCCACCCTCGCTCCCGTCGGTCATGCTGTCACCTCCAACTTCGCGACGAAGAACCCGCCCGTGTCGTTGAGGTGGGGATAGACCCGGTGAGCCTTCTCGACGCTCGAATCGAAGGTCTCGCCGTCCCACGCCGTGACGCCGGGCCGACTTTCGAGCGGGAGATCGACCGAGACGAGCCGGGCTGATGTCTCTTCGAGGGCGAAATCGAGGACGGCCTCGTTCTCCTCGGGGGCGAACGTACACGTCGAGTAGACGACGGTCCCGCCGGGCTCGGTGACCTCGATCGCCCGCCGGAGGATCCCCTTCTGTGCGCTGGCGATGCCGGCGACGTGATCCAGCGACCACTCATCGAGGGTGTCGGGGTTCTTCCGGATCGTCCCCTCACACGAACAGGGAACGTCGACGAGGGCGTGATCGTATTGTGCGCCGTCGAAGGGTTTCAACGAGTGATTCCGGGCGTCCTCGTTGGTGACCGCGAGGTTCGTGACGCCGAGGCGCTCGGCGTTCGACCGGAGCGCCGAGAGCCGGCCGAGGTTGTTGTCCGTCGCCACGATCGTCCCCTCGTCGTGCATCAGCGCGGCGAGCTGGGTCGTCTTGCTTCCCGGGGCAGCCGTAGCGTCCCAGACGCGGTCGCCCGGGCTGGGGTCCAACACGACTGGCGGCAACGCCGAGACTTCCTCCTGGCCGTGGAGCCAGCCCTGGACGTACGGCCAGTTCGATCCGGGGCTATCGTCGGGCAAACGCAGCAGTCCGTCGTGCCACTCGACTGCCTCGTAGGCGATCCCCTCGGTCTCCAGGGCTGCTTTCGCCCGTTCGACGGTCGTCTTGAGCGTGTTGACTCGGACGACCGACGGCAGCGGCCGACGGCAGGCTGACCGGAACGCGGCGGGGTCCTCGAGGAGCGACTCGTAACGCGCCAGTACGTCCATGGGCGGCGTTGGTCGTGGGCTCGTTAGTCGGTTTCGACCGTGGTTTCGACGGCGGCCCTTCGGCGGCGATCCGTCGGCGGCTGGAGGGCGACCTGTCGGCGACCGGGGACCGACCCGTCGGAGACCGGGGACCGACCCGTCGGAGACCGGGACCGACCCGTCGGCTGGCCACTACGTTTTTGCCCCGAAAGAGTGAATAGGTACCATGGCACAGATATCGGTCCACGAACCGGACGTCGCACTCTCCGACCCGACGCTCGTCGAGGGGCTCCCGGGCGTCGGCCTGGTCGGGAAGATCACTGCCGATCACCTCGTCGAAACCTTCGAGATGACCCACTACGCGACCTGTCACTGCGAGGGGCTCCCCGACATCGCAATCTACCACGAGAACGACCCAGATATCACCGGGGCAGTCCGGCTGTACGCCGACTCGGACCGCGATCTCCTCGTCCTCCAGAGCGATGTCCCGGTCTCGCCGAACGCCGCCGAGGAGTTCGCGGGGTGTCTCACCGGCTGGATCCGCGAGCACGATGCCCTACCGCTCTATCTCAGCGGCCGACCCACCGACCCTGACGACGACCGGGCGACCTACGGCGTCGCGACGGGTGAGGCCGGTGATATCCTGGCTGCCCACGACATCGCTCCGCCGGACGAACGAGGCGCGATCAGCGGCCCGACCGGCGCGTTGCTCTACGAGGCGAGCCGACAGGACGTCGACGCGCTCGGCGTGATCGTCGAGGCGTCGGGGCGGTTCCCCGACCCCGCCGCCGCAAAGACGCTCATCGAGACGGCGATCGAGCCGATCACCGGCCTCACGGTCGAGACCGACACGTTGCTCGAACAGGCCGAGGAGATCCGGGCGACCCGCCAGCAACTCGCCCGCCGGATGCAACAGGCCCAGGAAGAGAGTTCGAAGGCCGAACCCGTCGGGATGTATCAGTAGCGCGTTCCCAGCGACTGGGGCCGACGCCAGCGGTCTCGAAGCGTTTTTCGGCGACTGGTCCGAACCTGGTCGAACACTGTGATCGACGCACTACTGACGGGACTGGTGGGGTCGCTGTTCGGGCTGGCGCTGGCCGCGCCACCCGGACCGATGAACGCCGTCATCGCAGAAGAGAGCGTCGTGGGCGGGTTCCGGGCCGGCGTCACCGCCGGTCTGGGAGCGATGATCGCCGACGCGACCTTCTTCGTCCTCTCGGTGCTCGGTGTCGTCGCTATCGTCCAGGAAGCGACGCTCCTCCAGGGGACGATGGTGGGGATCGGTGGTGTCTTGATGCTGTATTTCGCCGCCGATGCCGTCCGGGAGATCGATCAGACGTTCATCGCGTTCGACGAGGGGACGCCGAGTGCCGACGACAGCGGCGATCGACCGCGCACACGCGGCTTCCGGCGGGCGTTCGTGCTCGCGCTCACGAACCCCTATCAGATCATCTTCTGGCTGACTGTCGGCGTCGGCCTGCTCACGCCGGGGACGGTCGACGTCCTCGCCCAGACGCCCTACGTCGGCGACCAGCTCGCGGGCCTGGTCGTCGTCCGAACGGGCGAGCCGATCCTGCTGGTCGGCCTCTTTGCGGGCATCGCTGTCTGGATCGTCGGGTTCCCGGCGACACTCGTGGGTGCGGGTCGACGGATCGATCGCTTCGCGCCGGTCGTGGCCGGACTCAGTGCGCTCTTCCTGGCTGGGTTCGGCGTGTTTTTCCTCTACGACGCACTGTCGACGCTCGGCCTGGTCGGCTAACTCACCGCCAGACGCTCCCAGATTGTGACAGCGAACTGCTGTTCAGGTTTCGCTTTCGGCGTCGACCACTGCGAGTTCCTCTTCGAGCCACTCCCTGAACCACCGGGCACGCTTGAGCCGGCGGTGGAGGTACGCCTCGGCGGTGTCACTTTCGATGCGCTCGCGGGCGTCCTGACCCCGCTCGGTGACGCGCTCGACCATCTCGGGGGCGTCGACGTGCGACCGCGACTCGTAGCCCATGCGCAGGAGGAGGAGTGCCGTCCCGTTGGCCCCGACTTTGTCGAGGACGTCGGCCTCGATGAGACACCGGGTCTCTAAAGGCAGGTCGGTGAGGTCGCCCTGATATGAGTGGTCCTCGATCGCGGCGACGACCTGTTCGACGAACGACGGCGGGTAGTCGCTGTGCGTGTCGAGGAACTCCTTGGCGATGCGTGCCCCGGCCGCGGCGTGTTCGTCCTGCTCGGCTTCGAGTTTCGCCACGTCGTGAAAGAGTGCAGCGACGCGCGTGACTTCGACGTCAGCCCCCTCCTCACGAGCGATGTCCGTCGCGAGGTCGACCACGTTGAGGATGTGGTTGAACCGGTACTCCGCCGAGTGCCAGGGGTACCACCGCATCCGGCCGCCGGCCTGTTCGTTCTCGACGCTGGCCTCGAGATAGTCGTGGACGAACCGCTTCATCTCCTCGAACTCCGCCGTAGACACTGGCGACTCCCGGATTTCAACACCCACAGAACCACCCCCAAATGTCGCGTGTTTCGGTCATCTTGCATAAAAAGAAGCGGCTGTGACTCTTTAGCGTTACGACACCGACAGGACTGCGTCGCCGCGCCATCACGGCCGTCCACCACCAGTCTTGTCAACAGGAGAGACAGACGTGTTCTGAAGGTGTGTCGGTCCGGCGAGTAACTGTTGCAGACGCCGGTTGGCTTAAGTTGACACGCGAGAGATTGCGTAGCATGAACGTTCGGACTGCGACTCCAGCCGATACACCGTCGATCCGCGACGTCGCCAGACGGTCGCTCCAGGCGTCTTACACGCTCAGCCCCCAGACGATCACGACCGGGATCGAGGAATGGTACGGCGAGGCACAACTCGAGAAGAGCCTCGACTCGGACGATCGACTCTTGCTGGTCGTGGAGGTCGACGACCAGGTCGTGGCGTTCTCGGAGAGCACGCTGACGGCCGGTCGCCCGTGGGTCGTCGACGAGAGCGACCGCGGGCGGGACGCGATGTTGCTGTGGCTCCACGTCGATCCGGACTACCGTGGAGAGGGGGTCGCGGGCACGTTGTTCGAGGAGACCATGGATCGACTCCGGGAGGCGGGTGCGTCGGCGATTCAAGGGCGCGTACTGGCGAACAATCAGGACGGCACCGGTTTCTTCGAGTCGAAGGGCTTCGAGCGAGTCGGTCGCACCGAGATCGAGATCGGCGGGCGCAACCAGATCGAATACCGCTACATCGCCGAACAGACCGGCCTCGAACCCCTAGAATCCAGTGGGGAGACGGTCTACGTCGACCACGACGAGTCCGAACGTGGGTCGACAGCGCCGTTTCACATCGTCTATACCGACGACGGACGGGAGAACCGCTACGGCTACTACTGTGACAACTGCGGGGAACTCGCCAACGCCATGGACGCGATGGGCCGCATCGAGTGTGACTCCTGTGGCAACCGACGCAAGCCGACCCGGTGGGACGCTGCCTACATGTGAGCAGGACGGCGTAGTCCGATCGTTCGTCGGTGTGGGACGGCGGCGGCCATGCCGACCCCCAGGTTAATGACCGTTCCAGACGGAGGATCGGACATGCGATTTGGTATCCTGAGTACGGCCGGCATTGCACGTAACGCCGTGATCCCGGCGATCGAACGAAGCGAACACGAGGTGACGGCTATCGCCTCGCGAGATGCAGACCGTGCAGAGACCGTGGCCTCGGAGCTGGGGATTCCCAACGCCTACGGGAGCTACGACGAGATGCTCGCGGACGCGCCGATCGACGCCGTCTACAACCCGCTCCCGAACGCCTTGCACGCCGAGTGGACGATACGCGCGGCCGACGCCGGCCACGACGTCCTGTGTGAGAAGCCGATCGGCGTCGACGCCGAGCAAGCCCGGGAGATGTACGACTACTGCGACCGCCACGACGTGACGCTGATGGAGGCGTTCATGTATCGGTTCCATCCCCGGACCGAGCGGGCCGCCGAAGTCGTCGCCGAGAACCTGGAGAACGTCCGTGCCGGGTCGGCGACGTTCACGTTCTCCCTCCGGGGGAACCCCGACGACATCAGACTCGATCCGGACCTCGCCGGCGGGTCGCTGATGGATCTGGGGTGTTATGCGGTGAGTGCGATGCGGCTGTTCCTGGGCGAGCCCGAGCGTGTGTACGCAAAGAGTGTGGATACCCGCGACGCCGGCGTCGACAGTCAGTTGACCGGTATCCTGGAGTTCGAGTCGGGTGCGACCGCCCGGATTCAGTCCGGTTTCGATACGCCCTTCGCCGAGTCCTACCGCGTCGAAGCCGAGAACGGGTGGTTGGAAGCCGAGAACGTCTTCGGGGCCGACCCGGACCAGCCCGTCGAAATCGAGTACGAGGTCGGCGGGCGACACGTGACCGAGGCGTTCGATCCCGTCGACCCCTACCAGCGCGAGGTCGAACACTTCGCCGACGCCGTCGAATCGGGGTCGACGCCCCGGATCGACGGGACGGAGTCGGCCCACAACATGGCCGTCATCGACGCGCTATATGAGAGTGCCAAGCGGGGAGAGCCGGTATCACTCTCCTAGCGGTCGAGTTGTCGGTACCGGTGTCGGCCTGTCGCTGTCGAGGGACGCTCCATTGCCGAGTCAGCCCCTTCTACGGTTATACATCATGACCATAATAATTATATACGAATGTTTTTATCCAACAGTCACCAACGGAGAATTACGATGAGTCGAGACACCGGGCCGGCCAGGGAGAACGTCACGGGTCGGAAGTCAGTGCTTCACTGTGGAAACTGTGAGCACGACAGCCACGTGAATGGCGACTGGGTCCTCCACGAGCGCCGCGGATCAGGGTCAGTATGGTACCAGTGCCCCGATTGCGGGCACGCTGTCTCGGTCCGGCCGATGGACACCCTCGAGAAATCGCGCTTTCCCGCGCCGCTGTCGACGACGACGTCACGAAGGGCGTTGACCGACGCGGCCAAGACGAATCAATCGGCCCTCTGGGGGGACGTCTGGCAGAATTATCGGGACGTCGCGACCACGTGGCTGTCACCGTGGAGCGACGACTACGAAGCCAAAGCTGACTGACAGCGACCGGTGGAGACCACGGTTGTCAGGGTGACACGACGACCGGGATCGCCACGCGGTTACTGCTTTCGACACCTGCGAGGCGGGCCAGTCATCGTTCCTCGAGGAGCGCGAGGAACTCGGCGATCCACTCGGGATGATCGGGCCAGGCCTGTGCAGTTACCAGATTGTCGTCCCGGACAACCCCGTCGACCCACGAACATCCCGCGGCTTCGACCTCGGCGCGGACGGCTGGATAGGCCGTCATCTCGTAGCCCTCGAGGACGCCGGCTGCCGCGAGGATCTGGGGGCCGTGACAGATCGAGGCCACCGGCTTCCCGGCCTCGAAGAAGTGCCGGACTGCCTCGATCACTTCGTCGTAGCCACGGAGGTACTCGGGAGCCCGGCCACCGGGAACCACCAGTCCGTCGTACTCGGTCGGGTCGACGTCGGCCATCGTCGCTGTCAACTCGAAGTCGTGACCGCGCTCCTCCAGATAAGTCTGGTCGCCGCGGAAATCGTGGATCGCGGTCTTGATCGTTTCACCGGTCTCTTTCTCCGGGCAGACGGCGTCGACCTCGTGGCCCATGGCCTGCAAGGTCTGAAACGGGACCATGATCTCGTAGTCCTCTCCGAAGTCACCGACGATCATCAGGAGTCGCTTGCCTGTCATTGTATATCAGTCTCGGTTGCGCAGTATTGATGACGATTGTTGGTTAAATAAAACTTCGGCGTGCGATCGGGAAGACGCGACTGCAGGTCACCGGCGACGTCGGTCCCAACGCGATCCGGCGATCTCGGTGAGCAGGATGCCCACAACGCCGGCGACTGCGGCGATACCCACCGCGAGAGCGGGCGCGAGCGTCGGATACCGGCTGGCGACCAGTGCGAGAACCACGAGCGGGACCGCGACCAGCGCGATCGCCGCGCCGAAGACGGCGAATCGAGCCACGTCGAACAGCAGTGCCGTCGCCGACAGGCCAGCCACCGTCGCCGAAACACCGAAGACGTAGACCGCGACCGCCGGCAAGAGGAAGACCCCGATAGCTAACTCGCCCACGGGGAACCAGACGGCCGCAACGGCGAGGACGACGAGTCCGCCGGGGATCCCAAGCGCGAGGAAGGCCAGCAACTTCCCCCGGAAGAGTCGACGGGGCGCGAGCGGATAGCGGTCGAACTCCGCGGCGTCGTCGAACTGGGTGACCCAGGCGTACGTCGTGAACGTCCCCAGGCCGAGCAACGACCCGAACGCGATCCCGGGCGCGAGTTCGAGCCTCCCTGCGTCGGCGACCGCCACCAGAAGCCAGCCGGTGATTGTGCCGAACAGCGACAGCGAGAACAGCACCTTCCAGACCGACCCACTCGAGCGAGCTACCTCCCGGAGCGTTCGTCCGGCGACGCCAAATCCGACTGGCAACGGCGGAATTCGGGACGCCGTCTCGCTCGTCTCGATCGGCTCGAAGACGGCCAGCGCGATCACCCCGGCGAGGACGATCACCACGAGCACACCCAGGAGGCTCGTGACGGTCGGATCGCCGTAGAGGCCCGCCGGCGTGAACGTGATCGGATCGACGTTCGCGAAAACGACGACGGCGGCGAGGCCAGCCACACCGCCGAGCAGGGCGATCACTGATCTCGTAGCCACGGCGATCACCGCCAGACTGACCGTCACGCCCATCGCGAACGCGAGAACGAGCGTCACCCAGAGCAGTCCGACGTCGAGAAGGCTTCCGCCCCGAAAGAGGGCTCGCGCGGCGTCAGCGAGCGCGATTGGGGCGAGGATCAGGCCGGCGTAGTACAGCAGGTCTTTCAGGAGGAACGTCGCGAGGACGCGTCGCCAGGAGACCGGTAGCGACCGGGCGCTCCCGACGAGCAGCGAGACGTCCCCGAGGACGTTGCGCATCGCGTCCCGGCCGACCAGCCCGATCGTCCCGACCTGCAGGCCCAGGAAGGCGACCACCGCATGTAATCCGCCGACGACGGTCCCGCGGGCGACGCCGAGTTCGGCGAGCAGCGTCAGGCCAGCGGCTCCGAGGACGAACATGACAGCCGGGAACGCCGCGAAGCGCCGGCCGCCGAACAGCCGGGCGTGTAGCCGCCACTCCTCTCTGAGCATCGCGGCGAGCAGGTTCACGGGTCGGGCTCCCCCTCCGGGGCCGCTTCCGGCCCGATCGCCGCCGTTGGGCCGTCCGCACCGTCGCCCACGCCCGTGGCCACGTCGCCCCCATCGACGGTGTCTAAGAAGTACGACAGGAGGTCCTCGTCGTCGAACGCGCCCGTCGCCTGCGTCCCGCGAAGGTGACCGTCGTCCAGGATGGCGACCCGGTCACAGAGGTCCGCGGCGACGTCGACGAAGTGCGTCGACAGAAAGAGGGTGTTGCCCTCCTCGCAGTACGCCCTGAGTTCGCGTTTGACCCGCTCCTGGAGGATCGGATCGAGATTCACGAGCGGTTCGTCGATGAACACCAGGTCGGGATCGTGGACGAACGTCGCCCCGAGCATCACGCGCTGGCGCTGGCCCTCAGAGAGGTCCGCCGAGACGGTGTCGAGCGTCTCGGTAAACTCGAGACGGTCGGCCCACCGCTCGATCCGTTCCGTGACGTCCTCGAGGTCGCGCACCTCGCCGACAAACTGGAGATACTCCCGCGGCGTGAGAAAGCTCGGCGGGTCTTCCCGTTCGGGGAGAATTCCGACGGCAGCCCGAACTTCGCGCGGGTTTGCGACGGGATCGATCCCGAGGACGCGCGCGGACCCGGAGTCGGGTGTTCGCTGGCCGGTCAACAGTTCGATCGTCGTGGTCTTGCCCGACCCGTTCGGCCCGAGCAACCCGAAGAGCGACCCCGACTCGACCGTGAGCGAGAGGTCGTCGAGTGCGGTGAGCTCGCCGTACCGTTTGGTAAGCCCGGCTGTCTCGATCGCCGTCACGGCAGGCGCGCCCCCTCGGTGGTGATGTCCGTCCAGCCGGCGAACCGATCCGTCTCCGAGCCGCCACTGTCGTGCATAGTGCCCGTGGGAGGGCCAAATCCCTTAGCTGTTTGGCTACGGGACCGAACTGTTTTCCCCCACCCGGGACGAGAGACGGTTATGAGTCGGTTACGGCGTGTCCATTATTATCTCGGTGCCTTCGCCGCCGTGACGGTCCTCTATACGATCGCCTACGGGGCCGGGATGGCGGTATTCGAGGGTGCCTCCCGGACACTCACCGAGTCCCTGCTGGTCGTCGTCCAGTCGTTCACGACCACGGGCTACGGCGAGGACGCCACCGCCTGGACCACGCCCCAGATGCGGCTCCTCGCGATCGCGATGCAGGTGACGGGTGTCTTCTTCGTGTTCATGGCCCTGCCGCTGTTTATCGCGCCCTGGATCGAACAGCGACTGACGACGACTGTTCCGTCCTCGGTCGACGAGATCGACGATCACGTCGTCATCTGTGGGTACACGCCGCGGACGGAGATGCTGATCGACGAGTTGCGGATGCTCGAGGCGGCCTACGTCGTGATCGAACCGGATCGAGATGCGGCGACCGATTACTACGAAGAAGGCATTACCGTCGTCCACGGCGATCCCGAGTCGACGGACTCGCTGGCCGCGGCCGGCATCGAGAGCGCGCGTGCACTCGTCGCCGACGTCGACGACGAGATCAACGCGTCGATCGCGCTCGCGGTCGGCCAACTCGCCCCAGAGACGCGGACGATCACGTTCGTCGAAGACGCGACGCTGGCCGATTATCACCGGTACGCCGGGGCCGATCAGGTCTTCACCCCACGCCACCTGATCGGCGAGAGTCTCGCCCAGAAGGCCACGACGACCGTCACCGACGACGTCACCGACGCCGTCGAGATCGGTGACGACCTCGAGATCGTCGAGATCCCGATCGAAGCGGGTAGCGACCTCGTCGGGACCACTATCCGGGAGAGCCACATTCGCGAGCGAACCGGGGCCAACGTCATCGGCGCGTGGTTCCGCGGCCAGTTCGTGAGTTCGCCCTCACCCGACGATCGCATCGACGCCAGGACAGTCCTGCTGGTCGCCGGCCGTGAGGCACAACTCCACCGCTTTCAGGAACTCGCCCGCGCGGAGGCACGCCGACAGCGGCGTGGCCCCGTCCTCATCTGCGGGTACGGCGAAGTGGGATCGACAGTCAAACAGCAGGTCGTCAAAGCGGGGTTGCCGGTGACGGTCATCGACCTCGTCGAGAAGCCAGGGGTCGACGTCGTCGGCGATGCGACCGACCCCGAGACGTTAAAAGAGGCCAACATCGACGAGGCGAGTTCGGTCGTCCTGGCGCTGCCCGAGGACACCACGGCGGTGTTCGCGTCGCTGGTCGTCCGCCAGCTCCAGCCCGACGTCGAAGTGATCGTCCGGGCCAACGAGACGGGCAACGTCCAGAAGCTCTATCGCGCCGGGGCCGATTACGTCCTCGCGCTGGCGACCGTCAGCGGCCGGATGCTCGCCGCGACGATCTTCGGCGAGGACGTCATCACCTTCGATCAGGGCGTCGAAGTCGTCCGACTCCCTGTCGGGGCCCTCGCCGGCCGGACGATCGCCTCGGCGGACGTCAGAGCCAAAACCGGGTGTACGGTCATCGCGATCCAGCGAGACGGCGAACTGATCGTCGACTTCGATCCGACATTTTCCTTCCAGTCGGGCGACGAAGTGATCGTGACCGGACCGGACGACCGCGTCAACGCGTTCGCGGCGTTACTCGAGTGAGACTCGTCTGCAAACGTCTTCGCGACGGTCACTCCGGGGTTTCCCGGTGCCCGATCGCCAACTGCAGGCGCTTGGCGACAGCATCCCTGAGTCGATCGGCCCGGTCGGCGTCGATGTCGGCCGCTACGGCGTCCTCGCCCACGAGACTGCTCGATCCCGCCGTATCGATCACGACTGACGCCAGTTTCCGGCGTCGCTGGAAGACCGTCCGTGAAGAGAGAACAGTCTGGACGCGGTAGGTCGGGACGACCGTGATCCGGCGCGACCAGAACCCGTTCCGGGTCAGGACGTACTCCTCGCCCAGATAATAGCCGCGATGACGCCACTTGAGGTGGGCTGCGACGGGCGCAAACGGGAGGATAGCCGCTGTCAGGTACCACGGCCCCGAGACGTCGGGGTGGAACGTGACTGCGAACGTGCCCGCGATCACGACGAGGGCGACCAGGAGATACCTGACGGCGTAGCGCTCACGCGCCCGTTTCGGCGGTCGCTCGAAGGTCACGTCGCCGAACGGTTCGATCGACTGGGCGAGTTCGAACACGCGGTCGCGCTCGGCGATCGGAACGGCCGACTGGGAGCGAGCGCCAGAGCCCTGGCCCGGCGCGTAGCCCGCCGTCTCGATCGTCAGACTCGCGTACCCGAGCAGCCGAGCCAGCACGTTCTCGCGGATCGAAACCGTCTGGACCTTCTCGATCGGGATCGACCCGCTGTATCGCTGGAGCAGGCCACGTTCGTAGCGGTACTCGTCGCCGTAGGCACCCAACTGGAAATCGTAGTACTGCAACATCGAGACGACGCCGCTGACGATCGCCAGGGCGACGATCGTTCCGAGTCCGACGAGCGGCCCGATCAGAAAGAACGACCCGACGTCAGGGAGCGTGCTGGCGATCGCCGTCGGCCCGAAGACTGACAACCCAACCAGGACGAGCGGGACGAGTCGGAAGTCCATCGACACGATCCCGAGGATCCCGAGTTCGCGGGGAGAGATCGCAAACAGGGATTCGGACTCCCGCTCGGTGGTGGTCGCCTCCTCGCCCGCGTCCGTGCGCTTTCGCCGTCCGACTTCCGCCTGTAGTCGCTCGGCTTCCGTCCGGTTTACGTACTTCAGTTGGGCCTCCGTCTGGCCGCCGCCGGCGGTCTCGAGGCGGACCTCGGCGATACCGAGCAGTCGCTGGATCACGTTCTGTCTCACGTCGACGTTCTGGATCCGTCGATAGGGGATCTCCCGATCGCGACGCGAGAAGACCCCTGACTCGATGTCGAAGGTATCCTCGGTGAGTTCGTAGGTGAATCGTCGAAAGTAGGCGACGTTCCAGCCGGCGACCAGCGCGATCCCGAGGACCGCGATGGCGAGGAAGATCCCGGCTCCTTGCAGCAAATTCCCGCCGGAACCGCCGGAGCCGGCGACACCAGCGACGACGATAGCACCCCCGATCTGGGTGCTGTTCTCGGCGATCCGATAGGGGATCGAGAGTGGGTCGAGTCGCATGGTCAGACGGCGTCGTCCCCGGTCGATTCCTTCGCGAGCAGTTTCAGACGATCCTGGAGGTCCTCGGCGTCGTCGGGTGTCAACCCGGCGATCGTGACGTCTGCCCCCCGGGACCCGGCGGTGTAGACCACCAGCGACGAGAGGCCGAGCAGTCGGTCGATCGGCCCGCGATTCGTGTCGATATGCTGCACCCGGACGAACGGGACGACGGTCTTGACGTGGGTGATCACGCCACGCTCGAGGGAGAGGGCGTCCTCGCGTACTTCGTAGCGCCAGGAACGATACAGCAACAGGACGTGCCCGATCCCCAGTATCGCGACGAGGAGGCCGACGCCGACGCCGGGGAGCGGCCCCCACTCGAGGACGAACACGCTGATCGCGCCCACGACGGCACCGACGACAGCCGCTACCGCCAGCACTCGGAATGCCCATTTCCACCGGATCGTCGCCTCGATCGTTCGGGGCTCGGTCAGGAGCGCTTCGCTGTCCATCTCGCGGTGTGTCGGGGATCCACTCTCGTCGCCGGAATGGCTCGCCTGTCGGTCGCCGCCGGTCACCGCCTCGCCCGGATCGCCCTCCGGTTCGGACGGTGCCAGCGAGTCTCGGGATGGCGAATCGTCGTCGGTCATGACACCACCGTCCGACGGGGAGCGGCTTAACGGTACTGTTGGACTCCGGGTGTGTCGTCCCAGGTCACTGTGTCGAGGCGGCCGTAGTGACAGTCACCGATGAAGACAGGACAGTTAGGGCGACATCGCCGATCAATCCACCGACGTGCTGGTCAACGCCGCCGGCACCGGTCTGTGGAGTGGGTCGGACGTGGCTGGCGCGCTCCGTCGGGCCGCCGAAGACATCAACGCGAACGGATGAGGTGGTCGTCACCGGCGAACCAACCCTTATTGGGGCGGCGACCGACGTATTGAACATGGCAGATGTCATCGTCGCCGGCGGCGGTCCCGCCGGCCTGAGTGCCGCACTGTTCACCGCGAAAAACGACCTCGAGACGCTCGTCTTCGACACCGACGAGACCTGGATGCACAAGGCCCACCTGTTCAACTACCTGGGCATCGACTCGATGGACGGCAGCGAGTTCATGGACGTCTCCCGCGAGCAAGTCGAGGCGTTCGGCGTCGATCTCAGTCAGGGAGAGGAGGTCACCGCCGTCGAAGAGACCGGCGATGGATTCACCGTCGAGACCGACGACGGCGAGTACGCCGCCGACTACGTCGTCCTGGCGACCGGGGCCGACCGCTCGCTCGCGACGGAACTCGGGTGTGCGACCACCGAGGAGGGTATCGTCGACGTCGGCGTCGACATGGAGACCAGCGTCGAAGACGCCTACGCGACCGGGGCGATGGTCCGGGCCGAGGAGTGGCAGGCAGTCATCGCCGCCGGCGACGGCGCGGCGGCCGCACTCAACATCCTCTCGAAGGAGAAAGGCGAGCACTACCACGACTTCGACGTGCCCGCTGACGCGGAGTAATCGAGTCCTCGAATTGACTGACGACACCGACTACTCGATCTGATCGACCACATCGACTGCTCCATCTGATCGACCGCGGAGGTCGATCGGATTTTTCGTCTTCGACCGCTACAGCCACGGCTGTCCCGACGAACGGTCAGGAAAACGGCCAGACAGTGCGGCGAGTGGCTCAGGCGAGCGGCTCGACGAGGTCTTCGAGGGCGGCACGCGGATCGTCGGCCTTGGCGACGCCGCTCGCGAGGAGGACGCCCGTCGCGCCGAGTTCGCCCGCGGACTCGACGTCGTCGCCGGTCGAGATGCCGGCTCCACAGTATACTTCGACGTCTTCGTCGACGGCCTCGGCGGCCTCGACGGCGTCGGTCACGATGTCGGGGTCGCCCGTCGCGACGGAGACGTCGCCGCCGATGAGTTCCGGCGGTTCGACGGCGACCGAGTCAGGGCCCAGCGCCGTCACGGCCCCGATCTGTGCGGGGTTGTTCGCACACACGCAGGTTTCGAGGTCGGCGCGTTCGGCGGCCTGGACCGAGCCGTCGATGTCTGCGAGTTTGAGCCGGTTCTCGGAGTGGTTGATCAGCGTTCCCTCCGCCCCGGCCTCGGCGACCGTCTCGGCGAGCGTGTGGCCGGTGTTCGACCCGTACTCGATGGGGTCGACGTGCTGGGCCCACGTCTCGACGCCGGTCTCGGCGACGCGAGCGAGGTCTGCGTCCTGGGCGGCGACACCGATGCGGACGCCGGACTCCTCGCTGACTTCCTTTGCGGCCTGGGCGACCTCGACAGGGTCACACGGGTACGTCTTGAGATTGACGAGAACGAACATTGCATCTATGAGTTCTCAGACCGGATGAAAATAGGTTTCGAAGCCACTCGCCTGTGGCCGCGTCCGGTCTCGAACCAGTGGGGATTAAGACACTCCTGAGTGAAGTTGACCGCAACTACCGTGACTGACGAATCTGAACGGACGACGGTACTCGTCGTCGAGGACGAACAGCACCTCGCCGACCTCTACGGCGAATACCTTCCCGACCGCTACGACGTCCGGACGGCCTACAACGGGGCTGACGCGCTCGAGGTACTCGACCAGTCGGTCGACGTCGTGTTACTGGACCGGCGGATGCCCGTCATGTCCGGCAACGAAGTCCTCGCCGCCATCGAGAATCGCGACGTCGAGGTTCGGGTCGCGATGGTGACGGCCGTCGACCCCGACTTCGACATCATCGACCTCGGCGTCGACGACTACGTCGTCAAACCGGTCAGCAAGGACACCCTCGTCGGCGTCGTCGAACGCCTCGAGACAGTCGCCGAATACAACGACCAACAGAAACGACTCACGGCGAAGAAACTCAAACGAAACGTCCTCGAAGTCGAGAAACCCCAGCCGGAACTCGAGGCCAGCAAACGCTTCAGCGAACTCCAGGCGGAGATCGACTCGCTCGAATCCGAAGTACAGGCCCTCGAAACGGAGATCACGGAATCGCGGATCGAACGGTGATCGGCGGTCGCGACGACGGCCCGCTCAGGAGTCTTTCCGTTCGACGACGTCTCCGAGCGTGTACTCGCCGACTGCCGAACCGCCCTCCCAGTCGGCGTCCTCGTCCGCGCCGCTGCTCTCGGTGAGGGTAATGTCGAGCGCCCGTTCGAGTTTCGTCTGGACGTCGTCACTCGGGAGGTGGTCGCCGTGTTCGAGTTTTCTGATGAGACTGGCCTTCTCGTTGAGTTGATCGGCGAGGTCTTCCTGACTCATGTCGGCCGCCTCACGCGCCGAACGAATCCGCTGATCGAAGTCCGGAACGAGTTCGTCCATCTCGTCGAACATGTCTCGGCGACTGCCACCCGAAGAACCCCCCGCGCCACCGGAGCTGGTCGACCCGGAACTGCTCGAACCGCTCGAACCGCCCGAATCCGTCGAGTACTTCGTGGACGTGCTCGACTGCTCTTGGGTCCGAACCTTCGTGCCGAACTCGGCACACTCATCACAGACCTGCAACTCTGCACCCTCCACTTTGACGGTGTTGGGTGCGCTCGTCTCGGCCCCGCACATCTCACATTGAACCATGTGAGTCCCTTACCCGCCCCACGGCATAAATCGCACGCCAGTCGCTCGTCGTCCTCTCTGAAAAACGCCAGAGCCCCTCAGGACAGATCGCCCATCGCGTAGTAAAACCGCTGGAGAGCGGTGAAGTGTCCGACGACGGCGAAGACGACGAGCACCCAGCCAACGACGGAGAGTCCGTAGATCGAGTCTGGATAGAACGCGGCGATGCCACCGACGACGCCCATGAGTGCCAGTCGGTCGGCCCGGCCCAGCAGGCCGCCGTAGACGCGATCGAGCCCGACGGCCTGGGCCTGGGTTCCGAGGTAGGACGTCATCAACACGCCAGTGACGGCTGCGATGCCGAGATCCCAGCGGCCGATCCCCGCAGCCAGCCCGATCACCAGCAGGAGATCGGCGTAGCGGTCGAAGACGTGATCCAGCAGGTCGCCGGCGGCCGAATCGGTCGCGAGTTCCCGGGCGAGCGCGCCGTCGAGGAGGTCGAGCCAGCCGTTGACGAACACGAGGAGCGCGCCGACGAGGTACCAGCGGGAGTTCGAATCGCCGACCGCAAACGCGCCCGCTGCGCCGCCGGCCACGACCAGCGCGACGACGCTGACGGCGTTGGGCGTCAGTCCCAGCCGTCGCGCGCCCGTCACGAACGGCGTGATGAGCCGATCGGTCACCGGACGAAGTTGATCCAGTGTCATAGGTACTCGACGTAGGAAACCGTTCCCGCGCTCGGGTCACGGTCGCCGGCGATCACTGCCTCGATCTCCTCGGCGACCGCCCCGGGCGACCGGTCGGTCGTCTCGATCTCGTAGACGCTGTCGATCCCCTGTCGATCGACGGCCTCGGTGAGGATCACGTCCAGCACCTCGCTTTCGGCGTTCTCTCGGGCGCTCTCGGGAGATTCGCCGCGCTCCGTGAGTCGCTGCTCGATCGTCTCGGGGTGACACCGCAGGACGATCACCCGATCTACGGGGACGTGGTGGGCAAGGTGACTCTCGACGAGGACGTCCTCGCGACCGTCGAGCCATCGTTCGACGGCGTCGAGGTCCGCGATCGTCGAGCCGCGCTCGTCGTCGACGCCCTGGGTGAACCCCTCGCGTTCGATCACTTCGTTGAGGTGGATGACGCCGAGGTCAGTCTCGACGTGCTCGCTCGCAGTCGTCTTGCCCGTCCCTGGCGTCCCGGTCACGGCGACGCGCACGTTAGCACACCTCGTTGATCGTCTCGACGGCCCGTTTCGTCTCCTCGCGGGTGCCACAGGTAACTCTGATGTGTTCGGGCAGGCCGAAACTCGAGCAGTCCCGGACGATCACGCCGCGTTCCTTGCTCTCCTGGGCGACCCGGCTGGCGTCGCCGACCGCCACGAGGACGAAGTTCCCGCCACTCTCGTAGGTCTTCGCGTCGAGTTCGTCGTGATAGTACTCGCGACTCCACTCGACGAGGTCGGTGATCGCCTCGACGTGCTCGTCGTCCTCCAGGGCGGCGAGGCCGGCCCGGCAAGCGATCTCACTCGCCGCGAAGGGCGTGTTGATCCGGTCGTAGGCGTCGGCCCACGCACGCGGCGTGATGGCGTATCCAAGCCGGAGGCCGGCCAGCCCATAGGCCTTCGAAAACGTCCGGACGACGGCGACGTCGTCACGGTTCTCGAGGAGTTCGACGGCGCTCGGCGCGTCGTTGAACTCGCCGTAGGCCTCGTCGACGACCACCAGCGTCTCCTCGCCGGTTCGCTCGGCGATCGCCTCGATTTCGTCGAGCGAGACCGTCGATCCAGTCGGATTGTGTGGGCTGGTAAGATAGACCATGCGCTCGCCGTCGTAGGCTGCCAGAACGCGATCCGGGGACTGGGCGAACCCGTCGTCCTCGGCGAGCGGGTAGGTGTGGACTTCGCCGTGGTGATATCGGACGCTCATGGCGTGATACGTGAAGTCCGGATCGGGAACCAGGACCGCGTCACCGGGTTCGAGCATGGCGCGGGCGAGGTAATCCATCGCGCCGTCGCCGCCGTTGGCGAGCCAGATCTGGGCGGGATCGACGTCCCACCGCTCGGCGAGCGCGTCGCCGAGGTCTGCGTGGGAGGCTTTGGGATAGGAGTGAAGCGTTTCGGCGTGCTCGCGGATCGCGTCGACGGCCTTCGGACTCGGGCCGAGGGCGTTCTCGTTCGAGGAGAGTTTGATCAACTCGGCTGGGTCGACGCCGAGTTCGCGGGCCGTCTCTTCGATCCCCCGACCCGCTCGATAGATCGTCTGTCCCGACAGGTCCCGTGTGTCCATACCGGTGGCAAGCAGGCGGGCGGTCTTAAGCCTGCATACATCGGGGAGGGTCAGCAGTCTGCGAGAGACGGATTCCTCAGGCGAACGTCTTCGAGACTTCGTCGTCGCTCTCCTCGGCCTGGATCTTCTCCCAGGCGTCCCGGAAGTCGGCCTCGGTGACTTCCGTCCGATCGTCCCGAATCGCGAACATCCCGGCCTCCGTACAGATGGCCTTGATTTCGGCTCCGCTGGCGTCAGTCGCCTCGGCGGCGAGCGATTTGAAGTCGACCGTCTCGGCGAGGTTCATGCCGCGGGTGTGGATCTTGAAGATCTGCTCGCGACCCGTCTCGTCGGGCTTGGGGACTTCGATGAGACGATCGAAGCGGCCGGGCCGGAGGATGGCGCGGTCGAGCATGTCGAAGCGGTTGGTGGCGGCGATGATCCGGATCTCGCCGCGCTCGTCGAAGCCGTCCATCTCGCTCAACAGTTGCATCATCGTCCGCTGGACCTCGGCGTCGCCGGAGGTCTTGCTGTCGGTCCGCTTGGCCGCGATCGCGTCGATCTCGTCGATGAAAAGCACCGAGGGCTCGTGCTGGCGAGCGAGTTCGAAGAGATCCCGAACCAGCTTCGCGCCCTCGCCGATGAACTTGTGGACGAGTTCCGAGCCGGCCATCTTAATGAACGTGGCGTCGGTCTGGTTGGCGACCGCCTTAGCCAGCATCGTCTTGCCCGTCCCCGGCGGGCCATGCAGGAGAACACCGCTCGGCGGGTCGATCCCGACCTCGTCGAACATCTCGGGGCTCTTCAGGGGCATCTCGACAGTCTCGCGGACTTCCGAGACCTGGTCGTCGAGGCCGCCGATGTCCTGATAGCTGACGTCGGGGCTCTGGTCGACCTGCATCACGCGGGCGCGGACGTCCGTCTCGTCTTCCAGCGTCTTGACGATCGAGAGGGAGTTGTTGACGGCGACCCGGTCGTCGGGTTCGATCTCCTCGCGCATCTCCTCGGTGACCTCGGTCAGGGCCTCCTGGTTGTTGCCGTGCTGTTTGATCACGACGCCGTCCTCGGTGAGTTCCTGGACCGTTGCCACGAACAGCGGCGACTGCTTGAGTTTCTTGTTCTCGTGGGTCAGGCGTTCGAGTTTCTGCTTGTACTTGTTGTTCTCGGCGTTGGCGTCGAGTAGCTCGTCGCGCATCTCCTCGTTCTGGGACTCTAGCACTTCGAGCTGTTCCTCTAACGTCTCGATCTTCTCCTGCTTGGAGACGTCGTCGTCGTACGGCTGGTCGACGTCGTCCACCGTGTCTGTCATTGGCCCTTCTAGCGCTTCGGCCGGTAAGAGACTTCGGGTCGGCACAACCACTGGTGGTAGAGAGTGTCTTATACGGCCCGAGACGACGGCTCCCCGGCCACGACAGGAGTTCGAACCGCGCGCAAGAACTGTGTCGCGAAAGAGTGATCGGCCACCCACGGTATTACTTCAGAGCATATTTAGGAATAACAAATATTATTACCCTGTATGTAGAATCGCTGGGTACGATGAGCATCACGGAACCCACACAGGTCGAGACGGCAGACGAACCAGGCTGGGATGCGGTCGCGGATCTCCCGCCCAGCGCGAAACTCGTCGCGAAGTCCCTCGAATATCAGGGGAGTCAGACTCAGAGTCAACTCGCCGAGGAGACGTTGCTGCCGGCCAGAACCGTGCGGTACGCGCTGAGTCGCCTCGAGGACGTCGGCGTCGTCGACTCGCGTTTTTCGTTCGCTGACGCCCGCAAGCGCGTGTACACGCTCGTCATCGAGTGACGGTCGACGGTCACTGACCACCTCGTCCACTTTCACCCCGCTCGCGCAATCCCTTTAGGACCCCGTGGAGTACGTAGGTCCAATGACGCAGGTGCTCCATACGGGCGACACACATCTGGGCTACCGGCAGTATCACTCGCCGGAGCGCCAGCAGGACTTTCTGTCGGCGTTCGAGCGGGTGATCGAAGATGCGATCGACGCGGACGTCGACGCCGTGGTCCACGCTGGCGACCTCTTTCACGACCGACGCCCTCGGCTGCAAGACATTCTGGGCGCGCTGGGGACACTTCGAGAACTCGACGCAGCGGCCATTCCGTTTCTGGCGATCGTCGGCAACCACGAGGGCAAACGCGACGCCCAGTGGCTCGATCTCTTCGAATCGCTCGACCTGGCGATCCGACTCGACGAGGAGCCGACCGTGATCGGCAACACCGCCTTCTACGGGCTGGACTTCGTTGCCCGCGCCGCCCGTGACGATCTGGAATACGAGTTCGCGCCCCACGACGCTCCCCACGCCGCGCTGGTGTCTCACGGCCTCTTTCAGCCGTTCTCTCACGGCGACTGGGACGCCGAGGAGATCCTCGCCGAGTCCACCGTCGACTTCGACGCGATGTTGCTCGGCGACGATCACACGCCCGCCAGGCGGGAGGTCGACGGTACCTGGTTGACGTACTGTGGCTCGACCGAGCGGGCGAGCGCCAGCGAGCGCGAGGCACGCGGGTACAACCTCGTGACCTTCGACGACGGCGTCGACATCCGCCGGCGCTCCGTCGAGACCCGCGAGTTCGTCTTCGTCGACCTGGAACTCGCCGAGGGTGAAGGGACCGAGCGCGTCCACAATAGAGTCGGCCAGCACGACCTCGCGGACGCCGTCGTGATCGTCACTATCGAGGGCGAGGGCGAGCGCGTCCCGCCGGCCACGATCGAGGAGTTCGCCCGCGAGAAGGGTGCACTCGTCGCCCGCGTCAACGACCGCCGCGAGATCGAGGAGGAAGCGGCCTACGAGGTAAACTTCGCCGACCCCGACGACGCCGTCCGCGAGCGGATCGACCAGCTCGGGCTCAGCCCCGCCGCGTCGGAACTCGACGAGGTCGTCCGGGCCAGCAAGGTCGCCGACTCGAACGTCGACGACGCGGTCGAATCCCGTGCCCGGGAACTCATCGAGGAGGGAGACGCCGAACAGTTCGAGCCGGCCCCGGTCGAAAACGACGACCGCGCCGAAACCGAATCGGAACCGGCCAGTGAGGGTGAACAGCCCGACGACGAGAGCCGGTCCGACGGCGGCGGCGGACAGACCGATTACGACGAGGGCCGGTCCGACGACGGCGGCGAACAGACCGACGGCGGCGGACAGACCGATAACGACGAGAGCCGGTCCGACGACGGCGGCGAACAGACCGACGGCGGCGGCGAACAGACCGACGGCGGCGGCGGACAGACCGACGACGACGGCCAGGCAACCATGGGTGAGTACCTGTGAGATTCGAGCGCGTCCGCGTGGAGAACTTCAAGTGCTACGCCGACGCGGACCTGCGTCTGGAGCGTGGCGTCACCGTCATCCACGGCGTCAACGGCAGCGGGAAGTCCTCGTTGCTCGAAGCCTGCTTTTTCGCTCTCTATGGCGCTCGCGCGCTCGATCGAACCCTCGACGAACTCGTCACGATCGGTGCCGAGGAGGCGACCGTCGAACTCTGGTTCGCCCACGGCGGCGAGTCCTATCACATCAAGCGCCGCGTTCGGGTCCGGGACGACCGGGCGACGACCGTCGAGTGCGTCCTCGACGAATCCGACGGCGTGGTCGAGGGGGCCAGAGACGTCCGCGAGCGCGTCGCGTCGCTGCTCCGGATGGACCACGAGGCCTTCGTCAACTGCGCGTACGTCCGCCAGGGCGAGGTCAACAAGCTCATCAACGCCTCGCCGGGCGAACGCCAGGACATGATCGACGACCTCCTCCAGCTCGGCCGCCTCGAGGAGTATCGAAAGCGCGCCAGCGACGCCCGCGTCGGCGTCGGTCGCGTCCTCGAAGGCAAGCGCGAGTCCCTCTCTCAACTCGAAGAACAGATCGAATCCAAAGAAGAGAGGGACCTCCACGACCAGCTCAACGCCGCCGAGAGCGAACTCGCCAGCGTTCGTGCGGAACTCGACAATTACGACGAACAACGTGAGGCCGCCCGCGAGACGCTCGAGGACGCGAAATCGACCCTCGAGGAGTACGAGCAGCGCCGTGAAGAACTCGAGGAAGTCGAAAGCGAAGTCGAGGAGTTGACCGAGACGATCGAGGCGACCGAACGCGAACGTGAGGCACTCGGAGACGAGATTGGCGAGCGCCGTGAGCGCCGCGAGGAAGTCCGCGACCGGATCGACTCCGAACTCGGGGAGACCGAGCTATCGACGGACGCCGACCGGGAGGCTGTCGCGGCGCTGATCGAGGACCTCGAAGGTCGCGACGAGGAGATTCGCGACGAGATCGAGCAACACCGTCTGGACCTCCAGCGCCACCGCGAGGACGCCGAGGGCCTGCGTGAGGACGCCAGCGACGCCGAGGAGCGCGCCGCCGAGAAACGCGAGCAGGCCGACGAACTCGAAGCAGACCTCGAGAAGACCCGCGAAGACCTCGAGGAGCGCCGAGACAGGCTCGCCGAGTTGGACGAGGAAATCGAAGCCATCGAAGAAACGTTCGCGGACGCGCCCGTCGAACTCGGCGAGGCGGAACCCCGCCGAGAGGCAGTCGCCGACGAACTCGAAACAGTTACAAGCGATCTGGCCAGTCTCGAAGCCACGATCGAGTCCCTCGAAGCCGACATCGAGGAAGCCGAGGAGCTGCTCGAGGCGGGGAAGTGTCCTGAGTGTGGCCAGGCCGTCGAGGCGGCTCCGCGAGTCGAGTCACTCGACGACGATCGCGAGCGATTGGCCGACCTGCGGGACGAGCACGAGGAACTGCGAGAACAGCGCGAGGATGTCCGGGAGCGCCTCGACCGTGCCGAGACGTTGGTCGATCGCGAGGACGAACACGAACGAATCCAGGAGAAACGCGAGACGCTCGCCGAATTGATCGGCGAACGAGCGTCCACGGTCGAAGAGACCGAACGGCGAATCGACTCGTTGCGCGAGGACGCAGCCGAACTCGAAGCGGAGGCCGAAAAGCACCGCGAATCAGCCGAGGAAGCCGGGGAAGCCGCCGAAGAGTGCCGAGAGGCCATCGCCGAGTGCAACGAACGCCGCGGGACTCTCGCCGACCGGATCGACCGACTCGACTCCGTCGTCGAGGACTTCGACCGGCTCTCGGACCTCGAAGACGCGATCGAGAACCGAAAGGAGCGCCGCGAGCGACTCGCAGAGATGAACGACGAGCGCCGGGATCGCCTCGGGACGCTTCGAGAGCGGCGTTCGGAACTCGCCGAGGCCATCGACGAGGACCGACTGGCCGAGGCCCGCGACGACAAAGACCGCGCCGAGACGTATCTCGACGAAGTGGTCGCAGAGATCGAGACTCGCGAGAAGCAACGGGACGAACTCCAGGCCCGGATCGGTGCTATCGAAAACGAGATCGAGGAGCTCGAATCCCTGCGCGAGCGCCGCGATGATCTCGAAGCGACGGTCGAACGGCTCGATTCGCTCTATGCGGAGGCCGAACAGCTCCAGGAGATGTACGGTCAGCTCCGGGCAGAGCTGCGCCAGCGCAACGTCGAGACCTTAGAGCGGATGCTCAACGACACGTTCGATCTCGTCTACCGCAACGACTCCTACGACCGGATCGAACTCGAGACGGACTACCACCTCACGATCTACCAGAAGGACGGCGAGCCCCTCGACCCCGATCAGCTCTCGGGCGGCGAACGCGCACTGTTCAACCTCAGCCTCCGGGCGGCGATCTATCGGCTACTCGCCGAAGGAATCGAGGGGACCGCACCCACGCCGCCGCTGATCCTCGACGAGCCGACGGTCTTTCTCGATTCGGGCCACGTCTCCCAGTTGCTCGAGTTGATCGAGTACATGCGAAGTGAGATCGGCGTCGAGCAGATCGTGGTCGTCAGTCACGACGACGAGCTGGTCGATGCGGCCGACGACCTGGTCCACGTCGCGAAGGACGCGACGACCAACCGCTCGCGCGTCGAGCGCCGCGACGCCCCGGAGCTGCCGGCGGATTAATCGTCGGTCAGGGTCGCGACCGCCTCGCTGGCGACCTCAGTCGCCGCGTATCCTCGCTCCCCGGCGACCCGTCGCTCTTCGATGAGACCGGCCGCGCGGAACTCCGCGAGGTGGCCGTGGAGGTCACTCTCGCAGAACTCGAAGCGGTCGAGCAGCGCACGGACGGAGAGTGGTCCGTGCCGGTCGAGTGCAACGAGCAGGCCCAACGACTGCTCAGTCCGGACGGCAGTCAGTACGGCTCGGACCGATTCCGGGACGGCGGTAGCGGTTACCGCAAGCGGTGAACGCTCCTCGAGGAGTTCGAAGTCGGTCGCCGGTCGATACGTCTCCTGTCCGGTGTCCGGATCCCGGACGAGCCACTCCTCGCCCGAGCGCTTGACGAGCAGATAGGGCGTCCCGGACCCGTCTTTGACTGTGCGCATGGACGGACTATCGACGCTGGACAGATAGCGATAGTGGTCGCCACAATGACGGCTTACTCACCAGTCTCCTCGCGATCACGGGCGAACTGCCAGTAGCGGAGCAGTCCATAGCTCCCAGCGAGCACCCCGACGACGAGGAGAGCCCCGCCAGTCCAGACATCACCTTCGAAGTACAGGAACATCGGGCCGACGGCAACGCCGAAGAGGGCCACGTTGAACACGACGACGAGGCGCACGAAGAGTTTGACGGCGTCCGAATCCAGATTCCCCTCGGACGGATCGGGTTCGGGGATGTCGACCGCCGGGATCAGGTCGTCGTTCTCGCCGGCGTCTTCCTCGAAAATCCCGTCGAACGGATCGCTGGCGGACACGGTAGTCGGTCACAGCGTCGTGGGGAAATCAGCTTCGGCTTACCGCTGTCCGGGAAGGTCGACGGCGTCGTCGCTGTAGATCCACGCCATCGGATTCGCCGCGTCGTAGATGACTGTCCCGTCCTCGGTCTGGTATCGCTCGATCGTGTCTGCCGTCGCCGGTTGCTCCGGCGACCGGTCGGTCGTCGCACGCTCGCTCCGACTGCCGTTGGCGGGATTCGACATTGCTACCGTGAATTGGTATGTCATGGCGTGTCATAAACTTTCTGACCCCGGGCAACCGGGGGGTTTTAGGGTGCCGACGGCTACCACCAGACCAATGACTGACTCCGGGGAGCAACGCGGACTCGGCGAGTTCGCCGACGGCGATCGGCCGGCGGCAGAGGCGCGGGCGGTTGCAGGCAACGGCGGACACGAGGCGAGCGTCGTCGACGCGGAGGAGTGGCGCTATCCCGAAGCCGAGGGGACCGTCGAATTCGAAGTGACGCAGGTCGACTACACGATCGAGGGTGGCGGGAGCGACGAATATCCCGTCCTGCACGTCTTCGGACGGACTGACGACCGAGCACTCGTCCACGTACAGGTCTACGAGTTTCGGCCGTACTTCTATGCGCCAGCCGGGAACGTCGACCAAGAGCGACTCGCAAGCTACGACAGCGTCACCGGCTGGGAACGAACCGGGAAAGACGGTGAGCCATACGAATCCATTCGGGGAGAACATCTCGTCAGGATCTTCGGCCGGACGCCGCGAGACGTCGGGCAGATCCGCGACGACTTCGACCACTACGAGGCGGACATCCTCTTCCCGAATCGGCTGCTCATCGACAAGGACATCACCAGCGGCGTCAGGGTTCCTGAACGGCGTACCGAAAACGGAACCATCCGGATTCCCCACGACGAGATCGAAGCCATCGACTACGACGCCGAGGCGCGAGTCAACACCTTCGACATCGAGGTCGAGGACCGCTCGGGTTTCCCCGAGGACGGCGAAGAGCCCATCATCTGTCTCACCAGCCACGACTCCTACCGCGACGAGTACGTCGTCTGGCTGTACGACTCACCCGTCGGGATCGACCCGCCGGAGGCCCTCGATCGCTACGAACCGCTGGAGGACGACTTCGAGGCCGACGTGCGCGTCTTCGACGAGGAGGAGGCGATGCTCGAAGCGTTTCTGGACTACATCGAAGAGACGGACGTAGACATCATGACGGGGTGGAATTTCTCGGATTTCGACGCCCCGTACTTCATCGACCGATTACAGGAACTCGACCCGGGAACCGATCGGAACCTCGACATGAACCGGCTCTCCCGGGTCAACGAGGTCTGGGAGAGCGACTGGCAGGGACCGGACATCAAGGGTCGCGTCGTCTTCGACCTCCTGCGGGCGTACAAGCGGACGCAGTTCACCGAACTCGACTCCTACCGCCTGGAAGACGTCGGCCAGGCGGAACTGGGGGCGGGCAAGGAGACGTATACGGGTGACATCGGGACGCTGTGGGAAGACGATCCCGAGCGCCTCCTGGAGTACAATCTCCGTGACGTCGAGTTGTGCGTCGAACTCGACCGCAAACAGGACATCATCGCCTTCTTCGAGGAGGTCGCCTCCTTCGTCGGGAGCAAACTCGAGGATGCGCCGACGCCCGGCGACGCCGTCGACATGTACGTCCTCCACAAGGCCTTCGGGAACTTCGTCCTGCCCTCGAAGGGCACCGTCGAGTCCGGCGAGGAGTTCGAGGGCGGGGCGGTCTTCGAGCCGATCAGCGGGATCAAGGAGATGGTCAGCGTCCACGACTTGAAATCTCTATATCCGATGTGCATGGTAACGATCAACGCATCCCCGGAGACGAAAGTCGATCCCGAGACGTACGACGGGGAGACGTTCCGTGCACCCGATCCCAGCGGCCAGCACTTCCGGACGGAACCCGATGGGATCGTCCGGGAAATGGTCGAGGAATTACTGTCAGAACGAGAAGAAAAGAAGGCCCTCCGAAACGATCACGACCCCGGAACCGAGGCGTACGAGCTCTATGACCGGCAGCAAGGAGCTGTCAAGGTTATCATGAACTGTTTCACGCCGGATACTGAAGTGCTGACTCCGGCAGGTGTTCAGAACATCCGAGACCTCAATGTCGGCGATGACGTCTACTCGATCGATCCGGACACGCTGGAAGTGCAAGTCAAGCCGGTCACTGAAACGTGGGAGTACCCCGAGTACGATGGGGAACTTGTTGACATCGGAACAAGCAAGATCGACTTCAGCGTGACGCCGAACCACCGGATGCTCGTTCGAAAGAACGAGACCAACGGCATCTCGTGGGACGAGGATGACTACCGGTTCGTCGAGGCGGGCGACCTCGACGACGCGACGAACTACCAACTGCCACACGACTGGTCGATGAACCATGGCGACCCGATCGACGACGTTGACCTCACCGAGTGGATCGACGGCGACTACGAGGTCTGGGTGCGGCCGAGCGTGCACGGTCATACATTCACCGCAGAGCTCGGATGGACGCCACGTCGCGTGCCGAAAGCAGACGCTGGCGAAGTTGGGTACGTTTTCACTGCGGAAGAATTCGAAGAGCACCGCGAATATATCGAATCAGTCTGTGAGTACAACTTCATCCACCGCGAGTCCGGTCGGAAATGGATTCCGCGAATGTACGACGGCGACGATTTCCTCGAATTGCTCGCCTGGTATATTACGGAAGGAAACGTCTACACGTCAGAGGAGAAGGATTTCGGTGCAAATCATCGGGGAAGTGCAACGACCGTCAAGATCGCCCAGCAGACAGAGACGGTTACAGACGGCGGGAGTCCGGACGACACTGACCACGCGGAGATCGGTCAACTACTCGACCGGATGGATTTCGACTACTATGTCGACGACCGCGCCTACCAATTCACGTCGGCGTTGCTCGGGGACCTTTTGAGAGATGTCGCTGGCGAAGGGAGTGCCGAGAAGCACATCCCCGAGTTCGTCTTTGATCTCGACGAGAGCCAAAAGAGACGATTCCTGAAGACGCTGATCAGCGGCGACGGCGACCGCCAGACAGGTTCGTGGCGATATACGACGTCGAGCGAGCGATTGCGGGACGATATCCTCCGTCTGTGTACCCATCTCGGCTACACCGCCAACTACAACCGCGACAGCGGTTCCTGGCGAATCTATGTCACTGAGGATTCGAAAAACACGCTCCGGATGCATCGGAGCGCCGAGCGTTCGCGGGCCGACAACGGCGTCTACTCCATCACCGTGGCGGACAACCATACCGTCCTTGCGGGCCGGAACGGCAAGTTCCAGTGGGTCGGCCAGTCGCTGTACGGCGTTTCGGGATGGGATCGGTTCCGGCTCTACGACAAGGACAACGCGGCGGCCGTGACCGCAACAGGGCGCTCGGTCATCGAGTACACTGAATCGGCCGTCAACGACCTCGGATACGACGTGACATACGGGGATACTGACAGTGTTATGATAAGTATGGGGACGGACATGTCCGTCGAGGATGCCATCGACCGTTCCTTCGAGATCGAGGAGGCGATCAACGCCTCCTACGACGAGTTCGCCAGAGAGACGCTGCAGGCCGAGGAACATCGCTTCCAGATCGAGTTCGAGAAACTCTACCGGCGCTTTTTCCAGGCGGGCAAGAAGAAGCGCTACGCGGGCCACATCGTCTGGAAGGAGGGCAAAGACGTCGACGACATCGATATCACCGGGTTCGAGTACCAGCGCTCTGACATCGCGCCGATCACCAAGCGCGTCCAGAAGGAAGTCCTGGACCTGATCGTGACCGAGGGCGACGTCGAGGCCGTCACGGAGTACCTCCACGACGTGATCGAGGACTTCCAGGCCGGCAACGTCGACGTCGAGGACGTCGGTATCCCCGGCGGGATCGGCAAGCGCCTGAACAATTACGACACGGACACCGCCCACGTCCGGGGCGCGAAGTACGCCAACCTCCTGTTGGGGACCAACTTCCAGCGCGGCAGCAAGCCAAAGCGTTTGTATCTGAAGAAGGTCCATCCCGATTACTACGAGCGGATCGAAGCCGAACGGGATCTCGATCCGTCACGGGACGCCCTCTACGGCGAGTTCAAGCGCGACCCGGACGTGATCTGCTTCGAGGTCGCCGAGCAACTCCCCGCGGAGTTCGAGGTCGACTGGGAGAAGATGTTAGAGAAGACCTTGCGCGGCCCGATCGCCCGCGTCATCGAGGCGCTTGGCGTCTCCTGGCAGGAAGTCAAGAGCGGCCAGGAACAGACCGGGCTCGGCCAGTACATGTGAGCGGCCATCGCGACTGTCCCGTCTCGATTCCGAGCGGTCGCGACTCGAATCCAGCCCGCCACGCTCGGCGGCCCCATCAATCCGCTTCCGGCCCGCACATGTGCGGGCAACCGCCCACTGTCTTCGTCTTTCGTTAAAAATACTTCCAAGCGAGCCAAAGCAAATATGTTGTGATACGAAAGCATTATGGGTCCGTCTCCCCCACTTTCGGTTGACCTAGAACATGGCAACTCTCGAAATCAACAATCTCCACGCGAAAGTCGCCGAGGACGGTGGCGAACAGATCCTCGAAGGGGTGGATCTGACCGTCGAGTCCGGCGAGATCCACGCGCTCATGGGACCGAACGGCAGCGGGAAGTCGACGACGGCGAAGGTCATCGCCGGTCATCCCGCCTACGAGGTGACCGAGGGCGAGGTTCTCATCCACCTCGACGGTGACGAGTTCGACCAGGAGATCCCCGACGACAAGCGGACCTGGAACCTGCTCGAACTCGAGCCGAACGAACGCGCCGCGCTCGGCATCTTCCTCGGGTTCCAGTATCCCGCGGAGATCGAGGGCGTGACGATGGTGAACTTCCTCCGGACGGCCTTGAACGCCAAGCTTGAGGAGCGCGAAGAGCTCTTCGAGGACGAGGAGGAAGCCGAGGCTGACGACGGAGACGAGGACGACGGCTACGACACCTCGCCGATGGAAGGCCCCGCCGACGAGGGCGAGGTCAGCGTCGCGGAGTTCCAGACGCTTCTCAAGGAGAAGATGGAACAACTCGACATGGACGAGTCCTTCGCCGAGCGGTATCTCAACGCCGGGTTCTCTGGCGGCGAGAAGAAACAGAACGAGGTCCTCCAGGCAGCGATTCTCGAACCCGACATCGCGGTGCTCGACGAGATCGACTCGGGACTGGACATCGACCGGCTCCAGGACGTCGCCAACGGGATCAACTCTCTCCGTGACGACCAGGGGACCGGTGTCCTCCAGATCACCCACTACCAGCGCATCCTCGATTACGTCGAACCCGATCACGTCCACGTGATGCTCGATGGGGAAATCGTCGAGAGCGGCGGGCCGGAACTCGCCGAGCAACTCGAGGACGAGGGCTACGACTGGGTTCGCGAGCAGGTCTACGAGGCGGCCTGAGGTGACCATCACATGAGTTCAGATAACGACCTCGAATCGACCGACACGGAGGCTCGATTCGAATTCAAGAAAGAGCAGAAGTCGGCCTACGAAGCTGAGGTGGGCCTCACAGAGGAAACGGTCCGGAAGATCAGCGAGGACAAAGACGAGCCCGAGTGGATGCTCGACCGCCGGCTCCGTGCCTTAGAGCACTACAAGCAGATGCCGATGCCGACCGACTGGCCCGGCCAGCCGGATCTCTCGGAAGTCAACGTCGAGGATATCATTCCGTACATCCGCCCGGACATCGAGACCCGCGGCGGCGAGGACTCCTGGGACGACCTCCCCGACGAGATCCAGGACACCTTCGACAAACTGGGCATCCCGGAAGCCGAACAGCAGGCGCTCTCGGGGGTCGGTGCGCAGTACGAGTCCGAGATCGTCTACCAGAACATGCAGGAGCAGTGGGAGGAGAAGGGCGTCGTGTTCATGGACATGGACAAGGCCGTCCAGGAACACCCCGAGCTCGTCCGGGAGTACTTTATGACGAAGTCCGTCCCGCCGAGCGACAACAAGTTCGCCGCGCTCCACGGCGCAGTCTGGTCGGGCGGCAGCTTCGTCTACATCCCCGAGGGCGTCACCGTCCAGATGCCAATCCAGGCGTACTTCCGAATGAACTCGGAGGGCATGGGCCAGTTCGAGCACACGCTCATCATCGCCGAGGAAGACTCGGAAGTCCACTACATCGAGGGCTGTTCGGCCCCCCAGTACGCCCGCCATAACCTCCACAGTGGTGGCGTCGAAGTCTTCGTCAAGGAGGGTGCCCACGTCCAGTACTCGACGGTCCAGAACTGGTCGAAGAACACCTACAACCTCAACACGAAACGCGCCATCGTCGAGGCTGACGGGACGATGGAGTGGATCTCCGGGTCGATGGGGTCGAAGGCGACGATGCTGTATCCCGCCACGATCCTCAAGGGCCCGGGGGCGACTGACAACCACATCACGATCGCCTTCGCCGGCGAGGGTCAGAACATCGACACCGGGGCGAAGGTCTATCACAACGCGCCGGACACCAAATCGACGATCGAATCGAAGTCGATCTCGAAGGACGGCGGTCGCACCAACTACCGCGGCCTCGTCCACATCTCCGACGGCGCGGAAAACTCCTCGACGAACGTCGAGTGTGACGCGCTGATGTTCGACAACGAGAGCACGTCGGACACGATGCCGTACATGGAGATTCAGGAGAGCAAGGTCGACGTCGCCCACGAGGCGACGGTCGGCAAGATCGGCGACGAGGACGTCTTCTACCTCCAGAGCCGTGGCCTGGACGACGACGACGCAAAGCAGATGATCGTCGCCGGGTTCATCGAGCCGATCACCGAGGAACTGCCCATCGAGTACGCCGTCGAACTCAACCGTCTCATCGAACTCGAGATGGAGGGGAGTCTGGGATGAGCACGCAGGTACGCGCGACCGTCACCGCCGACCAGGTCGAACAGATCTCTGCCGAGCTGGGCGAACCCGAGTGGCTGACCGAGACGCGACTCGAGGCCTTCGAAGCGCTCGAGGACCTCGACATGCCGTCGGTCATCCGGACGCCCGGACGGGACTGGACGAACCTCGACGCGCTCGATTACGAGACGCTCGTCGATCCGCTCGCCTTCGAGGAAGAGAAAGACCGCATCGACGCCGAGGGCGTCGACGTCCTCCCGTGGGCCGAGGCTCTCGAGGCGCACGGCGACCTGATCGAGGACCACTTCGGCAGCGTCGTCGATCCCCAGCGGGACTATCTGACGGCGCTCTCGACCGCGCTGTTCAGTGCCGGGACGGTCGTCTACGTCCCCGAGGGCGTCGCCGCCGAGGACGTCAAGATCCGGACGCGGATGCACTCCCGGTCGCTGTTCAACTACACGCTCGTCGTCACCGAGGAATCGGCCTCGGTGACGATTCTGGAGCGCCAGGAGACGGGCGAGGAGCTTCCCGGTGAGCAGTACTACTCCGGCGTCGTCGAGGTCGCCGCCGGCGCGAATAGCCACGTCCAGTACGGCTCGCTCCAGAACCTGAGCGAGGAGACGTACAACTATTCGGTCAAGCGCGGTCACGCCGCGCGTGACGCCACGGTCGACTGGATCGAGGGCAACATCGGGTCGCGACTGACCAAGACCAACGTCGAGACCCGCCTGCGCGGCGACGGTTCGGAGTCCCAGATCGTCGGGGCCTTCTTCGGTCACGAAGACCAGCACCTCGACCTCGCCTCGCGGGTCTGGCACGAGGCCGAACACACGACGGCCGATCTCGTGACTCGCGGCGTGCTGGACGACGAGGCGCGCTCGGTCTACGAAGGCGTCCAGGACGTCGGCACGGACGCGTGGGACACCAACTCCTACCAGCGCGAGAATACGCTGATGTTGAGCGACGACAGCGAGGCCGACGCCTCCCCGAAGCTCATCATCAACAACCACGACACCGAGGCCAGCCACTCCGCGACGGTCGGCCAGGTCGACCAGGAGGACCTCTTCTACATGGTCTCCCGTGGCGTCGACGCGGAGCGGGCGACGAACATGCTCGTCGAGGGCTTCTTCGTGCCCGTCCTCGAGGAAGTCGCGGTCGACGAGTTGCGAGAGGACTTAGACGAACTGGTCCTCGACCGGCTCGCGGCCTGAGTCACCGCCCAGGCTTCGCCGACAGGAACGAGTTTAAGAACCCACCACACCGATGGTTTCGCATGCCTCTCTCTGTCCGTCCCGAACCGGTGGTGGTGACATGACGCTCCAGCGTCCGGTGACGTCGGACCATCAACTCGGTCGCCTTCTCCAGATCGGCGTCGTCTTAGAGGAAGTCGTCGAAGCGCGAGCGAGAAAACACCTCGAAACGAGTGACGATCTCGATGCGGAATTAGAGACGCTCCTCGAAGACGCCGCCGCTCAGGCGAACCAGCATCGAGGACGCTTGGAGACGCTGATCGCCGATCTCGAGGCCGAGAGCGTCGACTACGAGGACATCGAGCCGCTCGTCGAGGCCCAGTACCAGGCCGATCAGGACTTCGACGACATCATCTACGATCAACTCTGCAACGCAGAGACGGCCTACAAGTTCCTCGACGACCTGCTCGGGGCGCTGGAGGCGAGTGACACCGAGTTTAGCGTCGATCGCGAGGAGTTGGTCTCCATGCTGGAAGTCTTGCGGGAGGCCGAAGCACGTGGTGTCGAGACGGTCACCGATCTCATGGAGGGCGACCGATGAACACCGCCGAACAGTATCTCAAGGCGATCTACCTGGTCCAACAACAGGAGGACGGCCCGGCCGCGACGGGTCGGATCGCCGACCGCCTCGGTGTGAGTCCCGCCAGCGCCAACGAGATGATCGGCAAACTCGAAGATCGCGATCTCGTCGATCACGAGAAGTACACAGGTGTGACGCTGACTGACGACGGAATCGCCCGGGCGCGAGACGCCCTGCAGACGTACTGTATCATCGAGCGCTTCCTCGTCGAAGTGCTCGACGTCGAGGACTTTCGTGCTGAGGCCAAGCAACTCGAGAGCGTCATCGACGAGACGGTCGCCGATCGACTCGATACGATCATCGACCGGCCGGGTGAGTGTCCGGATTGCTTCGACGCCGATGGAGACGTGTGTGGTCGACTCGACGTCGAGGCCGAGGCGTCGGATTGACGAGCGTCGGTCGCAAGGATAACGCTATTAACGATTCATCGAGTACAGTCGAGTGCAGTCCCGTGGTGTAGTGGCCAATCATAGAGGCCTTTGGAGCCTCTGA
The DNA here is from genome assembly GCF_000470655.1 of Halorhabdus tiamatea SARL4B. NCBI lineage: Archaea > Methanobacteriati > Methanobacteriota > Halobacteria > Halobacteriales > Haloarculaceae > Halorhabdus > Halorhabdus tiamatea. The sequence continues at coordinate 534,483 of NC_021921.1, forward strand.
CGGCGGTTCGAATCCGCCCGGGACTATTTTGCCGCGAGCAAGTTCGCGAGCGGCAAATACGTCCAGCGGATTCGAAGCTGGGAACGAAACGAGCGATAGCGAGTGGAGTGACGGCGGTTCGAATCCGCCCGGGACTATCGTTACCACCTTTTTACTGCAGAGGGGTGCCAGTCGGCACCCCTCCTTGCAAAAAGCTGGACCAAAAATGACCTCAACCTCGCTGCTCACGGCTCCCGTTGGTCGCCGTTCGCAATTCCGAGGCCCTCACTTCGTTCGAGCCTCGCTCCGCTCGGTCGAGTAAAACGGCCCGCTTCGCTCGCCGTATGCCAGCCGTATCTCAAATCGGTCCGGCAGTTCTGAACCAGGAAACGACGCAAGCGAAGCGAGCAAAGTGACCGCGGTTCGAATCCGCTGAGAGAAAACCGCTCTCTCAAGCCGTGCTTCACGTTGTTCAGCACGACGCCGGAAGACTCGCTTTGCTCGTCTTCCGAGCCTTCGTTCACTTCGTTCACGAGGACGCCCGGGGCCGTGACTTGAGGGGTCAATCCTTGCGTCCAAATGTTTCCGTGGCGTCGCTGTCGGCTCAGATCTCACGTCCGTTTGACGTTGGTGTTATTACGTCGGCGTGTCTCTGCTGGCGTATGTCTGATAGCGACCAGGCGACGCTGCCTGGAACGGAATCGGATCTACTCACACTCGATACACTCGAGAACCATCTGTGGGCTGCTGCGGACAAGCTTCGCGGGAGCATCGACTCCGCGGACTACAAGAACTACATCTTCGGGCTCCTCTTCCTCAAGCGCGCGAACGACCGCTTCGAAGAGGAAACTGAAGAGGTCGCCGAGGAACTCGGAATCGAACAAGAGACTGCCCGAGAGGATCGCGACCTCCACGAGGAGTTCTGGATTCCCGAACGTGCCCGCTGGGATCACATCAAAGCCAAGGAGACCGATGTCGGTGCGGCGCTGAACAAAGCGCTCGCGGCCATCGAAGACGAGAACGACCCGATCGCGGACCGCGTGCTCACGACGGTCGATTTCAACGACACGGAGCGACTGCCCGACGCGCTCCTCGCCGATCTCGTCTCGCACTTCACGAAGCATCGCTACCGGAACGTCGATCTCAAGGACCCCGACATCTTTGGGCGGGCTTACGAGTACCTCATCCGCGAGTTTGCCGACGACGCCGGGAAGAAAGGCGGCGAGTTCTACACGCCCCGCGAAGTCGTCCGCCTCATCGTCAAGTGTGTCAACCCCGAACCGGGCCATCGTGTCTATGACCCCTGTTGTGGCTCCGGCGGCATGTTGATCTACTCCGCCGAGCACATCCGCGAGTCCGGCGGCGACATGGCGGACATCTCGCTGTACGGCCAGGAGAAGAACCTGAACACGTGGGCGATCGGCCAGATGAACGTCCTGTTGCACGAACTCTACGACGCCAACATCGAGAAAGGCGACACCATCACCGATCCCCAGCGCGTCACCCCACACGACGAACTCGAAGTGTTCGACCGGGTCATCGCGAACCCGATGTGGAACCAGAAGGAGTGGAACAAGGACTGGGTCGAGGAGAACGAGCCGTACAACCGCTTCCCCTACGGCCTGCCGCCGTCGAATCGCGGGGACTGGGCGTGGATACAGTTGATGATCGCGTCGCTCAACGAAACGGGGAAGGCGGGCGTCGTCATGGACAACGGCGTCCTCTTCCGGTCGCGCTCGGAGAAGAAGATCCGCAAGCCCGTCCTGGAGGACGACCTCGTCGAGGCCGTGATCGCCCTGCCGGAGAACCTGTTTTACAACACCTCCTCGCCGGGGTGTATCCTCATCCTGAACAAGGACAAGCCCGAAGAGCGCGAGGGCAAGGTCCAGTTCATCTACGCCGAGGACCAGACGCTTCGGGAATCGGACGTGCAGGTGTTCGAAGAGCTATCGAACCAGAACCAGTTGACTGACGAGGGCGTCGAGTACCTCGCCGAGACGTTCCAGACGGGCCGCGAGGAGGACCACCACAGCCGGCTGGTCGATCTGGACGAGATCGAGGAAAACGACTGGAACCTGAACGTGCCCCGCTACGTCGATACCACGGAGCCGGAGGAACCCATCGACGTGAGCGAGAAACTTGAGGAGTTGGACCGACTGGCCGAACAGCGCCGGAAGACCGACGAGGAACTGCAGCAGTACATGGAGGAGTTGGACTATCGATGAGTGAGGCAGTTGCCGAAGACGAAAAGAGGGATGGGTACATGCGGGTACAGTTAGGGCCGACAGAATGGATAATTCCAGAAGAATGGGAAATTACATCAATTGAAGATTGTGCGGACTACATCGCGGGTACTACTTTTCCAAAAGAATATCAAGGTAACTCAAGTGGAGAGTTGCCGTTCTACAAAGTTAGCGACATGAGTGAGTGTAGGTGGAAGATGGATAGAGCGAATAATTACATCTCTAAAGACAAGGCAGAGGAACTGAATGCGACTATTGCCTCGTCGGAGACGACCATATTCCCGAAGCTTGGACAGGCTTTGTTGACTAACAAACGCCGAATCCTTACACAACCTTCTGTATTTGATAATAATGTCGCTGGGTTGGTTGGAAAAGATATCTTAGATCGTTACCTGTTCTACTTTCTCAACTTCACAGATTTTAGCCCGTATGCTAATTCTGGAACAGTCCCCTCTCTGAGTAAGGGAGATATACAATCTATAAAACTCCCTCTCCCCCCACAACACGAACAGCGCCGCATCGCCGACATCCTCTCGACGGTCGACAAGCAGATTCAGCAGACAGACGAGATTATTGGAAATATCGAAGATCTCCGATTCGGACTTATGAGTGAGTTCTTTCATACTGGCTATTTCGAGCATTCGCTAACCGAGAAACCAACGTTCGGCCAGGTCCCCGAAGACTGGGAGATTCATGAGTTATCCCAGGTCGCTGATGTCGAGATGGGATCCTCACCCAAATCTGAGTATTACAACGAGACGGGTGAGGGACTCCCATTCTACCAGGCTAATAACGAATTTGGATATCGAAACCCCACTCATGATCGCTGGTGTTCAAATCCAAATAAAACTGCAGATGAAGGAGATACACTCGTCACAATCCGTGGAACTTACGTTGGGCAGGTCAATGTAGCTAAAGAACGGTGCAGCATAGGCAGAGGGCTTGCTGCAGTGAGTGCAAAGGATGTTGATCAAGAGTATATTTATCATCACTTAGCACACCGTGAGCGGTATGTGAAATCTATCGCTTCAGGAAGTACATTCGATTCAATTAACAGTAATGAGTTAGAAAGTCTATCGGTATTGGTGCCTCCTCCTGATGAGCAACAGAAAATCGCTTCTTGTCTTAAAAGCCTGCAAAAGAAGTATCTTGCTGAACGGAAGTACAAACAGAAACTCCAAGAACTCAAACGCGGTCTCATGCAGGACCTGCTCACTGGCACGGTCCGCGTCGATCCAGACTGATTCGATTGCCCGCTGGCCGGTATTCTTCGCTTCGCCAGTCAAACTACCACCGCGAATGACGACAACGGCGTCGCTTGAACCGATCTAATTTTATTTCGGTCCTCTTCTCTACAATCGGACAACCTATTCGGCCCTGCAATTCAAATTCTCGCCAAATTTTGAAATTGCCCGCCCCCGAATCGAGCGCGAGTCCACTAGGATGGTGCTTATGCAGGACTGCCACGAACAACTGCTCGAACACGGGCGCACCACTGAAGGCGTCTATCAGACCGCGAACAACGCCGTCGAGCGCCTCGAAGCGGATGGCGTCGTCACTGAAATGACAAGGAACAAACAGAATCGGGTGTTCCGCGCGGAAGAGATCATGGAGATCGTCGAGCGACCGGTCAGAGAGCTTCCTGACCCAGGTGCACTCGTCGATGTCGAGCAGGCGTGGAACCTTCCGGAGCGTTGACGAGAACAGTGAATAGTTTGATACAGCCTCGCGGAAAATTGGCGTGATAGATGCCCGACGAGTACGCCGAATCCGAACGCCCGGCTCTGGAAGCCCTCCAGCGGCTTGGCTGGGATGTCCGCGACCAGCAACAGGCCAACTGGGCCGACCCACGCGAGACCCAATCCTCGGCCGTCCTCGAACCGCGACTACGCGACGCCGTGAAGCGGCTGAACCCCTGGCTCAACGAGAACAACCTGAACAAGGCTGTGCGGGAGATTCAGCAGGTCGCCGGGACGAACACGATGGACGAGAACGAGCAGATCCACGAAAAGCTCGTCCGTCACACGACCGTCGAGCAGGACCGCGGCAATGGCAAACAACACTACACGGTCCAGTACATCGACTACGAGAACCCCGAAACCAACGACTTCTTCGCACTCAATCAGTTCCGCGTCGCGGGGCCTGTCGAGGTCATCAAACCCGACGTCGTGCTGTTCGTCAACGGCATCCCGCTCGGCGTCGTCGAGTGCAAGAGCCCACAGATCCCCGAACCGAAGTCCGAAGCGCTCGACCAACTCACCCGCTACCAGAACGAACGCGAGGGTGAGGCCGAGGGTGCGGAAGAACTCTTCCGGTACAACCAGTTCTCCGTCGCCACCTGGATGGAAGGCGCGGTGATGGGCACCTACCGGACGCCGAAAGACCAGTACAAGCCCTGGCGCGACGCCTATCCCTTGGAGGACGACGAACTCATCGACCGGTTCGACCTCGAGGGCTACCTGCCCGACCAGTACCGGATGCTCTACGCGCTGTTCGAACCCGAGCGCTTACTCGACCAACTCCGACACTACACGGTGTTCGAAGAGAGTCAGAGCAGGACGATCAAGATGGTCGCTCGCTATCAGCAGTACCGGGCCGTCCGGAAGGCCCTCGAACGGATCGACAAGCGCGGCCAGCGCGAGGCCAACGGCGGCGTCGTCTGGCACACCCAGGGCTCGGGCAAGTCGCTCACGATGCTTTTCCTCGCCTTGAAGCTCCGCCGCCTCGAGGACGACCCGACGCTCGTACTCGTCACCGATCGGCGGGCACTCAACGACCAGATTCACGCGACGTTCGAGCGCTGTGGCTTCCCCAATCCGAAGAAATCCCAGAGCATCGAGGACCTTCGCGAGCGCCTCCAGTACGATGCCGGCGAGACGATCACGACGCTCATCCACAAGTTCCAGACGACCGACAACGAGGACGATGACGACGAGTTTCCAGTGCTCTCTCGGAACGAGAATATTTATGTGATGGCCGACGAGGCCCACCGAACCCAGGACAAGAACCTCGCGAACAACATGCGAACGGCGCTTCCGAACGCCTTCTACGTCGGCTTCACCGGGACGCCCATCGAGAAGGACGAGGTCAACACCCGCCGAACCTTCGGCAACTACATCGACACGTACACGATCGACCAGTCGCTGGAGGACGGCGCGACGGTCGAGATCCTGTATCAGGGCCGGCTCGCCGACATCCATCTCGAAGGCGAAACGCTGGATCGACTGTTCGATCGTATCTTCTCGGACAAGACGGAGGAGGAGAAAGCAGCGATTCAGAAACGCTACGCCCGCACGCAGGACCTCGCCGAGGCACAGCCTCGCATTGATCGGGTCGCACTGGACATCGTCGAACACTTCGAGGAAGACGTCCCCCAGCCGTTCAAGGGGATGGTCGTCACCACGAGCAAGGAAGCGGCGGTCCGCTACAAGGAGACCCTCGACGATCTGAACGGGCCGGAATCGCGCGTCGTCATCTCTGAAGGGCATAACGACCCCGAGCACATCAAGCAGTGGACGCCCAGCAAGTCTGAGAAAAGCCGGTACAAGGAGTCGTTCGTCGATCCGAACGGCGAGGTCGAGTTACTCATCGTCTGCGATATGCTCCTGACGGGCTTCGACGCGCCGGTAGCCCAGGTGATGTACCTCGACAAGCCACTCCGGGAGCACAGCCTCTTGCAGGCGATCGCTCGTGTAAACCGGCCCTTCGAAGAGAAGACTCATGGGCTCATCATCGACTACTACGGCGTCTCGGACGAACTGAAGGAGGCGCTTGCGATGTTCAGTTCGAGGGACGTCGAGCGGGCGATGGTGCCGGTCAAAGACAAACAAGAAGATCTCGAAGCGGCCCACAATAGGGCAGTGTCGTTCTTTGACGATCTCGATGCAGTGGAGAAGTGTGTGCAGTCGCTCGAACCGGACGACCGCCGCATCGAGTTCAAGAACGCGTTCAAACGCTTCTCGAAACTGATGGACATTGTCCTCCCGGACCCGATGGCCAACCCCTATCGGGACGACTTAGAGCAGCTCAGCACGATCTACGGGAAAGCGAAGGAGCGCTATCGTGACGAGACGATGAACCTCGAAGGCGCGGGGGCCAAGGTCCGAGAGCTCATTCAGGACCACATCACTTCCCAGGGGATCGAGATCTTGAACGATGAACCGGTATCCATCATGGACGAGGTCGAATTTGATGCGAGACTTGATGACCTAGAGAGCGACGAAGCCCGTGCGAGTGAGATGCAGAATGCGATCAAACACGAGATCAACGTTCGCTTCGACGAGGACCCAGTGCAATACGGGTCTCTCAAAGAGCGGCTTGAGGAACTCATCGAAAAGTACCGGGAAGGACGGCGTAGCGAACAGGGGACTATCGAAGAGCTGCGGACTCTGATGGATGAGATCCGGTCACGCGACAAGGCTGCCCGTAGCAAAGGACTCCGGGGCGAAACAGACCTATCATTCTACCACGCGGTCGAAGACGTGCTGGATGAGCGCGATTTCGGAGAGGAGGAGTTCGTCGAACTCACGGCCGACTTGGTCGGGACTGTCGAGAAGTTCGTCACAAAGGTAGAGTGGAAGGAGCGAACTCACCTGCAGAATACGATGCGAAAAGAAGTGACGGGTCAACTGTATCGGTCTGAAATCGATCTCTCGGCAGAGGAACGGCGTGAACTTACCAACCGCGTCATCGAATTGGCGCGGGCTCACTACCAATGAGCGAGCGTTTGCAACGTCACTACCACATTGGCCAGACCGTCGTTCCATATTCAATCGACTGGTCAGAAAAGCGGGAGACGATGAGCCTCTCGATCGACGAATCACTGGAGCTGACCGTTACAGCGCCGATGAGCGCAACAACGGCCGACGTTGAGTCGGTACTCGACTCCCGACAAGAGTGGATTCTGGAGAAACTATACGGCCTGAAAGCTCAAGAGGGGCCACCCTATCCGAAGGAATACCTCAGCGGCGAGAAGCTTCAATATCGAGGACGCCACTATCCGCTCGAAGTCGTTGAAGCGGATGTCCCCCAGCCCGAATTGTCGTTTGACGACCAGACGTTTTGGCTGCGTGTCCACCGTTTTGATGCAGATGGCGACAAGATCAGCGTTCGCCGGAAGCGCCAGACAATTGTTGACTGGTTCGTCAAACGCGCTGAAGCGGAACTTCCAGAACGCGCGTCCCGCTTCGAAGCGAGGCTGGGACTCGAAGAAACCGACATCGAAGTTGGGGAGCTCGATGGCCGGTGGGGCGAGTACAGTAGTGGAACAGTTCGACTCCATTGGCGGTTGGTCCTCGCACCCGTCCGCATTCAGGACTACGTCGCGGTCCACGAGTTGTCGCATGGGGTCCATGCAGACCATACCGACGCGTTCTGGAATACTGTCGGAAGTCTCATTCCGGACTATGAGAGCCGCCGTGAGTGGCTCAGATTGAACGGGAAGACGCTACAGATCTAAGACGCAACTCTCAAAAATCGAAGTAGTTGGGTCGTCGCTGTGAGCGACGAGTAGTACAGAATTACTGACGAACGAGATTCGCCGCGCGAGGTCCTTTCGGTGAGGACTCGATATCGAACTCAACCTCAGTTCCTTCGGTCAGATCCTCACCGCCGACATCCTCCATGTGGAAGAAGACATCTTCGTCTTCGTCGAGGTCGCCGTCATCAGTCGAAATGAAACCGTAGCCGCCTGTGTCGTTGAAGAAATCAACTTTGCCGTTTGCCATTGCAAACAAATGTAATGGTCGTGTCGCAAAGCGGTCTAGAGTTTGCCTCTGGTACTCTCAATTGAGAGGTCACAGCTCATTGCTGTTTTGGTCGATCGCTGGAGCAGTTCATCAAGGAACGCCTGGTAGTGCTCTGGATCAGCGTACTTCACCAGCCGAAGCTGGAGTATCGCCTCTAATCCCTCCGTTGTCCAGCGCATCCACTGGTTCTTGCATCGCTTGCTGACTTCGCCCATCAGCCGTTCGACGGGGTTCGAGGTCCACGGCACCTCGAACCCCTCGACAGCCTGCTCGGCAAACGTCACGATCGACGGCACCCACCGCCGAAGATACCCCGCAGCCTTCTCTGACCCGTACTGATCCAACTGCCACGCTGTCTTCTCGATACGCTCGGTCGTTCGCGCGATCCGCTCGCGGATCGCCGCGAACTCCTCTTCCGGCCGGTGCTTGGCGACCGAATTCTTCAGATGGAACACCTCGTCGATCACCTCCGAGACGATCTCGTTTCGTCGATCCAAGGAGAACACGCCGTCGTCCCAGAGGTTGTAGTCCAGTGTTCGGCCGACGTGGACGAGATCAAGTTGGTGATTGCGATTTTCGTCGGTAAAGGCCGTGACCATACCCTCCTCAGCGTCACTGACGACCGTCGCGTCGTCAGTGACTGCGTCGATGTCGTCGAGGTCGGCGGCTGTCTCGTCCCAGTCAGCGTTGACCGAGAGATCCAGCAGGGAGCGGGACTCCTCGGCAGTATCTTTGCCGAGCGTGGCTTGGACGGAGTGGTACGAGCGGTCGTCGTCTTGACTGTGACACTTCGTGGCGTCAGGAATAACCGCATCAGCGTCTGTGTCAGCGACACAGTCTGGAAGGAACTGTTTGAGCTTGCTGCCGTATTCTCTGGCGCGGCGGTTGATCGTGGTCGGCGACGGCATCTCCGAGAGGATGCCGTCGCCGTGGTCAGCGGCGTCACGATAGCTGAGCGAGGTAGCGAGATCGACGCTCTTGGCCGCAATGTCCTGCTGATAACGGTTTTCTCCGTCGAAGCTAAGAACATCTTCGACGGGGCGGAAGTAGCTGGGTTCGTCGTGGTCAGCGGCGGTATCTTCGACGTAGTGAAGGTCGAATTCGTGCTCACCGGCGGTTGTGACGGCCGTGCGGGTATCGGTACCGGCGCGTTGGTAGCGCTGGTCACCGTTGCCGTGGGCGTGTTTTTCACCACAGAGCGCCTCGACGCGAGCCGCGTCGAGGCTCTCGACGAGTCCTTCGAGAAGAACTGATTCGATGTTCTGATCGGTGATGAACTCGGCAAGCGTGGCCAGCGGTATCGTTTTGTCGTCGTCGATGCTAACGGTCAACCGCACGTCGATTGTGGCGTGCATGGGGCACCTCTCGGAGTGGACACCAGAGGCGTCCCCTTCCTCAGGGGAGTCAGTTACTGAACTCTAGAGGACTTTGCGACACGACCAATGTAATGCCGTTTGCCGGATAACCCTTCCGAGAGTCACGGTACCATGACCCGGCGACACCAGGGAGACTTGAGTACCAGAGGCCGATACCGACTGTCTTCACTCTCAAGAGACACCACATTGGCAGATACAACAACAGATACGCGAACGACAGGCCCAGACGACGCTGTCCAGTTGGCGACAACCAGAGGGCGAAAACGAAGAGGTCCAGAACAGCACGGAGAGTGGCTAAAGCCCCATATCTAGTCAAACCAGTCCACGTCTCGACTGGTCGGTGACCGAACTGTTAACCGGGTTCAGGTACAACCCACGTCCATGGTATCCGTCCTGGGTGCTGACCTCTCGCTGTTGTTGCTGTTAGTGGGGGCGTTGTTAGTCATCGGCGAAGCGTTCGTCCCGGGTGCACACTTCATCGTCCTCGGGATCGCGCTGTTGGTCGCTGGACTCGTCGGGTTGGCCCTTCCCCAGTCGCTGGGCATCTTTGCGGTCGTGATCATGGCCGGGCTCGTACTCGGCGTCGGGAGCGTCGCACTGTACGCCTACCGTCAGTTCGACTTCTACGGCGGAAAGGGGGCCGGGCAGACGAGCGACTCGGACTCGTTGAAGGGCAAGACCGGCCGCGTCACCGAACGTGTGACCGGAACGGACGGCGAAGTCAAACTCGACGGCGGCGGGTTCAATCCCTACTATCAGGCCCGAGCGTTCGACAGGGAGATCCCCGAGGGCGAGGAGATCATCGTGGTCGATCCGGGCGGCGGGAACGTCATCACCGTCGAGTCGATGGCGACGCTGAGTGCTGACGACATCGACGCGGAGCTACAACGTGGCGTGGAGGACGAGCAGTCACAAGTCGAGGAGAACGGGTCCTCGACACGAGAGACGGCAGACGAGACACTGAGCGACCCGGGGGAACCCGACCGCGAGACTGAATCCGCCTAGGACTGCCCGGGCTGGCACTGCCCGTCTGGCACTGACCGATCTGGGACTGCCCGGGCTGGCTGTTCTGGAGTGGTTCCACACCGAGCCCAACACTTTTGTTGCCATCCTGCCAATTCAGGGTTGTATGCTATCGAGTATCCCGCTGCAACTGGGGGGTGCGGAGCTATTCCCCATTGTCGCCCTCGTATTGCTGGCGATTGCCGTGGTGACCGTCTGGCAGATGGTGGTCATCACCGACGCCACGGAAAAGAAAGCCCTCACGGTCCTCGGAGAGTACCGGAAGCTACTGGAACCGGGGATCGCGTTCGTCCCGCCGTTCGTCTCCGCGACGCACACGTTCGACATGCGGACACAGACGTTAGACGTGCCACGTCAGGAGGCGATCACCCGTGACAACTCGCCGGTGACTGCCGACGCCGTCGTCTACATCAAGGTGATGGACGCAAAGAAGGCGTTCCTCGAGGTCGACAACTACAAACGAGCGGTCTCGAACCTCGCCCAGACGACGCTACGGGCCGTCCTGGGCGACATGGAACTCGACGACACACTCAACAAACGCCAGGAGATCAACGCCAAGATCCGCAAGGAACTCGACGAGCCGACCGACGAGTGGGGCATTCGCGTCGAGAGTGTCGAGGTTCGAGAGGTCAACCCGAGCAAGGACGTCCAGCAGGCAATGGAGCAACAGACCTCCGCGGAGCGTCGCCGCCGTGCGATGATCCTCGAAGCGCAGGGTGAACGCCGCTCCGCCGTCGAGGAGGCCCAGGGTGAGAAGCAATCGAACATCATCCGCGCTCAGGGTGAAAAGCAGAGCCAGATCCTCGAGGCCCAGGGTGACGCCATCTCGACTGTCCTCCGTGCGAAGTCTGCCGAAGCGATGGGCGAACGCGCGGTCATCGAGCGTGGCATGGAAACCCTCGAGTCGATCGGCGAGGGCGAGTCGACGAAGTTCGTCCTCCCCCAGGAACTCACGTCACTCGTCGGCCGGTACGGCAAGCACCTCACAGGGTCGGACACCCGGACCGAGGGCGAGATCCTGGAGGGGCTGGACTTCGACGACGAGACCCGCGAGATGCTCGGCCTGGACGACATCGAGGAGATCCTCGGCCAGATAGACCAGGAGGCCGAGGTCGACGTCGAAGAGATGGAAGAGCAAGCGCAGGCGGTCAAATCCGGCAAGGAGACGGCCGACATCAAAGACCCCGACGAGGTCATCGAGGAGATGGACAACGAATTCAACACCGACGAGTAGTCAGCAGACGACACGACAGCCAGCCGATCGTTCCACTATCCTCCGAGGCTGGCCAAGTAACGCGATTCAGTGGTTGGGGTGGTGTCGAATCGAGCGAAGGCGTTTTGTGACTCGAACCCGTCAACTGACCTAATGGAAGGGGACGGTGTCGACGAGAGCAAGCGCGCGACGCTCCGTCGGTTCGCCGCACTGGGGGCTGCGAGTCCACTCGTTCGACTCGCAGATTCGGGCAGCGACAGCACTGCACCGGGGGCGATCGTCGGGTATCTCTCGACGACGCCCGGGGCACACTTCTCGAAACTACGGGACGACCTTCAGTTGGGAACTGGCGAGACCCAGCATCACCTTCGAACGCTGTTACAGGACGACGCGATCGAAAGCCAGCGCGACGGCGAGTATCGGCGCTTTTTCCCGGCCGACCGGTTCAGCGACTTTGAGCGGACTGCGCTGGGATACCTCCGGCGGGAGACGCCACGTGGGATGATCGTCGAACTCCTCGGGGATCCGAGTGTCACCGCGAACGGGCTGGCCGAACGCCTCGACGTCTCGAGTCCAACCGTCAGCAAGTACGCGGCACAGCTAGAGGAGGCCGGCCTGCTCACCCGAGAAGACGGATACGCACTCAGACAGCCAGAGACACTGTTAATGTTGGTCGTGAGATACGCCGAATCCTTCGGCGAGGACGCGATCGCCTTCGCCGCCGAGGCCGACGACCACGTCGCCTACGACGGCGAAACTGACGAATAGCGGACCGCTCAGGCGTCGACCATCCACGTGGTCGACGAGGAGTAGCCCCACTTCTCGACGGTCAGTTCGTACTCGCCCTCCTGAAGGGCCGCCATGTTCGTCCCGACTTCCTTCGCCGAGAGACCGAGTTCCTCGCCGATGAGCCGGGATTTGAAGTACGTCTGGTCGTCGGCGTTGGCTCGCAGGTACTCGAGGATCCGACGCTGTTTGTCCGAGAGCGGACCGTCGTCGTGGGTCGTTGCCGCACTCGTGCTCATGTATCGAGGTAGCGAAGAGACAGGTATAGGTCGTTTGGTATAGTCGGCTAATCGACTCACGTCTTGCGATTAGTCGGGTAGAAAGTCCGCTGTGGCCGCCGGGAGCCTCCCGAGCGGCCGGGACGTGGTACGACCAGGAAACGGGGTCGTGTTAGATGTCCTCTTCGATGATCTCGCCGACAGCGAAGTTCGACTTCACCTCGGAGATTTCGACTTTGACGCGGTCGTTGATCTCCGCGCCGGGGACGATGATGACGTAACCCCGCTCGACGCGGGCGATGCCATCGCCTTGCTTGCCGATGTCTTCAATCTCGACGTAGCGGATCTCGCCGGTTTCGACTGGCGGTTGCGGCTCGCTCGGTGCCGTGTCGGTACTCGGCTGTTCGTCAGTCGATTCCTCCTCGCCGGAGATGACTGCAATTCGATAGGTTTCGCCGGCTTCGATCGAGCCAGTGTCGACCTCCCGGCGTGGTACCTCGACGACGTATCGGTCGTCTTCGGCAGTGACCTCAGCACTGAACAGACAGAGGAGTTGCTCTGAGATTTCCAAGGTTGAACCTCCGTTCCCGGCGTCGGAGCCATCCCTAAAGAACTTGTCGACCGCTGACGGTCACGAGTGCTCACTGCCGATCGGACTGCCGTCCGGTCGCTTGGCCCCCTCGGAGTCGTGAACTACAACGCCGTCGACGTCCGTGGGTTGGTAGTTGTCCCGCACGCCGATGGCTTCCTCACGCTCCCGAATGGCGCGTTCTTTGAGCGTCCCAGCCAGCTCCTCGGCGTCCGCTCGCGAGACGTCACGCCCGAGTCCCTCACATTCGTGGGCGCGAACCGGCCCCTCGCGATCGACGACGCTGTCCATCGAGCCAGCTTCGGCCTCCCCGTCTCCGATCGAGAGACTGAACGGGTAGGTCCGACAGAGCAGTGGGCGGCGATCGTAAATCGAGCACTTCTCTCCGTCGGCGTCGTAGAACGTACAGTCCCCACACGCCCCGGTCTGGAGTGCCCACTCGAAGGTCTCACCGGTCGTGGTCCCGTCGTCGGCTTCCGTGAGGCCAAAGGGCATCGGTCGTGCAATCGCGGACCATTCGGGGTCGCCGTCACGCTGGATCTCCCGTATCTCCTCAGGGAAGATCGTGGCCGTGTGGTCCTCGCCATCGAGCCCGCGACAGCACTTCCCACAGCGGGTACATTCGAAGCCGATCGACTCGATCGCGTCCGCGATGACGTCGACGTCGAGTCCGCGAGCGACTGCGAGGTCGGCTTCGAGGTCCATGTGCAGGATATCGTAGCGAGACGAAAAAGGGCGTCGAGACAACGGACAATCGACGTAACTGACCGAACTGCACAGACGACGAGTGCCGAGTCACTCGGTCGTGCGGTAGTAGACCTGCTTGCGGGCGTCGCGGTAGCTGTACCGTGAGGAGACGAGATCGGCGTCTTCGAGCCGGTTGAGCGCGTATCGGACGGTCCGATCCGGGAGCAGCGATTCCGTGGCGAGTTCGCCCTGCGAGAGGGGCTGGTCGGTCTCGAGTACCTTCGCGATCAACTTTGCGCTCGGGGGCAACTCGCGGAGCCGTTCACGGAACTCCCCCTCCGTGAGGACGATCTCCGTCCGCGAACCGTCTTTCACAGTCGTGCTCATACGCGAAGCCAGTCGGAACCGACACATAAGTATTGCCTATATGGAGAACATAAGACCTTATATGGAAGGGGATGCCCTTGTATTTTGGCGGACAGACGGATCCAATACCGTTTTAATCACCCCGTGGTGAACATTCCATAGCGTGAAAGGACAGGAGTGGTACCAGGCCGACGAAATCGCCGAGGCCTACGAGGAAAAGCGGTTCTCGGGTGGGGGTCGTCTCATCGACCGGCGGGAGAAGCAGGCCGTCCTCGATGCTATCGGGCCGGTCGAGGACAAGCGCGTCCTCGAGATCGCTTGCGGGACCGGCCGGTTTACCGTAATGTTAGCCGAACGTGGGGCAGACATCGTCGGCCTGGATATCTCCGCGGCGATGTTACAGCAAGGCCGGGAGAAGGCGCGGGCGGCAGCAGTCGAATCACATCTCGACTTTATGCGGGGCGATGCCGGACGACTCCCGTTCCCCGACGATCACTTCGACGCGGTCATCGCGATGCGGTTTTTCCACCTCGCGGACACGCCGGCGTCGTATCTCAGCGAGATGCGGCGAGTCTCGAAGGAGGTGGTCTTCTTCGATACCTTCAAGCGCTTCAGCACCCGGTCGATCTACAACTGGGCGCTACCGATGGGATCGCGGCTGTACTCACAGTGGGAGATCGACCGACTCCTCGGAGAAGCCGACCTCGAATTGATCAGGTCGACCCACGACTTCATCTTCCCGTACGGACTGTACCGTGCGATCCCTGACAGTCTCGCGTCGCCCATCCGAACGGTCGATCGGGCAATCGGGGGACTTCCGGGCGGAAAACGACTCTCGTCGGTCTCCTACTGGCACTGTCAGGTCTAACCTGACGTCGTATTGTCACAGGCAGTCGATCTCGCGACGTTTTTAGTCATCCGGACTCCTATGGTGACGTATGGACCTCTCGGTAGTCGTCCCGACGCTCAACGGACGGGAGCAACTCGCGCGGACGCTCGACTCCGTGAGCGAACACGTTTCCGGGGCGGCGGTGATCGTCGTAAACGGCCCTTCGGCGGACGGGACGACCGGGATGGTCCGCGATCGCGAGGACGTCGACGTCCTCGTCGAGATCGCCGACCGATCGACCAACGCCGCACGCAACGCGGGCATCGATCACGCGACCGGGGACGCGATCGCGTTCGTCAATCAGGGAGTTTCCGTGACCGACGAATGGGAAAGGGCGATCCGTGAAGGACTCAGAGAGGCTCCCGTCGTCACTGGACCGACACACCAGCGCGTGCGAGCCGGGAAGACGACCGAACGAGCCGAGACTGGTTCTGTGGCCGGCCGATCAGTGACGTTCGTCAACGCCGACAACGTCGCCTTGACGCGGAACGTCCTGGCCGATCTCGACGGCTTCGACGAACACGTGCCCGTCGCGGACGCACGGGACCTCTCACACCGGGCGGCCGGTCTGAGCCGGGACGTCGCCTGGCAAGCGGGGATGGCCGTCGAGCGGCCGGTCGGAGCCGACGGCGGCACCAGCGAGACGGACTGGGATCGCGAGTACCGGTCGTTCGCGTATCGGCTGGCGAAAAACTACGGGGTGCGCCCGGCTGTCCTTGCACGGATCGGACGCCGTGCGTTCTCGGACGCGGGCAGTCAACTCCGCCGTGTCCTCGCCGGCGAACGATCGGCCTCAGGCTGGTTGCGCGCCGGCAGGGACGTCCTGACAGCGACTCCTGGTGGGTTCAAAGACGGACTCACCGCCAGGGCGCGGGATCGAAGCGACCGCCGGAATCCGCGTGGCCGCTCGACCGGCGAGGACCGGGCGGTAGCCGTCTACGACTCACGCTAATCAGGGAGCGAGTGCGTCGATCACGCGGCCCGGGTTGTTCGAGAACACTTTTCGCATCGCGTCTTCCGGGACGTCGAGTGTGAGGATCTCCATGATCGCCACGTTGGGGTGAACGCTTGGCGCCCCGCTACCGAAGAGGACGCGATCGGGATGTTCACGGAGTGCGCGTTCGATCGGCTCTCGAAATCTGACGAAACTCGTATCGAGATACAGGTCGTCGTGGTCGCCGAGCAACGCGATCGTCCGATCCATCAGGTCTCGGTCGAGCGGGTAGCCGCCGAAGTGGGCGACGATTGTCGGAACGTCGACGGGGAGGATCGTCCGCTCAAGTTCGTCCGGGCCGAACGCCGTTCCGCCACGCACGAGTACCGGCAGACCGGCCGCTTCGAGTGCCTCGAGGACCGCTTCGTCGGGCAACCCGTCGGCGGCGGGATCGAGCATGAACCCCACGAAGCGGTCGTCGTAGGCGAACTGCTCGACATCCGCGGGGGTTGTATGTTCCTCCCCACGTCTGGCAGTCAGGTTCCGAAGCTTCGCGCCCGTTCCGGCGTCGGGATCCCGGGGACCGTTGATCCGGGCCAGCGCGACGAAGGGGCGACCGACGCTCATCCTGGCGATCGCGTTGTTCGCCTTCAGATACGCCCCCTCACGCTCGCCTGGATAGACGAGCGACCGGACGATCCCGGCCTGGTGCATCTCGCGTTCGAGTCGCTCGGGGGTCCCCGGGGCGTCGCCCGACCGCTGGTCGGCGTCGGGTTCGAGCCGGACGTGTGTGTCGACGACCCTGAACCCGTGCTCCAACTCCAGCATCGAGATGGACGTAGAGCGGTCCGGTCATTAAATCATCGTTATCGTGAGGGGATCGGGCCGACGCCCCCGTCTTAGTAACACTTATATAGAACCGCAAACGACGGATAAAGTGAGGCTACACATATGTCACAATCCGGTCAGCAGCGCATGGGTGGCGCACCCATGTTCATTCTCAGCGAAGACTCCCAGCGGACACAGGGAGAGGACGCACAGAGTTCGAACATTTCAGCGGGCAAGGCAATCAGCGAGGCCGTACGAACCACGCTGGGCCCCCGCGGCATGGACAAGATGCTCGTCGCGGACGGCGACGTCGTGATTACTAACGACGGCGCGACCATCCTCGAGGAGATGGAGATCGAGCACCCGGCGGCCGACATGCTCGTCGAGGTCGCCCAGACCCAGGAGGAGGAGGTCGGTGACGGTACGACGACTGCCTCCGTTCTGGCGGGCGAGCTTCTGAGCAAGGCCGAGGAGTTGCTCGACGACGACGTCCACCCGACGACGATCGTCGAGGGGTATCACGAGGCGTCTTCGCTGGCTCGTGAGGCCATCGACGACCTCGTCATCGACGGTGATCTCGACGCAGACGACCTGATCCGGGTCGCCGAGTCGAGCATGACGGGTAAGGGAACGGGCGACGTCGCCGCCGGCCCGCTCGCCGAGACAGTCGTCGACGCCGTCGACCACGTCCGGACGGACGAGGGCGTCGATCGGGACAGCATCACGATCCACGCCCAGGTCGGGTCGAGTTCGAGCGCGACGGACCTGATCGAGGGCGTCATCGTCGACGAGGAGCCCGTCCACGACAACATGCCCCGGACGGTCGAGGACGCCGCCATCGCCGTCGTCGACAGCGACCTCGAACTCAAAGAGAGCAGCATCGACGCCGAGTACAACGTCAACAACGTCGATCAGCTCAACGCAGCCATCGAGTCCGAGGAGGCGGAACTCCGCGAACGCGCCCAGCGTGTCGTCGAGCTCGGGGCTGACGTGCTGTTCGCAAGCGGCGACATCGACGACCGCGTCGCCTCCTACCTCGCGAAGGACGGCGTGCTGGCGGTCGACGACGTCTCCGACCTCGGCGCGATCATCAACGCGACTGGGGCGAGTCGCGCCGCGTCGGTCGAGGACCTCGAAGCCGACGAACTCGGCAACGCCGACTCCATCTCGGTACGGAATTACGGCGACGACGACCTCACCTTCATCGAGGGCGGGGCAGCCGCCAAGGCCGTCACGATCTTCGCCCGCGGCGGCACCGAACACGTCGTCGACGAACTCGAGCGCTCGATTCGTGACGCGCTCGACGTCGTCACGGCCGCACTCGAACGCGGCGGCGTCGTCCCCGGTGCCGGCGCGACCGAGATCGTCATCGCCGACTACGTCCGCGATCACGCCGCCGGCGTCGAAGGCCGCAAGCAACTCGCCGTCGAGGCCTTCGCCGACGCCGTCGACGTCCTCCCGCGCACGCTCGCGAGCAACACCGGCATGGACCCGATCGACGCCCTGGTCGACCTCCGAGCGGCCTACGAGAACGACACGCTCTCGGGTGTCCTCTCTTCGGGCCAGAGCGGCGACATCGCCGATCCCCTCGAGGCAGGCGTCCTCGACCCCGCCGCAGTCAAGCGCGAGGCGGTCGACTCAGCGACGGAAGCCGCGACCATGATCGTCCGCATCGACGACGTCATCTCCGCGAGCTAAGGCGCCATCACGCGGTCGAGTTTGGGTCTCCGCGTCATCGCCGTTCGTTTTTGGATTCCGTGAACGCTTCGAGCAGTGATCAGTCTGTGACTTCGCTGTTGCCCACCACAGCAACGGAGGGTTTTTCGGCATTCACTCGCTGGAGTAGGTATGCGCCGCCGTCAGTTGCTCGCCGCTGCCGGGACTGTCGTTATTGGGGGCTGTGCCGATCTTTCGTCGATCGACGAGTCGACGCCGGCCTCGTCTTTCCCGCCCGCGACGCCCGTCTGGCACGTCACGCCGCCGTACCCGTTTCGCTTCGACGGCGAATTGACTGTCTCACCAGACAATCCTCGGGGGTGGTTACTGGCTGACGTTCAGCCGAAACGCGTCCGCGTCGCCGGCGAGGTGCTCGAGGGCGGCCCGATAAACGCCGCCTTCTCCGAGGAAGAGATCGACCGGGCACGCGTCCCCGCCTCGACGTTCGAAACGTTGTCGGCGGCGTCGACCTTCGAGAAGACTGTCGCGTATCCGGCGGGTGGCGGTTCGTTTTTCTTCCACGCCGACCGTGAGACGACACTCGACCTGCGAGTCGAGATCGAGCGGACGTAGGCCATCCGGCACTCGAGCGCGGAGCAATCGACTCACATAGCTCGGGAGTCTTGGTTGCGTCATGCTCGAAAATCGCTCGTTCGTCGCCGCGACCGTCACGGTCGGGGTCGCCTCCCTGGCTCACGCCGCCCTCACCTGGCCGGCCGCGGCGACGGTCGCACTCTTCGGCGGTGGGGCCGTCGTTGCTTTCGTCGCCGAGGCCATCGTGATCGCTCGCGGGTACCTCGAACACCACGTCACTCCGAAACTGGCTGGCGTACCGGTGTACGTTCTCTTTGGTTGGACTGGTGCCGTCTACGTCGCCTTTCGCGTTGCCCTGCTCGGAGCCGACGGGCCGACGGCGGTCGCCGTTGGCGCCGGACTCGCGACCACCGTCGACCTGCTCACCGATCACAAGGGCGTCGAGGCAGGATTCTGGACGTATACGGACGACCTGCCTGGCCCGCGATTCCGCGGGGTGCCGTGGTGGAATTCCGCCGGCTGGTTCGTCGTCAGCTCGACCACGGCGGCCCTGGGGCTGGCGTTCCTGTGAGAGTTGCCCCTTGGATATTCTATCCGGTGAATCATCGGCACACAACTTGGTCCGCCAGACCAACTAGATGCGAACTTGCCCGTCAGCCCGGCCCCAATTGACCGGGAGTTCGACGTTGCCGTGGCTTCCGCCGGTGACAAGCTGGTTGTCAGCCTGAGCCGCGGTCGTTGAGGACGATACGCATCACGCTGTGCGAAGTGCATACACCGCTCCGTCGTTAGAGCCAGCGTATACAGTTGATCCCACAAGTGCGAGTGATCCGATCAAGCTTGGCGTAGAGAAAGTCCACAGCGTCTCCCCCGATTCGGCGTCAAATGCGCGGATTCGACCACCGTCACCGCTCTGCTGACCAGTATACGCTTCACCGTCAGGGTAGCCCCCGCAAGTAACAACAACACCATTGTCCCCGACGACGACAGATCTTTGAACCCACTCAGTTTCTCGTGTCCACGTAACCGTCCGATCCGGAAGGTCAACAGCCCGAAGTTCACCACTGTTCGGAAGGTAGTAGTCACCGAAATCGTCATACAGAGAGATACTGAGGTACGCCGTGTCGTTCATGACCGCAGGTGCATTCGCCGTGCCGCCGAACGTCGCCGGATCCCAGAGTGCTTCACCCGTCTCAGTGTCGTACCCGTACAGTGTCGGCATTCCCCCTGCTGGGCTCCAGTCGCCGCCGACGATTACTCTCCCAGAATCGACTGCCGGCACAGTCGAGCCTGAATACTGGGCAGCCCACGTTTCCCTGGGGCCACTATGCAAGGATGCACCGATTCCCGTTCGCGGGTGATATCGGACAACACCCGAGTTCCCGCTCACGAAGACCGAGCCATCAGCAAGCGTTGGATAAATCCCCTCGTTCTGCCATCGAATGTCGCCAGATTCAGCGTCAAACGCAACGAGTTGCTTGTCCCGCCCACCGGAGTGGCCGACAAGCACTGTCTCCGTGTTAGCGACCAGACGTGCAGGTCCACGGCTGTCACCCGCCTCGTACGTGCGCCAGATTGCGTGTGTATTCCGCTCGGGAGTGTACTCCCATCCTCGAAGGAACTGGACAAACGACTCGTCTCGAACACCGAGTGGCCCAGCAGCGTACAATCGCTGGCCGCCATCAGCTCCTGGGGCGATCCCAGCGACATACGCAGGAACGAACTCCGAAAGAACTTGCGTGCGATCATCCAGCCGGATGACGACGAGACCCTGCTCACCGTACGCAGTCAGAAGTCCATTGGCAACGACGAGACCATGGGCGGAAACAGGTGTTTCGACCGTCCAGGCCGCTTCGACATCGCTTCTGGGAGGTTTTGCGTTCGGATTGTGTCCAGTGTTTGTACAATCGTAGCGTGCTAGTGGCCACGTGTCCTCGGGTGGAGACCACGTATCCGCCGAAATCGAATTCCCACCAGAACAGCCTGCGAGTGCGGTTGTTGTGCAAGTAGCACCGGCGGCAAGGAGAGTACGTCTACTGAGGGAGGGCATCCCTAGTAGATTACAATTCTACCACATAAAACGTTCTGATGCCTGTGGCAATAGCGAGAACCAATACGAGCCACTTCTGGGCAGCGCGTCGTTGATAGCACGATTTCCCGTGCTTCGGATATGTGCCAGCCGAGCACTGATCGGATATATGATTTGCTCAGGGCGACGGTCACGTCCACCGAAGCCGGACCCGCGACCCCGGCGAGACGCTGAATCGCTCCTCGCCCCGGCCCCGATTGACGGCGAGTTCGACGTTGCCGTGGCTCCCGACAGTGACAAGCCGGTTGTCGGCCTCGACCGTCGCGTAGGTTCGTCTCGCGGGTGCCCAGACGCCGTTGACGGTCACTGCCTCGCCGAAACGGTCTGTCAGAACCTCGCCCGGGACGTTCGTGATCGCGTTGCCGAAGTCATCGACCACCAGCACTTCGCCGTCGACACCGTCGTCCCGGGTCGTGGGTTCGGGGAACGCCAGGTCCTCGCATGCCTCGACGCAGCCGAACCGGTCGCCGGACTCGAAGGCCCCCAGGCCGGCCTCGTGGACGGTTGCCGCCATCGGCGCGAAGACGTCCCGACCGTGGAACGTGACGCTTTCGGGGTCGTCGTAGCGATACTCGAAGACCTCGATCCCGTCGGCCTCGGCAGGTTCGTCCGCGCCGTCGGCGAGTTCCCGAGCGGCTGGAATCAAGACGCCGTTATCAGGGCCAACGAGGACGTGCTCGCCAGCCCGAACTGCCAGGGCCGCCCGGTCGGTCCCGACGCCGGGGTCGACCACGACGAGGTGAACGGCAGGTGGGAACGACGGCAGGATTTCACGCAGCCAGAACGCGGCCGCCTGGACGTCCTGCCGGGGGAAGTCATGGGAGACGTCGATCAGCCGGGCGTCAGTCCGAGTCGTGAGAACGCCCTTCATCGCCGCCGGATACGGAGCACCGAAGTCGGAACTGAGCGTGATCATCGTGACTCCTACGCGAGCCAGGACAAAAGGCACTGGGTCGAGACAGGTCTCGTCACTCGCAGCCGCCGTTTGTGGCCTCCCAGCGTTCGACGATGTCCGACTGGGAGATCGTCCGGAGGCGCTCGACGCCGTTGCACTCCTCGATGACCTCGACGACGACGTCCGGCACGCGGTCGCGCCACTGCTCGCCCTCGATGATCCGCTCGCGGATCTCACTACCCTCTAGGCGCTCACGGTCGAACATCCGCGACTGGCGGACCTCGATGCCGGCCTCCTCGAACAGTTGAATCACCAGCGGGTTGTTCGAGTACGCCAGATCGAACCCCGGACTCATGCTCTGGACGTGGCTGACCCACACCGAGTGGCGATCGAGGTCCTCGATGGGAACGACGTACGTCGGGAGGTCGAACTCGGCGACGGCGTTGGTCACCATCATGATGCGCTCGCCAGCGGTGAAGGGATCGTGCACGGTGTGGGAGTTCCCGGCGCTCCCGATCCCGAGGACGAGTTCGTCGACTTCCCCGTCGGCCGCGATGCGCTCGACCATCGTGTGATGGCCGTTGTGATAGGGCTGAAAGCGGCCGATGTAGAATCCGCGTGTCATATACCCGGTCACAGGACGTGAGCTTTCATAAACCCGGCGAGTCAGCGCTCGCCCGGAGAGTCGATCGACCCGGGCGCAGTCTTTCGGTTTTCGGGTGACCGGCAATCCCGGTCGTGAGGAGAAAGTATATCAATCGACAGTCCCTGGATTATCGTACTTGACCCGTTAGAATGAGCGAAAACAAGGATACAGCCGACGATGCGCCGCCCGAGCGCGAGGAGGACACCGTCGTCGAAGACGGCCGGACGGACGGGTCCGACGCGTCGACGGTCGGCTCTTCGCCCGACGCGACGGGAGTCGAGCAACCGGAGGGTCAGGCCGACGATACCGACGCCGACGAGTCGGAGCCGGAAGACGGCGTGTCCGATCTCGGTAGCGACGTCACCCTCGAAGAGGAAGCGATGCCCGTTACCGGCGACGAGGACGACGTGCTGGGCGGACTGGACATCGAATCGACGGCGGACATCGAGGTGCCCGATCGGTTGGTCGATCAGGTCATCGGACAGAGTCACGCCCGTGACATCGTCCTGAAGGCGGCCAAACAGCGTCGCCACGTCATGATGATCGGCTCGCCCGGGACCGGCAAGTCCATGCTCGCGAAAGCGATGAGTCAGCTCCTCCCCAAGGAGGACCTCCAGGACGTGCTGGTCTATCACAACCCGGACGACGGCAACGAGCCGAAGGTCCGGACGGTCCCTGCCGGCAAGGGCGAACAGATCGTCGACGCCCACAAGGAGGAAGCCAACAAGCGCAACCAGATGCGGTCGTTCCTGATGTGGATCATCATCGCGGTCGTGGTCGGGTACTCGCTGTTCGTCGGGAACCCGTTGCTCGGCGTGCTCGCCGCGGGCGTCATCTATCTCGCGTTCCGCTACGGTGCACGTGGGAGCGACTCGATGATCCCGAACCTCCTCATCAACAACGCCGAGAAGCAGACCGCGCCCTTCGAGGAGGCGACCGGGGCCCACGCCGGTGCACTGCTCGGCGACGTCCGTCACGACCCCTTCCAGTCGGGCGGCATGGAGACGCCGAGTCACGACCGCGTCGAGGCGGGCGCGATCCACAAGGCCAACAAGGGCGTGCTGTTCGTCGACGAGATCAACACGCTCGACATCCGCTCCCAGCAGAAGCTGATGACCGCGATCCAGGAGGGCGCGTTCTCGATTACCGGCCAGAGCGAGCGGTCCTCCGGCGCGATGGTCCAGACCGAGCCCGTCCCGACGGACTTCATCATGGTCGCGGCAGGCAACTTAGACGCCATGGAGAACATGCACCCGGCCCTGCGCGACCGGATCAAGGGCTACGGGTACGAGGTCTACATGGACGACACCATCGAGGACGACCCCGAGATGCGCCGGAAGTACGCCCGCTTCGTCGCCCAGGAAGTCGAGAAGGACGGCCGCCTCCCGCACTTCACTGCGGAGGGCGTCGAAGAGGTTATCCTGGAAGCGCGCCGTCGGGCCGGCCGCAAAGAGCATCTCTCCCTGAAACTCCGAAATCTCGGTGGACTCGTTCGGGTCGCCGGAGACATCGCCCGCGCCGCGGACAAGGAGTTCACCGAACGCGAGGACGTCCTCCAGGCCAAGGACCGCTCGCGCTCGATCGAACAGCAACTCGCGGACAACTACATCGAGCGCCGCAAGGACTACAAGATGACCGTCAACGAGGGCAGCGCCGTCGGCCGCGTCAACGGCCTGGCCGTCATGGGCGAGGACAGCGGCATCGTCATGCCCGTCATGGCCGAGGTCGCCCCCTCCCAGGGTCCCGGCGAGGTCATCGCGACCGGGAAACTCCAGGAGATCGCGATGGAGGCCGTCCAGAACGTCTCCGCGATCATCAAGAAGTTCTCCGACGAGGACATCTCTGAGAAGGACATCCACATCCAGTTCGTCCAGTCCTACGAGGGCGTCGAGGGTGACTCAGCGTCGGTGACGGTCGCGACGGCCGTCATCTCCGCGCTGGAGAACATCCCCGTCGAGCAGAACCTCGCGATGACCGGTTCGCTGTCGGTCCGCGGCGACGTCCTGCCCGTCGGCGGCGTCACCCACAAGATCGAAGCCGCCGCCAAGACCGGCCTCGATACGGTGATCATCCCGAAGGCCAACGAGCAGGACGTGATGATCGAAGACGAGTACGAGGACCAGATCGAGATCGTCCCCGTTTCGCATCTCTCTGAAGTGCTGGAAGTCGCGCTGGCTGGCGAACCCGAGAAGGACAGTCTGGTCGACCGGCTGAAGTCGATCACCGGCCAGGCCCTCGAACGCAAGGTCGGGCCGACCAACCCCAGCCCGCAGTAGCCGTGCCGAACTGGGCCGCCTTCGTCGGCCTCACCGGCGTGATCGTTTCATTCGTTGTCCTGCTCGCGCACCTCTCCCAGCGACTGCTCGACGCGGAGCCGGCTGACCGCCGTCCGACCGTCCGGCTGCAGCCGACGGGACTGGACCCCGGCGTCGCTGGGTCGAGATGGATACGCGTTCGGCCGGCCGATCGCTCGGCGACAGCTGAACATGCCGTGACGAATCCCGACTCCCCGTCGTCTATGCCGACCCTCGCTCTGCTCGCCAACGTCGTGCTCACGCAGGGGTTCTTCGGCGGCGTGCTCCTGGTCGGCGCGCTCGTCTTTTCGATCCCGCTCTCGGCCTTTGGCGTCGGTCCCGAGCCACTCAGTACCGGCGTCCCGGCGGTCGGTCTCGGGATCGCTCTGGGCATCGGGCTCTGGATCGGGAGTGAGCTTGCGGTCGCCGTCGCCGACGCAGCGGGGATCGGCTACGACCAGCAGGTTCGATCGATGCTGACGCCGACGACGATGGGCGAGTGGGTTCTGCTGCTCGCCGTCGTGTTGCCGATCGTCGCCGCGAGTGAGGAGTTCGTCTTCCGGGCGGCTGCCATCGGCGTCCCGGCGACTGGACTCGACGCGTCGCCGTGGGCACTCGCGGTCGTCTCCTCACTCGCCTTCGGCGTGGCTCACGGCGCGCAAGGTCGGGCTGGTGTGGTCGTGACTGGTGCTCTGGGCCTTGGTTTGGCAAGCGTCTACATCGCCACGGGGAGTCTCCTGGTGGTGATCGTCGCCCACTACGTGCTCAACGCGACGGAGTTCCTCGTTCACGAGCGGAGGAGCGTCGATTCGATAGAGTAGTGACCGCGTTGGCAGTCGCTCG
Source organism: Halorhabdus tiamatea SARL4B (assembly GCF_000470655.1). Classification (NCBI taxonomy): domain Archaea; kingdom Methanobacteriati; phylum Methanobacteriota; class Halobacteria; order Halobacteriales; family Haloarculaceae; genus Halorhabdus; species Halorhabdus tiamatea. The sequence continues at coordinate 560,378 of NC_021921.1, forward strand.
CCCCCCGCTGGGAGCACCTTCGTCATCGCAATCCCTGGTCGAAATAATCGAGGGTGCGGGGCCACGCGGTTATCGCGGCACGGTTGTTGGCCGTCGGTGTCCCGCCGAACCGATCGTCCGACAGTGACTCGTACGGCCAGTATGGAAGCGTGATGATGTGTCCGGCACCGGAATACACGTGGTGGGCGTAGTCGTTCTCGAAGTCGGCAGCGTCCAGCCGGGTAACTCGCAGGTCACCCGTACGACGGAGCGAGCGCTGCAAACGGTCGTAGTGTACGCCCGGAACACTATCGGCCGAACTTCTACTAGTAGGCTCATGGGATTTGTAATCGGGCGTCCGGCGACCGAGCGGCTCGGAGAGCCCGGTAGGTCGCCGGTTCACTCGCCGAAGGCGAGGCCAAGGAAGGGGCGAAGCCCCTGACGCAGGCTTTTGGCCGAGCTTTTGCAAGCGAGCGACGCAGTCGCTCGCGTAGTAAAAGGTCGTAGTGTACGCCCGGAACACTAACGACCGACCTCATTCCTGGCGGCGTGCCGGGTTGGTCGGGAAACCCTCGTGCCGGGCGGGTGGCGCGTCAGCGCCACCGAATGCCGAAGCGGCGCAAGCCGCTGAGGCGGGAGACGCCGTCAGGCGTCTCCGGATGCACGAGCGGCGGATGCCGCAAGTGCGGGTGGCGCGTCAGCGCCACCGAAGACAGAGGCGGTGTCAACCGCCTGTCAATGTCACGTGCCCGGGTTCGCCGCGCTGTCATCGCACCCCTGTGGGTGAACTCGGGCGGGGACTAAGGCACGTACCTAAAAGGTACCGCTGGACGGAGTAAAGCCCTTCGCGCTTTAGACGTCGCGGCAGTCACTACAGAGCAACTGGCCGTTGAACGAGACGAGGTCGCTCGTCAACGCGCCGCAGCGCTCACAGATCCCCTGATTCGAGTACCCGGCGTCGGATTCGGCTGTTCCTTCGGTCCTCGCCGGTTCGAGATTCTCGGTTTCGGCCGTCGATTCCCTGCTGAGCGCGACCGAGCGCACGAGATCACTCTCGGTGACGACCCCTGCGACGTCGCCACTCCCATCGAAGACGACCAGCAGGGGAACGGAACTCGAAAGCAACTGATCGGCGGCCGATTCGACGTGGTCGTCGACGTCGATCTGCGGGACCGTCGACTCCATCGCCTCGCTAACCGTGTCGTCCTCGTGCGCATCGGCATCTAGCAGTTGATCGAGCACGTTTCCGACTGAGATGGTTCCGACCGGGTCGTTCCCCCGAAGCACGACGGCCCCGTCGGCGCGCTCCGCTCGCAGCAAGCGACCAGTCTCGGCGAGTCCGTCAGCTTCACTGACACCGACGAACTCGCGTGTCATCACCTCCCGCACACTGTTCGATTCGTTCATACTCAGTACTTTACTACGTTGGCTCTAAAAGATACCTGCGCCACGTTTAAGGCCGGAGAACTCGTATTTGTGTGGCTATCACTCATACACTGGTTGGAGAATGAGAGGCGAACATAAACAGAGGACACGTTCACTAGTTTCGATCACGTACCGGAACAGTCCACACAGGGCTGCACTATCGGACGGCTCGTCGACGAGAGCCAAACGAGGCTGAGAAAATCCCTTGGTCCGAAACTCAGGCGTGATCGCGTTCCAGTGGCCAGTAGCCCCCCTCGCGCATCGCCTCGCCGACGGCCGTGTGGAACGCGGGGAAGTCCTCGAACTCAGTGGCCTCGACGTGTTCGAAGATGTCAGCGACGCTGACGACCTGTTCGTGGTCGATTCGAACTGGATCGTCGCCGTACTCAGCGAGGAACGCCTCGGTGGCGACAGGAAAGTCCTCGGCGTCGAGTTTCTTCGCGACGATCGCCTGCCCGTACTTGCGACGCCCCTCACTTCCTGCTTCGCCGTCGGGATCGTGTGGCCAGTCCATAGGTATCACTCGACCGGTTGAGACAAAAGAATTGGGTCGATCACACGCCGTGGCAACGGCGATAGTTTTTTGGTATCGTATTCAGAGGTGTAGGTGTGCAGCGTCGAACGAACGAGAAACAGGGGACATGCGGGAACAAATGGGGGATACTTGAATGGAGTCACCGGGAAACTCGTCTGGGACGGATCGACCACGAATCGACGCCGAGCATACGGACGATCAGCTGTATATCATCTACGACCGGGTGAACTTTGACGCCTGGATCCAGTCTGATTACCACGTCGATCGGACCGGGTGGCGGTGAGCCGGTCCGCGTTCCACGATCGTAACGATCATTGGGGGGCCGTCGCCGAATACGACCATCCGCGCGTCGTCCGGATTGCCGCGACACTTTGGGCAGTGTCTTTCACGCTCGGATTGGTGGTCTACGCAGCGCTGTACGTCGTTCCGTGGTGAGCACGGTACTTGGCGACGCCAGACAGCGGCCAATTCAGTCGTCGGCCACGTCCGGCCCGTCGATGACGGGGCGTGCGATTTCACGGTCTGTGGCCTCGCCGTCGATATCGTAGGGGTACTCGCCGGTGACACAGCCGAGACAGAGATCCTCGCGGGCAGTCCCGAGCGTCTCGGAGATGGCGTCGATCGAGAGGTACGACAGGCTGTCGGCCCCGATCGTCTCGCGGATCTCCTCGATCGAGCGGTCGCCGGCGATGAGTTCGTCACGAGACGCCATGTCGATCCCCATGTAACACGGAGCGACGATCGGCGGCGAGCCGATCCGGAGGTGAATCTCCTCGGCTCCGGCGTCCCGGAGGAGATCGAGCAGTTGCGTCGAAGTCGTCCCGCGGACGATCGAGTCGTCGATCAGCGTGACGCTTTTGCCCTCGATCGTGTTCTTGATCGGGTTGAGTTTCAGTCGGACGGCCCGTTCACGCTCGTCCTGGGTCGGCATGATGAACGTCCGGCCGACGTATCGGTTCTTCATCAGGCCCTCGGCGAACTCGACGTCCTCGGCAGCGGCCGCATACCCGGAGGCGAAGGCCCGCCCCGAGTCAGGGACCGGAAGGACGACGTCGGTGTCGATGCCGGACTCCTCGTAGAGCTTCCGCCCGAGTTCTCGTCGGGTGTCGTAGACGAGTTTCCCGTCGATCTCGGAGTCGGGACGGGCAAAGTAGACGTGCTCGAAAAAGCAGTGGGCCGTCCGGTCGTTCTCGACGAGTTGATAGGAGTCGTACCCGGCTCCGTCCGGTTGGAGAACGATGAGTTCGCCCGGTCGAACGTCCCGGATCACTTCGCCATCGAGGGTATCGACCGCGGACGATTCCGATGCGATGACGTACCCGTCCTCGACTTTGCCGAGACACAGCGGCCGATTGCCTTCCGGATCACGAAGGCCGAGGACGGTGTCGTCGTGGGTGATCGTCAGCGAATACGAGCCGTGGATGCGTTGCATCGTCCGCTTGACCGCCCGGACCAGATCCGCCTCGAGGAGGTTGCGCGCGAGGTCGTGGGCGATGACCTCCGTGTCACCGTCCGAGGTGAACGCGTGGCCGAGTTCCGCGAGCTCGTCGCGAACGTCGTCGGCGTTGACGAGGTTGCCGTTGTGACTCAGCGCGAGCGAGCCACTCTTAAACGAGACAGTGAATGGCTGGGCACAGCTCGAATCGACACTCCCGGCGGTCGGATACCGAACGTGGCCGATCCCGACCGATCCGTTGAGCGCGTCGATGTCGTCGGGACCGAAGACGTCACCCACCAGTCCCATCCCGATGTGGCTGTACTGCTGGAAGCCGTCGTGGGTCACGATCCCGGCCGATTCCTGGCCGCGATGCTGAAGCGCGTAGAGAGAATAGTAAATCGGGCGTGCGGCCTCACGGTTCTGCAAGGAAATGCCGACTACGCCGCACTTCTCGTCCATCGATCGGGTTATTCGCCGGCCTTCTCTTGCCAGGCGTAGTCGCGGCGCTTGGCGGACTTCCCGAAGCCACACGACGCACAGACGCCTTTCGTGACGTGATAGGACTTCTCGCCACACCGTCGGCACTTGACGTGGGTCGTCTTGTTCTTCTTGCCCTGGCTCGCAGTTCCTTTCCCAGTCATAGGTGTATCGAGACGACGTTGTCGCCGCGTATAATCGTTGTGTCTTCGTCCGCCGACAGCACCAGATTCAGATGCTGGTCGTACCCGGAGAGTTCGCCCTCGAGAACCTCGCCGTCCTTCAAATCGACCGCGACTACCGACCCGATCGCGTCCTCGAGCACGTCATGCGGTTGATCACTCATACGGAAATGAGACGGCGATGGCCTGATAAACGTATCGACTCCCCGGAATGGTCGTCAGTGGTACGCTGTCGTCCTGCACCGCGATTACGCCCCGTCGCCCGCCTCGAAGTCCACGCCGAAGGGCGCAAATGACTCGGCGGTGACGGCGAACGCACCGAGTAGCGCCGCGGCATCCGTCAGATCCTCGGTGTCGATCACTTCGACGGGGGTGTGCATGTAACGGTTTGGGAGCCCGAGATTGACCGACGGGATCCCGCCACGCTGGGTGTAGAACGCGTCGGCGTCGGTCCCGGTCTGGATGCCAGTCGCTTCGAGTTGGACGTCGAGACCCTCCTCGTCGGCGACCGAGCGGAGTGACTCGACGAGTCGCGGGTGGTTCACACTGCCGCGCGCGACGACCGGCCCGCCGCCGAGTTCGACGTCGCTGGATCGCTTGCCCGGCACGTCGGGTGTGTCGGTCGCGTGCGTGACGTCGACCGCAACGACGGCGTCGGGATCGAGGTCGAACCCGACCATCTTCGCACCCTGGAGACCGAGTTCTTCCTGGACGGTGCTCACAGCGTAGACCGTCGCCGCCGCGTCGGCCTCGCTGGCTCGACGCAGCGCCTCGGCGGCCGTCCAGATCCCGACGCTGTTGTCCATCCCACGGGCCGACAGGCGCGTCCCCGCGAGCGAGTGCAGCCCCGAGGTGAACGTCACCGAATCGCCGATCTCGACGCGGTCGCGTGCGGCTTCTCCGTCTGAAACACCGATGTCGACGTGCTGTTCGGCGACGTCCGCAACCGCGTCCTCGTCGCGATCACGCAGGTGGATCGCCGTCTGGCCGACGACACCGGAGACGGGGCCGTCGTCGGTGTGAACGGTAACGTGTTGGCCGCGAGTGACCGTCCGATCGGACCCGCCGATACGCGACAGTCGGAGATAGCCGTCCTCGGTAATGTCACGGACCATGAAGCCGATCTCGTCGCCGTGGCCGGCGATCGCGATCTCGCACTCGCCGTCGCCCTCGTGGACCGCGACGGCGTTGCCGTAGTCGTCGGTACGGATCTCGTCGGCGAACTGCGAGACATACTCGATCCAGACCTGCTGGCTCGAGCGTTCGAACCCCGACGGGCTCGCGGTATCGAGCAACGACTCCAGAAAGTCTCGTCGTGTGTCGTCCATGTATCCCCTCGAGTCGGTGTCGCCAAAACCGTCACGTCTGGTCGGCGAGACGCGGGGTCGTGACTGACGGCCTCACCCGCGAGTGCGAAAGAGCAGGCGCGTCCCGGCGTACGCACCCAGGACGATCCCCGCGCTGGCGAGGAGTCCGTGGGCGCTCAACGAGGCGACGCCAGTGTAGAGGTTCGTCACGTTACACCCAGGTGCGAGATTTGCGCCGACACCCATCAGGACGCCGCCGGCGACGGGCGCGACGCCGGCCGAGCGTGTCGGCGGCGTGAGTTCGAAGTCACCACTCACGAGTGCCGCGAGGGCGGCTCCGAGGAGAAAGCCCACGAGCACGCCCATCCCCGGTGAGACGTGCCCGAGAAAGGCAGCTTCGAAACCGGGCACGGCAGCCAGCAGCACAGGACTCGCGGTGCCGACCCCGAAGGCGATCCAGTCCTCCAGCGGGCCGGAGACGGTCCAGACGCCCGAGACGCCGATCCAGAACGTCGCCGTGAGCGCGATTCCGATTCCACAGGTCCGGGGATCCCACGGCCGACGGAGCGCACGGCCGACGTCGATCCCTGATCGGCGAGCGCCGAGGTACTGCCGCGAGCCCTCGAAGAGCCCTCGCAAGCCGACGCGGAGAGATTCCAACAGTCCAGCGATGGGTCCCTCGTCCTCGTCGACCGAGCCGTCGAATTGGCGCTTCGTGGATCCAGCGAGGAACGCATACGCGACTGCGACGACGGCGACGAAGACCACAGCCACGGCAGGGGCGGGGACGGGAAGTGCGAACGCCGTGGTGCCAGTCCCGAGCCACAGCGGCGTGAAGTACAGCTCCCCGAGCCAGGGGTGAGCCAGGCCGGTGAGGAGAACGCCCACGACGACGCCACCCAGGACGAGGCCGTACTGGCCGCTCCCGCTGGCGACCCGCCAGAGCGTGCTTGTCAGGCAGGCTCCCGCCAGAATCATCCCGACGCCGAAGATCGCACCGCCGATCAACCCGTAGAGTCCCCAGGGAGGCAGCCAAAAGCCCGCCTCGCCACCGACGAGGTACGCCCCGCTCCAGGAGAGTGTGGTGAGTAGCGTGGCGAGGACGATGCCGCCGCCGACCCGCGAGGATCGAAACAGGAAGAAGTCCGACAGGGCGCTCGCATAGCAGATCCGCCCCTTCTGGAAGAAGACGCCGAACCCGACGCCGGCCACCACTGCGAGGCCAATCTCACTCATCGGCGAGGCTACAGCCGCCCATCACGTTCTCGGGGACGGCCTCGACGTCGAGTACGCCCTCGCCGTCACACTCGACCGTGTACGTGTCCGGCTTCTCGGGCATCGTCACCGTCCGGGAGGCCGTCTCGCCCGCCGGAACGCGGACCTCGAAGTCGGCGAAGTCCCCTCGCACGACGTGTTCCCGGTCGTCCGCATTTTCGAAGACGAGTGTGGCCTCCTGGCCCGTCGCGGCGTCCAGCGAGTCCGGGGTGAACTCGCCCTCGCGAATCGAGACGGTCGCCAGCCGATCCGCGTCGGTAGTGGTCGCCTCACTCCCGTCGGACGCGCCGAGGCAGCCACCGACTGCCGAACAGAGCCCGATCCCCACAACGCCGAGAAATCGCCGTCGATACAGTGACGCCGGCATAACGGGAGAATATTGCCGTGACTCGACTATAATCGTTACGACGAGCGCGTGAGCCGGGGACGAAGAGACACCAAATACGCGAACGAGCGTCGACGTCCCCGAGGGGAAACCCTATCTTCGGCGGTCGGTTACGGGCGGTATGAACCTCTTCGACGGGGTCCAGGCAATCACGAACGCCTCGGGAACGGGGCCGATCGACTGGGACGCGGCCGCCGAGGCGGCGACCGCCGCGACTGACCCCGGGTCACTCACACTCTCTGCGGAGGAACGCGAGGCCTACGCCGCGGACGTCCGGGCAGCCAGGGAGGCGGTCGGGACGGCCGCGGCGGTCGACGTCGAGCTTCCGGATTCGGTCCGGATCTTCGACCGCCATCACTGGATCGAGGCCAACGTCGGGACGTTCGAGCGCGTGATGGGGCCGGTCGAGACCCGCACGGACACGATTCCGGGGATCGCTCGCACGCTGAACACCGGGACGATGGCCGTGACGCTCGGCTTCCTCGGCCGGAACGTCCTCGGCCAGTACGATCCCGTCTTGCTCGCAGAGGATCCCCACGAGCTGTACTTCGTCCATCCGAACATCGTCGCCGTCGCCGACGAACTCGGCGTCCCCCTGGCGCGGTTCCGGCGCTGGATCGCCTTTCACGAGGTGACCCACGCCGCGGAGTTCGGTGCCGCCCCCTGGTTGCCCGAGTACCTCGAATCGAGGCTGGAGGGGGCCGTCGCCAACCTCGCCGACGGAACACTGGATCAGGAGGCCTTCCGGGACCTCGACGCCGCGATGACCGCAGTCGAGGGGTACGCCGAACTCCTGATGGACGAAGCCTTCGACCGTCCGTACGCGGACCTCCGGGACGCCCTCGATCGCCGACGACAGAATCGCGGCCCGATCGCCGACGCGATCGGTCGGTTGCTCGGCCTGGGACTGAAACGCCGCCAGTACGAGCGTGGAAAGGCCTTCTTCGAGGCCGTCGCCGCTGAGCGGGGGATCGAGGGGGCCGGCGCTGTCTGGGAAGCGCCGACGAACCTCCCCACCGGCGACGAACTCGACACGCCGACGGAGTGGCTCGATCGGGTCGATCCGTAAGGCGATGACCGGCGGGGCGACCACTCAATAGAGGTCCTCGCCGATCCCGCCCGCGCGGTCGCCGCCGACGGCGCGCCAGTCCGGGTCACGGTCGTTCTCGACGACGCCCCCCAGAATGTCCTGCCAGTCTCGAACGCGCATACCGTTCGTTGGATCGGAGTCAGAAGCAACGTGACGATCTGAACCGTCCGAACGCGCTCGTGAACCGCCCGCAACGACACAGGTCGAGAGACGTCGACCTCAAAACGAGATTCCCATCGCGCGAAGTTTCTGTTGGCCGGCGTCGGTCGCCTCCTCGGGCGACCACGGCGGGTCCCAGGTCGGATTGACCTGGACTTTCTCGACACCGTCGACGCCCGCGATGGTGTCGGTGACTTTCTCGAAGATCTGATCGGCGATCGGACACCCCATGCTGGTGAGCGTCATCTCGACTTCGACGTGTCCGTCGTCGATCGAGACGTCATAGACCAACCCCAGGTCGACGACGTTGACCGGGATCTCCGGATCGTAGACGTCGCGCAATGCGTCTCTGACGTCCGCTTCGGTGACCATCTCGAAGACCCTAGGCGACTATCGCCGAAAAATATTGCGACAACGAAACCCGCCAGAAGACGTCGATCTCGCCCGGGGAAATATCGCCTCGAAGATCCGAGACCAGCCACCCAGTGACGCGACAGAGAACAACCGACCCGTCGTCACTGCATCGAGGCGAGCTTGCCGATGTGGACGAGACTCAACAGGTGATCGTCGATGGTGAGGTCGCCGTCGGCGGACCGCTCCTCGAGCCCGAGCAGGTAGTCCTCGAGGTCGTCGCCGACCGCCTCGGTGATCCACTCGACCTCGACGTAGTAGTCGATGGCCTCGTTCGCGCCCCGAAAGCCAGCCTTCTCGAGGAGATACGACAGCCACTCGAAGACGATGAGTTCGCCCGCGTACGTCTCTGGCAGTCCCTCGAGGTACGGTTTCTCGGGGTCGCCACCGGCCATGCTTTCGAGGGGCAACAACTGGCGATACAGCTGTGAACGGTACGCGTCGTCACCGAGGACGTCACCGCTCAGGCCCCCAGCGTCGAAGTCAGGGGCCGACGGCGAGTCCTCGTCGTCCTCGTCACCGACTGGAATCGTGGCTCCGCCGCGTTCACGGGCCATCTTCCGGAGTTCGTCGAGGTCGTAATCCCGGGGGTTGATCGACATAGGTTCTGATACTCCTACGTTCACACTACTCTATGTTAAATCTTGCAGTGCGGTCGGACACACGTCAGACGGCCCGAGCGCCCACAGAACCGACGACAGCACGAGCTGAGAACCAGGCGACAGCGCTGCCGCTGATTTCAGCATTTGATACCCGCGAGCGTATTTTTATTAGCTGTCGAACCCGACCGTATGGCAACTGACGATGAGCAGCGACACAGCGGCCCGGCCGGCCACCCTTTGCGTCACCAACGCGAAAGGCGGGACGGGCAAGACGACGATCGCGATCAACGTCGCCGGGGCACTCAACGAGCGGGGCCAGGACGTCCTGTTCGTGGACATGGATCCCCAGGGCAACGCCACCGAAGGACTCGGACTCCTCGACGCCTACGACGCCGAGCCGCCGACCCTGTTCGACGTCCTGACCGACCGCGACCAGCGGGGCGCGATCGACGACCTGATCGTCTCCCACGAGGAGATGGATATCGTCCCGAGCAGCGTCGACCTCCTGCAGGCCGAACACGAACTCACGATCGCCGACCTCATGGCGTGGGCGAAAACTGATCCCAGCGTCGATATCGATCCGGCAGCACTCTCGTCGCTCGCGATCAACGTCACGCCAGAGACCGTTACCGGCGATCACGCCATGGACTTGCTCGATCGGGCGCTTGCGGAACTCGAGGGTGAGTACGACGTCGTCATCATCGATTCACCACCCTTCTACGGGAAACTGACCGACACAGCGATTTACGCGGCCAGAAGCGTCCTCGTGCCGGCCCTGACCGAGGCGAGTTCCGAGCGAGCCATCGAGTTGCTCGTCGACCAGATCGCCGCACTAGAGTCACAGGTCGACATCGAAGTGGATACGGTCGGCGTCGTCGCCAACCGCGTCGAGCAGACCAACGAGGACGCGGCCATGCTCGAGTGGCTTGGGACGGTCTTCGACGAGTATCCGGTCTGGGAAGTCCGCAAGCGGGTCGCCCTCCAGCGAGCCTTCTCGGCCGGCACATCTATTTTCGCCGCCGAGCAACCAGTAGACATGGAATCGGTCTTTCTCGACATCGCCGAAGAAATCGAAACGCAGTTCGGCGTCCAACACACCGAGGTGACAGCATGAGCGACGACGAGCGAATGGACAGAGCCGAACGCATCAGACAACTCCGCCAGGGTCGTCGTGGCGGAGAGTCCGAGGACGGGCCCGACGACGCGAACCGGTCGTCGTCCACGGAGCAGGCCGACGACGGGACCGCCAAAGCGGTCGACGGCGAACAGCCGGAACCAGACTCGACAACAAACGACGAGGAATCGTCAGCCGACGAAACCGACCCCGAAGCGTCGGCCACTGCGAGCGACGGAACCGACGGCGCGACGCCCAAAGCGTCGACGCCTGAGGACGACGTATCGACGGATACCGGAGACGAGAGCGAGGGAAGCGCCCTGAGCGACGGTGACGATACCGAGACAGCCGAAGGCAGCGACGGCGAACCGCGCGAGGACGACGAGGCACTCTCAGCGGCCCAGGCAGCGGCTCAGGCGGCCGCCGAATTCGAGGGAGAGAACGTCGCCGAGATAGATTCGGGCGAGAACGGCGAAACGGACGCGGAAACAACCGGGGAAACGGCCGCACCAGCGGGCGCGACGATCGCCGGGGCCGAGGTCGAGGAGACGACGGACGAAGAAACCCGCGTCCTGGAATTCCGACTGGGCGAGGAGCGCTACTGTCTCGACATCGAGTACGTGGAGGAGATCGTCCGCGAGGAGACCGTCACGCGTGTTCCAAATACGCCCGAGTACGTCGAGGGAGTCGTCGACCTTCGCGGACAGATCACGACGATCCTCGATCCGAAAATCGCCGCTGACATCGAAGCCGAAAACGGCGACCGGCTCATCGTGGTTTTCGATTCCGAGACGTTCGAGGACTACGGCGAGATCGGGTGGTCCGTCGACGCCGTCGATCAGGTGTCGTTGATCGCCGAGGCCGACGTCAAGGAACCGCCGATGGACGAATCGTACATCAACGGCGTCATCGAACGCGGCGAGGACTTCGTCATCTGGACGACGCCCGATCTGGCGCTTGACGTCACCGAGGAGGAGTAACGTCGACCGCATCGGGCGTGACCGTGTCTCGAACGTGAGCGACAGCGTCTTCGACGGCACCGACACTGGTCAAATAGCCGACTCCGACAGCCGTTTTGGCTGCCATCGCCGCCCCGCCACGCAGGATTTTCGGGCCGACCCGGGCGACGGCGTCGTCGCCGACGCTGACGAGCCAGCCAGTCTCGTCGTGACGGTAGCGGTCGAGTCGCGGTTCGAAGCCGCCGTTTTCCCGACGATGTTCGACCACGCGAGTGACGTTCGTCGCTGTGACACCGGCCTGGCGGATCGCTGCGTGGGCCGTCGGCGGGACTCGCGTGCCGTTTTCGTCGACGATCCGAACAGTGTCACCCAGCGCAAACGCGTTCGCATCCAGTCGAAGCGTCGCCGGCACCGTGGGTCGGTCGCCACCCTGGGCCGCTGGCCCTCGAATCCCACCAGCCCAGACGAGCTGGTCGTAGGGAATTGGTTCGCCGTCTGTCACGGTGACGGTGTCCTGGCTCGCGCCGGTGATCGTCGTCGACGTCCGAACGTCGACGTCGGCTGCCTCGAGCGCGTCGGCGACGGCGTGCTGTAAGCGCTCGTCGTACCCCGGCGGGACGGCGTCGGCCTGTTCGAGAAGCGTCACGTCGACGGACTCACTCGCGTCACGCTCGCGGGCGAGCGCGGCAAGTTCGCCCGCCGTCTGGATGCCAGTGAGTCCAGCGCCACCGACGACGACGCGACCACCGTCTTCCAGCATGTCCTCGAACGCGGCCCGAATCGTCGCGACGTCGGCCGGTCGATGAAGCGGGGTGGCGTGTTCGGCCACACCCTCGAGGTCGTAGAACTCGGGGTCAGCCCCGAGTGTGACGACGCCGATGTCATACGAGAGCGACTCACCGTCGGCGAGCGTGGCGATAGCTCGCTCGTGATCGAGAGTTTCGACGCGGGCCTCCCGAATCGTCGCCCGATCGAGGAGCAATCCGAGCGGCAAGCGGACGTGATCGAGTTCGTCCGGAAAGCGGATCCCCCGGTGGAGGAGGTGCCGGACGACGTGTTCGCCCGACTCGTCGACGACGACCAACTCGACGTCGTCGGGAAGCGATCGTTCGAGCCGTCGGGCGACACCCAGACCGGCGTATCCCGCACCGAAGATGGCAACGCGCATACGATCCGTTAGTGCGCCAACAGCCTAAAGGCACGGACGGGCCGAAAATGGCTAGAACAGGGCTTCGTCGGACTCCAGGACGCGGGCAGGCCCACCGACCTGCCAGGTGAGCGTCTCGATTCCGAGTGCTTCGATCGCCGACTCGACGCGGTCGACGTACTCCGCCGTCGTATTGACGTAGATGCTCGCGCCGGTATCGCCGGAGAAATACACGGGAACGCCATCCGCCCGGAGATCCCGCACGGTCTCGAAGACCTCGAGGCTCTCGGGTTGCCAGTAGACCCACCCGCTGGGCCCGGTCATCGTCGTCGCCGCCAGCGAGAGCGTGTCGTGTTCGGCGATCTCGAACGTCCGCTCGAAGTCGCCGCGGCCGAGCGCGTCGCGCATGTCCGCGAGTTGCTCGTGGACGTGGGCGAGTCGTCCCTCGAACATGTGGCTGTCTTCGGCCTCCGCGTGGGCCGCCTCGGTCTCCTTGTAGGCGGGGATGACCGCGCCGACGATCCGAACGTCGTCCTCGAAGTCGACGTCGAGTCGCCGAGAACGGCAGTCCCGATCGTTGCTGCCCGCCCGCAGATCCGAAAAGCCGCCCGTGACCGCCCGCGCCGCCGAGGTCGAACCACGGCGAGCGATCGTCGATATTTCCGGACGAGAGAGGTCCAACCCGGCAGCCTCGGCCAGTGCCATCGCCAGCGCCGCGAATCCAGACGCCGAGGAGCCAAACCCGACGTTCGTCGGGAAGTTGTTCTCGCTCTCGACTCGGACTCGATCCTCGATCCCGGCCCGCTCGCGGACGTGGTCGACGACGGTCCGGATGCGCTCGGCCCCGCGCCCGTCGACGCGATCGCCGTCGATTTGGTAGACGTCCTCGTCACGGTCGGGTTCGAAGGCGACGGTCGTCGTGGAGTTACTCGGCGCGGTGCAGAGGCTGATCGAGTCGTGATACGGCGTCCGGAGGTCGGGGTCGCGTATCCCGTGGTACTTCACCAGCCCCTGGATCGGGTGGGCCGTCGCTGTCGCTTGCATACCTGGTGGTACAGTGGGTCGCACTTAGATGCCGCGTAATCGGAAACCCCGTCCAGCGCTACGGCTCGATGTATACAGGACCGATCATGTCTCGTTCAATCACCAAGTTCCTGTAATTTCCGCTGGACCTGCGCGTAGACGTTCGGATCGAGGTTCATCCCTGCGTCGACGAGATCGTACAGGATATCGACCGCTTCTGTGGCGGACAGCGCCCCCGATTTCGCACCGTGGAGCAACAACGTTGTCACCCACCAGCACTCGACGCCGTGACTCCTGGCCACCTCGATCAGCGCCATATCGTTCCCAAGAAGGATCGCCTCGTCGTCTGCAGCCATCAGTATCACCGAGGCGTCCGCGACAGCGATCCCTTCGAGCGTCGCCACCTCCTCGGATTGGGGCGGTGTCTCGACGACTTCGACCCCTTTGAGAAAATGCTGAAGCGATGCCGTCCCGGGTTTTCCCTCGACAAGTACCTCGTCTCTCACTGCGTCTGTCGTCCGGACTGTCTCGAAGGTCGTCTCGACGAGGCCGAGTCTCCCAACCCACGAGAGCGGAATCAGAGCGGAAGAATCGACAACGACCATCAGATTCTCCCGAGGTCTCGTTCGAGGTCATCGGTCGAATAGCCCACGTCGATCCCCTCTTCGGCGGCGAGGGTCACCATTTCGACGTACGGGACGTCCGCAATTTCAGCCGCCCGACGGATCGTCAACTCGTGGTTTCGTAGTCCGTCGAGTGCTTTCTCCCGTCGCCACTCGTCGAGTCCGTCCCTGATGAGCCGCCGAAGCACCTCCGATCTGTCGGCGGTCAGTTCCGCCTCAAGTTCTGCGAGCAACTCCTCGTCGTCTTCGGGAATACGCGTCGTGACGGTCTTCATCGTTACAAAAACATACGTTACGATACGATATAATCGTAACGGACATCGGGTAGACGACGGCTCATGTCGAGACGGGAGCCTCCGAGAGTTGGGGGGAGATGTCCGAACAAGAGCCAGACAGTCAGCCAGAGAACAGATGGCGTGCTACACCAGCGCGCCGGCGGCAGCGATCGCTTCCTCGCTCGCGAACCCGAAGGCCGGAAGGAGCAACACCGTCACGACCGCCGCGACGATGATGGCGGTGTACAGCCCGATCGGGTAGGATTCGATCTCGAAGTCCTGGGTCGGCTCCTCGAACCACAGCGCCTTGACGACCCGCGAATAGTAGAACAGGCTCAGGGCACTGGCGATCGCACCGACCGCAGCCAGCCACCACAGGCCCGCGCCGACGGCCGCGCCGAAGAGGACGTACTTCGAGAGGAAGCCCGCCCCGACGGGGAGGCCGGCGAGGCTGAACAGGAAGACGGTCATCGCCACGGCGGCGACCGGCGCTTCCCGTGCCAGCCCGTTGTAGTCCTCGAACGTCCGGCCGACGTCCCAGTACTCCGCGAGGCCGACGAACAGGAACGCGCCGGTGTTCATGAACCCGTAGACCAGCAGGTGGAGCATGCCGGCCCCGAGCACCAGGCTGTCGTCACCGTGACCGGTCAGTGCCGCGAGCGCGATCAGGACGTACCCGGCGTGGCCGATCGACGAATAGGCGAGCATCCGCTTGACATTGTTCTGGGTCGCAGCGGCGAAGTTCCCCAGCACCATCGTGGCGACCGCCAGGATCTGAAAGAGGAGCAGCCAGTCGATGGTGCCGCTGATCAGGTCATGGGGGAACGCCGTCGTGAAGAGCCGGAAGGCGAGCACGAATCCAGCGGCCTTCGACGCCGAGGAGAGGAACGCCGAGATCGGCGTCGGCGCGCCCTCGTAGGCCTCGGGTGCCCAGAAGTGGAAGGGGACGCTCGCGGTCTTGAAGGCGACGCCGCCGGCGACCATCACGACGCCGACGCCCAGAATGCCGGCCGGGGCATCGGACACCGCCGCGGCGACCTCGGTGAACGCGAGGTGGCCCGTCGCGACGTAGACCAGGCTGATCCCGTAGACGAAGATCGCCGAGGACAGCGCACCGACGAGGAAGTACTTCAGCCCGCCCTCGACGCTGCCCTTGTTGTCCTTCAGCGAGGCCACCAGCGCGTAGGAGGGGAGACTCGCCAGCTCCAGCGCGAGCAGTGCCGTCGCGAAGCTGTTGACCGCGCCCAAAAGCGTCATCCCAGTCGCTGCGAGAAAGACCAGCGAGAAGTACTCCGCCCGGTAGGGCACGTCGGTGAAGTAGTCGTAACTCCCGAGGACGACCAGTGCGAGGACGCTGGCGACGATCGTCCCGAAGACGAGCGTCATCCCGTCGACGAGCAACTGGTCGCCGAACAGTTCGATCGCGGCTGGCTGACCAGTCCCGGCCGCCAGATACCAGACGTTGAACGCCAGCGCGGCGAGCGCGCCGGCCAGTCCAACGCCGGTGAGGAGACCGGTGTTCGTCGTGTCGGGTTCCGGTTCGATGCTGTCGATAATGAACAGGACCAGCGCTGTCAGCCCGAGCACCAGCGCGGGTGCGAGCGCGGCCCACTGTGGAAGTTCTATGGCTGCCATCAGACACCACCTCCGAGTTCGACGATGGGCGCAACCGCGTCCTGGATCATCCCGTAGAACAGGTCAGGGTGGATCCCGAGGACGATCACCGCGGCAAGCAAGACGAGCAACGGCGCGACGTCCTGGACCGGCGCGCGGGAGAGTTCGTAGTCGGTCGCGAGGTCGAACGGCCCGAACAGCGTGCGCTGCATCGCCCACAGCAGGTAGCCGGCGACGATCACGATCCCGAACATGGCAAGCGCGGTAAACACCGGCGCGCCCGGGAGTACGCTCGATGGGAACGCGCCGATGAAGATCAGCGCCTCCCCGATGAACCCGCTCATCAGCGGCAGGCCCATGTAGCCGAAGGCCGCGGCGACGAAGATTCCCGAAGTCACCGGCAGTCGATCCGCCAGGCCGGACATGTCGCCGACCATCCGGGTGTGCGTCTGGTTGTAGACCACGCCGACGACCATGAACATCAGCCCCGAGATGAACCCGTGGCTGATCATCTGGAAGGTCGCCCCGCCCACGCCGTGGACGGTGTAGGCGATCAACCCGAGCAGGACGTACCCCATCGACGAGATGGAGGAGTACGCGACGATCCGCTTTAAGTCCCGCTGGGCGAGCGCGAGCATCGCGCCGTAGATGACGCTCACCACGGCGAAGATCCCGATGATCGTCGCGTTGGCCGCCGCGACATCGGGTAACATTGTGAAGTTGAACCGCAGCAGGGCGTAGGTCCCCATCTTCAGGAGCACGCCCGCGAGCAGCACCGACACCGGCGTTGGCGCTTCGACGTGGGCGTCCGGCAGCCAGGTGTGTACCGGGACGATCGGAACCTTGACCGCGAACCCGGCGAACATCGCGAGGAAGGCCGTCGTCTTGAGCGCCTCCGGCCCCAGGCCGGCGAGTCCGTCCAGGGCACCCGGCTCCTGGAGCGCCTGGGCAACCGCCGGCAGGTCGAGGCTGGCGACACTGTCGCCCAGCCCGAACACCAGCGCGATGAAGCCGATGAACATCACCAGGCTCGCGACGTTGGTGTAGACGAAGAACTTGATCGCGGCGTACTTCCGGCGCGGGCCACCCCAGATCCCGATCAGGAAGTACATCGGGACCAGGACGACTTCCCAGAAGACGAACCACAGGAAGAAATCGAGCGCCGCGAAGACGCCCAGCAGTCCCGCCTCAAGCAGCAGGACCAGCGCGTAGAACTGCGACTCGCGCTCGTCGATCGGCGTCCAGGCCGAGACGATCGCAGCCGTCGTGAGAATCGTCGTCAGCACGAGCAGCGGCAGACTCACGCCGTCGAGGCCGACGTGCCACTGGAGGGCGTAGGGCCCCAGATCGAACCAGGCGAGCTGAGTCTCGAAGGCGGGATTGTTCCCGAGCAGGGCGTTGCTCGCGCCGTCGAAGGCTGACCACAGGTAGAGGCTCCCGCCGAGCGGCACGAGGCTGAGGACGGCGGCGAGTTTGCCGGCGTAGCGATTCGGTGCCAGCGCGACGACGCCGGCACCGACCAGCACGCTCACGAGGAGGGCTTCGAGTAGCATTAGAGCCACCCCCCGAGCAGTGCGAAGACGACTAGCAGTGCAACGAGACCAAGCGTGACCAGCGTCGCGTAGTTGGTCACGACGCCGGACTGGATCCGGCGGACGCGCTCGCTGCCGAACAGGCTCACGCTACTGGTTGCGTTGACGATGCCGTCGACGACGCTCTGATCGAATGTGTCGGCCGCGCGGGCGATCGGTACCGTCACGCCCCGGGCCAGCCAGACCTGGTACTCGTCCTGGTAGTAGTTGTTCATGAGCAGCGTCTTGAGACCGCCGAGCCGGTCGGTGTGTTCCTCGGGATCGGCCACGGCGTAGAGTCGATAGGCGATCCCGGCACCCAGCAGGGCGAGGCCGAGCGAGACGGCCGCGCCGGCGAGGACGGTCCCGGTCTCACCCAGCGGGTTCTCGGCCGTGTAGTGAGCGTAGTCGTGGAGCAGCGTCTCGTAGTGTTCGACCGAGAGTAACTCCGTAGCGCCCCCGAGCCAGTCGTGGAGGAAGGTCAGGTGAACGCCAGTGACCTTCTCGACCGGCGCGAGATTGATCACACCGCCGACGGCCGCGAGGATTCCGAGGACGGCCAGCGGCAGTTTGACGTTCCACCGGACGCTGTGGGGATCCTCGGCCTGTTCAGTCCGGGCGTCGCCGTGGAAGGTCAACAGGACCATCCGGAAGGTGTAGAAGCCGGTGAACGCGACGGCGAGTAGCCCCATCGCGTAGCCAGCGAGCAGGAGCGGCGAACCGCCCAGCCCGTGGATCAGCGTCTCGTAGAGCACCTCGTCCTTCGACCAGAAGCCGGCGAAGGGGAAGATGCCCGCCAGCGCGAGCGACCCCGAGAGGAACGCGTAGTAAGTCACGGGCATCTTCTCCTTCAGGCCGCCCATGTCCCACATGTTCTCGTTGTGGTGCATCGCGATGATGACTGAACCGGCACCGAGGAACAGCAGCGCCTTGAAGATCGCGTGGGTGGTGAGGTGGAAGACCGCAGCGACGTACCCGCCGCCACCCAGCGCGAGCATCATGTACCCGTACTGGGAGATCGTCGAATAGGCGAGCACCTGCTTGAGTTCCTGTTTGACCAGCGCCATCGAGGCCGCAAAGAGGGCGGTGAAGCCACCGACGAGGGCGATTACGCCCAGCGCGGTCGGACTCAGCAGGTAGAAGCCGTACATCCGCGCGACGAGGTAGACACCGGCGGCTACCATCGTCGCCGCGTGGATGAGCGCCGAAACGGGGGTCGGACCCTCCATCGCGTCGGGGAGCCACGTGTGTAAGGGGAACTGGGCGGACTTGCCGATCACGCCGCCCAGCACCAGCAGGCCGGCGAGCGTGATCGCCGTCTCCGCGCCCAGGCCGTAGAACGTCTGGCCGGACTCGATGGCCTGGCGGGCCAGTTCCGGGAAGCCCTCCTCGCCGACGAACAGCCCGGTGCCGAACATCGAGAGGACCGCCACGGTCCCGACGAGGAAGAAGTAGTCCCCGAAACGGGTCACGAGGAAGGCCTTCTTCGCCGCGCTGGCCGGGCCCGGCTCACGGAACCAGAAGCCGATCAGCAGGTACGAACACAGCCCGACGAGTTCGAAGAACATGAACGCCATCAGGAGGTTGTCCGCGAAGACAAAGGCGAGCATGCTGAAGGCGAACAGCGAGAGTTCGGCGTAGTACCGCCGGAGGCCGCCCTCGCCCTCGTCGTTCATATACCCGAGCGAGAAGACGAACACCAGCAGGGCGATCAGCGAAACGAGCGTGAGCATCAGCGCCGAGAGCGGATCGATCAGAATGCCGAAGTGGAGACTGATCGCCCCATCGCCAGTGAGGAAGGTATAGAGTTCCGCGTGATAGGGGTCGCCGTTGGCCACGGCCACCAGCGAGAGGGCCGAGAGGACGAGCGAGCCAGCCAGCGCGGCGATGCCGGCCAGCGCGCCGCGTTTCGGCAGGTAGTTGCCG
Source organism: Halorhabdus tiamatea SARL4B (assembly GCF_000470655.1). Classification (NCBI taxonomy): domain Archaea; kingdom Methanobacteriati; phylum Methanobacteriota; class Halobacteria; order Halobacteriales; family Haloarculaceae; genus Halorhabdus; species Halorhabdus tiamatea. The sequence goes on from NC_021921.1 coordinate 579,895, forward strand.
CCAAGCAACACGAGAACGAAGGCGGCCAGCGGGAGCAGTGCGATCGCCGGAGCGAAGTCGAGTATTCCTGTCATGTTACCACCGCATCGTCGTCGGGACGGTCACGTCGATCTCACCGAAGTTGCGATACAGGACGAGGATGATACCGATGCCGACCGCGACCTCGGCGGCAGCCAGCGCCATCACGAACAGTGCGAACACCTGTCCCGTCAGGTTGCCGTAGTGCAGCGAGAACGCGACGAAGTTGACGTTCGCTGCGTTGAGCATCAACTCGACAGACATGAGGAAGAGCAGGGCGTTCCGGCGCGTCAACACGCCGAAGACGCCGATGGCGAAAATCGCCGCCGACAGCAGGAGATACGGGAAGACACCGACCATCACTCAGCACCTCCGTCGTTCGTCGAGAGCACAGACCCGTCTTCGTCACGGGCAAGCAAGATTGCCCCGTCCAGTGCCGCATCGAGGACGACGGCGATCAGGACGAACGACACCAGAAAGCCCTCGGTGACGAGTCCGGACTGGCCGGCCATGTCGAACAGCGCGTAACCGATCCCGTCCATGACGCTGAGGCCCGACTCGAAGCCGGTCGGTTCGGGAAAGTCGGCAGTGACAAACACCGCGGCGAGGACACCAAACAGCGCGATCGCAGCTACGCCGTGGCTCGCCCGCAGGTCCGTCGCGAGACGTGGTCGGCTCACTGTGTCACCCCGCCAGAGCCCGGATCACTTCGACGCGTCAACATGACGGCGAAGCTAATCAGGATGAGGACGCCGCCGACGTACACCAGAATTTGCATTGCGGCGACGAACGGTGCCTGGACCATGACGTAGTGGACGGCGACGCTGAGCAAGGCCACGCCGAGCAACAGCGCCGCGTGCCAGACGTCACGTACCACCACGACGCCCAGGCTGGCACCGACTGTCGTCAGTGCGAACAGCCCAAAAGCGATCAGTTCGAGTACTCCCATGCTACTACCCCAATGCGCCCGCACGCCCTTTGAAGATTACCTTATCGTTCAAAGATTCCGGCAATTCCAACCGGTATCGCCACCACTGGTCCGTCGCCCGCCGGAAATCAGGCGGTGTAGACTGGACAACGTTTCGACACGACTGTCTATTTTGCGGAAAACCTCAGGACACAGGGGCGTCTCTCCGAGAGCGATTACTATACCGGAGCGAACTTCAAAACAAGCATCGACGGTAGGCCATGGAGATCACCGTGTTCGTCCTCCTCGCCCTGGCGTTGCTGGTCGGCGGCGTCCTCGGGAGTTTCGTGCCGATGGTCCCCGCGGGCCTGCTCTCGATCGGCGGGATCGTGGTCTACTGGTGGAGTACGGGCTACGCCACGCCCGGACCGATCGTCCTCGCTGGGTTCCTCACCGTCGGGGTACTCGTGGTCGCCGTCGACTACCTGGCGGGCGCGATCGCCGCGAAAGCCGGTGGTGCCTCGACGCTCAGTAGCGTCGCCGGCGCGCTCGTCGGGTTCGCGCTCTTCTTTGTGCTCGGCCCGGTCGGCATCCTCCTCGGCATCACGGCCACCGTCTTCGCCCTCGAACTCTACCGGGGGCGAGCGCGGGACGAGAGTCTCAAGGCCGCCGGCTACGCCCTGGTCGGCACGCTCGGCTCGAGCGTGATGCAGTTCGTTCTGACGCTGTCGATGCTGGTGGCGTTTCTCGTCGTTCTCGTCGTCTGAGGGCGCGGGAAGACACGCACATGGGGCGCAACATGTATGGCGAGAGAGCCTGTAACATCGCGTATGGCAACTGACGAGGCTCCCATGGAAACGACGGTCAGCGACCGGGGGATGGTCACGATCCCCGCGGAGCTTCGCCGGCGCCTCGACATCGAACCGGGCGACAAACTCCGGTGGGAGACCGACGAAGAGGGAACGCTTTCGGTCGAAGTCCTAAAACAGCGCTACGGCGCTTTCGACGATTTCGAGCCGATACCAATGGGTGGAGGCGGGTCCGAATCGCACGACATTGCCGGTCACGAAGACGATCCCGCACTGTCGGAGACGAGCTGATGGCAGTCGCAGTTGTCGATACGGGTGTTCTCGTCGGGATGGCAGACGCTGACGACGAACACCACGACGTTGCCATGGAGATCGTTCGTGACATGGATCATGGCGACCTCCCAACCGGCCGGGTGACAAACTACGTTGCGCTTGAAACACAGAACTGGATACAGTCCCGGAAACGTCATGAAAAGGCCGTGGAGACGTACAGACGTTTGAATCAGTCAGCTGGATTCGAGGTGCTCCACGCTGCACAAAAGGACTTTACCAACGCTATCAAGCTGTTCGAAACTCACACAGGACTGTCGTTCGGTGATGCGACGATTGCCGCGTACATGCACCGAGCGGGGATCGAATACCTGTACTCGTTCGACGACGATTTCGACGCTATCGAGCACATCACGCGGCTGGAAACAGCGGACGACCCGTTCGAGTGATCGCCCACCACCTTTTTCCCGCTCGGGTTCGCACAGAGCGCGAACCTCTCGCGGCAAAAACGTGGGCGAAAAATCGGGACCTCGCTTCGCTCGGTCCCGCGAAACGCGGCCTTCGACCGCGTATGCTTCTACTGATAATCGACTTCGCCTTCGCCTTCCCCGACCCAACTCCCCCGATCGGGTTCCCGCGACTCCAGTGGGTCGACGATCCTCCACCTTTTTACTGCGGCGGGTCGCTCGCTCCGCTCGCGACCCCTCCTCGAAAAAGCTGGACCAAAAACACCGGGACCTCGCTTCGCTCGGTCCCGCGAAACGCGGCCTCCGGCCGCGTACGTTTCTCTACTGGTAGTCGACTTCGCCTTCGCCTTCGCCGACCCAACTGCCACGGTCCGGCTCCCGGGACTCCAGCGGGTCGATATCCTTGTACCATGGGACGTTCTTGAGTTCCTCCTTGTTGTAGGCGAGGTCGTCTTTCGTATCGCCGACGAACTCGAAGTTCTGGGTCAGCACGATGGCATCGGTCGGACAGACCTCCTCACAGAGCCGACAGTAGATACACTGGCCGACGTGGAGGTTGTACTGTTCGCCGTTGCGCTGGTCGTCCTGAACGATCTGGATGGTGTCGTTCGGACAGACGTTCTCACACTGTCGACACCAGATGCAGCGCTCCTGGCTGTACTTGTGGACGCCCCGGAACCGCGGGCTGACCTCGGGTGCGGTCTCGGGGTACTCGACGGTGAACGTCTTGCCGTCGAGGGCGTGTTTCATCGTCGTTGCCATACCTTTGAGGATGCCGATCATGTGGAGTCACCTCTGAGTTGTGGGTCGGGAATCGGACGCGCGCCGGCCATCGGACGGGACACCATCAGGCCATCACCCCGACGACTGCCGCCGTCACGAGAAGATTCACCAGCGCGAGCACGAGCAGGACTTTCCAGCCGATCTCGATCAACTGGTCGATCCGGACGCGGGGGACTGCCGAACGTGCCCACTGGGTGAACAGGAACACGCCCCAGATCTTGATGAGGAACCAGACGATTCCCGGCAGGAAGGGGCCAGCTGGGCCACCGAGGAACAGCGTCGCGATGATCGCCCCACCGAGGAAGATGTGGATGAACTCCCCGAGGTAAAACAGGACGAAGTAGACACTCGAGTACTCGGTCTGGTAGCCCGCGACGAGTTCGGTCGGCGCTTCGGGAATGTCGAAGGGGTTGCGGCCGACCTCTGCCAGGTTCGCGATCATGAACAGCGCGAACGCGAAGGGGTTGATGAACGCGAACCAGTTCGGAATCGCGACCGGCCCGAGCTGGAGGAACACCCCCTGCTGGGCGGCGACGATCTCGCTGAGTCGCAACGAGCCCGCAAAGAGCACGACCGACGCACCGGTCAACACGAGCGGGATCTCGTAGGCGAGGTTCTGGGCGACCGCGCGCAGCCCACCGAGGAACGAGTACTTGTTGTTCGAGGCGTACCCCGCCATCAACAGGCCGAGCGACGCGATCGACGAGACGGCGAAGACGTACGCCAGCCCGATCTCGGGGTCAGCAACCTGAATGCCGTTACCCATCGGGATCACGGCGAACCCGATGAGTGCGGAAGACGCGAGAATGAGCGGCGCGAGGTCGTAGGCCGGTCGATCGGCTTTTTCGGGGATGATCAGCTCCTTCGAGAGGAGCCGAACGGAGTCGACGACGATCGTCCCGATCCCCATCGGTCCGACGCGATTGACCGCGATCCGGTCGGTGAACGCCGCCGTGATCTTCCGTTTCGCCCACGGGCCCGCAAGTGCCGCATTGAGCAGGACGATGACCGCGACGACCGCCGCCGCGAGTAGTCCGGCCAGAAAGACCACGAGCGGGTTCGCCGCGTCCAGCCCGACCGAACCGAGCAGATCGACGATGGTATCGGTCAGCGTCGTCGCCTGGAGGTACATCACCGATCCACCTCCCCGAGCACGATGTCGAGACTGCCCAGCGAGGCCACCATATCAGGGATGTACTCGCCCTCGGACATCACCGGCAGCGTCTGAAGGTTCGAGAAACACGGACTCCGGATCTTGAACCGCGCGGGCTTGTCCGTGCCGTCGCTGCGGATGTAGATCCCGAGTTCGCCCTTCGCGCCCTCGACCGCCCGGTAGATCTCCTTGTCGGGTTCGGGCTTGAGCGTCCGAGGGACGTTCGACTGGATCTCCCGGTCGTCCTCGGGCCAGTCCTCGAGGATATCGGCGCACTGGCGGACGATCTTCGCGGACTCCTCGACCTCCCGGAGGCGAACGAGCAGCCTGGCGTAGTTGTCCATCCCGTCTTCGGTCACGACGTCCCAGTCGAGTTCGTCGTAGTAACCGTAGGGATCGTCCCGTCGAAGGTCGTAATCGACGCCCGATCCGCGGGCGACGGGGCCGGTCGCGCCGTAGGACTTGGCGACCTCCGGTGGGAGGACACCGGTGTCGATCGTTCGCATCTGGAAGATCTCGTTGCCGGAGATGAGGTCGTGGTACTCCTCGAGTCGCTCGGGCACCTCCTCGGTGAACTCCCGGACCTTCTCGAGGTACTCCTCACGGGGTTCGGGCAAGTCCCAGGCGACCCCGCCGAGCCGGAAGTAGTTGAACATGAGCCGCTGGCCAGTGAGGTCCTCGAGCAGGTTCTGGACGACTTCCCGGTCCCGAATGGCGTACATGAAGATGACCGTGAAGTCACCGTATAGATCCAGCCCGAAGGTCCCGACCGCGAGCATGTGGGCTGCGATCCGCGTGAGTTCCGCGCCCATCGTCCGGAGGACCTGCGCGTACTCCGGAACGTCGATATCCGCCAAGTCCTCGGCGGCACGGGCGTAGGCCCACTCGTTGAGCAACCCGCCGGGGGTGTAGTCCCACCGGTCGGGGTAGGGCATGATCTGGTGGCGATAAGTACCCTGCTCGCACATCTGCTCTTCGCTGCGGTGGAGATACCCGATGTCCGGGTCGATGTCGACGATCTGCTCGCCGTCGAGCACTGTCTTGACGTGGAGAACCCCGTGAGTCGCCGGGTGATGTGGCCCGATGTTGACGAACATCGTGTCGGGGTCTTGCGGGCTCTGTTTGTCCTCCTGGAGCGGATTGGCGTGCTCACGAAGGGGGACGACCTGCGGCTGAGTCTGGTTGTAGCCATTCGAGAGTGGATGACCTTGCCACGTCTCGGGCAAGAGAATGCGCCGCAGATCCGGGTGCTCGTCGTACTCGATACCGACGAGGTCGTAGGCTTCCCGTTCGTGCCAGTCGGCGGTGTCGAACACCGATGCGCCCGACTGACTCACCGGCTCGTCGGAGCTGGTGGGGACCACGATCGACAGTTCCTGTGTCGGGTCGTCGTACTTCTTGAGGTGGTAGATCGACTCGTAGCGGTCGTCGTACTCCTGGGCGGTGACCGCCGAGAGGTGATCGAAGCCCGCTCGGTCTTTCAGCGTCGAGAGGACGTCTTCGACCTCGTCCGGCCGAATCACGAACCCCTCGGCGTTGACGTGCTCCTCGCGGTCGAGGACGTGCTCACCGAGCAAGTCGGCGAGTGCGTCGTAGTCCAGTCCGTCCTCGGTCACGCCGACGTCACGTTCTTGTTGTAAGCTCATGGCGAATCAGCCCAGTTGTACCGCATGACGAGATCGTCCTCGTCGATCTGGTCGGCGAGTTTCTCGACGATTTCGTCCTGTTCGAGCTCGCCGAACTCCTCGAGTTCGTAGGGCTTGACGACCACAGGCGAGGACTCGCCGTTGGCGATGCGCTCCTGGAGTTTGGCGACGCCGTAGATCAGCGCCTCGGGCCGGGGCGGGCACCCCGGGATCTGGATGTCGATCGGGATGACCTCTTCGGCCCCTTTGACGACGTTGTACCCCTCCTGGAAGGGGCCGCCGGAGATCGTACACGACCCCATCCCGATGGTGAACTTCGGCTCCGGGACCTGATCGTAGACGCGCTTCATCCGGGGGGCGAACTTCGAGACGATGGTCCCGGGGACGATCATCACGTCCGCCTGCCGTGGCGAGGCACGGGGAACGCCGGCGTGGAAGCGATCGAGGTCGTGTTTCACCGAGTAGGTGTGCATCATCTCGATCGAGCAACAGGCGATCCCGAACTGGAGCATGAACATCGACGAGCCCCGGGCCCAGTTCATGAACTGGTCGAACTTCGTGAGGATGAACGGCGTCGAGCCCAGCGCCTCACGCAGCCGGGAGTTGAACCGGTCGTCGACGCCCTCGCCCATCCGGGCCTCGCGTGTGGATTTCGTGCCGGTGCTCTCTGTCGGTTGTGTGTTCTGACTCATGCTATGATTCGATCCGTTGTCGGCGTGCGCGCTTGCTGGTCACCCATCGGACGGCCCCATTGCGCCACGCCCAGCCGAGGCCGACCGCGAGAATACCGACGAACACGACCATCGGCGCGAGCGCACGCCAGAGGCCGACGGCCTCGACGGCGTCGTTGTAGATGACCGTCCAGGGGAAGATGAGGACGGTCTCGATATCGAAGACGACGAACAGTAACGCGACCATGTAGTATTGAATGTTGAACTGGATGCGGGTGTCGCCGGTCGGCACCTCGCCGCTCTCGTAGGTGGCGCGCTTGCTTCGTTCGGGCACACTCGGCCGGAGTAACGCCGAGATCGCCAACATCGACAGGAGGATGATTAGCCCGACGAGCGCCAGCGCCCCGATTGCGATCCATGGATTGCTCATGTGGCCACTCTGGCCGTGGTTGGGTGCGGTCCCACATAAGGGTTCAGTGTTTCGGCCCGCGATACGGGCGATAGCGGCCATTTTTGCCCCGTCCTCCCAGGAGTTCGATCACGATCGACTCGCTACAGTCGCCGGTCACGCTGGACGGCAACCGGATCGGTGAGACGCCGAATCGACTGGCAGTCAGTGTTGTGCGCTACTCACGGAAGCGCGGCGTTCCGCGTTCGTGCAGCGCCCGCGAGACCTCGCCGACGTCCTGTTGTAACCCGTCGTGGTACTGGAGAAGCCGTTCCCGGAGGTCGGAGTGCTGACGGGCGAGGATCTGGACCGCCGAGAGCGCGGCGTTGAAGGACTTTCCGGCGTCGACAGCGACGATGGGCGCACCCTGTGGCATCCCGATCACCGAGGGCAGAGACTTCTCCTGGACGGGAACGCCGATGACCGGCAACGGATACGCGATCGAAGCCGTCATGTTCGGCAGGTCGGCGCTCTTCCCGCCCGCACCGGCGATGATGACGTCGATCCCACGATCCTCGGCGGTCTCGGCGTAGGCGTACATCAACTCGGGCGTCCGATGTGCGGAGACGACGAACGTCTCGAAGGTAAAGCGCGCCTCGGGCGCGGTCTCGTAGTCGGTCTGTTCGACGAAGTCGAGTTCCTCAGTCAAGACGTCGTAGGCCCCAGGCCGGCCGGATTCGGAGCCGGCCATCACGTCGAGATCCGAGTCCGAACCCATGATGATCCCGATATCCGGGGTTTCCTCGGCTGGACGGTCCATCTCGGCCTCTGCTTCAAGCTGGTCGATCAGTGACTGGACGCTCTCGCTCGTCATGGGCGAGTGTGCTCGCGGGGGTGGCCTAAGCGTGTCGGGATCGAATCAGCCGCGATCCAGTCCGTCTCAACTCGACCGGAACGTCAGCTCGTCGCGAACGTCACGCGTCCGTTCGAGTAGCTCGCCCGGATCGGCGTCGTCGTCCCCGACCTGGGTCACGTGGCCCATCTTCCGCAGGCGATAGACCTCGTCCTTCCCGTAGTAATGCATCGACGCGCCGTCGGCTTCGAGCGCATGATCGACGTTCCGAAGTGTGGCGTCCTGTCGCTCGTCGACGTCGCCGAGGACGTTCGCCGTCACCGTCGGCGAGCGGCGATCGGTCGCCCCGAGCGGCCACCCGACGACAGCCCGGAGGTGCTGTTCGAACTGTGAAGTGAGCGCACCCTCGATGGTCCAGTGGCCGGAGTTGTGCGGGCGGGGAGCGATCTCGTTGAGGAAGATCTCGTCGTCAGGCCCCTGGAAGAGTTCGATCCCGAAGACACCACGCCCCGCCATCACGTCCAATACGTCCAGAGCGACCTCGCGGGCACGCTCGCGTACGGCCGGATCAGCACGCGGTGGCGAGACCGTCTCCCGCAGGATCTCCTCGCGGTGGATCGTCTCGGTCACGGGGAAGGTGTCGCGCTCGCCGTCGCCACGGACGCCCATGACGGCGAGTTCGCGCTCGAAGTCGACGAAGGCTTCGACCATCGCCGCCCCGGACGGGTCCTCGGGTGTCGCGCCGGGCGCGGCGTCGACGATGGTCGCGAAGGCCGATTCGACATCGTCGGGCGATTCGATCGGGACGTTCCCGCGGCCGTCGTAGCCACCCTCCCGGGCTTTCAGCATGGCCGGATAGCCCAGTTCGTCGAGTGCAGCCCGGAGATCGTCGACCGAATCCACGCCGCGGAACGGGGGGACGGGTACGCCGGCGTCTTCGAGGCGGCGCTTCTGGACGAGTTTGTCCTCGATGAGCGAGAGCGTCTCGGGCTTGGGGTGGACTGGTGTCCCCGTCTCCTGGCTTACTGTCTCCAGAACCCCCGTCCCGGCGAGTTCGATCTCGTAGGTAAGGTAGTCGGCGCGTTCTGCGAGTTCAGCAAGTGCGTCGGGGTCGTCGAAGTCGGCGACGATCTGGTCGGCGACAACCGGCGAGGCGGGCGCGTCGGGTGTCGGATCCACGACGATCACCTCGATCCCGAGCGGCGCGGCGGCCTCGCCGAGCATCCGGCCGAGTTGGCCGCCGCCGACGACGCCGACGGTGGGGCCTGGCAGCGTAGTTGTCACGGTTGGCTCGCGGTTCCACAGGCGCGGCCAAAAGGGTTGCCTTGCGACACGAACGATCGTCGCACAATCCGCGGTCAGTCCTCGTTGACGCTCTCGTGGACGTAGATCGTCGCTTCCGAGCCGTAGGTCCGGAGCCGATAGGTACGTGGCTGGTAGTCGGTTTCGAGCGCATCCTCGGGCACGGTAGCGTCGCTGTCTCGCGTAATCACGATCGGGGGTGGATCGTCACCCTCGGTGCGATCGACGAGCGCATCGCTGTCGCCCTCGCACTCGGAATCGGCGTCGTAGGCGGCGAGATACCAGTTCATCGGGAGCAGGTTCGTCCACTGCGTGCAAGTGGGCCGGAAGTCCTTGCTGACACTGCCCGGATCGCTTCTGACATACGCGTTGTCCCCAGTCGAGCCGTCGTAGACGACGACGTCCGTCCCGGCGTTCGTCGCGGCGACTGCCTGCAACTGGTCGAGCGCGCGGAGGTCGTCTGCGGGTTGGCCGTACTGCACGAGCATGTTGTCTTCCGACCGATCGGCCGGTGGATACGCGCCGGAGACGGCCACGGAAGCCACCAGTAGCGCGACGATGACGATGACGACTGCTGACAGCCCGAGATCGAACCGATCGTTCCGCCGGTAGGCGACCGTCGCCCACCGGCCGACGATGCCGAGACCGACGGCCGCGGGGACCGCCAGCGGGACGACGACGTGGGTCATGTTCCACTTCCAGCCCGCGTCGATCGAGAGCGTCAGCGGGTACCCGATCACCGAGAACACCGCCGCAAAGAACATGAACAGCACCAGCGTCCGACTGCGCTCGGCGAGATACCGTTCGTAGAGGACGCCGACGAGCCCGAAACCGACGACGGCTGGGGCTTTCGAAAGAAGGCCACCGCCCATCGCGAACAGCCGCGACAGGTAAGGGACAGCTTCGGGATCGGTGCTCGACGCCGTCGCTTCGACGACCGGCGACCCGGGGAGATCCAGGATGACGGCGTCCATATCGCCGAACGCGAAGTACTCGCCAGTCGGATAGACAACGTACGTGAGAGTATCCCAGACCAGGTGAGGGATCTTGAGAGGACTACCGAGCGCCGCCCAGAGGCTGAGTCCCTCCGGCGGGTGATAGATTCCGTCGACGCCACCACCCCGTGGCGCGAACAGGACGGTGAACAGCGCCAGGGCCACGACAGCGATCCCGATAGCGTGGCCGACGTAGAACCGAGGGTGCTGGCGGACGGCCCCCAGACGGCTTCGGAAGTGAGCGAACTTCGTCGCCACCAGATCGAGGCCACCGCGATAGTTTCGGGGGCGATAGAGCGCGACGTCGAGGATGATCGCACCGGCCCCGAGCCAGGTGAGCACGTACAGCGGCGCGTTCTCCTTGGATCCGACAGCCAGCACGATGCAGACAGTCGCCGCGTAGAGATACCGAATGCGGCGGGTGTCATAGAAGCGAACGAAGAGGCCGAAGGCGGTGAACATGAACGTCGCGACCAGCAGATCGCTGCGCATGAACCGCGAGTAGTACAGCAGGACGGCGTTGGCCGAGAGCAACCCAGAGAGGACGATGACTTCAACGTCCCGGAGGTGCTCGCGATAGAGGAGGGCTGAAAGCGGGAGGAGGCCGCCGATGATCGCGACGGGAATCCGGATCGTCGTGTCGCTGGGCCCGAGAATTCCAAAGAGATACCGCGAGAGGTGCTGGATCACCGGGCCGTGGGTGTGGGAGTTGTATGCGAAGCGGCCCGTCTCGAACGTGTAGTCGACCCAGTAGGCGACGCGGGCCTCGTCCCAGTGGGCGGGCCGCAATCCGAGGAGGATGAAGCGGGCGAGCAGCCCGACGGCCGTGAACGCCAGCACGGCGGCGACCATTGGATGCTCGGCGATAGCGGCCCGAATTCGGGTGCTGCTGTCGCGGGAGGGCGGGTCAGCGGCGTCGGCGACCTCAGCCATGTTGGCTTGCTGTGTCCCCGGGGGTTAGAATCCTTCCGATTAGACGAATATCCCGGACCGTCGAGAGTCGAGCGGTACACCTTTACCCGCCGGGCGGTCATCACCCACCACGAAACGCGGGAGCCGGTTCGTGACGAACCCGGGCCGGCGGCCCGTACGGAGAGCACTACACATGGACTTCGCCGAACGCATCACGCGAGTCGAACCGAGCGCGACCATCGCGATCAGCAACCTCGCCGCCGAACTCGAGGCCGACGGCGTCGACGTCGTCGACCTGAGCGTCGGCGAACCGGACTTCGATACGCCGGAGAACATTAAGGACGCCGCCAAAGCGGCCATGGACGCGGGCAACACGGGCTATACGCCCTCGGACGGGATTCCCGAGCTCAAAGACGCCATCGTCGAGAAGCTCCACGACGACGGACTCACCCAGTACGGGAGCGAGAACGTCATCGTCACGCCAGGTGGCAAGCAAGCCCTCTACGAGGTTTTCCAGTCGCTGATCGACGACGGGGACGAGGTCTGCCTCCTCGATCCCGCGTGGGTCTCCTACGAGGCGATGGTCAAGCTTGCCGGCGGGAGTCTGGCGCGCGTCGACACCGCCGCCCACGACTTCGACCTCGAGCCCGCACTGGACGATCTCGCGGCGACGGTCTCCGACGAGACGGAGCTGCTCGTGATCAACTCGCCGGGCAACCCCCACGGCTCGATCTACTCCGACGCCGCACTCGAGGGCGTCCGCGACCTGGCCGTCGAGCACGACATCACCGTGATCTCCGACGAGATCTACAAGGAGATCACCTACGACGGCCGGGAGGCGACGAGTCTGGGGGCGCTCGACGGCATGGAAGATCGGACGATCACGCTCAACGGCTTCTCGAAGGCCTACGCGATGACCGGCTGGCGGCTTGGCTATTTCGCCGGCCCCGAAGAGCTGGTCGAGCAGGCGGGGAAACTCCACTCCCATTCGGTGACCTGCGCGGTCAACTTCGTCCAACACGCCGGCGTCGAAGCCCTGCGAAACGTCGACGAGAGTATCGAGGAGATGCGGGCAGCCTTCGAGCAGCGGCGGGACATGTTGGTGGATCTGTTCGCCGAGTACGGCAAAGAGATTCCCGAACCGGAAGGTGCGTTCTACGTGATGCTTCCCGTGGATGGAGACGACCAGGCCTGGGCCGAGGAAGCCGTCGAGGAGGCCCATGTCGCGACTGTACCGGGGAGTCCGTTCGGCACGCCGGGGTACGTCCGGCTCTCGTACGCCGCGAGTCGAGAACGACTCCGAGAGGGTGTCGAGCGGCTGGCCGAGGCAGACTTGTTGTGAACCGCTAAAGCGGAGTGGAGTGAACTGTTACTGACGCTGATCGAGAATCCGCTCGACGATGCGACCCGTCGAGAGTACCGCCCCCTCGTAGTCGGGTTCGTACTGGCTGGCTCGCTTGACCACGCAGTCGATCCCGCGTTCGGCGAGCGCGTCGGCGATGTCGCCCCGGTCGTGGTGCTGATCGTAACCCAGTACCAGGACATCGGGATCGATCCGCTCGACCGGGACGAAAATGTCGTCGTCGTGGCCGACGACCGCCGCTTCCACCGGGTCGAGAGCGGCGACCATCTCACGGCGCTGTTCGTTCGGCAGGATCGGTGGGTCCTTGTGGGTGACGTTCTCCCGCCGGGCGACGATGACGTGGAGTTCCTCGCCCATTTCGGCGGCCTCGCGGAGATAGTGGAGATGCCCCGGATGAAGCAAATCGAAGGTTCCCTGGGCGACGACGGTGGTCATTCAGTGACGCCCCTCCCACTCGTCACTCTCCTCGCGGAGTTCGCGGTCGATGTCTGCCTGCGTGAAGTCGAAAAACGACTCCTCGGGCGGTTCGACGTCGAAGACCGGCAACTCGATGGGCTCGCCGTCGCTGTCGAAGGCCTGCCAGTCACCGCGTTCGTACGGTGCGCCGACGATGATATGGACGTCGCCACGCTGGAAGGAGGCCAGGTCGGCGTCGCTCGGCCTGAGGACGCCGTTGGGGTGGGAGTGAACCGACCCGACGCTCTGGACGTCGTTTGGAATCATACTCGTCTTGACGGTCGCACTCACCGAATTCGATTCAGTCCCGGGAATTACCAGCACGTCCGTGATGACTGTTCCGTCCCGATCGAGGCCGAGCGAGCGCGCGTCCTCGCCCCGGAGCATCCCCATGTACTCGTGGGGATGGCTGTCACGACTGGCAGCCAGCGCGAACGACAGCGCCGCCTCGGCGATGCCGACGACACCCGCGGAGCGAAACAGCCGCATAGCAATTCGTCCGGTCGGGTTCCTTCTAAGGGTTCCGATGCGTACGATGCTGTGCTGGTTTCGAGGCGTGAGCGCGTCGCACAGTCGGTGGCGCTTATCAACAGGTTAAAACGGCGACGACGCCGAACGCACATACACAATGCCGATTTCGTCAGATTCGACCGCCGGCGATGCCGATCCGGATTCCTCGGACGGCGATCGGCCGGTCGTCTACGATCTCGACCCTCGCTGCCCGTTCGACGATGTCGACGAAGGCGAGTTGTATCACGCGACAGTCAACGGCGTCGTCGAGTACGGCGTCTTCGTCGATCTCTCCGAAGAAGTCTCGGGACTGGTCCACGAGTCGAATCTCCAGGGAAGCTACGATCGCGGGGACAAGCTCATCGTCGCCCTCGAAAACGTCCGGGAGAACGGCGACCTCGCGTTCGCCGAGCGTCGACCGACCGACTACCGCACCGTCGCCGTCGAAGCCGACGCGGACGGCGAACGCCCGGACCTCGCCGACAACGTCGGCGAGTCGGTCCGACTGGAAGGTGAAGTCGTCCAGATCAAACAGACCGGTGGGCCGACTATTTTCCAGGTCCGAGACGGCGAGTCCGTCGTCCCGTGTGCTGCCTTCGAGGACGCGGGCGTCAGGGCCTACCCCGACGTCGACATCGAGGACCTGGTCCAGATCCGCGGGCGCGTCGAAGAACGTGACGGGGGCATCCAGATCGAGGTCGAATCACTGGAGCCGGTGACGGACGAGGCCGCGGCTGACCTCCGAACGCGACTCGAAGAGTCGACCCAGGAAGCCGCAGCCCCCCACGACGTCGATCCGCTCGTCGAGTGGGACGCACTCGACCCACTGCTCGAGGACCTCGAGTCCGTCGCCCGCCGACTCCGTCGCGCCGTCCTCGAGGGACGACCGATTCGAATGCGTCACCACGCCGACGGCGACGGAATCGCCGGGAGCGTCCCGCTCGCGGTCGCCCTCGAGAACTTCATCGAGGAGGTTCACGCAGACGGCGACGCCGCCCGACACCTGCTCAAGCGTCTGCCGAGTCGTGCGCCGTACTACGAGATGGAGGACGTCACCCGCGACCTCAATCACGCCTTAGAGAGTCGCGAACGCCACGGTCAGAAGCTTCCCCTCCTGATGATGCTGGACAACGGCTCGACCGAGGAGGACGTCCCGGCCTACCAGAATCTGGCCCACTACGACGTCCCGATCGTCGTGATCGACCACCACCACCCTGATCCCGAAGCGGTCGAGGGACTCGTCGACGACCACGTCAATCCCTACCTCCACGACGAGGACTACCGGATCACGACGGGCATGCTCTGTGTCGAACTCGCGCGCATGATCGATCCCGATCTGACCGAGGACCTCACGCACGTCCCGGCGGTCGCCGGGCTCGCCGATCGCTCGGAAGCCGAGGCGATGTCGGACTATCTCGGCCTGGCCGAGGGTGCCGGCTACGAGCAGGCGGACCTCCGGGACATCGGTGAGGCGCTCGATTTCGCCACCCACTGGCTTCGCTACGACGACGGCGGCCCGCTGATCACCGACGTCCTCAACGTCGCGTGTGACGATCGCGACCGCCACGAGGAGATCGTCGAGTTCCTCTCGACGCGGGCCGAGCGTGACGTCTCCGAACAACTCGACGCGGCGATGGACCACGTCGAGCACGAGCAACTCGACAACGGGGCGCACCTCTACCGCCTCGACGTCGAGAACGCGGCCCGGCGATTCACGTACCCCGCCCCCGGCAAGACGACGGGAACGATCCACGATCGGAAGGTCGCAGAGACCGGTGATCCCGTCATCACGATCGGCTACGGACCCGACTTCGCCGTCCTCCGAAGCGACGGCGTCCGGCTGGACATCCCCACGATGGTGACCGAACTCCGTGAGGAGATCCCGAGCGGCGGCGTCAGCGGCGGCGGCCACCTCGTCGTCGGGTCGATCAAGTTCGTCGAGGGCCGACGCGAGGACGTCGTCGACGCTCTCGTCGAGAAGATGGCCGACGCCGAGATCGACGAGGCCCTCCAGAGTTCCGCGTCGCTTCCCGAGGACGTCTGAAGCGCGCGAAAGCGAACTTCTGGCTGGTGATTCCCGACATCTTCAGGACTCTTGATCCGGGATATCGCCGAAATCCTCCGCGAGGAGTCGCTCCTCGCCAGGAGATCCCCCGGCGTCGGCGAATTCGATGCGTCGGCCGACGAGGACCGCCACGAGTGCAGCCACGGCCACGAGAACCGCGAGTCCAACCGAGAGTCGCCAGACGGCCGCCGCCCAGTCGTCGGCGAAGACGCGTCCGAAGTATCCGGCCGGTCCCTCCCCCGCCAGCGCGACGACGACCTCCCGGTTCTCCCGCGCGGAGTGATCGTTCCAGTTGAGACTCCCCACCAGGGCCGTCTCGCCGTCGACGACGACGCCCTTGGCGTGGATCTTTCCGAACCGATCGCGGGGCCGAGCCAGTCGGACTGATAGCGGTGCGTCCACTTTTTGTGCCCACTGTTCGAGCCGATCGGTGACTGCTCGATTCTCTTCGGCGGCGTACCACGCCCGGGAGAGCAGCAAGCGAACCTCGACTCCCCGTTCGGCGGCGCGTTTCAGCGCCCGGACGAACGACTGGTTGGCCCCGCCAACACTGGCCTGGACGACGTCGATCGACGTCTCGGCGGCGTCGAGACGCTCGATGACTGCCTCCTCGGCGTTGTCGGGAGCCACCAGCAGGGAGACACTCTTCGCGTCGTGGCGCTGCGGGGCGTGGCGGGTTGGGTAGCTGCCGTTGGAGGGCGTGGGATCACTGAACTCCCGTCCCGACCGGAACTCACGCCACGGGATCGCATCGCGCCACCCGGCGTCCGCCCGGAAGGTATCCACGAGGGACTCGACGATCCCCGAATCCGAGAGCACCACGCCCCAGCCACGGCTCGACCGGCCGCCCATCCCGGCGGGTTTCCAGTTTTCGGTCAGCACCATCGCCCGGTCGTCGACGACGGCGTACTTCGCGTGGTGGTGATCGACGCGGGCGGCGTCGCCGCCGACGGCGTTCACCCGGACGCCACTGTCGGAGAGTCGATCGAGGAGGCGCGCCTGCCGTCGACTCATGCCGCCGACCGGCCCACCCTCGACGAGAAGGCGAACGTCGACGCCCCGCTCACTCGCGGCGAGGAGGGCCTCGGTCGCGTCCCGGGACGTGAACGTATACGCCGCCACCATGATTCGATCGTCCGCGCTCGAAAGAACCTCGACCGGCAGGCCGCCCGCGTCCGGGAGGACGAACGTCCGCACCGCCCCACCGTTGCCCCGCCGGACGTCGAAATCCGTCTTTCCGAGTGGTTCCCAGGCGATCGACCCGTTCTCGACACGGCCGAGTTCACCCTCGGGGGCGTTCTCGTAGCCGACGCTGTCGACGATCTGTTGACCGTCCTGGAGCGTCAGGTTCTCGCCACCGTTGGCCAGCGGAACGTGACCATCGAGTGCGGAAACTGGCGAGTCCGTGAGAGTAGCCACCCGCGCCGGATCGGTCGAGAGCGCGATCCGACCCGAGACGGTCGCGTTCGGAAGCCGCGCTGTCGAGTGATCGTCTGCGAGCGTCCAGCCAGTCAGATTTGTCTCAGCGGGGGCCGAGAGGACGACGTATTCGCCGGCGTCTCCCTCGGTGACCGGGTTGGGATAGATCGCCGCGATTGAGACGTTCGGGCCGGTCGCCTCGGGCGCGTTCGAGTCGTGCTCTGCGACGACGACGCCGGCTCCGAACGTTCCGGCCAGCACGACGACCACCAGACAGGCGAGCGCACGACGCACGGCGAGTGCTGGGTCGGTTCTGGTATATAAAATCGCGGCGCGCGATGAAAGCCGTCTCCGGCCGCGCCAGCTCAGACGTTCGCGGCCTTCTCGGCTTCAGTCTGGACGACGTATGCCCGATCGTCGGCGTACTCGGCGGCGATCTCGATGGCACGTTCGGTCCCGATCTGGTTGAGCGCCCACGCCGCGCTGGCCCGGGCGTCGTCGGCGTCGTCCTCGGCGAGGACGTCCGCCAGGGGTTCGATCGCGCGGGTGTCGCCGAGCAGGCCGAGCGCGCGAGCAGCCGAACTCCGGACGCTGTCGTTCTCGTCGTCGAGAGAGTTCGCGACCGCCTGGGTCGCCTCCTGACTGCCGATCTCGCCGAGGGCGCGCAACGTCACGCGCTGGAGGGCGGGGTCGCCGTCGAGGAAGTCGACCAGTGTCTCGACCGCCCGGTCGTCACCGATCTTCCCGAGGACGCGGATCGCCTGCTTGTCACGCCGCTGGGCGCGCTGGTGGACCGGCTCGAACGCCTCCGGCGGCGCGACGCGTTCGAGGGTCTCAAGGACGTTCTCCTCCATGAAATCCGAGTCCATAAGATCGAGCACGCGAAGAATCTGCTCGACGTCTTCGGGATCACGCGATTCCTTGTAGCGTTTCTCCCAGGAGAGGACAGCGTTGAGTTCCGGCGGGTAGTCCTTGCGATGTTCGCCCTCGATGACCTCGTAGAACCCGTCGTAGCGGAGTTGCTCCCGGACGGAAAGGTCCCCAAAGGCCTCGGCTGCCTCGACGTCGTCGGCGAGTGTTTCGGCCGCGTCGAGGAGCGAGGCGATCGCCACGCTGTCGTCGTCGGGGTCCAGATCGAGTCCTTCGACGGCGTCACTGGCTTCAGAGAGTGCGTCACCGGCGGTATCGATACTGTCTGGCTCAGTCACGTCGACGTGCTCGGCGACGGCGTCGCCGAAGGATTCGACGGCAGTGAGGACCTCCTCCGCGCCGTCCTCGGTCCAGCGCGTTTCTCCGACCGTCCCGGCGACGGCCTCGATGTCCTCGGCGGCGTCTTCGACGTACGGACCGCGCTGTTCGTCGACGCCGTCCCGAAGGTCGCTCAGTCGATCCGCCAGTGCGTCCTGTGGATCCTCTTCGTCCTCGTCCTCGTCGGGTTCGGGCAACTCGGCGTCCGCCAGGTCGTCCTCGATGGCAGACAGCGTCTCCTCGACGTCGTCGAGGTCGGCTTCCGTCTCTGCGGCGTCGAGTGTCTCTTCGGCGTCGTCGAGACGTGCTTCGAGGTCCTCGACCCCGAGGTCGGCGTTCTCCTCTCCGGACGCCCCGTCAGTCTCGTCCGGCTCGGCGTCGTCGTCACCGTTGGTCATGGGACAGACTGGGGCTGTCCCGGCCAAGAGCGTTTCCCTTCCCGCTATGGCTGGCCGGAATCGCAGTGTCTGAGCGGGCCGTGAGAAGTGGCGACGTGAAATCCGGATCACGTCTCGACGCGCGGGTAGAACCGCGGGGCGAGCAGGAAATACGCCAGCGCAACCGTCAGCAGAAGACGTGGGAACACCCTGGAAGCGAAGCCGGGAGCCAGGACGGCACCGGCCTGCACGACGCCCATCGTGAGCGCGTCGCGGGTCCGGAGATCGGGATAGGGAATCCGCGTGATCATCAGGTACGCGAGGAGGCCGACCGCACCGACCAGCCAGCCCACCGGGAGGTCCACAGCCAGGATCGCCGCTGACAGCACCGTCGCCGCGAGCGTCGACTGGACGCCCTCCGTGACGCGCTCCTCGATGTCGTAGGCGGTGTACATCGCGAGCCGGATCACCGCGGCAGTCACGAACAGTGCCGGAACGCCGACGACCAGTGCGGCCTCGATGGAACCGAGCAGGCTCGAAACGCTGTCGAGGTGGACGGTCTCATCGGCCAGACTCACGACCACGGCAGCCGGGGCGACGCCGAAGGAGACGGTGTCCGCGAGCGAGTCGACGAACTCGCCGACGGGCGTCGAACCGTAGGTGCGGGCGATCAGCCCGTCGAGGCCGTCGGCGATCGCCGCGAGGAGGATTAGCCGGGCCGCGATCGCGGGATCCAGTGGCGCGACGATGATCGCGACGAACCCGACGACGATGTTGGCGACGGTGACGATGTCGGCGACGCCGAGTCGCCCCAGGAATCGTGGCCGGAGTTGCATATCCTGGCGTTGGCGAGGCGCGCCTTAGTCGGTTCGATCCGCTCCGAGAGACTGGCTAGCGATGCTCTCTGTCCCGGCATGGGCGGCAGGAACCGCGAAGTCTTTGTCGGACTCGCTCCAAGCGGAACTATGGTCGATCGGCGGACGTTCCTCGCGACGACGGGTGCCCTTGCAGGCGGCCTCACGGCGGGGCTCGCCGGCTGTCTCGGACGTGGCGCGGGCGATGCGGACCACGATATCGGGATGTCCAGCAGCGCCTTCCTCCCCGCGGAGTATCGGGTCGAACCTGGAACGACAGTGATCTGGAAGAACACGAGTACCCACGCCCACACCGTGACCGCCTACGAAAATACGCTCCCGGAGGGCACGGCGTACTTCGCCTCCGGCGATTACGAGACCGAACAGCAGGCCCGCGACGCGTGGTACGAGCACGGCGGCGGCGCGATCTACGCCGGCAAGACGTTCGCTCACACCTTCGAGCAGCCCGGTCGCTACCCCTACGTCTGTATCCCCCACGAGTCGAGCAACATGGCCGGCGTGATCCTCGTCGGCGATGTCGAAGAAGCGGACGGCTGATCACCGGAGCTTGCGCGCGAAAAACGAAGCGAAAACGGCGTTACTCTTCGACGTCGACGCTCGTCTCTTCCTCTTCGGCGACTTCCTCGGGATGCGCTTCGAGGGTCGTCTTCTGGATCTCGACGCGGCGAAGCGGGTAGATCGTCTTCGCCTCGTTGTAGATCGCACTCGAGAGTCGGCCCTCGACGACGCTGTCGATCAGGTCGTCGAAGGTCCGCTCCTCGGCCGCCTCCTCGATCATCTCGACCATCTGTTCGCGGATGGCCTGCTCCTGGCTCGCGTCAGCCTTCTTGGTCGTCAGCGCGACCGGCTGAATCTGGACGCGGTAGTCGTCCGTCGTCAGCACGGTGACGTAGGCCTCGACCTTCGAGGAGCCACGCCGCACGAGACTCCGCAGGTAGTCCCGCGTGAGTTCGTGACGGATGAACTCCGTGTAGGCCGTGTCGCTGCCGATATCGCGGATCTTGAAGGTCAGCTTCGTGTTGTTCTCGCCGGCGTCGTTCCGGAGGTCACCGAGGGTCGTCTCGATGGTCCGGCCGAGCACCTGCTCCGGTTCGTCTGCAGGGGTGGTGCCGAGTTCCTCGCGGCCGAACTCCTCGGGCGCAAGCACGGTGTACCACCGCTTTTCCTGTGTCTGTCGTGATACTGATCGTTCACTCATGGTTGTGTGTCTTCTCGGTCGAAAGCGCTACGGCGACGGAGAGGTTCACGACGTAGTCATCGACCGTCGCGGCGAGTCCACCGGTCGTCTCCCGGTCGATCGTCGTCTCGACGGTCGCCGCCTCGACTGTCGTCGTCATCTCCGTGGTGTTGTCCGGTGCCAGCGCCGCGGCGATCCGCGTCGCGGTCTCTTCGTCCTCGTGAGTCGTCCTGATCGTCGCTCGGCGCTCACTCATCGGCGATCACCTCGCGAACGGCTGCGACGAGCGTCTCCGTTGGGCCGGAGACGGCCAAGTGCGCCCAGTCGGCGTCACCGGTGACGGTCTCAGCGTGGTCGATCGTCGCGGCTGCCGATTCGAGGATCGCGCGTGCGTCGTGGTCGGCGGTCGCCGCCAGCGTGGCGCGCTCGCCATCGGCGACGAGCGCGAGCGGTTCCGGCGAGCGGAAGTCCCGCAAGAGTCCAGCGACGGTACCGGTCGGCCCCGCCTCTGCGACGACGAGCCCCGCGTGTCGCCGAACGGTCGCGTCCCGAACGGCGTCGTGGGCTCGTCCGGCGTGCGTTCGCCAGGCCGACAGCGCGGGCTCGATCGCGTCGTCGTGGCCGAGTGCGAGGCCAATCGCGACGCCGGGTTGCTCGCGAACGGCGGCCTCGAGGACGTCCGCGTACCCGCCGATGGTCGACAGCGGGCCGCCAGCGTAGGGCCGAAGGACGTCTTCGACGGCCGTTGCGGCCCGGGTGTCAGGGTTCGCCCCGTCGACAGCCGTCAGTGCCACGACCGACGCCACGCGACGACGCGCTTCGTCGTCCGTTGGGTCGGTAGCGTCACGCTCGTCGAGCATCGCTCTGGCCGCCTCGGGATCACCCGAAAACGGCGCGTGGACGAGCGTCGAGTGAGCGAGTCCGTCGGCGAGGTCGTCCGTCGGGACAGCCACGCCGGGTCGGCGTTCGATACCAGCATCGACGAGCGCGTCGGCGATCGCGCCAGACGGCTCCTCGCCGGCTGCGACGACACCCGCCGCAGCGACTGCGGCGACGTCGGTCGACTGTGCTGACGGCGCATCGAGCGACCGGGCGACGTCGAAGGCCGCCACGCTGGCCGGTCGATCCGAGCCAAGCGTCCGGTCCGCATCCGGACTTACGCGGCCGAGTGCGACGGTTCGATCCGCCTCGGTCGCGCGAGCGGCGTCTGCTGGCTGGCACACGACGCTGATCTGGAACGGGACGTCGATCGCATCGAGTGCGCGGGCGAGAACGCCCGTCGCGGCGATGGCGTCACCGGTCGCTGCGGGGGCGAGGTGGACGAGTCCAGCCTCGCGGAGGCGACTGGCGGCGTCGCGGGCGTCTCCCGACTGGCGACCGGTGGTGGACATCTATTCGAGGAGGGAAACGGCGACGTCGTAGCTGTAGGTGAAGTCTTCCTCGAGCTTGTCGCCCCGGTAGTAGTCGACGAGGCGGCGGATCTTCGACTCCGTGTTCTGGAGCGCGCGCTTGTTCTGGGCGTCGCCGGGGTTGTCGTTCATGTGCTCCCGGAGACGCACGGCTCGCTCCATCAGGTTCCGGAGGTCCTCCGGAATCTCGGGGTCGGCGTCGTTGTCCTCGAGGATCTCGGTCACCTTCTTGCCGGTGGCCAGCGAGACGTCCGGGACGGGCGTGCCCTGGACGCCTTCATCGCGCAGCTTGACGCCGATCTCGCTCGGGCTGTGGCCCTGTTCGGCGAGTTCGACGACGCGCTCCTCGACCGCGTCTTCGTCTACGTCACTCCACTCCGGTGGGTCGTCTGCCACTGGCTTGTCCGAATCGGACGAGCCGCGGCGGCGTGTATGCATTCGTGCCATGGTCTAAATTGGAACACCACAGACCGCCACGTGTGGCACGGATCGAGCGACGCGACCCACTGGTCGGGCCGACGATCCCTGCCGGACACGTCCGCAATCCCAAGTCGCGCACGGCGAAAGAGGCCGAAAGTGTCTGTGACACCTGCGCGACGCGTCAGATTTGCGGTCGTGTGTTCCCAGTCGGTATCTCGAGGGTCGGCCATTAAACGGTTTCTACTCTGGCCGGCGTGGACGCCGGGCTTCGATGGGTTTAAGAAAACTCACCGGAAAGGTAGCGATGTCGTTGCGGGCTCGTAGATCAGCGGTAGATCATCCCCCTGGCACGGGGAAGGCCGCGGGTTCAAATCCCGCCGAGTCCACTTCTTTCGCTTCGTTTCACTCCGCTCAGTCAGAGGACTCGGCGAACATCGCAAACCCTTTGGGTTTGCTCAATCCCGCCGAGTCCACTCGACTCACTTCGTTCGTCTCGTTCCCTCGGCGACCCTCGCGGCGACAATGTCGCCGCTCAATCACGCTGTCCGCGTGCGTAGCAAAGGAGCTTGCTCCCTCGGACTGTTCGGCCAGCAAGGGTGTGGAAAACGAACGAGACTCGATGGATACGTCGTGAGTGAATGCTCATTCACATTCGGGAATATATACCAAAGATTTACAAGTAACCTCCTACATGTGCTAATCGGATCGGACGATTGCCCCCGGCGATACGCCGCGTAACTGCCACGTGATGTATCGGGCTTTCTCCCCCGATGGCCCGATACCCCCCGATTCGTCCGGTCCGCCGTTCTCTATCCTCGTAACGATTCGACGTACTGCGTGACGTGATCGTCCATTCGGCGTTTGAACCCCGCCTGGCGGGCCAGCCGGTCGAGTTCGCGCGCGACGAGACTCCCGTACTGGAGGGCCTTCTTTTCGCGGAACGCCACAGAGTCAGGGAGCCACTCGCGGCTGGCAAGCCGAAGCGCGAACTTCCGATCGCCTCGTGAAGAGATCAAAAGCGAGTCGGGAAGCGAGAGCGCAGCCTCGACGACCCGGTCGTCGAGCAGCGGCGCGACGGGTTCGACACCACCCGCGCGGATCGCGAGTGCGTCCCGCTCGAGTTGGTCCGGCAACGTCTGGAGTACCTCGTCGCGCGCGCCACGGACAGTCTCGGCCGAAAGACGCGGGTCCTCCGAGGCGTTGGCGACCTTGGCGTAGCCGGAGAAGAGTTCGTCGGCACCCTGCCCGACGGCCAGGCGATCGAATCCGTCGGCGGCCGCCGCCGAGGCGACCAGAAACAGCGGTAGCGCAATTTCGACGTCCATCGCGTTAGTCCGGGTCGTCGCCGCGACGACGTCCGGCACGTGTGCTTCGAGCGCTCCATGATCGAGTTCGACGACGCGGAGGTCCGCATCGAGAAATCCAGCGGCGTCCCGAGCGGCCGCGACGTCGTGACTCCCCGGAAAGCCGGCGACGTACAGTGGCGCGTCGAGTCGAGCCGCGACCAGCGCCGAGTCGATGCCGCCCGAGAACGCGATGGCGAGCCCGTCCGTCTCGACAGCCTCGAGTGAGGCTTCGAGTGCCGACTGGAGGGCGTCGATAGCACGAGAACCACCGGATGGCGACGGACTCGGGAGCGACCAGCGTCGCCTGAATCCGTCCTCGGTCTGGACGTGGCCGGCAGGGACAGCGACCGGGTCGACGAGTTGGACCGGCTCGAACGCCCACGAGGTCAAGTCGTCTCCGTCGACGAACAGCGGGTACCGACCGAGCACGTCCCGAAGAAGTCGACCGTCGAGACGACCGGCAAACCCACGAGTGCCGGGAAGTGGATCACCCGTCTCGACCGCCCGCCGGACAGTGGCCGGGTCGGCACCTTGAACTTGTGGCCGACCGTCCGGCGAGCCGCTACCCATGATCACTCAAACAGCGAGGCGATCCGCTCGCGAGCCTTGCGTTTCGCGCCGCCAGCAGCCTGGCGGAAGCTGATGTGCCAGGGCGTCCGACGGCCCTCGATGTGGGTCCGCCCGTCGCGGATCGCATCGAGGATCGCCGGCACGGACCGCTCGTCGGTCTCGACGAGTGTGACAGCACGACCGACCATCTCACTGATGTGGGCATCGCTGCCGGCAGTCTGTGGAACGCCGTGTTCGCGGGCGAACGTCCGGGCCTGTCGGTTGGCACGCCCCGTCAGGAGTCGAGAGTTATAGACCTCGATGGCGTCGGCCCGTGCCAACTCGGCCCGCGAGACCGTCGCCATGACGCCGCTGCGAGACTCCTGGAAGGGATGGGGAACGACTGCGACGCCGCCCTGGTCGTGGATCCGGTCAAGCGTCGTTTCGAACGGCAGGCCCGCCGGGACCGCCTCCTCGACCCCGAGTGCGAGAACGTGACCGGCGATGCTGGTCACTTCCATCCCGGGAATCCCGAGCAGGTCGTACTCGGGAGCCAACTCACAGGCCCTGAGACTCGCTGCGAGTTCGTCGTGATCAGTGACGGCGAGGGCGTCGAGTCCTGCGTCTGCGGCCCTGGCAAGCAGCTTCTCGACGGCGTCACGCCCGTCGTAGGACAGCGAGGAGTGGGCGTGCAACTCGACGGAAAGCACACTGACGGCTACAGGTGGGAGTACAAAAAGCGCCCCGATTCCGGGCGGCTCTCGCCGGAAGGACAGCAGGGGCGATCAGTCGGCGGAAGCGTCGACGTCCAGGCCGATCTCGTCGTCAGTAAGATAACACTGCGGGTCGCGCGCCCAGACGTCGCCTTCGGCCGCCAGGGCACGGTGACGCGAGCCGCCGCGACACATCGCGTAGTACTCGCAGTTCGGACACCGGTCCGGGAGGTGGTCCTCACGGTCACGTAGTTTCGCGAGCAAGGGGTTGGACTCGTCCTCCCAGATCGCGCTGAACGGCCGGTCGCGGACGTTGCCGAGCGAGTACGCCTGCCAGTAGGGCGTGAGATGGACGTTACCCTGGTAGTCGATGTCGGCGATGCGCTCGGCGACGGGATCGCCGCCCTCGGTCTCGAGGCGCTCGCGGATCGCCGCGGCGCGGCCTTCGTCCAGTTCCTCGCGGGCGTACTGATAGACGTAGCCCGTGTCGGCCCGATTGCCTTCGAGTAGCGTCTCGACGTCGTGGCCGCGATCGTGCGCGTCGAGCGTGATGTCACAGACCCGCCGGACGGCGCGTCGCTGGGCCTCGTGATCGACGTCTAGGTCCATGATCTCGTCGTCAGCACTGTATTCGAGGTGGTGAAACCGGAAGCGCGAGACACCCTGGAGGGCGAGCAGATCGACCAGTTCCTCCATGTCGGCGGCGTTGGCTTCGGTGAGTGTAAACCGGACGCCGGGGTCGAGATCCGCGTGCTGGGCCGCCTCGATGCCGTCGAGGGCGTCGTCGAAGGCCCCCTCCCGGCCGTAAATGTCGTCGTGATGCTCGGGCAAGCCGTCGATCGCGACGTCGACGTCGTCGAGCCCGGCCGCACGGAGCGACTCGGCCCGTTCGTCGGTGAGAAGCGTCCCATTGGTCGACAGTTCCGTCCGGAGACCGGTGTCGCTGGCGCGTTCGACCAGCGTCTCGAGGTCGTCGCGCAACAGTGGCTCCCCGCCAGAGAACCGGATCGCTGCGACGCCGTAGGCGGCGATATCGTCGATGACGTCCGTCGCCTCGGCGGTCGTCAACTCGCCGTCGCCGTGGCCCGGCCCGGCAGTCTCGTACCCATACGCGGGATCGAGGTTGTTTGCCCCCGTGACGTGCCAGACGACGACGGGATGCTGTCGGTCCGCGGCCGGACGCGATTCGTCGCTGTCCGCCGATTTCGCAGTCCCGACGAGCAGATCACTGACCGGAATCATGCACGCTCACCCGGGACGAGCGCCGATTCGGTATATCGGTTGACCGCACTGTCAGGACAGAGCCAGATGGCGGCGACGTCCGAGAAGAGCGTCTCGGCCTGCTCGTGAGCACGCTCTTCGTCGGATGCCGTGACGCTACCGACGTGTGTCAGCGGTTCGTCGCCCGTCTCACGGACGAACACTTCCCACTCCCGGTCGTCTCGGCCGCGGGGCTGGTCGACCGCCTCGTGGCGACGGTCAGCATTCGCTGTCATTACCAGTACCTTTCTGCGAAGCTACAAACCACTCGTGTCAATTCCCAACCGATGAGAATGCGGCGCATCCCTTTATTCCTGTCGCGAGGGAGCCCCTACTGTAGAAACAGCACCCAACAACCAGCAATATTTTCCCCATCATCGGCAATTTTGGTCACAAAACAGAGATATTCTAAACGGGGAGGCGACCGAACGCGATTCCGACCGGTTCCGGACGACAGATAGTGGCGTTTCTAACCGTCTGAGTCGCGATATCCGACGATTATCCGACGCACGATAACGAGGAGACGAACCGAAACCTAAATTCCCGTCAAGCGCCGAACCGAAGACATGCATCGGTCTCGACGAACGTGCGACGCCCCCATCCATTCCGGACGCAGGCTCCCGAGCGGACGGGGAAGGTCGGACTGAGATGGTCCGGGATCCGTTCGCAGCCGAGGAGTCTCCCGATCTACAGGCCATCCTCGACGCACTCGACGACCCGGAGTGTCGCAAGATCGTCGAGGAACTCGACGAGCCGATGACGGCCTCGGAGATCTCTGAGACGAGCGACATCCCGCTATCGACGACCTACCGGAAACTCGACCTGCTAACAGAGGCGTCGCTGTTGACCGAAGGCGTCGAGATCCGGCCGGACGGCCAGCACGCGAGTACCTACGAGATCGCTTTCGAGGAAGTCATCATCGGGCTCTCGGAGGACCGCGAGTGTGAGGTCCAGATCGCGCGTCGGGCCCAGACGGCCGACGAACGTCTAGAAACCCTATGGTCGGAGGTTCGCAAGGAAACATGACTCCACACGTCTCGATAACTGTCATTGCACTGAAAACTCTCACCCTGCTTTTGGGTGGGCTGATAACGTTTCTCGCCTATCGTGCCTATCGACGGACGCGGGCCCAGTCGCTGGGGGCACTGGCGCTTGGCTTCGGCGTGATCACGCTCGGCGCGTTTCTGGCCGGAGCCGGAAATCTAATTTTCTCCTTTGGATTAGAGCAGAGTCTCCTGCTCGAATCCGGGCTGACCGCCGGCGGGTTCATCGTCATCGTCTACTCGCTGTACGCGACTAAGTGAGACGTTCCCAAGAGGTGGAAATGGACTGCGGTTTATATCCGGTCAGCGACCCGAGTAGTTGTAGGGGACGATAATGCAAAGCAGTGTGGCGATCGTGACCGTGGCCGAGGTGATCATTCTGGGATGTTCGGGTATCCTCACGTATCTCGCTTACCGGGCCTATCGACGCACGGGGTCACCCTCGCTGCGGACGCTCACGTTTGGTTTCGGCCTCGTCGCGGCCGGGACGCTCGCCGGGGGACTTCTCCATCAGTTCGGCGTCATCGGCTTCGACGTCTGTATCGGCGTCGAGAGCAGTCTCTCCGCGACCGGATTTCTCGTCGTGCTCTACGCGCTGTACGTCGGTGATGCCGACAACGGCGTCACGCCGTGAGCCGAAACGACAGACCGTTCCCAGTGGTTTTTGTGGGGGTCGACGTGGTTTTGAGTCCGAGTGCCCTACGTTCGTCCAATGATACGACGACGAGCGGTGCTGACGACGATCGGCGGTCTCACGGTCGGATCGCTGGCCGGCTGTTCGAGCGACGGCGGCGAAACCACCGAGAACGACTATCCGGAATACACGGACGTCCCCCAATCAGCCGAGGAGTACCTCTCGAGTACGAGCAACTTCGACGGTACCGGCGTGGATCGGACTGACGCCGAGGAAGTCTCGGTCACCGTCGGTGCCCGCGGCAACGGCAGCTACTGGGCGTTCGACCCCGCTGTCGTCGCGATCAGCCCGGGAACGACGGTCGTCTGGGAGTGGAGCGGGCGCGGGAGCGCACACAATGTGGCGTCGCCCGGCGACCGTGAGCCGCTGTACAGCGGTCCGGCCGTCACCAGTGACAACGAGACCTACGCCTACACCTTCGAGAGTTCAGGAACCTATCGATACGTCTGTGAACCCCACGAGATCCAGGGGATGAAAGGCGCGATCGTCGTCGTCTAACCGCCGGACTGGTGTCGGATTCCCGACGACAACGTACCGCCCTACTTCGTCCCCGTAGCTGATGAGTCTGTATCCTCTCTGGCCGGATGTCCGTCAGTATCGAGGCGGTTGTCGAGTTCAGCCTCGACCTCGTCGGCGACTCGCTCCTCGACTTCGTCAGCGACCTGTTGCTTGACTTCATCGGAGACCTGTTCTTCCACCTCGTCAGAGACCTGTGCATCGAGCTCCGTCTCTACCTCCGCCGGAACCTGCTCCCGTAGTTCCGTCTGAACCTCCTCGGGGACCTGCTCGTCGAGTTCGGCTTCGACCTGTGACTCCGCAGCCGCCGAGACGCTCTCTTCGAGAATTCGTTCGTAAATCGACATCTTCTCCCAGATACGGAAGATGTAGCCGATCACGAGTCCCCCTTCGAAGGCCGCGACGCGCGGGTCAAACTGGAACATCAGCAACGTGAACCCGGCGATGAACAGGAACCCGTAGAGGAACTCGATGTAGAACTGTGTCTGTCGGCCCTGTAGACGACTTCGCAGCGTCATGGCTCGCTCGCATATAGGCGATTCGAGCAAAAAAGCGTAACTCGCGAGTGGAGCACACCGAAATCGATCGCCTCCGCTGGCGTTTTAGTGCCGTCACGCTTTCGACCGTCATGGACGATCGCATCCACGAACACGCCGAGACACTCGTCGACTGGAGTGGGCGCATCGAGTCGGGCGACGACGTCGTCCTCTCGGTCGACGAAGGGGCGCACGACCTGGCCGTCGCGGTCGCCGAAGTCCTTGGCGAGCGCGGCGCGAACCTGCTGAGCGTTTACCGTTCCGACGAGATCCAGCGCGCGTACCTCCGGGCACACGACGACGACTTCGACGCCGACCCCGAATTCGAGCGGGCGCTCTATGCGAACGCCGACAGCGTCCTGCTCCTGGGCGGGACGCGCAACACGGCCGGAAGGGGCGACGTGCCCGACGATCGCCAGCAGGCGTTCGCCCGCGCCAGGGAAGACATTCGGGAAGCGCGTCTGGCGACCGACTGGGTCTCGACACTCCATCCGACGCGCGCGCTCGCCCAGCAAGCCGGGATGGCGTTCGAAGCGTATCGCGATTTCGTCTACGACGCCACGCTGCGGGACTGGGAGTCACTCGCCGCGGAGATGGACCGCCTCAAGACGATCCTCGATTCGGGCACCGAGGTCCACATCGACGCTCCCGGCACTGACCTCACGCTCTCGATCGAGGGACGGACGGCAGTCAACAGCGCCGCCTCCGTGGCCTACGATTCGCACAACCTCCCCAGCGGCGAGGTCTTCACTGCACCCGCCGACGCCGAGGGCGAAGTCACCTTCGACGTGCCGATGACGGTCCGGGGCAAGACACTACGGGACGTTCACCTCGTCTTCGAGGACGGCGAAGTGGTCGATTACTCGGCTACTGCTGGAGAAGAGACGCTGGCTGCCCTGCTCGATACTGACGACGGTGCTCGTCGGCTGGGCGAACTCGGTGTCGGCATGAATCGGGGGATCGACCGCTACACCGACAACATCCTCTTCGACGAGAAGATGGCCGAAACGTTTCACCTGGCGCTCGGTCGGGCCTACGACGCTTGCCTGCCAGCGGACGAGGCCGGCAACGACAGCGCGATCCACGTCGATCTGATCGCCGACACGAGCGAGGACGCGACGCTGTCGGTCGACGGCGAAGTCATCCAGCGAAACGGCGTCTTCCGGTGGGAAGACGAGTTCTAGTCGTCGGCGGTGTACGCGCCGCTTCGATGTTCGATCCGATGTTCGATCCGATGGACTTCAAGGACGGACGATTCCCGGTCGAGGACACAGGCGAGACGGTACTGGCCGACGCGGAGTTTCGAGAACGGCCCGCCGGTCAGCGGTTCGAGGAATTCGTCTGGACTACGCCACTCCGAGTCGACGACTTCGTCGAGTTTCGAGACGATTCGATCCTGCACGTGTGCATCGAGGTTGTCGAACTGATCGGCGGCTTGGGATGTGAACGCCCAGGTCCAGTCACCGTCACTCGGCATCGGCTTCCTACCCCATCATCTCCAACACCTCGTCACGTGAGACGAGTTCCGCGTCATCGGATCGCAGCTCGTGTTCGCTCGCCGCGATCTGTTTCCACCCCTCCCGGGAGAACGCCGGATGCTTCACCGCGTCGCGAGCGGCGTACCGGAGAAACTCGCTACGGGAGTTGAACCCCTGCTCCTTCCAGGTCGCGTCGATATCCTCGAGAAACGCCTCGCTGAGCCGGAGGTTGATCTGTACCGTCTCCGGTTCGTCGTCGCCGGCCGCGGCACTCGCGTTGGACATGTACGTATGCTTTACGCTGGCGTATAGTAAGTCTTCGGCACATTGCGAAACTGATGCCAAATGTAGAATACAGAGAGATCCAGCGAAACGGCGTCTTCCGGTGGGAAGACGAGTTCTAGTCGTCGGCGCTGGTCGGGTCCGACCCGGCATCGGGCACCTGGATCGACGGCGTCGGCAGGTCCGGCACTTCCAGCACGCCGCCGGTCGCCGCACTCGTCGCCAGCGCGGCGAAGCGTTCGAGATTTCCCGTCGCGTCGATTTCCGGCGGTTCCCACTCGGCCGCTCGCTCACGTAGTTCTTCGTCCGAGACATCGAGTTCGAGCACGCCTTCGTCGACGTCGATCCGGATGGTGTCACCCGCCTCGACCAGGGCGATCGGGCCGCCCGACGCCGCCTCCGGGCTGACGTGACCGATGGCCGCACCGCGGGTTCCGCCGGAGAAGCGGCCGTCAGTCAGCAGCGCGACTTCGCCCGAGAGGCGTGGCGAACCGCTGATCTTCGAGGTGGGTTCGAGCATCTCGGGCATGCCGGGCCCGCCCTTCGGCCCCTCGTAGCGGATGACGAGGAAGTCGCCGGGCTCGATATCGCCATCGTCGTAGGCCTCGAGCATCGCCTGCTGGGACTCGAAGACCCGCGCCCGGCCTTCGAATTGATGCATGTCCTCGTCCATCGCGCCGGACTTGACGACTGCGCCCTCGGGCGCGAGATTCCCGCGCAGGACGGACAATCCCCCTTCCTCGTGAACCGGATCGTCGCGGGGCTGAATGACCTCGCCAGGGTCGTCGCCTTCCTCCAGGCGCTCGCCGATCGTCTTTTCGTCAATCGTGGGCCGATCGAGATGCAGCAAGTCGTCGATCCGCTGGTACAGCGCGGGCAAGCCGCCGTCCTCCCGGAGGTGTTCCATTCGCCAGGGACCGGCAGGGCTCATGTGGGCGAGGTGGGGGGTACGTGCGGCGATCTCCTCGAAGTCCGTGAGCGTGATGTCCAGGCCAGCCTCCTGAGCGATAGCGGGAATGTGCAGCATGGTGTTGGTCGACCCGCCGAGGGCCAGATCGACGGCGACGGCGTTCTCGAAGGCCTCCCGCGTCAGGAAATCGGAGGGGCGAACGTCCTTCTGGACGAGATCGAGGATCTGCTCGCCGGACTTGCGGGCGATCTCGAACTTGCGCTCGTCGGTCGCACCGTGGGTGGCACACTCCGTCCAGGAGAGCCCGAGCGTCTCCGTGACGCAGGCCATCGTGTTCGCGGTGAACATCCCCGCACACGAGCCTTCTCCCGGGCAGGCGTTGCACTCGAGTTCGTACAACTCGTCGTCGGTCATCTCGCCCTCCTCGTACTGGCTGACGCCCTCGAAGACGGTGACGAGGTCGGCAGGTTCGTCGTCGTACTCGCCGGCGGCCATGTGCCCGCCGGTGACGACGATCGCCGGGATGTCCAGCCGAGCAATCGCCATCAGCATGCCGGGGACGATCTTGTCACAGGACGCCAGCGCGACGATGCCGTCGAACTGGTGGGCGTTGGCCATGAGTTCGACCGAATCGGCGATGACCTCCCGGGAGGGCAGCGAGGAGCGCATCCCCTCGTGACCCATCGCGATGCCGTCGTCGACGGCGATGGTGTTGAACTCCAGGGGAGTGCCGCCAGCCTCGCGGACGCCCTCCTTGACGTGTTCGGCGAGTTCGTCTAAGTGGACGTGCCCGGGCACGATCTCGTTCCAGGAGTTGGCGATCCCGATGTGGGGATTGTGGATCTCCTCGTCGCTCAGTCCAGCCGCACGGAACAGCGATCGATGGGGCGCGCGGTCGGCCCCTTCGGTGACCTCCGCGCTCCGGAGGCCTTCCTTTGGTGAGTCGGCCATTCTACTGGAGTATCCGTGGTCGTTCAGGGTGTAGGTTTCGGTTCGCCAGTGGCTCGCACGCTCACTCGAAGCGCTCGCGCTCAGTGCGTGCCGTCACAGACCCGTATACATCGAGGAGCGCCGCTGTCACCTCACCCAATGCCCGCATGCATTCCCGACGGGAGTGGTAGTCTAGGTCTTTGGTCACAGACGCCCAGGACTGTCGCTGGAGCGTCTTCGTGACCAGCAACCGCTCCTGGCGGGCCGACAGTAGCGACGTATCGGCGGGGCCGACCAAGTGCCTGAGCGCCAGCCGGGCAAACGCGTCTGGGGCAGTGTCGTACAGTCCAGCCCCGTGGGGCGAGCCGGCGAGTACGCGCCACTCGAAATCGGAGAGATCGAGCGCGGGCGTGGCGTCGACCGTCCGGAGCACGGCCCTGGCGACGTCGGGATCGAGGGCGGAGAGCGGATCGGCCAACATCCCCTCGATCCGGTCCAGGAACCACCCGGTGTGGCGATCGAGCAGTGCCTCGCCGGCGTCCGAGGTCGGCCTGAGCATGATCGCCGAGTGCTCGCCGCTGCGCTCGTTTCGCGAGGTCGAGAGGTGGACCGACCGGTAGCCGTTCTGCGCCCAGAAGTCGACGAGACCCGGCGTCGCGCCGTAGCCAGTTCCCAACCAGTCCACGTCGTCGGCGAACTCACTCTCGATCTCGGCGAGCAGGTGTGAACCCAGTCCTCGCCCTCGGACGGCGTCGTGCGTGGCGATTCGCATGACGCGCTGGCCGACGGGAGCGCCGGCCGCCTCGTCCCGAAGCTGGCTCGTCAGGACGTCGGGGATCATGTTGCCCGCGACGCGGGCACCCTCGTACATCTCGGCCCGGCGCTCGGCCGGTAGGGCTCCCTCGCGGGCCAGCAACGCGACCGAGACGACGTGGCCGTCGTGGGTGAGCGCCCGCACGGTGACGTTCGGTGCGTCGAGCAGCCTGGCGAGGTCGGCGGGCTCCGTCCGGTAATGGGCGACGACGAGCAGGCCAAAGACTTCCCGGAGCAGGTGCTCGTCACCGATCAGATCGCCGGCTTCGAGTCGTGCGTACTCGACAGATTCGGGCGTCGCGTCGGCGATCAACTGCTCGACTGGTGGGCGCGCGTCGAGCAACAGCGCACGGAACGCCCAGACTTCGATCGGATCGCCCGCGGCGTACCGGATCGGTTCGTTCATCGTCCGCTCGGTCACCGCGAACTCGGAGTCTTCGAGGCGGTCACGGAACCGGACGTCGAACCCCCGGCCCGCCCCCTCGTAGCCCCGGACTGTGCTCGTGAAGGCCACTGCGGGCGCGTCGAGATACCGCGAGAGGAGGTCGACCGGCAGACTCGCGGCCTCGTCGACGAAGACGACGTCCGCCGACGCCGCCCGCTCCGCCGCGGCGACGGGTTCGAGGAACCGAACTCGTCCCGCATCGACTCGAAGTTCACGTGGCCGGTCGTCGCTGTCGGTCTCGACAGTCGTTCCGCGGTCCTCGAACAGCTCCCTGGCGCGGGCAAACACCTCCGCAGCATTGCGATACGCCGAAGCCGTGACGAGCACATCTTTGCCAGCGAGCGCGAGACTGCCGGCAGCCAGCCCGGCCGCACTCGATTTCCCGCGGCCCCGGTCGGCCTCGACGACGACCGCCTGCTGGGAATTGCGGAGGCGTTCGAACGTCCGGACGACCGCCATCTGATCGCCTGTCAGACAGGCCTCAAAGGCTGCTGCCGGGAACGGACGCTCGGCCGGGACCGACGGAGCCCGACGCTCGATCCGGGGTGGAGGATCCGTCAACCCGTCGCGTTCGACCGTCCCGCTGTCGACGTCGACGATCGCGCTGCCGGAGTGAGCGCGGAGGGTCTCGACGAGTCGTCGCCGGAAGTGCCCGGTCACGTCCGCGACGTCGAACGGTGGGACGGCCAGTGTCGCGTCGAAGTCGTCCCGGCTGTCGGGCCAGGTCGCGAGCGGCGGCGCGAGTATCACGAGCAGGCCACCGCCGTCGACAGCACCGACGACCTGTCCGAGCGCGTTGGGATCACAGCGTTCGTGGCAGTCGAGGACGATTACGTCACGCGTTTGGCCGAGCAGGCGGTCGGCGTGGACGGTTTCGACGTGCTCGCCAGGGAGGGACGCGTCGGGGCCGACGACCGTGACTGCCGAGTTCTCGACGTCGAGGGCCTCGATCGCGGCGACGGCCGCATCCCGGGTCCGCGTCTCGTCCCCACTCAGGACGAGCAGTCGTCGTTCGTCGACGGCCGTCGCCTCGGCGCGCAGCGACGTGACCAGCCCATCGATCATACCAGTGGGCACGACGGGGGCCCAAAAGGATGCACCGGTCCGGGGGAGAGCAAGGCACTTTCGCCGCGTGTGGGCCGGTCCCACGGCCAGGAGCCTTCGAAAGCGCTTTTAGGGCTGCCGGACCACGTTCGGGTACAGCCTGCACGGGGTTGATGATGCTCCTAGCCATCTAGGACTTTCGCGGCGCTTCGATTGCGGGGCGTCGCCGGGTCGGCCTGTCTGAGGCCGGTCTCGCACGGCGGGGGAGCGCGAGCCCACGTGCAGGAGGTGATCCAATCATGCCAGTATACGTCGATTTCGATGTTCCCGCGGATCTCGAAGACGACGCCCTCGAGGCGCTCGAGATTGCGCGAGACACAGGCGGAGTAAAGAAAGGAACCAACGAGACGACCAAGGCGATCGAGCGCGGCAACGCCGAGCTCGTCGTCGTCGCCGAGGACGTTCAGCCGGAGGAGATCGTGATGCACATTCCGGAACTCGCAGACGAGAAGGACGTCCCCTATCTCTTCGTCGGCGCCCAGGACGATCTCGGTCACGCGGCCGGCCTCGAAGTCGGCTCCGCGGCGGCCGCGATCGTCGATGCGGGCGACGCCGACGGCGACGTCGAGGACATCGCCGGGAAGGTCGAGGACCTTCGCTGAGGTGATCAGTCATGAGTGCTGAGGAGACCGAAGACGACGGATCCACGCCCGCGGAGGTCATCGAGGTCGTGGGCCGGACGGGGATGCACGGCGAGGCCATGCAGGTCAAGTGCCGCATCCGCGAGGGCGAGAACAAGGGCCGAATCATCACCCGCAACGTGCTCGGTGGCGTGCGCGAGGGGGACGTCCTCCAGCTGCGCGAGACCGCACGTGAGGCGGACGCCATCGGAGGCCAATAATGCCACAGACACGCGAATGTGACTACTGCGGCGCGGACATCGAGCCCGGCACCGGGACGATGTTCGTCCGGAAGAACGGCACTACGATCCACTTCTGCTCGTCGAAGTGCGAGAAGAACGCCGACCTCGGCCGCGAGGCCCGTGACCTCTCCTGGACGGAGGCCGGTCGCGGAACGGGCGGCGACGCAGTCGAAGCCGAACCGGCCGAACCTCCGGAAGACGAACCGGAAGCGACGGAACCGGACGACGAAGCGGAATCCGTCGACGAGGACACCGACGCCGAGGGAGGTGCGGACGACGAATCCGCTGCCGAAGACGAGGCCGAAGACGAAGACGAGGCCGACGACGAATCCGCTGCCGACGACAAAGCCGAAGACGAGTCTGGAGCCGAAGCTGACGCGGACGACGAGGAGACCGACGCCGAAGAGCCGACGGAGGCTGATGCCTGAATGAGCCATCACGACGAGCGCACGTTCGTGATGGCCAAGCCCGACGCCGTCCAGCGCGGGCTCGTCGGCGAAATCGTCTCCCGACTCGAAGATCGCGGCCTGAAACTCGTCGGTGCGAAGTTCATGCAGATCGACGAGGACCTCGCTCACGAGCATTACGGTGAACACGAGGGCAAACCCTTCTTCGACGGACTCGTCGAGTTCATCACCTCCGGACCGGTCATGGCGATGGTCTGGGAAGGTGCCGACGCGACCCGACAGGTCCGTCAGATGATGGGCGCGACCGATCCCGCCGAGGCCGCTCCCGGCACGATCCGGGGCGACTACGGCCTCGACCTGGGCCACAACGTCATCCACGGCTCGGACAACGAGGACCCCGGGGCCAACGAGCGCGAGATCGAGCTGTTCTTCGACGACGAGGAACTGGTCGAGTACGACCGCGCCGACGCCGAGTGGGTCTACGAAGACACCGGCGACCACTGATCGCCGATCCGCGGTCGGCTTTTCAGGAGTAACGCAGCGAGTCAGTCGCGTCACTCTACAGTGAACTCACGAGTTGCGTCACTCTACAGTGAGCTCGCGA
The DNA here is from genome assembly GCF_000470655.1 of Halorhabdus tiamatea SARL4B. NCBI lineage: Archaea > Methanobacteriati > Methanobacteriota > Halobacteria > Halobacteriales > Haloarculaceae > Halorhabdus > Halorhabdus tiamatea. The sequence goes on from NC_021921.1 coordinate 616,880, forward strand.
GTCGCGTCACTCCTCAGGGCTGCGTACTTCCGGCGGTTCTCCGACCCGGTAGGTCAACACCGGGACTGGCGCAGATCGGATGACGCGCTCGGCCACGCTTCCCAGCAGGAGTCGATTGATCCCGCCCCGTCCGTGCGTGCCCATGACGATCAGGTCGACGTCGGCGTCGGCAGCACGGGCGACGATCTCCCGACTCGGTGCCCCCTCTCGCATCTCCGTCTCGACAGTCACCGTGTCGCCGGCCATCTCCTCGACCTCGCCAAGGGCGCGGTCAGCTTCCTCACGGAGCATGTCGGAGACGGCCTCCCAGGACGTGTCCATCGGCATCCGGCTCATCGTCGCCGTGTCCAGGACGTACAGCGCGTGGACGGTCGCGTTGTGAACCCGTGCCAGCTCCAGGGCGTGTTCGATCACGGCGTCGATGCCGTCTGACCCATCGGTCGGAACGAGAATTCTATCATACATGATTGTATGTTAACGTACGACGGCATCTGGCTTAATAGCCAATGTCAGTATTCTGTCTTTGTCTCGACAGCCAGCAGTGCCGCAGGTCAGTCTCCGAGAACGACGTCAGTCACGTCGTCGACGCCGGCCCGGCGGACGACGGCGCGGACGACGTCTTCCGCGCCGGCGAGATTGTCGGAGTCGCCGTCGAGAGCGAGCAGTCGAGCGTCCCGGCCCGTTTCGACAACGCCCGCGTTCAGGCCCGCGATTTCGGCCCCGGCGACCGTCGCCATCCCCAGGACTTCGCGGGCAGAGACATCGTAGAGTTTCGCGGCGAACGCCATCTCGCGGAACATCGACGGGCTGTTGAGCATGACGTTGTCGGTGCCGAGTGCAACTGTCGTGCGGTCGAGGAGTTCGCGGGCGGGCGCGACCCCGGCGTCGGTCACGAGGTTCGAGCGCGGACAGAGGACGACGGGCGTCTCTTCGTCGTCGAGTCGTTCGTAGTGGAGAGCTTCGAGGTGGACCATGTGGACGAGGAAGTCCGGATCCAGGTCGAGCGCGGGGTTGACGTCGTCGCTGTCGCGTTCGCCTGCGTGGATGCCAAAGAGTTTGCCGGCCTCGCGTGTCGCCGTGCGCTCGGCCCCGAACTCCCCGTCGCGTGCGCCGCTCGCGCCGAAGCCATCTGCGACTTCCATCGCCGCGAGTGTCTCCCGGCCGAGCACGACGTCCTCGATCGCGAGCCCGTCGAGTGCCGCCTCGATCGCTTCGACGCCGGAGACACCGCCCTCCCGGAACTCGATGAACGCCCCAGTTCCAGCACGTTCCATGAACGACAGCGAGCGCCGCATGGCGGCGATGAGTTCGTCCTGGCTCGCCGCCCGGAGCAAGCGGTGTTTCAACCCGTCCGGCGGTGCGACGAGCTCGTCGAGGCTGAGGCCGGCACCGGCCTCTTTCGCGATCGAATCCCCGATATGCGTGTGGGCGTTGACGAACGCCGGGAGGATGATTCGGTCACTGTGGACCCCAGCCTCCTCGACAGCCACGATCTCGCCGTCCTCGACGACGACTCGCCCCTCGATCGGCTCGAAATCACGACCGCGGAGAATGGTTCCTTCGAGTTGCATGTGGTGATCGTTGGGGTGAGTGTGGTTTGACGGTTTCGAGAGTGCCAGTCTCGTGGTCCGGCTACCGGACCGTCACTCGAATTCGTCGAGCGTTGTGTGGATGCCGCGGGGCGTGTCGCTGACACGCGCGCCCTCGATGTCGAGGTCGAGCGTCCGGACGGCGGCGTCGCCGACACGCTCACGAACGTCAGCCGGGGCGTAGACGCCGAGACGCCACCGGTCGCGCTGTGCCGCCTGTAGCGCACGCACGAGCGTCGACTGTTCCTCCAGTCGCCTCACGGTCCCGTTGACGAGCACGCGCGAGCTCGACTCGGCCATCGACGGCTCCGGTGGCACGTCGAGGATGACTGCGGCGGGATCGACACCCGCCGCTTCGGCGATCTCCCGCTCGCGCTCGCGGATCGCCGTCTGCTCCATCTCCAAGACCTCCGCTGGGACGGCCGCGCGTTCGGCCCACACGGCGCGCTTATAGAGATCACGATAGGTCAGTCGCCGCCCGATCTCGGCTGTTTCATCGGTCGAGCGGAGCGCGACGAGCAGTTCGGCGTCGTCCATCCGCCGGAACGTCTCCGGATCGGTGTCCGTCGCCTCGAGCAGGCGGGCGCTCGCGCGCCGGAGCATGGCCTTGGCGATCCTGGCGACGTGGTGGCTGTAGACCGTCGGCGTCATCAGCGCGCGGGCGAGCAGGAGGCTCTCGGCGGTCTGGACGTTGCCCTCCGCGAGGACGAGTTCGCCGTCCCGAAAACGGAGCTCCCGGACCAGTCGTCCGTGGTCGATGGTTCCGTACGGAACGCCGGTGTGGTGGGCGTCACGGACGAGGTAGTCCATCCGATCGACGTCGAGTTCGCCCGATACCAGCTGGCCGAGTTCCCCGTCGCCAGCGATCAGGTCGGCGACGGCGTCTGGGTTCAGACCGTGCTCGGTCAGCACGCGTGCGACCGCGCCCTCACCGATCAGGTCGTGGACGTCGTCGTGGTACTTGCCCGTGTGGCGATGGATCAGCCCCTCGACGTTGTGGCTGTAGGGCCCGTGACCGACGTCGTGCAACAGGGCGGCGGCCCGGACGCGTTCGGCCTGCTGGCCCTCGATGCCGAGGTGAGAGAGCGCCTGGTCGGCGAGGTGATAGACGCCGAGGCTATGCTCGAAGCGGGTGTGGTTGGCGGAGGGATAGACGAGCGTGACCGTGCCGAGCTGGCTGACGTGTCGCAGCCGCTGGAGGGGCGGCGTATCCAGCAGCGACAGCGCCACGCCCTCGACCTCGATGTAGTCGTGGACGCTGTCCTTGATCGTCTTCATCGTCCCCTCGTTCGGACGGCCGCCTCAAAACAGTGGGTGTCCACAGCCGGACGAGACATTACCCGACAGTCGCGAGATGGTCGAGCAGTTCTTCCTCGGTCGCGTCGCCGGACTCGATGGGCTCCGCCGGAAACCGTCCCATGTCCTCGACCGTCGCGACTGCTGGTTCGGGCCGATACCCGCGGCCGTGGACAAGCCAGGCGGCCAGTGTCTGCCCGGTCCGTCCAAGCCCTGAAAGTCCGTGGACGACGACTGGCGACTCCCGGCGAACAGATTCTTCGAGAAACGGGAGGATCGACTCCTCGAGGACCGTGCTGTCTCCGAGCCGCCGGTCCAACAGTGGCGCGTGAACGACGTTCTGCTCGCCGAACGCGGCCACGTAGCGATCCAGATTGTACTGGAAGCCGTCAGTTTCCGCACCGGGGACCAGACAGCAGACTCGCTGGATTCCACGGTCGCGCATGAACTCGATCCAGGCTGAAACGGCCGTCTCGTGATCGACCGCCGAGTGCCAGCCCGGCGCGGCCGCCCCGTAGACGTACTCCTCTTCGGGGGCAGCCGGCGCGAACCGATACGCGTCGTCCATGTTTCTTCCAGTGAAACCCATAGCCTTGAGTGTATACCTCCGATTCTCAGGATTGAAAGCCGAAACGTAGCTGCCGACCCCGCGGTGAGGACACGCTTAAGCGTTCCCTGGCCACAACTGGCAGTATGGTCACGTTTCTGGCCGGCGGGACGGGGACACCGAAACTCCTCGCCGGCACCGACGATGTCTTCACGCCCGCCGAGACGACCGTCGTCGCGAACACCGGCGACGACGTCGAACTCGGTGGGTTGCTGGTCTGTCCCGACGTCGATACGTGTCTCTTTCAGGCGGGCGGAATACTTGATACGGACACCTGGTGGGGGATCGCCGAGGACTCGGCAGAGACCCACGAGTACGTTCGAACGCTGAGTGAGCGGGCAGGACTTGACGGGGGTCCGCGATATCTCCCCGACGATCGACAGACTGCCGGCCGTGAACTCGCACGCTGGCGACGGTTCTCCGCGGTCGGTGAGTTCATGCACATCGGCGACCGCGACCGGGCAATCCACGTCACGCGGACGAGCTTACTCGACGAGGGCCATTCGTTGACCGACGTGACCCGCATTCTCGGCGACGCCCTCGGGGCCGACCGCGAGATCCTGCCGATGAGCGACGACCCAGTGGCCTCGATCGTCCACACGCCTGACGGGCCGATGCACTTCCAGGAGTTCTGGGTCGCCCACGACGGCGAGCCCCCTGTCGAATCCGTCGCGTTCCGGGGCGCGGAAGACGCGACGGCAACGGATGCGGTGCTCGATGCCCTTTCCGACCCGGTCGTGATCGGCCCGTCGAACCCGATCACGAGCATCGGGCCGATGACGGCCATCGACGGGATCGCCACAGCGCTCCGGAAAACTCCCGTCGTCGCGGTCTCCCCGTTCGTCGAGGATCAGGTCTTCTCCGGCCCGGCGGCGAAACTGATGGCCGCAGAAGGGTTCGAAGCCTCGACAGCCGGGGTCGCCGAAGCCTACCCGTTCGTGGACGCGTTCGTTCTCGATGAGGCCGATCGAACCGACCTCGAGCGACCCACGATCCGGACGGAGACGACGCTCGACACCGAGGAAGACGCCGCCCGGGTCGCCCGTGCCGTTCGGGAAGCGCTGGAGGTGGTCACGTGACGGGAGACGGACTGTTCCCGTTCGAACTGCGAGTTGCCGCCGCCAGCCTCAGTGGGGAGTCGGACGCCGAGTGGGCGAACGTAGCTGCCCCCTACGTCGGCGCAGCGTTTCTCGGCGGGCTCGCGATCGACGAGCCGACCCGAACGGCGGCCCGCGAGATGGTCGACGAACGCGATCGCGAGGAGTTTCTGCCCGCGGATCCACTCGCCTTCGCAGACGAACAGCTGGAAGCGCTGGCGGACGCGCCGCTCGTTGCCGGATTGAACGTCCGGGCCGCGTCGCCAGCGCCGATCCGAGACCTCGCGGGGGTCTGTGCCGATCACGACGCTATCTGTGAGATCAACGCTCACTGCCGACAGGACGAACTGTGCGAGACGGGGGCCGGGCAAGCGTTGTTGTGCGAGCCGGACCGGCTGGCTGGCCAGGTCGAAGCTGCGGCGACGACCGGCGCGTCCGTCAGCGTGAAAGTCCGGACGGAAGTGGCCGGCGTCGATCTCCCGGCTGTCGCCCGGCGGATCGAGACGGCCGGGGCGGATGTGATCCACGTCGATGCGATGGACAGCGAAGGCGTCGTCGCCGACATCGTCGCGGCGACGGACCTGTTCGTCATCGCCAACAACGGCGTCCGCGACCGGGAGACGGTTCGGGAGTATCTGGCGTACGGCGCGGACGCCGTCAGCGTCGGCCGACCGAGTGATCGTCCTGCCGTTCTTGAACGAGTCAAGGCGGCGACTGAGGCGTGGTTCGAGTCGGACGGGACAGCCACGACGGGGGCCACGCGATGACGCGAACGATCGCCCAGCAGGCCGAACTCGCGTTGCTGCTGGAGGTCGCGACGACGCCCAAGCCGGGCAACGTCGACCGCCACCGCGATCACGACGACCTCCGGTTCGAGCACTTCCTCGCGGGGGCCGTGGGCGCGAGCGAGGGGCTCGAAGACCTGGCCGACCCCGACGGGCCGCCGATCGGGACGGCCTTCGAGCGGGCAGTCGAAGGCATGAACGGGCAGTCCGGCGGCAACACCCAGTTCGGCGGCCTCCTGTTGCTCGCGCCGCTGGTCCGGGCCGCCGCGCTGGGAAAAGTGACACCGGAGCGGGCTACAGCTGTCGCCGAGGGGACTGGCGTCGAGGACGCTGCCGGGTTCTATCGCGCGTTCGAGCACGTCGACGTCGCCGTCGCCGACCCGCCCGACGACATGGACGCCCTGGACGTTCGTCGTGGGAGCGATGCCGTGCCCGATATTCGCGAGCGCAATCTTTCGCTGTTCGACATACTGGCCCGCTCGGCTGACCACGACGGCATCGCCCGCGAGTGGACGAACGGGTTCGCGCGGACCTTCGACGCCGCGGAGCGGCTCGTGAATCGCGACGGACCGCTCCTCGATCGTGCCGCCGCCGTGTTCCTCGATCTGCTCGCCGCGGAGCCAGACACCTTCGTCGCGATCAACCATGGAGCGGAGACGGCCGAAGACGTCCGCGAGCGGGCCGAGGCCGCCCGAGACGGCGACACCGATCCCGAGACGCTCGCCGAGGAACTACTCGCCGAGGGGATCAACCCGGGGACGACAGCCGACATTCTCGCCGGCGGGCTGTTCGTCGCTCTCGAACGGGGGACGGAGGTATGAGCGATCCCTGGCCGGTTGAACTGCGGGGAATCACCGAGTCAGTCGTGACGACGCTCGGCCCCGACGGATCGTATAACGTCGCCGCGCTGGGGCTGTCGGCCGGCGATCCAGTCACAGCGACGACCTGGGGCCAGACGCGAACCCGCCGGAACTTCGAACGGGAAGGTGAGGGATACGTCCAGTTCACGCGCGACCCGGTGGATTTCGTCGAAGCGGCGTTGACCGTCTGGGAGGCGGACGAACCGATCCTCCCGACAGCCGACGCCTGGGCGAAGGTGGCGGTTGAGCACCGCGAGGCCGACACGGAAGACGGGACGGAGTGGGTGGAGTGGACACTCGAACCGATCGAGTCGGCAGTCGAACGCGAGACGGTACCCACGACGAACCGAGGGTACGCCGCCGTGATCGAGGCGACAGTCGCGGCGTCACGACTCGACGTCCCGGCCTACGACGACGATCGCCTCGCGGCGCGGCTCGCCTATTTCGCGGCCGTCATCGAGCGGTGTGGCGGCGAGCGCGAGCAGGTCGCGTGGGAGCGCCTGGAGACGACTGTCGACCTCCCGGCGGTAGCCCGGCAATTCGAATCCTTTTAGGCCCCGAGTCGGCAACGGACCTGTATGGCTATCAAACCCGCCTACGTCAAGAAGACCGGGACGATCCTGCTGGAGCGGTATCCGCGGGCGTTCTCGGCGGACTTCGAGCACAACAAGGACGTCGTCGAGGAACTCACCAACATCGAATCGAAAGGCGTACGCAACCGCATCGCCGGCTACGTAACTCACAAGCAGGGCTCGGCCGTCGAAGCCTGAAGCGGGGCTCGGACTCTCCTGGTCGAGTCGCTCGCGTGGACGTATATTTTCTCCCGGATATGTATCCAGCGCCGTACTGGCGTGTCTGTCAGTACATCGCCGCGAGCAGCGGCCGAGTAAGTGCCGAATTGACGAGCAAGAGATACGCACCGAACGCGAGTGCTGGTACCCAGACCGATCGCGTTCGCTCGTACCCGATCGACGCGGCAGCCGCGACGGCCATGATGCCCACTATCCGCGAGACGGCAACAATCGAGTAGCCCCGAACGACGCCGACGAGTACGAACGCAACCGAGACGATCATCGCCGCGGCCACGCCCGCATGGACCGTCGTCACTGTGTCGTCCAGTCGCGACTGGAGCGTTCCAATCCCACGCGCGAACAGCCAGGCGGCAGCGACACCGACGACGACCGCTCCGATAACCCGGCCATTCGATCCCACGAACGGAATCGAGGCCATCGGCCCCTGTCGGAAGACGGTGATCGAATAGAGTTCGATGCTGGCCCAGGCCCGGACGGGGAAGAGTACCGTCACCGCCGCCACCGCCTGGGCAGGCCCTGAAATCAGGCCCAACCGCCCCTGGATCGCAGCGTTGTAGAGGAGTGCGTACCCGACGCCGCCGAGTATCCCGGTGATGACGACGCTATGGAGGACACTGGCCGGCCCGATCCGCGACTGGAAAACCGACTCGAACACGTCGGTGTAGACAGTCCCGAGACCGATCAGGACAGCCCCGCCAGCCAAGACGGCGAGAAGAGTAACACCGAAGACGCTCGCCAGCGCGTCGCCGTCAGGCATCGACACCCCGATGGGTACGTCGCGATACTGGATGTATCCGAGTGCGAAGGCGACCATCGTGACGGGGCCTGCGAGGTCGACGGCGATTGGCGCGACCGAGCGTTGGATCGGGTCGATTGCGACGTATGCGAGGACGAATACGGCCGCAACAATCGTCCCGGTGATCGTGAACAGATCGGGTGCGTCTATCCGGTCGAGCCGATCGACCCTGCCGCGCGCCAGGGCGTAGCCGACACCGAGCGCTCCCAGCACGAGGACGGCGTAGACGAACGAAAGGAGGATGCGGCCGGTGAACGCACTCGCGACACCGATGACAGGCTCGGCGGTCGGCGGTACCCGAGCGAGGTGCTCAAGGACGCGCCGCAATGCCGTCCCGAGAACGACGACGGCACCCAGCAGGACTACCACGCCACCGTACTCGACGAGCGACGAACGGGCGTCGATCGAACGCGATCGCTGGAGGGGACGATCGGTCATACGGGGACAAATCACGGGATCGTGCAAATGCATTTATGTTCGGGCTGAGGGCTGCGACGGGCAGTCGCGACCGCCCACCGGCGATCCAAACAGTTTTGACCCGTCCTCGCCCAATCCTCCAGTCATGCCAGTAAACGTCGGAATTCTGGGTGCGACCGGGGCCGTGGGCCAGCGACTCGTCCAGCTGCTCGACCCGCATCCGGACTTCGAGATCGCCGCGCTGACTGCAAGTGAGGACAGCGCCGGCACGTCGTATCGCGAGGCAGCCAAGTGGCGCATCGACACGCCGATCCCCGGCCACGTCGCCGAGATGACTGTCGGGGCGACCGAGCCCGAGGCCGTTCCCGACGACATCGATCTGCTGTTCTCCTCGTTGCCCTCCTCGGTCGGCGAGGCCGTCGAACCCGACTTCGCCGAGGCGGGCTACGTCGTCTCCTCGAACTCCTCGAACTTCCGGACGGACCCGGACGTCCCGCTCACTATCCCCGAAGTCAATCCGGACCACGTCGACTTGATCGACGTCCAGCGTGAGCAGCGCGGGTGGGACGGCGCACTCCTGAAGAACCCCAACTGCTCGACGATCACGATGGTCCCGCCGCTGGCCGCCCTCGAGGAGGCCTTCGGCGTCGAGCGCGTCGACGTCTCGACGCTGCAGGCCGTCTCCGGAGCGGGCTACTCGGGCGTCACCTCGATGGAGATCATCGACAACGCCATCCCCCACATCGGCGGCGAGGAGGCAAAGATGGAGACCGAATCCCGCAAGCTCTTAGGCGAGTTCGACGGGACCGAGGTGGAGTGGCTCGAGGCCGACGTCGCCGCCTCGTGCAACCGGATTCCGACGCTCGACGGCCATCTCGAGAACGTCTGGGCAGATCTCGCAATGGACGTCAGCGCCGAGGAGGCCGCCGAAGCGATGGCGACCTATCCCTCCGCGGACCTCCACAGCTCGCCAGACCCGCTGATCAAGGTCTTCGAGGAACCCGACCGACCCCAGCCCCGACTCGATCGCAACCGCGAGGACGGGATGCAGATCAGCGTCGGCGGGATCCAGGAAACCGAGACCGGGATCCAGTTCAACACCCTCGCACACAACACCCTCCGTGGGGCGGCCGGTGCGAGCATCCTCAACGGCGAGTTGCTCCTCGAGAAGGGCTACATCTGACGGCGGTTCACTCGGCGACGCCTGATCACAACTACTTCGTAGACGCCACCCGCAGTTGAGATATGGCCGATCGAAAACGCGTCCGGTTCGTCATCGGCGCGATCGCGACCGCCGGACTCGTCGGCGTCTCGCTGTTCACTGACCTCGACGACCCCGTCATCCTTGGGGCCGTCGTGCTCGCGTACTTCGGCGTGATCTACGGCGGGACGAACCTGTATCTGTACCTTCGCGACGAGCAGGCGATGGCGATGAGCGGACGAGTCCGGTTCTTGGCGGCCCTCCTCGCACTCCTGGCGCTGGGCGCGATCAGCGAGTTCGGTCCAGCGGGAGAAATAGCCGGATTCGACGTCGACGCCGTCCTCGCCTGGTTCGGGCTCGCGATCCTCGTCGTCTTCGGCGCATTGACCGTCCGTGATCGGTATCTGGCCGGGCGACGCACCGAGTTTCGGGAGGAGCGGCCCTAGAAAACAGCGATCTGACGTTCAGGCGACTCTGTTTTCGAGTTCGTCGCGATCACCGTCCGCGAGGATCTGCTCGACGTTCGGCGCGACGATGTCGGCCAGTCGCTCGTAGTACTCGGGCGTGTGCCCGGAGACGTGGGGCGTGATGAGGACGTTCTCGAAGTCCCACAGCGGGTGGTCGTTGGGGAGCGGTTCGGGGTCGGTCACGTCCAGGGCCGCCCCGCGGAGGTGGTTCTGACGGAGCGCGGCGAGGAGAGCGTCCGTATCCACGATCGGTCCGCGGGCGACGTTGACGAGCACCGCCGAGGGCGGCAGCGTCTTGAGTTCGTCGGCACCGATCAGCCCGCGCGTCTCCTCGGTGAGCGGGCTGGCGACGGCGACGTACTCCGCGCCGACGAGTGCCTCGTGGATCTCGTCGAGTCCATAGACCTCGTCGGTCGGTCCCCCCTTTTCAGGGGTGTAGCGGACGCCGACGGTCGTCACGTCGAACCCTTCCAGGCGTTCGACGATCGTCTGTCCGATCGCGCCCATCCCCACGATCACGACCCGGCTCCCGGTGAGTTCCGACGACTGGAAGTGTCGCCACTCGTGGCGGTCCTGCTGGCGACGGGCGCGCCCGAAGTTTCGGGCGATCGAGAGGAACGCACCGACGACGTGCTCGGCGATGTTCGGACCGTGGACGCCCGCGGCGTTGGTGACGGCGATGCCCCGATCGGCGAACGTCTCAAGCGGGAGGTGTTCGTAGCCCGCGTACATGCAGGCGAACAGTTCGAGCGCCTCGGCACGGTCGAGTAGCTCCTGCCGGAAGTGCCCGCCCGAGACGACCGGCGCGTCGGTCACCATCGCCCGCTCCTCGGCCGGCGTCTGGGCCGTCCGGACGGTCACTTCGTCGGGCAGGCGATCCCGGAGCGCGTCGGCGTAGGCAGCCCCTGGAATCCCGTGCGGTTTTTGGCGTAACACGAGAACGTCGGGGCGCTCGGGACTCACGTCTCTGTCCTCCATCGGGCACTCTCGGTAGCTTCGCGCATGATTCAGTGATCGGACGGCGACGGCAAAAAGGGTAGCGCGTGCGGACCGGGCGGGCGTCGAACGGTCGTGACCCGCCGTTCGTGAGAATAGTACAGAGCGACACTCAAACCCGAGAATAAACGATCGTGAACGGTTCGAACGGACGGTCACCTATAGGACGATCCCGGTGGGAAGTGAGACTGACATGGGTGTCTCAGTATCGATTCTCGTCGTCGAAGACGACCCGGATCTGCGGAGCCTCCACCGTCTCTGGCTTGCCGAGGACTACGACGTCCAGGCAGTCGCCGACGGCGAGTCCGCCCTCGAGCACGCAGACGGGACCGTCGACGTCGTGTTGCTGGACCGAGACCTGCCTGGCATAGACGGAGATACCGTCGCTCGCAGACTCGACAGCAACGGATTCCGGGGTTCGATCGCCATGGTGACCGGCCAGGCACCCGATCCGTCCGTCGCGACCCTCCCGATCGAGGACTACGTCACGAAACCGGTCGACGCGGGCGAACTTGGTGCAGTCGTCGACCGGTTGATCGCTCGTCGTGCGGTACCGCCATCAGTACAGACCCTGTTCGGGTTGCTCACGCGACGCGCTCGCCTGGAAGCCAGTCTCGATCCGGGCCACCTTGCGGACAGCGACTCCGTCGAGGAACTCACCCAGCGAATCGACGGCGAGTGGGAGACCGTGAGAGCGGAAACACCGGCGGCGCAAGTGCTGTCTATGGCCGAAGAGTGTCTGCCGCCAGTCGTCGACTGGGGGCGGCCAGCCGAAGTCGTGAGTCGGATCGAGCAGTAAACGCGACAGTTGACCCGGATCGAGGACAGGACTTTTAAGAGTACCCGGGTCAGGATTGGGGTATGGAGCGGACAGACGTCGCAGTCGTCGGCGGCGGGCCCGGTGGGGCCGCGGCTGCCCGCACGGCGGCAATAGCTGGCGCTGACGTCACACTCTTCGAAAAGGGGATCCCGCGGGCCGACCGGGACGGACTCGGCCCGGACTCGACAGATGCCGCAGGTATTCTCGACTACTGGGTCGACATCATGGACGAGGATCCGGCCGAGATTCCGGACGGCGTCGTACTCAGAGAACTCGACGGCGCGACCTTCCACGGCCCCAGCGAGTCGATGACGATCACGGATACCGGTCTCGACGGATCTTACGACGGCTTTGGCTTTACGGTCCATCGCGCCCGGTTCGACGACTGGCTTCGCCAACGGGCCGAAGCTGCCGGTGCCGACTACCGCGTCGGGACGAGCGTGACTGACGTCGAGACGGACCTCACTGGGTCGTCCCCGACGCACACGCTGTCGCTCGCCGGCGGGGGAGCGATAGAGGCTGACGCGCTGGTACTCGCGGACGGCCCCCAGCGGACCGTGACCCTCGACGCTCTCGACCAGTTCCTCCCCGACGACGAGAGCGCGGGGGAGTACCTCTCGCCGGACCGAGCGAATCACATCGCCTATCAAGAGCACCGTCGCATGCCGGCGGAACTGTTCAATCCCGATCACATCGAGTTCTGGTGGGGCGTCATGCCCGGCCACACGGCCTACCCCTGGATCTTCCCGAACGACGGGCGCGTCGCCCGGATCGGCCTCACGATGCCGATCGGGATGGACATCGACGACGTCGCCGACCGCGAGGACTACGCGCTGCTCGATCCCGACGACGACTCTATTCCGCCCGGTCGCGTCTACATTCGGCGGCTCCTCCAGCGTGAGTTCCCGGGGTACGACCTCGAGGACTTCCCGATCGTCGAAGACCGGGGCAAGCAATCCGGCACCGAGGCCTACCCGATCTCCTCGACCCGGCCCGTCGAGTCGCCCACGGGCGCGAACGTGGCGGTCGTCGGCGGCGCGATGGGCGGGACGTCCGCGTTCCACGAGGGCGGCGATCACGTCGCCATTCGGACGGGAAAGATCGCGGGGGAGCTCGCAGCCACGGACAAAATGGAGCGCTACAACGCGGCGTGGAAGGAAGCGCTGGGCCCCGAGATCCGTCGAAGCGTCACGTTTGCCGACCTGGTTCGTGACATGAAACCGGCGGACTGGGACCGGAACTTCCAGACGGTTCGGCGGATGCTCGAGAGCAAGGGGTCGCGCAAGCGACAGGCGATCGCGGCGGGACGTAGCGGAATCAGCGTCTATCTTCGCTACCGACGCAAGCGATGGTCCTATCGCCGTGACCGGTACGTCCAACTACCGGAATCGAGATACACAGTCTGAAACTGGTCTTCGATACGAGGAGCGCCTCGGTGTCACGAGATCGGCGGCCACTGTAGCCGTTCCAGCGCAACATCCATGTCCGGCTGGGCCTGTGTCAGAGTGTGAATATCGAAGCCCCGTCGATGAGCGACGTCGACATACTCGCGGATCTCTGGGTCGACCTCGCCGACGGACAGCGTGCGTTCGGAACGCATCTCGCCGCGAGCGCGAACAGATCACCGGTTCGCGAGTCGATCAGTCGCCACGTGGTGACGGGCCGAATTCGAGTCGCCCGTGCGGACGACCGTATCGTCGGCTTCGTGATGTTTACCCTCGAGTCGGACACGCTCGACCGGACTGTCCCGCGCGGGATCGTCGAGAACCTCTACGTCGTTCCCGACCGGCGTGAAGAAGGCATCGGGACGGAGCTCCTCGAGATCGCCGAGGCAGAGCTACGGGACGAAGGGGCGACCGTCGTCGCCCTCGACGTCCTGGCCGACAACGAGGCTGCCCGGGCATTCTACCGATCCCACGGGTACGACCCCCACCGCCTGACCGTCGAGAAGTCGATCGAAAGCGATACCTCTTCAAAGGGCCAGCGGTAACTACCGACTGCGCCAGGGGAGCTTGGGTGGTTCAAGCACTCGACTTGTAATCGAGAATGCGTGGGTTCAAATCCCACCCCTGGCTTTTTCGTCAATTTGAACCGCGTGAAAACCACCGAAGAGAGTCAACACCGACAGTTAAGAGACAGCGGTCACTCGATGTGGCCTTCGCGCCGGAGCTGGTCTGCGTCCTGGCTGTCGTATCGCCATTCGATCGTCGCCTTCTCGTCCTGCCAGTCCCACGGCTCGGCGATGACAACGTCGTCCTCTTCGATCCAGACGCGGTACTTCATGCGGCCAGGGATCCGACCCATGCGAGTCTCGCCGTCCGCACACCGCAACCGGACGTGGTTCCCGCCGAGGTGTTCTGTGACGACCGCGAACACTTCGTCGCTGTTGGGCATGCGGAGGTTCCGCCGGCCCGATTCTTCACTCATACTGGCCCCTACGAGCGGGGCACGATTAAGTCATCCGCGATTCCCGGTATCGTGTGACACGCACTCGACGGTGCTGGCTGTCGGTCGATTCCGGAAACTACTGAACGATCGAGCGCGAGCAACCGGTACGCGTGCTCATCAGCCACTACTTCGAGTGGGAGGGCGTCATCACCGGCGGCCACGCCCAGTCGGTGGCGAACCAGCGGAAGATGCTCGACGCCCGCAACGTCGAGTACACGACCGAACCCGTCCTGGACGCCGACATCCTCCATCTCAACAACATGGGCCCACGATCGATTTACTACGCGAAGCGGGCCAAACGCGCTGACGTCCCGGTCGTCGTGCATACCCATCAGACCGCCGAAGACTTCCGAGAGAGTTTTGCGTTTTCGAACACGCTGGCCCGCCCGATGCGGCCGTACCTCGAATATGCGTACTCGCTTGCGGACCACCTGATCTGTCCGTCCGAACACAACCGCGAGGTGATCGATGGATACGCCGACGCACCGAAGACAGTCCTCTCGAACGGTTTCGATCCAGACCGACTGACTGGCTTCGAGTCGCTCCGCGAAGAATACCTCAAGCGGTACGACCTCGATCCACCGGTGGTCTTCACGGTGGGTCACGTCATCCCCCGGAAGGGACTGGAAGCGTTTGTCGAGACGGCCCGCGCCATGCCGGACCTCGACTTCGTCTGGTTCGGCTATTTAAATCCGACCGGCGGCGGACCTGTCGATCGACTCCTTCGATCCAGTGAGACCACCCAACTCGTCGAGAACGCGCCCGAGAACTGCACCTTCACCGGCTACGTCGAGGCCATTCGAGGGGCCTTCGCGGCCGGCGACGTCTTCTTTTTCCCGACGAAAAACGAAAACGAAGGGATGGCGCTACTGGAGGCAATGGCCTGTCGTCGCCCGCCGGTCGTCCGGGACATCCCAACTTTCGAGTGGCTCGAAGACGGCGAGGACAGTCTGAAAGCCACCGAGGACTTCACGGAACCACTCGATCGACTGCGCGATCCGGACCTGCGTGAACGCCTCGGCGAGCGGGCTGCCAAGCGGAGCGAAGCCTTCACGCTCGAGGCCATCGGTGACGATCTGGTCGATCTCTATCGGC
The DNA here is from genome assembly GCF_000470655.1 of Halorhabdus tiamatea SARL4B. NCBI lineage: Archaea > Methanobacteriati > Methanobacteriota > Halobacteria > Halobacteriales > Haloarculaceae > Halorhabdus > Halorhabdus tiamatea. Next base: position 632,166 of record NC_021921.1, read on the forward strand.
GCGTCCTGGACGAATCTATCGAAGAATGACAGTTTCGGAGACGAATGGAGCGCCAGCGGCGTGTCGGAGTGTATCACGTCTCACAGAGTTGGCTTACGTCTGGAAAACGTAGGACGGATATGAACTACGATCAGGCACTCGACCGCGCGTACGACTCGCTTCCTGAGCGGCCCTCAGATGGCGACGAGCGACTTTCCGTCCCCGATCCGGAGGCCCAGACCGACGGCGCGTTCACGCGACTCACCAACCTGCGGGAGATCGCCGAGGCCCTCTCGCGAGAGGCCGAGCACCTCCATCGCTCGATCCAGCGCGACCTCGGCACGAGCGGGCAGTTCGACGGGGATCGCGCCCGGTACAACGGCTCGTTCGACGCCGACGATTTCAGCGCCGCGATCGACCGCTACGTCACGGAGTTCGTCACCTGTTCGGAGTGTGGACTGCCGGACACCGTGTTGACGACCGAGGACGGCATCGAGATGCTTCGCTGCCAGGCCTGTGGGGCCTTCCGACCGGTCGAGACGGGCACCACGTCGAGCAGCACGCAGGCCGACCGGCCAACCGTCGAGGAGGGCAAGACCTACGAGGTCGAGATCGTCGGCACCGGCCGGAAGGGTGACGGCGTCGCCGAGAAAGGCAACTACACTATCTTCGTCCCCGGCGCACAGGAGGGCGACGTCGTCTCCGCGTACATCGAGTCGATCAACGGCCACCTCGCGTTCGCACAGCTAGCCTGACCGGTTCGCCGTCATTGGGTTTCTTGGGCGCCACCGGCGTCGATGACACGGCCAAGAAACAGCAAAGCGTCGGTCGGCCGGTCGCGGATACAGAAGAGGAACGGCCGATCGAGACGCAGTTCACCCCACTCCGGCGGGGCCGATTCGTCCATCACCACGGCGGTCGCGGCGGCGGCTTCAGTCCCGTCCTCGTCGATGGTGAGGAAGGCATCGTGGTACACGTCGTCGATGAATGGGCCATCCCCGTTCTCGACCATCCCGCCGAAATCCGCATCGCTTCTAAAGGGCAAGGGCATCCCGAGTGCAGCCAGTGCGTCGCGCAACTGCACCTCGGTCTCGAACGCGAATTTCGGCACGGCGAGGTCGCCGGCCGCGTCACTCAATTCCGCAAAGATCCCGAACAGTCGATCGGCGTCCAGCGTTTGCTCGAAGGCCGCGAACTCCCCCTCGTCGGGCAGGAGGAACACCATCGAGACGTCCTGACCAACGTACGGGAGTTCGATGGCTTCGGCCCCGTCGACTGCGGCGTAGTTCGTCCGAAGGTGCTGGTGCATGAACGGGACGGTCGAGTCGGTGCCGTCCAACGCCGTGAACGTGTCGTCTTCAGTATCCGCCGGATCGAACTGCTGGTACCAACTCGCCATGAAGTAGATGGCGTTGGTGAGTACCAGCACCGTTTGGGTAGCAATGGAACCCCCTGGCAGCAACTCGTCGATGCGGCCCTCGGTCGCCTCGGCCACCCACTCGTTGATACGCTCGCGTTCGCCGTCGGGATCACCGGCAAAGTCAGCCCGTCGGAGGCCGGCGTCGTAGTGCGTGTCGAGGAAGTCGAGGTACCCCTCGGCGAACGCGTAGTCCTCCCGACCCCACAGCGCGTTGGCAATGTCGAGCTGGAAGGCGTCGACTGTCTCGTCACTCCGAGGATCGACCGTCGTTTCGCGTGCGGCGAGCGCCGCTCGAAGGTCGCCGAAGCCGGAGTGGACTTCGCCGCCGAGTGTATACTTGAGTGTCGCTCCCATCTGCTCGCGCGTCTCGCCGCGAGCCCCCGCGTACGTCATCGCCAGCGCCGCGGAGATGCTGTACGGCGAAATGAACAGGTTGCCCCTTTCTTGCCCAGCCAGGTGCGCGTGCAGGTCGAGTGCGAACGCAGCGTTGCCGGCCGCCAGTTCGGCGAGGCGTTCCTCGTCGATAGTCGACGGGTCCGACTGTGTCTCCGTCCCTGTCACGGTCGGTGTGTCCGATCCGCCCGCGTCCGACGTCGTCGGCGTCCCGCCATCGTCGAGACACCCTGCGAGGGCGGCCGTGGCGAGTGCCCCCGAGCGTGCTAAAAGGTCTCGTCTGTTCGTCTGCATACGTCATCTACTGATCAGACGACAATAAGACTGCCGTAGCCACAAACACCCGGTTGATTCAGATACGCAAACGTGGACAAAGCAACGGAAACAGCGGCCGGCGTCACGCGAGTTGCACGTCGTCGATCTCGAAGTGCCGGGCCGCGAGTCGGCGGGCGAGTTCGATCGTCCGTCCGTCTGCACCGATCGCCGCGCCGGTATCGGCCTCGTCGACGTCAGCGAAGGCGACGCGTTCCTCGTCGCGGTCCTCGATCGTAACGTCGTAGACCGCGGCCGGCGCGAGTGCGTTGGCGACGAACCCTTCTGGAGTTGGCGCGTCTTCGACGAGCGTGACGTCCCGACCGAGGCGATCCTCGATCCGGGAGACCGTCTCGCCGTCCCGGCCGATCGCCTTCCCGACTTCACCGGCCTTGACGACGAAGGCGATCCGGTCGTGATCGTCGTCGATGAGACAGTCCTTGATGGTGACCTCGGCGATCTCTTCGGCGACGACGATCGCCCGTCGCTCGTCGTCCGAAAGCGAGATCGTCACGGATCAGTCGGCTGCGCCGCCACCGGTGTGGCTGCCCATCCGGAGGTTGACGTCGCCGGTGCCGAGTTTGATCGGCTTGCCGACGATGACGTTCTCCGTGACGCCGTCGAGGGCATCGATCTCGCCGTGGATGGCAGCGTCGAGGAGGTGTGAGACGGTGACCTCGAAGGCCGCCCGGGCAAGGACGGAGTCCTTGCTGCCGGAGATGCCGTGACGCCCGATCGACTCGATGACTCCGTTGTTGGTCATGATGTCGGCGACCAACATGAGATGCCGGACGTTCACGTCGTCCAACCCCTGCTCTTCGAGCGTGTTCATCGTCTCGTCGATGATGGCCTCGCGGGCGGCCTCGACGCCCAGATTGCTGTAGATCTCGTGGATGTTGTTACAGGTCGTCCGGGAGGCGTCGACGCCCTCGATGGAAAGCACGTCACCGAAAGCCGACCCCTCGGTGTAGAGGATGAACTCCTCCTCGCCGTCGTCCATCTCCTCTTTGCGGATGACGACCCGGGAGACTTCCTCGATGCCCTTGAAGACGATCTCGCGTAACTCCTCGACGAGCTGGAGGAGATCCCGGTAGGACGGCTCCTCGGGCCCGAACTGGATGACGGTCTCCGTGCGCTGGGTTTCGACGCCGAGCTGGGATTCGATGGTGTTGGCGATCTCTTCGGCGACCGCGTCGACGCTGTCGGCGGTCGGCCAGCGTTCCTCGAGGGTGTCGGGGTTGAGGTTGATCTGGACAGCCATGTCCGCGACGTTCGTCGAAATGTCTCCCAGCGCGAGGATGCGCGTCGCCTCGATCTTCCAGACGACCTCGTGGGCGCGCTCGCGCTCGGTGGCGTACTCGCCGTCCAGATGAACGGTCATCATCGGCGTGTCGGGCTCCTTGCGGGCGTCGACCAGCTCGATGAGTCGGGGCAGCCCCTGGGTGACGTCGATCTCGGCGACACCCGCATAGTGGAAGGTGTTCATCGTGTTGTGAGTCACGACACCCTGTGCGGTGGTGAACGTCTCCAGACCGGCCACCGAGAAGTCGTATACGTACTCGCCCTCGGGTTCGACGGTCTGGATGGATTCGATCCGTTCCCAGACGACATCGCCGTCGACTGCCCGTTCGAGTGCATCCAGTTGCGGGGGACGCTCCTCGGCCGCTTGGTCGATCTGCTCGACGAGCGAAACGAGACGGTTGCGACCGACTCGCTGGCGCTTGTGAGCGCTATTGACCTGGCGTGATGGGATGCCCGCCGCTTCGGCCGCCTGTTTAAGCGAATCTCCGAAGTTCGGGAGCTGATCCGTCGTATCCGGGCCGTCGGTGTCGACGTCGGCCGCCAGATCCTCGAGTTCGTTGCCGCGCTCACCGACCATCCCAATGCGATCCGCGAACGCCGGAACGAACTTCTTGGGTACCCGAAGCGTCTTAGAGTCCTCTTGCGTGCCGAACGTCGCGTAAATATCGAACCGTGCCAGCAGAAGCGTGACACCGTCGATCAGTTCATCGGACGTCGAGCTGGCGCGGACGGCGTTTTTGCCAACGTTTCCGTCCCCGCTGAAGTATGCTGAGAGGAGCCCCCGGACAAAGGAGGACGTTGCACCGAACGCGAAGTCCGGGACAGCCTTCTCGCCGTCCACGGTGCAGACTTCTCGCAGGAAGTCAGCGAGAACGGTACCATTGACGCGAACGTCGTAACCAGTGGCGAATCCGCTGTCGTTCTCGTATTCGTTGACGGAGAGATCGAAGCGCTCCGCGAACGCACGGACCCGATTCTGGAACGTCTCGTCGACGTTCGAGATGGAAACGTAGTGATCCGTCAGGTTCCCCTCGGCGAGGAACGCCCCGACGAAGAATCCGGTTTCCTCGTCGAGCGGGAACTGTTCGGGCAGCCCGACCGTTCCCTGGACGGGGTAGACAGCGTGTTCCTCGATCTCGCCGGCTTCGAGCGCCTGGCGTTTGTTCCGGATCTGGTCTTCACCGCCGGGGAGCGTCGCGGTCCCACCATCGGTCAGGGTCGACGTGTACCAGTAGTCACTCGCAGGGAGATACTCGCGAAGGTCCACGGAATCCTGTTCGTCACCGTCGAGCGAACGGACGACGGGTAACCAGTCGCCATCGTCGAGATTACTCCCTTCGACAGGGATGATCTCGTTGTCCTCTCGCGTGACAAACGAGTGTGCTTTCGTCGCCCGGATCGTCCGGCCGGATTCGAGTTCGAACCGGAGGAGTTCGTCGGGCGCTTCGTGACGACTTACCTGTTCGAGTGGCTTCCACTCGACACGCTCGTCTGCCCGGAGAGACGGGACTTCCATCCCTTCGGGCGCGGAGATGACCTCGTGGCCTTCGACAGTCGTCGTTTCTCGCACGGAAGTGAGACCGTCAACGAGCGAGCCGATCTCGGTCACGTCGGTCTCGCCGTCCCGGCGGACGATAACCCTCTCGTCACCAGGAATCGACATCTGCGTGCCGGGTTCCCCGATCGACTGTGCGCTCACAGTCCCGACGGGGTCGAGCGGATCGACGCGGGTGTCGAGATATCGCGACTCGACCGCTTTGGCGATGTCGTCGGCCTGCTCGATCGTGACGCCGTCGCGGTCCTCGATGGCCTCGTAGACGCGAGTTTTGAGGCGGCGTGGGAGGTCCGTGTCCTCGACGACGGCCGCGATGTCCGTGTCGACGGTCCCGTAGCGGTTCATCGGATCGTATTCGGTTGGAGTATCCGTCATGGTAACCACCTCAGTCTCCGGCCTCCGCGTGCCACCACTCGTCGGCGTGTTCGGAGAGGTTCGTCGGCCGTTCCTCCCGGCCGAGGAACTCCGCTTTCTCCGTGTCGTTCTCGAATTCGGCTTCGACGATACGATCGGCGATCGACTCGACGTCGACATCGTGATCCTCGCTGGATGAGACCCGAACGGGGGAGGTCCCGTCTTCACCGAACTCGAACTGAATGACAGTGTCGCTGGAATCCCGGACCGTCCCGTCGTACTGGGTCTCGAGCTCGTGGAGGGCGTTGATCAGCCGACGCTGGAGGTATCCGGACTTGGAGGTCCGGACTGCCGTGTCGACCAGCCCCTCGCGGCCACCCATCGCGTGGAAGAAGAACTCCTTCGGACCGAGGCCCTCGCGGTAGGAGTGCTCGACGAACCCGTGGGCCTCCGCCGAGAGGTCGTTGGCCTCGAAGTGGCTGAGCGTCCGGTCCTCGTAGCCACGGTTGATCCGCTCGCCCCGGACTGCCTGCTGGCCGACTGCCCCGGCCATCTGGGTCAGGTTGAGCATCGACCCACGCGCCCCGGAGTCGGCCATCACGACTGCCGGGTTGTCCGACGCGAAGTGATCCTCGGCGATGTCACCCGCGCTGTCACGCGCCTGGCCGAGGGTCTGCATGATCTTCATCTCTAAGGTCTCGTCGACCGTCCGACCGGGGAGCGATTCGAGTTCGCCGGCCTCGTAGGTCTCGATGAGTTCCTGGACGCGGTCGTACGCACTCTCGATGGCTTCGTCGACCTGCTCGACAGCCGCCGGTGGGATCGACTCGTCGTCGATCCCGATCGAGAACCCGAAGTGCATGATCGTCCGGACCGCGAGCGTCGAGACTTCGTTGATGAAGATCCGCGCTCGCGTCTTGTCGTAGACCTTCGCGATCGTGTCGACGATCTCGCCGCCGAAGGCCCCGACTGCGCTGTCGTCGATCGTCCCATCGAGCAACTGACCGTCTTCGATGACGACGTCGTCGCCCGCTTCGCTCGTGAACTCCAGATCCAGATCGTCGGGCAGGAGTTCGGAGAAGATCGACCGTCCTGTCCAGTAAGCCCGGCCGTCTTCTTCTCCATCGGGTTCAGGCAACTCGTCGACGTTCGTCGCCCGCAGGAGGTCGAGCGCTTGGGTCTCGTTGAACGTCGGGTTCTGGTTGGTCAACAGGTAGACCGCGGTGATGTGGTCCTGGATCGCGCCGATGATGTTCTCACCGAAGCGTGGGGATAACAACTGTTCTTGAACCCGCATCAAGACGCGTGCCTCCGCACGGGCCTCCTCGTTCTGGAGGGCGTGCATGTTCATCTCGTCGCCGTCGAAGTCCGCGTTGTACGGCGGACAGACGACCGTGTTCAGCCGGAACGTCTTGTAGGGCATCACCACGACCTCGTGGGCCATGATGGACATCCGGTGGAGGCTCGGCTGGCGATTGAAGATCACGATGTCGCCGTCGAGCAGATGGCGGGCGACTTCCCAGCCCGGCTCGACTTTCTCTGCGAGTTCCTCGCAGTTCTTCTCGGTCACCTTGAGTCGCCGACCGTCCGGCCGGCGGACGTAGTTCGCCCCCGGATGGGACTCCGGTCCGTTGGCGACGTACTGGCGGGCCTCCGCGAGATTGCGCTCGTTGACGTTCATCGTCTGGGTCATCTCGCTGGCGACCCGGTCGGGCACCCCGACCTCGTTGAGCGAGAGGGTGGGGTCCGGTGAGATGACTGTCCGCGCGGAGAAGTTCACCCGCTTCCCGGAGAGGCTCCCCCGGAAGCGTCCCTCCTTACCCTTCAGGCGCTGGGAGAGGGTCTTCAGCGGTCGCCCGGAACGGTGGCGGGCCGGCGGCGTCCCCGAAATCTCGTTGTCCATGAACGTTGTGACGTGGTACTGCAGCAGTTCCCAGAGGTCCTCGATGATCAGCTGGGGCGCGCCGGCCTCACGGTTCTCCATGAAGCGCTGGTTGATCCGGATGATGTCCACCAGCTTGTGGGTGAGGTCGTCCTCTGACCGCTGGCCGTTGTCCAGCGTGATCGAGGGACGGGCCGTCACCGGCGGCACCGGCAGGACGGTGAGGACCATCCACTCCGGCCGGGAGGTCTCGGGGTTGACTCCGATGGCTTCGAGGTCGTCGTCCGGGATCTCCTCGAACCAGTCCCGAATGTCTGAGGGCATCAGCTTGTCCATGTCCTCCTCGAGGAGGTACGACGAGGGACTCTCGATTTCGAGTTCGTCGCCGAGATGCTCTTCGAGATCGTTGAAGCGATGGAGCGCGCTGCCGATCTCCTGGAGCGCGGGGATGTCGTTGCGGTCCGGGCGGTAGGTATCCGAGAGGAGTTCCCGGATCCGACCCGCATCGAACGCGCCGTCCGTCGCCTCTTCGAGTTCGTCCGGCGTGACTGGCTCGCCCTCCGGCGGATCCATCGCCATACTGAGGCGCTCGGCGAGTTCGGCGTGGGGGACCTCGATGATCTCGTAGTAGGTAGTGGGCTTCTCGTGTTTGACGTCGAACTGCTTTTCCCCGCAGTGGGGACACCGGCTGGCCGAACGGGCCTGCCGGATCGCCGACTTGAGGACGTCCGAGGGGTCGTTGCTGAGTTCGCGTGCCCGCCGGAGTTCCTCTTTGAACTCGCGTTTCTTGTCCTCGGCGGCGGCCGAGGCGGCCTCCAGGTCGACGTTCCCGTCACCGTCGGTGTACTTCGAGCCGTCGACCGCGGTCAGGCGCGAACACTCTCGACACGTTCCGCGAAGGAGCCGTCGGATGAGTTTCGAAAAGCCGACGTGGATGACGGGCGCGGCGAGTTCGATGTGGCCGAAGTGGCCGTTACAGGACCCGCTGTGCTTGCCACAGGTCTTACACTCCAAACCGGGGTCGATCACGCCCAGCCGGGGGTCCATCAGCCCCATGTCGATAGGGAACCCGTCGTCGTCGTAGGTGTCGGCCGTGATGACCTTCGTGGCACTCATGTCGCGGTACTCCTCGGGGTTCATCAGCCCGAAGCTGAGACGCCCGATCGACTTGGGTGATTGTCCTGTAGACATGTTAGACTGCGTCCTCCAGTTCGATCCGCGGGGCAATACCCAGGGCCTTCATCTCGTCTAAGAGGAGTTTGAACGCGTAACTCATTTCGACTTCGTGGACGTCGGTCTCCTCGCCGCAGTTGGGACAGTAGACGCGGCGCTGATCGACGTTCTCGACGGCGGTCATGCCACACTGCCCACAGACGTTGATCCACTCCTGATCTGACTCGTCGAGCAGGCGCTCCTTGAGGGTCAGAGCGGCACCGTGCCCGATGAAGACGTCCCGTTCCATCTCGCCGATCCGGAGGCCACCCTCGCGGGCACGCCCCTCGGTCGGCTGGCGGGTCAGCACCTGGACCGGGCCACGCGAGCGGGCGTGAATCTTGTTCGAGACCATGTGGTAGAGCTTCTGGTAGAAGATGGTCCCGACGAAGATCTCGGCCTCGACCTTCTCGCCCGTGATGCCCGAGTACATGACCTCCTTGCCCGAGGAGTCGAATCCGTGGTCCTCCAGGGAGTCCCGGAGGTCTTCTTCGTCCTCGCCGGTGAAGGCCGTCCCGTCGACGCGTCGGCCTTCGAGCGCGCCGACCTTGCCGCCGATCATCTCCAGAATGTGACCGACGGTCATCCGCGAGGGCAAGGCGTGGGGATTGATGATGAGGTCCGGCACCACGCCCTGCTCGGTGAAGGGCATGTCCTGCTGGGGGGCGATGTGGCCGACGATCCCCTTCTGGCCGTGCCGGGAGGCGAACTTGTCGCCGAGTTCCGGGATCCGCTCGTCGCGGACCTTGACCTTCGAGAGCTTCGAGCCGTCCTCACCCTCCATCAGGGTGACCGTGTCGACCACGCCGCTCTCACCGGAGCGCATGGTGACGCTCGTCTCGCGGCGCTTCTGGGGGGAGAGGCCACCCATGTCGTCCGGCTCTTCGAGGAACCGCGGCGGCGAGGTCTTCCCGAGCAGGACGGCGTTCTCGCCGACCTTCGTCTCGGGGTTGACCAGGCCGTCCTCGTCGAGATGCGTGTAGGCGTCCTCGCCGCGTGCGCCCCGAACCTCGTCGTCCGGGATCTCGAAGCGATCCTCCTGGCCACCGGGGTAGCGGCGCTCCTCGCCTTCGTAGGTCCGGAAGAAGTGCGAGCGAGCGAGTGCACGCTCGACCGACCCCTTGTTCATGACGAGGGCGTCCTCGATGTTGAACCCCTCGTAGGACATGACCGCGACCGTGAAGTTCTGAGCGGCTGGGCGGTCGTCGTAGCCGATCTGCTCGGTGGTCTGGGTCTTGACCATCGACAGCTGGGGGTAATGCAACAGGTGCTGGCGCGTGTCCGGGCGAACCCGGTAGTTCGCGCTGGGTAGCCCCAGAGACTGCTTGATCATCCCCGACCCCATCGTAATCCGCGGGCTGGCGTTGTGCTCGGGGTAGGGGATCATCCCCGCACCGATCCCGAAGATGAGCTGTGGGTCGACTTCGAGGTGGGTATGATTCTCCGTGAGTTCGTCCGTGTCGACGGCGACGAGGATGTCCTCTTCCTCCTCGGCGTCGATGAACTCGACGAACCCGCGATCGACGAGGTCCTCGAAAGTGAGTTCATCGTTCTCGATGGCGGCGTACTCCTCGTCGGAGATCAGCGGCTCGCCGTCCTCGACGACCAGGAGTGGGCGGCGCGCCCGGCCGGCGTCGGCGTTGATGATGACTTCGCCGGTGCGGGGTTTCACCGAGACGTTGACCATCTCGCTGATCTCGCCGCGGCGGCGCGCGCGTCGCACCTGGTCGGCGAGCTGGTTCGGTTCGGGATGGGTCCCGACGAGACTTCCGTTGACGTAGACTTTGGCGTCGCGTCCCTGACTCATGTTAATCGTCCGCGGGCTGTTGTGCAGCTGTCTCGATGGCGGGGATGCCCTGGACCCCCATCTCAGCGAGCGTCTGTTTGAGTTCCCGTTCGTCCTCGACGTGCTGGGAGAGTTCCATCGCCTGCGCGAAGTTCTTCACCAGCCCACAATTGGGACCCTCGGGCGTCTCCGAGGGACAGATCCGGCCCCACTGCGTGGCGTGGAGGTCACGCGCTTCGAAGTGTGGCTGTGACCGACTCAGCGGCGACCGCAGCCGACGGAGGTGGGAAAGCACGCCCATGAAGTCGGTCCGGTCGACCAGCTGGCTCACGCCGGAGCGCCCGCCGACCCAGTTGCCGGTCGCGATCGGGTGCTCGAGACGTTCGGTGAGCACGTCAGATCGGACGACCGTCGAGACCGACAACTGGCGGTTGCGCATGTTTGCGCGTTCGAGCTGGTACTTCACGTCGCGTGCCAGCTTGTTCAGCGCCGTCCGGAAGAGGTCCCGCATGAGGTCCCCGGAGACTTTCAGGCGCTTGTTGGCGTAGTGGTCCTTGTCGTCGCTCTCCCGGCGGTCCAAGGCGAGTTCGAAACACGCCTCGGCCATCCGACAGAGGTAGTAGGCCTTGTTGATCCGGACCTCCTCCTCGTCGATGCCCTCCTCGTGGAGGTGCGGCAGGAGATACCGGTCGATGACGTAGTTGGCCCGCTTGAGCTGGTAGTTCTTGCCCTGCCCGGAGGCGACCCGCTGACCCAGCGTCTCGATGGCTTCCTCCTGAGTCTGGACTTCGGCAGCCTCCAGATTCTCGAGCATGAACTTCACGATCTCGGGATCGTCGCTAACCTGATGGACGATCTCCTCGTCGCTTTCGAGGCCAAGTGCGCGCACGAGCGTGACGAAGTTGACCGAGCCCGAGACGCTCGGGAACGACACTTCGAGCAGGCCGTCCCGCGTCCGCTCGGTCAGCACCAGTGCCCGGTAGCCACGGCGCTGGGAGAAGGTCTTTGCGACCTGGATCTCGTCACCGTACTTGGTGTCGTATTCGGCGAGGATCTTGTTCGGCGCGAGGTCCTCGCTGGTCATCAGGACGCGTTCGGAGCCGTTGACGATGAAGTACCCACCGGGGTCGGCGGGGTCCTCGCCGATGTCGATGAGTTCCTCGTCGGTGAAGCCGGCAATGTTACACTTCTGTGAGCCGACCATGATCGGCATCCGACCGACCTTCGTCTCGGTCTGGTCGACGACCCGCTCTTCCTCTTCCTCGCCGCCCTTGACGATCGCCATTTCCATGAAGACCGGCGCGGCGTAGGTGATGTTCCGGAGGCGGGCCTCCTGGGGGTACAGCAGTTCCTCGCTGCCGTCGGCCTCCCGGACCCGCGGGGTGACGATCCGGACGTCACCGAGTTCGACCCACACCGGTTCCTCGCCCTCCTTGTCGCCGATGTCGGTCTCGATGGTCGCCTTTTCGTCGACGACCTCCTGCATGCCCCGGTCGAGGAACGCGTTGAACGACCGGAAGTGATGTTCGGCGAGTCGATCCCTCGAGAAGTACTCCCGTGATATGGTGCGTCGGTGTTCCGTGTCCATGTTATTCCACGACGAGTCGATAGACGACCGCGGTGTCAGTTGTTCGTGAGTCCCGGGCGATCTCGATGACGTCCCCGACCTCTGCCTCGTCAGGCAGCGCCGGATCCGCGCGTTTGATCTTCGGGAGGTCTGTCCGTTTGATGTCGTATTCCCCGAGCACGTCCTCGAGTTTCTCGTCGTCGAGGACGGTGTGCTCCGGGACGAGTTCGTGTTGGCTTACATCTACCATGTGTGGGGTGGCTGTATCGACTGGAGAAGGCTGTTCGAGATACTACAGGCGTCTACAGGCGGGAGGCATTTAACGCTTGTCAATAACGCCGGCATCGGCTATCGACGTGGGGGCGATCAGTACCCATGTGTAAGTCAACCATGGATAAAGGTGTTCTGGTCGGAGTGGAAGTGGTCACGGGACGTGAGACCACGACAGATCGCCCCACGGCATCCGTCCGCAGTCCGGATCTGTTTGGAAAGCCTTAATATGGGCACCCCGATACGGAGTAGTGTAGCAGGCCCGGATGGTGTAGTGGCCCATCATACGACCCTGTCACGGTCGTGACGCGGGTTCAAATCCCGCTCCGGGCGCTTCTCTGAATTCAACTCCGTGAGCGATCGCGTTAGCGTGTCGCGAACAGCCGAATGCTGTGTGCGACCAAGAGAGATTTGAACCCTGCCAGTCGCGCGCAACGAAGTGAGCACGTCTGGCTTCGGTTCACAATCCCGCTCCGGGCGTACTTTTGCGGCGAGCAAACTCGCGAGCCGCAAATACCCAAAAAGGGATTTGAACCCTGGAAGACGAGCGGTAGCGAGTCTTCATCCGGTTCAAATCCCGCTCCGGGCGTCTTCTCAAATTCAAATCCTGGAGGAAGACGGCAGTGCCGAGCAACCTGGGCCGGGGAACACCGGAACAGAGAGGAGCGTCCAGTCGCGTCTACTCGTCCATGCTGGCCGCCTGGGCGCGGATCTCGTCGAGCGTGGTCCCGTCGTAGGAGTTCTCGAGCAACGCGACGAGCGCAGCGACGCCAAGTGCCTGCCTGACGTCGGGTTCCAGGTCGGTGTCTGGATCCGGAGCGTCCCCGAGGTCCGCGAGCGTGTCGTCGTCGATGTCCAGGACTTCGTGGAGATCCAGTTCCTCGACGGCGGTGAGATGTGAGAAGTCAGCGAGGCCGGCACGCACGTCCGCCAGCAGCTGGTCGTGATAGGCAACCTCGGGGTCGAGTGGTCGTGCGCCGTGACGAACGCCCTGGAGGTACTGGATCGACGAGCGGTGTAAGAATCCGTCACGCGGCTCCGTAGCACCGCTGAGCCGTTCCCCACACCGGTCACAGTACCGCGCGTCGTCCTCGGCGTCGGCACCACAGTACGGACACTCGATCATGGGGACTGGTTCGACCCTCCCCATCAATTGCCTTTCGCCGATATGGAGTTCAGTATTCGTCTAGTGTGGTGACGTCAGCTCTTCTTTCAACAGCAAGAAAGCCCCAGCCGGCTACGCTCCCAGGCCTCGCTGCGCTCCTCGGTCGCTTCGCTCCCTGTGGTGCTTACGTCGGCCGGGTTCGCGTAGCCGGCTGCCCCTTTCAGTCCCGCCCAATTTGGTTTGCCACGCCGGGTGGGACTGAAAGGGGCGTGTAGTTCGACGAGCGAGACGATGTAAGTAGCGAGGGACCGCAGGTTCCTCGGACCATGCGAACGGCGGCTTCGCCGCCGTGAGCAGAGACCGCAACGAACGTAGTGAGTGAGGTCCACAGCGAGTCGCAGCCAGTGCGGGACCGAGGTCCCGCTTGAAGTCGGCGCTACGCGCCGACGACGTCGAACGACACGGGGCTTTCTTGCTGTTCTCATTCTACTTCCCAGCAACTCCTGGGAGGCTTACAGGATTGGATACAGACAATGCTAGGCGAGAAGGGTTTTGTATTGCGACCCGAAACGGCGAGCATGGACCAGCCGGACGAACCCAGCGGCGAACTCCCGGGCATGCTCGCCGAGGAGTATCTACAGCGCGAGGCAGGGGTGCGGGCGCTACTCGACGATCTCGATCGCCAGGCGCTCGAGGGTGACCACGAAGGGGTGCGCGAACGGATCCGGTCACTCGCCGAGACCGACCAGGGCGTCTTCTTCACGATCGCGTTGAGCCTGACCGGCTCGGCGCAGTTCTTCGGCGACGTCGAAGCCCAACTCGACGTGTCTGCCGCCGATCGACTTCGGGATCTCGCCGAGACGTATCCCGCCTTAGAGCAGCCATTCAACGTCGTCAGGCGCGAGCAGGCCCACGATCGGCGGAATCCAGTGACTGGCCTCCAGACGACGACCAGCTATCACGCCGAGGAAGAGCTACCCCTGATCCGCTATACGGTTTCGTCCGGGTCGGTCGACCTCTACGAGGGGTGTGAATCGCCCGAGGAGATCCTCGGTGTGGCGACGCAGTTCGTCCAGTCGACGACCGATTCTCTGGACGCCGCACTCGACGAGGAGTTCTCCGTGAACACCGAAGAGTTGAGCAACCTCATCGATCGCCGGGAGGAACTCGAATCCGAACTCGACCGGCTGCGCGACCAGATCGACGAACTCCGTCGTCGGCCGATCGGCGACGAGTGAACACGTTCGGCGTTCCGACGGGGAGTACCGTTGGTTGTGGAGTTCAGCGTATCGTCAGCGTCGCCAGACCGATCGTCGCTATCGACATGAGTGCGAGCACGCCCAGTGCCGTGACGAAGTCCGTCTGACTCCCCCCATCCAGGATGACGTATTCCATCGCGTCGATGAGGTACGTTATCGGCATCGCTCTGGCCGGCCACTCGAGATACACCGGCAACGTCTCGACCGGCGTGAAGGTGCCACCGAGGATGACCTGCGGGGAGATGACCAGGGGGATGAACTGGATCGCCTGGAACTCGGTGCGGGCGAACAGCGACAACACCACGCCGATCCCGAGCGCCGAGAACGCCCCCAGCAACTCGACGAGTACGAACAGCGCGAGGCCGTTCGCAAAACTCGTCTCCAGGAAGACGATCGCCGAGGTCAACAGAATCACGGACTGGATCGCGGCGAGGACGCCGTAGCCGAGGACGTACCCCAGGACGAACCCGCTGCGAGAGATCGGCGAAACAAGCACCCGTTCGAGCGTCCCGGCCGTTCGCTCCCGAAGGAACCCGATCGCCGTCAGAATGTACGTCAGGAAGAACACGAACACACCCAACAGGATCGGCGTGACAGGTTCGGGACGGGCGAAGACTTCACTGAAGAGATAGATGATGAACACGGGGACGACCACGACGAGTCCGAGCGTCCGCCGATCACCCCGTAACCCGCGGAGGATACGGATCGCGACCGGGAGGGTTCCGCGGATCATAACTCCGCCTCGAGCAAGGCGAGAAACGCCGCTTCCATCGAATTTGTGCCGGTGCGCTCGCGGTGGGACTCGGGGTCGTCGAACGCGAGTACGCGACCGTCCCGCAGAAAGAGCACCTGATCACACTGGGAGGCCTCCGCGAGGTAATGCGTCGAAACCAGGATCGTCGCCCCACCGTCGCGTCGATCACGGAACGCGTCCCACATCGATGCCCGGAGTTCCGGATCGAGGCCGACAGTCGGTTCGTCGAGGACGAGGAGTGCAGGATCGTGGACGAAGGCACACGCGAGGCTCGCGCGTCTGATCATCCCGCCCGAGAGGGACGCGATCCGGCTTTCGGCCCGCTCGGCCAGCGACACCGTCGAGAGTGCACGCTCGATGGCATCCGCACGGTTCTCGACGCCGTACAGTCGCGCGAAAAACGCCAGGTTCTCTCGCACGGTGAGGTCCTCGTAGAGTGCCCGGTGCTGTGGCATGTACCCGATCCGAGCGCGATCGGCCGCGCCGAGCGTTCGGGCCGCCGTTCCGTCGATCCGTGCCTCGCCGGCCGTCGGCGTTTCCACCCCGAGCAGACAGCGAAGGAGTGTCGTCTTTCCCGACCCGTTCGGGCCGGCGATTCCCACGATCGACGGCTCGGCGAGTTCGAGATCGATACCCCGGAGCGCCGTTGTATCCCCGAAGGTCTTTTCCAGACCATCGAGGATGACCTCTGAATCAACCCGTGACATGACTGGAACGTCGGCGGGAACTGCGGTAGGGATTCTGCCGGCTATAGCAGGCTGATTTAAGTTTCAGAGGGGAATCGGTGCGCCTATGAAGCACGCCCAGGTGCGAACGTCTCCGGATCCGGACCGCACGCCGCCGATCTTCCAGTTGATCGCCGAGGCACCGTTCGTCACGGAGACGCGGCTGGTCGAGTGGAGTCTGACCGAGCGGCCGACGGCGCTGTTCGTCGTCGAGGGAAATCGGGAGCGGCTTCGGACCGAACTCGAGACGCTATCGGGGGTGACCTGGGACCTCGCCCCGATCGAGCCCGGACGGACGTATCTCCGGGCCGGTATCGACCCTGGACCGCTCCTCGCGTCGGTCCTGTCCGCGATTCGGACGGCGGGAGTCATCGTCGTCAAACCGATCGTCTACCGGGACGGTTACGTGTCCGTCCGACTCGTCGGCGACGCGGAGCAACTCCAGAGCCTGCTGGACGCGATGCCCGACGGTGCCGAGGTCACACTCGAAGGGATCAGATCCGGCGCGCCGACGCGTCCCGAACCCGCGACGGTACTCAGCGATCGCCAGCGGGAGGCAGTCCGGACGGCACTCGATCTTGGCTACTACGACCAGCCACGTGGCGCAACACACGCCGACGTGGCCGAGGCACTGGGCTGTTCGTCGAGTACCGCGAGCGAGCACCTCCAGAAGGGCGAAGCGGCACTCATCCGTTCGCGCTTCGAAACGGCCTGACCAGGGCGTCCCAAAATCCCACCAGGCCGGCGGCCGTCTGCTCACAGACCGTCGAGTAGCCGGTCAATATCCGCCGCGGTGTTGAACCCGTGAACCGAAGCTCGGACTGCCTCCGGAAACGGGAGTGAGCGAACGACAACACCAGCGTCTGCCAGTCGCTCGACCGTCGCCTCGGGATCGTCGGCCGCGAACGTGACCAGGCCCGACTCGTACTCTCGGGGACTCATGAGCCGATCGCCGAGGCCGTCTTTCAGCCGGTCGGTCAGTCGTTCGATCCGGGTTTGCACAGTTTCCATCCCGATCGACTCCAGCAGGTCGATCGCCGCGGCGAGGCCGACGTGCGGGGCGGGCGAGGCCGTCCCGAGTTCGAACCGGGCGGCCCCAGGCTTGTACTCGAACGGAGACGCTGACGGATCCTCGACGCTCCGGTAGCCGATCTGTCGCGGGGTGAGTGCGTCGATCGCATCCGGCGCGACATAGAGGAAGCCAGCGCCCCAGGGCCCCAGCAGCCACTTGTGGCCAGAGCCGGCGACGAAGTCCGCGCCCCACGACTCGAAGTCGACGGGTCGCTGCCCCGGCGACTGGACAGCGTCGATCAGGACGCGCGCGCCTGCGTCGTGGGCGATGTCGACCGCTTCCTCGACCGGCAACCGGGTGCCGTGACTCCAGGTGACGGAACTCATCGCGAGCAGTCGAGCGTCCTCGACGGCCGTCCGGAGTTCGTCGAGGTCGATCCGACCGTCGGTAGTTTCGAGCGTGCGGACGTCGATCCCGTGGAGGTCAGCCATGCGGTCGAACGGGAGGGTGCCCGCTGGGTGTTCGAGGTCGGTCCGGACGACGACGTCGCCGGGTTGCCAGTCGATCGACGAGACGATCAAGTTGATGCCGTGGACGGTGCTGCCGGTGAGGGCGATGGTTTCCGGCGGGACACCCAGAAACGGGGCGATGGTCTCGCGGGCCGCCTCGTAGCTGTCCCAGGCGTGCGGGTAGATCCCCTCGTCAGTCGGGGCCTCGAAGTTGTGATATTCGATCCAGTCCGTCGTCGCTTCGACGACCGACCGTGGGGCGGGGCTGCTCGCACCGGTGTTCAGGTACGCGACCTCATCAAGGACGGGAATGTCGTCGCGAAGCGCGTCGAGGTCCATATCGGACGGAGGGGCGGACGGTACGTGAATCCACGGAACGAGTTCGTCCGGTGTTTGTGGTGTGACCTGCCGGAACGCAATTCAGGTGGTAGGTGACCGACCCAAACGATGCGTTCGTGAGTCCGTTCTTCGTACTCCCGAGTGGCGTTCAGGCGAAGCTCTTCGAGCTCGTCCTGTTCGGCATCGACTTTTCGGCGTCGGTCATGGTCATCGGCAAGAAGCCGGGCGGGAGCAAGAGTGGACTCGCGGGGGTCACGCGAGGTGCGAGACGTGAGCACCGCGAACGTCTCGCAGCGAGTGTGACCACGCGAGGGAACGAGTGTGTTCGCGCAACGCGCGAACCACGAGTGGACTCGCGGGGATTTGAACCCCGGGCCTCTTCCTTGCGAAGGAAGCGATCTGCCACTGATCTACGAGCCCGCATGGGAAGATCCGGGATGCGGATAGTTGAATCCGACGATTCGACCTGCGCGTGAGGGCGCACGGGGATCGTCGATCGATCGACAGTCAGTCGTCGGGTTCGCGACCCGAAACCGCCGACCGCTCAGTCCTCGAGGACGATCTCGATCGAGACGTCGTTCGGAACCTGGATGCGCATCAGCTGGCGGAGCGCACGTTCGTCGGCGTCGATGTCGATCAGACGCTTGTGGACGCGCATCTCCCAGTGCTCCCACGTGGCGGTCCCCTCACCGTCCGGGGACTTTCGGGCGGGAACTTCGAGCGTCTTCGTCGGGAGCGGCACCGGACCGGACAGCTCGACACCGGTCTTGTTCGCGATCTCCTGGACGTCGTCGCAGATGTCGTCCAGGTCTGCGGGGCTCGTCCCGGCGAGACGGACGCGTGCTTGCTGCATTATTCGCGCTCGTCGACGCTGAGGACCTGTCCGGCCGCGATGGTCTGGCCCATGTCACGGATGGCAAAGCTCCCGAGTTCGGGGATGTCGCCAGCCGCCTCGATGCTGAGGGGCTTTTGCGGTCGGATGGTCACCTTCGCGGCGTCGCCCGACTCGATGAAGTCAGGGTTCTCCTCGGCGACCTCGCCGGAGGAGGGGTCGATCTTCGCGTCGAGTGACTCGATCGTACAGGCGACCTGTGCCGTGTGGGCGTGGAAGACCGGCGTGTAACCGGCCGTAATTACGCTCGGGTGCTGCATGACGACGATCTGGGCCTGGAAGGTCTCGGCGACCGTCGGCGGGTCGTCGGCCGGACCACAGACGTCACCGCGACGGATGTCGTCCTTGCCGATGCCACGGACGTTGAACCCGACGTTGTCGCCGGGGCCCGCGCTGTCGACTTCCTCGTGGTGCATCTCGACGGTCTTGACCTCGCCGCCGACGTCGCTGGGCTGGAAGCTCACGTCGTCACCGGGGAACATCTGGCCAGTCTCGATCCGGCCGACCGGGACGGTCCCGATACCGGAGATGGTGTAGACGTCCTGAATCGGCAGCCGGAGCGGGGCGTCCGTCGGCGGTTCGGGCTCCGGCAGGTCGTTGAGTGCCTCGAGGATGGTCGGCCCATCGTACCACGGCATGTTGTCGCTTGCGTGCTCGACGTTGTCACCCTCGAACGCCGAGGAGGGGATGAAGCTCGCGTCCTCGGTGTTGAACTGGACCTGCTTGAGCAGATCCTTGACTTCCTCGACGACCTCGTCGTAGCGGTTCTGCTCGTAGTCGACGAGGTCCATCTTGTTGACCGCGACGATGAGCTCGTCGATACCCAGGGTGCGGGCCAGGAAGACGTGCTCCTGGGTCTGGGGCTGGACGCCGTCGTCGGCGGCGACCACGAGGACGGCGTTGTCGGCCTGGGACGCGCCCGTGATCATGTTCTTCACGAAGTCACGGTGGCCCGGACAGTCGACGATGGTGAAGTTGTACTCCTCCGTGTCGAACTCCTGGTGGGCGATGTCGATGGTGACACCACGCTCGCGCTCCTCGGCGAGGTTGTCCATGACGTAGGCGAACTCGAAGCCGCCCTTGCCCTTCTCTTCGGCTTCCTCTCGGTGCTGCTCGATGACGTGCTCCGGAACGCTGCCAGTCTCGAACAGCAGTCGACCGACGAGAGTGGACTTCCCGTGGTCGACGTGTCCGATGATGGCGAGGTTCTGGTGTGCTGTATCCTCACTCATTTGAATCTCACGCGCAGAGGCGCTGTATCGGAATCGTTCGGCTGTTGGTGTTAAAACCATTTCGATAGCGAGCGTAAATCACGACGGCGCTGTCTTGCGATTTGGGAACCGCTGTCACGGGCCCCCAGTCGGGTTGTGGCCACTCGATTCGAGCGGGAGCGGGCCACCAACGGTCGATGAGTGGACAGAACGGTCGACAGGGAATCACGAGGGGCCGATCCGGCCGCCGGGCATCTCCGACAATACAGTTATGCCACAGGCAGACCCAGCGCCACGCATGAGTGGACTGCATCGCGTCTTCGAAGGACTCACAGCCGTCTTCGCGGTCGCAACGCTGCCGGCGGGACTGCTCGCCGGGATGTTTGTGGGCGGGGGAGCGGCGGCGATCGTCTTCATCGTCGGTTGGTTCCTGCTGGTTCCCGTCGCCGGCATTCTCGCCGGGAGTCTGAGTGACCCGGCCGAAGAGATCGAGCGAGCGACGGAGATACGGGACCTGGCAGCGGGGATCGGCGACGGCGAGACCAACAGCGAGGACGGGAACGCGGACGACCCGCTGGACGCACTCCGACGTCGATACGCGGAGGGAGAGATCGACGAAGAAGCACTCGAACGGGGGCTCGAAGCATTGCTGGAGACTGAAGACGCACAGGCGACGGACACAGATTCGATCAGAAACGCCCTCGACAGATTGGACGAAGGGGAAACCGCGACGTCCCGTCGACCGGAAGGGACCGAACGCCAGGAGCCGGCGCTCGACGTCGAATGAATCGTTTCGGATGACGTAGCGGACCGCGGAAGAGTAACTGCGATCAGCGGTCGGGGAGCCGATTGACGTCCGCGAGAATCGCCGTCGCGGTCTCGGGGCCGCCCGCGCCCCGGCCCGAGAGATTGAGCCGCCCCGCATTTTCGGTTTCGAGTTGGACGATATTGGTCGTCCCGCTGACGGCGAGTTCGCTGTGCTCGGGGACGAGTCGCGGACTCACCCGGATCTCGTCGCCGGTGACCTCGCCGATCAGCCGGATCGTCCGACCGTCCTCGCGGGCGAGTTCGAGCGCGGTGCCGGGGATATCCTTGATCCCCTCGACGGTCGCGTCCGCGAGGGAGAACTCGCGGTCGCCCTCAGCGAGGACGTTCGCCAGGATGACGCACTTCAGGGCGGCGTCGGTCCCTTCGACGTCGAAGGCCGGATCGGCCTCGGCGACACCCAGGTCCTGGGCCTCCGCGAGGACGTGCTCGTAGCCCAGTCCTTCGGCGGCCATTCGCGTGAGGATGAAGTTCGCCGTCCCGTTGAACACGCCCCGGACGGCAGTCATCGTCCCGGGGCCGTAGTCTTCGATGGTCGAGAGCACGGGGATCGCACCCGCGACGGTGGCCTCGAAGCGGACTTCACCCGTGCTTTCGGCTTCGAGAGCGCGGACGTCGGCGTAGCGTTCGGCCATCGGCCCCTTGTTCGCGAGCACGACGTGTTTGTCGCGTTCGAGGGCGGCCTCGACGTGGCTGAAGCCCGGTTCGGCGTCACCCAGCGTGACGGGCGTCACCTCGACGAGGGCGTCGTACTCGGCAGCCAGGACATCGTCGGGATCGGCGTCGCCCAGGTGGGCTTGGCCCTCGGATTGCTGGCGTTGCAGTGCTGCCGCCGTGTCGATGCCGTCGGGGTCGATCGCCGCGGCGTCGACGTTGGCCATCGCGGTGACCGTGTGTCCGTACTCGCCGGCGAGTTCTGCGACGGAACTCCCGACCGTCCCCGTCCCCATGATCGCGAGGTCCATCAGGCCTCACCCCCCGGTGCGAGCGGCGCGACGACGCGGAGGTCTTTCTGGTCGGCCACAGATCGGACCGCTTCGAGCGTGTCGTCGACTGCTCCCTGCTCGGTCCGGAGTCGGAGGCGCGCACTCGAGACCTCGTCTGCGCCCTCTGGGGCGGTGAGTGAAATATCAGTCACCGCACCGTTCTCCGCCCGGAGTTGCGAGAGCGTATCCGAGAGGTCCGTATCCACGAGGTGGCCGACGAGGACGACAGTGAGCTCCTCGCTGTAGCGTTCCTTGCCGGCCTGGATGACGTTGACGCCCGCGTCTCTGAGCGCGTCGACGATCCCGTCGAAGCGCTCGGGCGACGCTTCGAGATCGACCTCGACGGGGATGTGACCCCGGGGAGTCATGTTCCCGCGTTCGTGGTAGATACTCAGGAGGTTGCCGCCATTGTCGGCGATCGGTTCCAGCGCCCGGAGGAGTTCTCCCGGTTCGTCGACGAGTTCGAGCCGAACTGTGTACGCCCGGACTTCGTCCTGCGGATCGCTCATCGCACGTTCACCTCGGCTATCGAAGACGCGTGTCTGGGCGCGTACATCGTGTTCCATCCACAGGGAGGGAGGTATAAGAATCTGCTTGAACTGGCCCACGCACGGAGCGGCGAGTCGGCCCCCACGAACGCCCGCCAGTGAGGGTATCGTCAGCCCTTAATGGATTGTTCCCCTAGACGACCCAGATGGAGTCAGTGCGTGCCGACACTGTTGGAACTGCCCACGACGGCGACGCTCTCGCCGTGCGTGGCTGCCAGCTCGAAGACGTCGCGCCAGCCGCCGTTCTCGACGCGGCCGTCCGCGACCGACCCTGGACGGCCTGGGCCGGCCCCGAAGAGACAGTCGCGGCGACGGGTGCCGCGGCGACGATCACCGCGACGGACGGCGATCGGTTCGAACGCGTTCGCCGGCAGGCGGCGGCCCTCTTCGCAGACCGGGACGTCCAGTCGTCCCTCCCGACGTTCGCTCGCCCGCGGCTGTTCGGTGGGTTCGCGTTCCACGACGGAGACGGGGGCCACCATCCGGAGGCCGACTGGACGGGCTTTCCGGACGCGAACTTTCACCTGCCGGCGGTCTCGGTCGTCGAACGCGACGGCCGGACCTGGCTGACGACGGCTGCCGTCGGCCCGGACGCCGAGAGCACCGCCGAGACAGCCCTCGATCGCTGGCGAGAGAAGTTGGCCGACGCCAGCCCACCGACCACGTCGCCGCCGGGGATCAGGATCCGGTCAGAAATCCCCGATCGCGACGCCTGGATCGCGCAGGTCGAGGCTGCCGTCGACCGGATCGACCGTGGCGACCTCCTGAAAGTCGTCCTGGCCGGCGCACAGACCGTCGACCTCGCGGGATCGCTGTCCGCGCCCGCCGCTCTCGGCCGACTCGGGGAGACCTACCCGGACTGCTATCGCTTCGGGTTCGCGCCCGGGAACACAGACGCGGGGACGTTCTTCGGGGCGACACCCGAGCGTCTACTACGGCGGGACGGTCGCCGAGTGCAGACGGCGGCACTGGCCGGGTCGACCGGGCGCGGCGACACCCAGGCCGAAGACGAGTGGCTCGCCGAGGAACTCGCCGAGAGTCGAAAGGACACCCACGAACACGCGCTCGTCGTCGATGCCATCCGGGAGCAACTCGACGACTTCGCCGAGAGCGTCGAGACCGGCGAGCGCACCGTCAGACAGCTCGCGACCGTCCAGCACCTCCAGACGCCGATCGAGGCGACCCTCGCGACGGACGTCCACGTCCTCTCGCTGGTGGAGGCGCTCCACCCGACGCCGGCGGTCGGGGGACTGCCACCGGACGAGGCGCTGGCGGCGATCCGTGATGCGGAAGCCTTCGACCGCGGGTGGTACGCCGCCCCTGTCGGGTGGTTCGACGCGGCCGGCGACGGCGAGTTCGCGGTCGGCATTCGGTCGGCGCTGGCCCGCGATCGGGCGGCCACACTGTTTGCGGGGGCCGGCATCGTCGCCGACAGCGACCCCGACGCCGAGTGGGACGAGATACAGCTCAAGTACCGGCCGGTCCTCGACGCCCTCCGATGACGGCCCCTAACCGCAACACGCTGTGGGCGGAGACGCTCGTCGACGAACTCGCCGCCGCCGGCGTCGAGTACGCCTGTCTCGCGCCGGGGAGCCGCTCGACACCCCTGACGACTGCCTTCGCAGCCCACGACGACGTCGAGGCAGTCTCGCTGCTCGACGAACGCTCGGCCGCCTTCTTCGCGCTCGGCCGGGGTCGCCAGACCGGCGCGCCGACGGCCGTCGTCACGACCTCGGGGACGGCGACGGCGAACCTCCACCCCGCCGTGATGGAAGCGAGCGAGGGCAGGGTGCCGCTTGTCGTTCTGACTGCCGATCGGCCACCGGAACTCCAGGACAGCGGCGCGAACCAGACCGTCGACCAGACGAAACTCTACGGGTCGGCCGTCCGGACGTACAAGACGCTGCCCGAGCCAGCGCCGCGACCGCGGGCGCTCCGCTCGCTTCGAGTGACGGCGGCCCGCGCTGTCGCCGACGCGACCGGGACGCCCGCGGGTCCCGTCCACCTCGACGTCCCCTTCCGGAAGCCACTCGAACCAATCCACGTCGAGGGTGACGTCCCGGAGGACCTCGGCGATCGCGCGCCGCTGGCAGTCGAGGGGCGCGACGGGCCGTTCGTCGACGTCACCCGGGGGACGCCGACGCTCGCTTCCGGGGAACGCGATCGCGTCGTCGACGCCCTCGAGGGGGCCGATCGCGGACTCGTCGTCGCTGGCCCGGCGAGTCAGCCCACGCCGAGCAGGGACACGCTGGCCGCGCTCGCCCGCGCGAGTGGTTTCCCCGTTCTTGCCGATCCACTCTCGGGCCACCGGTTTGGACACGCCGAAGACGTCCCGATCTGTGGCGGGTACGACTCGTATCTCGACGCGAGCGAGGCGTGGGACTGGCCCGACCCCGACATCGTCGTTCGGTTCGGGGCCTCTCCCACCTCGAAGGTTCTCAGACACTATCTCCGGGATGGAGACGCCCGCCAGTTCGTGGTCGATCCGGCCGGCGAGTGGCGCGAGGCCGAGTTCACGGCGAGTGACTTGCTTGTCGCCGATCCCACACGACTCGCTGGGGCGCTGGCCGAGCGAATCGAGCCCGGCGGGAGTGCGGCGTGGCGCGAACGCTTCGAACGCGCCGAGGACGACTACTGGTCGCTGGTCGCAGAACGAACGGCCGACGCTCACTTCGAAGGCGGCGCGCTCTCGACCGTCGCGGCGAATCTCCCGACGGGATCGACCCTTGTCGTCGGCAACAGCATGCCCGTCCGTGAGCTCGACCGGTTCGGCCAGCCGGGATCGACGCCCGTCCGGGTCCTGGGCAATCGCGGCGTGAGCGGGATCGACGGCGTCACCAGTACGGCGCTGGGAGCCGCGAGCGCGGCCGACGGCCCGGTCGTCGCCGTCCTCGGCGATGTGTCGTTCTATCACGACATGAACGGGCTGCTCGCCCTACAGCGAGCAGACGTCGACGCGACGATCGTCGTGCTCAACAACGACGGCGGCGGCATCTTCCACATGCTCCCGATCGAGAACTTCGACCCACCGTTCGGCGAGTTCTTCAAGACACCACACGGCCTGGATTTCTCGCCCGTCGGCGAACTCTACGACGCCGAATTCGTCCGAGCGGGGTCGCTCGACGCATTCGAATCGCTCTATCGAGAGTCCCTTGGTGCGTCCGGCACACAGATCATCGAAGTCGGCTTCGACGCGGCGGAGAGCCACCGCACCCGGGAAGCGATCCACGAGGCAGTCCAGGCTACGCTGTCCTGACGTACTCCCTGTGGGCTGACCTTCTCTTCAGTATCTGACGAGTCGAAATACGACGACCGACAGCCCGAACGGGATCCAGGTAGCTGTCATCGCGAGGACACCGGGGAGCGTGAGGACGCCGAGGGAACCACTCACCATCGCGCCGGCCGTGACGAGTCCCCAGAACCCGAAGACGACCACGCCGACCTCCGGCAGGGAGACCAGATAGCCGGCGAGCACGAGCGTACACGCCGCGACGATGAGGTTGAAGACAGTCGGAAATGGCGGATAGACGCTAAAGAGGACGAACGGCGGATAGCAGACGAACGCCGCGAGCAAGAGCACGACCGACTGGCCCGTCGGGAACAGCCGACTCCACCGGACTGCGTTCGGGTCCGACGGCTGGGCGACCGTCCCACCAGCGCCGTTCGCCCAGGCGTGGCCGGCGTCCGCGCCACCGGCCGATTGCCGTCGATCGGCGTCTCGTGGCCTCTCAGACGGGGGAGAACCAGGCGTCCGCTCGCGGCCTGTGTGTGCTGTCTGTCGGCGTCGGCCCGACTCGCCACCACTCGTCGAGGTACGCTCGGACTGTCCGAAATCAGTGTCGTCAGATCGCGTTCGGCTTGCCGTCGGACCTGTCGAGTCGCTGGATTTCGAGACGCTCCGCGTCGGATCGCCCGATACGTAGGCTTCGTGGCCCAGCCGATCGTAGCGGGCGCGCTCGGCTTCGTCGGTCAGGACGTCTCGGGCGTCGATGACTACCTGGACGGCGTCGGTCGCGTCCGGGTCGTCGGTAACGTCGGGATGGGTCTCCTTGAGCCGGTCGCGGTAGGCCGTTTCGATCTCGGCCGTCGAGGCCGACTCCTCGACGCCGAGGACGTCGTAGTACGTTCGGACCATCCAACGGGGAACTTGCTCGTGTCCACGAGCGCGGGGCTACTAACATCCGTCGGTCGAACGAAACGTCCGCCGCTCGGCAAAAGTCGAACGAAACGTCCGCCGCTTGGCAAAATTAGCCGTCGGTCGGCGAGTCGACGATGGCCTCTGGGTCGTACTTCTCGCGGAACTCGCCGATGAGCTGGCCCATCTTGGCGTACCAGTCGTTGAGCGTCCGCTGCATCTGGTCGGCGATCTGGTCCGGGTCCGTCGGATGATAGACGTGGTAGTACCCGCCCTGGTCGTAGTTGACCTGTTCCTTCTGGATGAATCCCGACTGGAGGAGTCGCTGGACCGCCCGATACGCAGTCGAACGTTCCCGGTCGACGGCCTCGGCGATCTCGTCGATCGTCATCGGCTCGGCGCGTCCGGTCAAGGTCACGAACACCTCCCGGTCGAGTTCCTTGAGTCCGTGGATACACTCGAGTAACCCCTCACATTCCATGTCCTGTTGGAGGTACTCGTTGATCGACTCTGACATTCTACGGCGTTCTACGGGGGTCGTGTTCAAAAGTGTTGTGAGTGGTGTGCATCACTCTAAGACGATCAAGGGCCGTCACGAGGCCACACTCGACTGCCGATCCACCGAGTCGATCCGGGCGGAACCGGCGCATTTGGCCACCCAAATTCGTCACGATCGTCCGTTGTATATCGGCCCATCTCGAATCGGTCTTGTATGATACATTCACAACACTTAAACAGGCCTGTGACGTACGTGAAACCGCTATGAGCGGCGGAGACGATATCGACGCGATCAAACAACGCAAGAAAGAGCAACTCATGCAACAGGACACCACGGAGACGACGCAAGCACCGGACGAACCGATTCACGTCGAGGGAACCGATCACTTCAGTGAGGTCGTCGACGCCCACGACGTCGTCATGGTCGACTTCTACGCGGACTGGTGTGGTCCGTGCAAGATGCTGGAGCCGATCGTCGAGGAACTCGCCGCCGACACCGACGCGGCGATGGCCAAGGTCGACGTCGACGCCCACCAGCAACTCGCGAGCCAGTACCAGGTCCGAGGCGTCCCGACCGTGATCGTCTTCGCAGACGGCGAGGTCGCCGAACAGATCGTCGGCGTCCGCGACGAGAGTCACTATCGGGACCTGATCGAACGCCACTCGACGGCCTGATCAGTTGCTGACTGCGCCGCGACAGTGACGGACCCCGTCACTGGACAAACCTTATTTCCGTGGGTGTGCCATACACACTCATCGATGGAGGAAGCGTACGTCAGACTCGTCTGTCCCGAGTGTCGCAAAGAGTGGCAATCGACGCCGAGTGACCTTCCTGCGCCCGAAAACCGCTATACGTGTCCCGACTGTGGGGAACAGCGCCGCCTCGCGGAATTCATGCGGACCGACCGCGACCTCGAAACGTTACGGGAGTTGCACTAACGCCGGGTCGACGGTTCCGCAGAAAATCTGCACTATCCGCTGGTGGCCGAGCGCGCGCCACAGGCCTCACACCGGAGCAAGATCGCGCCCTGCTCACGGATGAGCCGTGTATCCGGGAGGCCACACTCCGAGCAGATGACGAACTCCTCGGTGTACGCGTCGATGGCCTCGCTGATACGGCGCTGCCCGAATTCGCCGGTGAGTCGGGCGCGACCGCTCTCGTCGATGTGGCCGCTGGTGCCGAGTTCGTCCTGGAGGAACTTCATGACGTGTTCCTCCTCGCGGTCGAGCCGGCGCACGGTCGCCTGGAAGTTCTCGTAAACCGTCATGTTGCCCTCCTGGCGGACGTCCGGAGCGGGCACGTCGAAGCGGTCGGTCCCCGACTCGATGTCCGGTGTGTCCTCGATCGCCCGATCGAGCATGTCGTCGTAGTCCATGGCCGTACGTCGGCCATGGCCGGATAAAAATCTTTCAAACCGGCGAGAACGGGCCTCCAGGAGGAAATGTAATCAGAACAGAAAGAGGGTGGCCCGGCTGGAACCGATCCCGGATTATCTATCATGTTTGATATGTCTCGGATCGGCGATCGGTAGCCAGAACTCGTTTCGGAACCATCGATATCAACCGTTAGGAACGCCCTCGCTTCCGAAGAAGTGTGGTAACAGTACTCAGGATACTACTATAACCCTCCAGTCGTTACGAATGAGTGACCATGAAAAAGCAGGAGCTCATCCATCTCCATGGGCTGCTGGCGCAGGTACGAGATCACTACGAACAGACACTCGACACCGACGTCGAGCACACGCGATACACGGAACTCGGCGTGAAGCCGACGTCGATTCACAAGTCCAAGACGGACCACAAGGCCGCCGTGTTCGCACTCGCCGAGGGCATCACCGGGGAAATGGAGTCCACGACGGACACCGAACGCGTCTCCGCGACTGCTGACTAATCCTGCTGGGAACCATCCCGACAGTTTTCGGCGTTTCACTTCCGACAGCGACAGCGCCGGTGGGGCGAAATACGTCTCGGCAAGGGAACGGCGGGTCTCTAAAGGAAGTTCCAGTCGAGTCGTCAAACGACAGGCATGCAGACGGACGTCGGGCGGTCGCCGGGTTTACTCGTCGATCAGTTCCTCGAACTCCGGCAGTACGTCGCCGTCTTCCCGATCGGTCGGTTCGGCGACAGGCTCGGAGTCGGCCGCCTCCTCGACCGGTTCGTCGTCAGTCTCGTCACTGTCACCCCCGTCTTCGTCCTCGATCTCTTCGATTTCGAGGACCTCGAGCGGGATGTTCTCGAGGCGCTGGCCGATCTCTTTGCGGGCGATCCGGGCGGCGTGCTCGTCACGCTCGACGTTGAAGACCGTCATCTCGAGTTCGAGGGCGACGAGGCTCTCGTCGGCGGCCAGAAACGCCGGGTCGAGTTCCTCGCCACAGTGGGGACACTGGCGCTCGCCCATGTTGATCTCGACGTAGTTGAGATCGGGGTTGAGCATCTCCCCGGTCTTCGAGATGGCGATGCGGACGGCCTCGTCTGCGGTCTCGACGTCGTAGACTGGCACGGCCGCTTCGACGACAACTCGACAGTTCATGGGAGACACTTTGCTCGCCTCTGATATGAAGGTTAGCCCGGTCGAACGCGAAACCGACTAACGTGGGTGGTCCGGAGGGGAGGCATGCATCGCGGGACGCTGTCGCTGTCGTCGATCGGCCCGTTCGACCTCCAGTCGACGGTAGAGAGCGGGCAGACCTTCCGCTGGACCCGCGAAGACGGCCGAAGCTACGAGGAGAGCGACGCTTACGGCGGGGACGCGTGGTACGCGACGGTCGTCGTCGGCGACGGGCCAGCTTCGGATGAACGTGACCTCGATGTCGTCCGGGTCCGGCAGACCGACGACCGACTGGAGTGGGAGGCGAGTTTCGACGCCGAGGCGACGCTCCGGCGACGCCTCCGGCTGGACGACGACCTGCCCGCGATCAGGGACGCGACGCCATCGGATCCGCTGCTCGAGACAGCCTTCGATCGCTACTGGGGGCTGCGTCTCGTCCGGGACCCCCCATTTGCCACGCTGATCGCGTTCATCTGCTCGGCCCAGATGCGAGTCGAGCGAATCCACGAGATGCAGCGCGCCCTAGAGGAGCGTTTCGGCGAATCGATCACCTTCGACGGGGAGGAGTACTATGCCTTTCCGACGCCCGAACGACTCGCCGAGGCGACGGAAGCGGAACTCCGGGACCTCGGGCTGGGCTATCGCGCTCCGTACGTTCAGCGGACGGCCGAGATGGTTGCCGAGGGGACGGCCCACCCCCAGGAAGCGACGGACCTGGCATACGAAGACGCCCGGGAGTATCTCGCCCAGTTCGTCGGCGTCGGCGAGAAAGTGGCCGATTGCGTGCTGTTGTTCTCGCTGGGATTCATCGAGGCGGTCCCGCTTGACACCTGGATCCGGTCGACGATCGAGGAGTATTACCCTGAATGTGACCGGGGCTCCTACGCCGAGACCTCCCGGGCGATTCGGGAGCGCTTCGGCGGGGAGTACGCCGGCTACACCCAGACGTACGTTTTCCATCACCTCCGCAACGGCGGCGGGTCGAGCGAGTGAGGACGACAAGTGACACCCGGGAGTAGCATTTTTGCCTCGGCGTCCGAACTGCAGCACATGAGTGATCAAGTTCGCGCACACGTCCACGTCTCCGGCAACGTACAGGGCGTTTTCTTCCGGGCGACGACCCGCGACACAGCCGAGGAGCACGGCGTCGACGGCTGGGTGAAGAACCTGCCCGACGGCCGCGTCGAGGCAGTCTTCGAGGGGAGCGAGTCGGCAGTCGACGCGATGGTCGAGTTCTGTCACGAGGGCAGTCCGGCAGCCCGGGTGGACGATGTCGAGGTGACGTCCGAGGAGCCCCAGGGACTGGACGGCTTCGAGATCAGGCGGTGACAGTCGAATGGCGGCCCGGCGGCCGATCAAATCTCGGCGATCGAATCGTACTCCTCCCAGCACGCACAGTCGAGGTCGTCCATGGAGGTGACCTCGTCCGGCAGATCCGAGACAGGCATCCAGCCGCTCTCTTGCTTCTCGCAGTCGTCGTCGTGGATGGAGAAGTCGTCATCTGACATCAGCGGCATGCACGGAATAGTTGCTCATCGACGCCGAAAAGCACCCGGATCCACCTTCAATCGCTGATAATGCTGAACTGTTAACCGCCGAGCGTTCGAACCCCCGGCCATGACCTTCGGGAGCGAACTCACTGGCCGGGAGATCGCCATCGTCGACGCAAATGCCGCCGCGCTAGGTGTAACCCGGAAACAACTCATGGAATCGGCCGGCAACGCCGCCGCTGGAGTGATCCGCGATGTCGCCGACGCCGACGATCGGATCGAGATCGTGGCCGGCCGTGGCAACAACGGCGGGGACGCGCTCGTCGCGGCGCGGTTCCTCGGCGCGTACGACTGTCGCATCACACTCCTGGGCGATCCCGACGACATCGGGACCGACATTGCCCGCGAGAACTGGGACGCTCTCGAGCGCTCGACCGTGGAAACCCGGACGATCGGCGACTCGACGGCGTTCGACCTCTCGGATCCGGACGTGGTCGTCGACGCGATGCTTGGAACGGGGATCTCGGGTGCGCTCCGGGAGCCGGTCGCCACCGCCGCCGACACGATCAACGCCGCCGACGCGACGGTCGTAAGTCTCGACGTGCCTTCGGGACTCGACGCCGCCGCGGGAACCCTGGCTGAGGGGGCCGTCCGTCCCGACCGTGTCGTCACCTTCCACAAACCCAAGCCGGGCCTTTCCGATCTCGACGCCCCGATCGAGGTAGCGGACATCGGTGTTCCGCCTGGCGCGGAGTACTTCGTCGAACGCGGCGACCTCCTACGACTCGACCGGCCGGCCGACAGCCACAAGGGCGACTTCGGCGAGGTGCTGGTGATCGGCGGCGGGCCCTACACCGGCGCGCCGGCGCTCGCGGCCCAGTCGGCGCTTCGAGCGGGGGCTGACCTCGTCCGGGTGGCCGTCCCGGCGGCGATCGCCGACGAGGTGCAGGGATTCAGCGAGAACCTGATCGTCCGGCCCTTCGACGGCACCCAGCTTACAGCACCGGCCGTCGACCCACTGCTCGATCTGGCGGCCGACCACGACAGCGTGGTCCTCGGCCCCGGGCTGGGTGACGCCGAAGCGACGCGCTCGGCCGTCGAGGACCTCCTCGCGGACTTCGAGGGGACGGCCGTCGTCGACGCCGACGCGCTTCGGGTCGTCCCCGACGTGGAGACCGACGCCTCCCTGATCTGTACGCCCCACCGTGGCGAGTTCGAGCGCATGGGCGGCCGCGACGCGACCGACTGGGAGACGCGAGCCGAGCACGTGGCGGACCTTGCAGCCGAACTCGGTGCCACGCTGCTCGTGAAAGGGCCGGCAGATATCATCTCGGACGGCGAGTCGACCCGCGTCAGCCGGACTGGCAACCCGGGGATGACTGTCGGCGGGACTGGGGACGTGCTCGCGGGCGTCACGGGCGCGCTCGCGGCGACGCTCGACCCCCTCCCGGCGGCGTCACTCGGCGCGTACGTGACCGGGCGGGCCGGCGATCTCGTGGTCGAGGAGAACGGATACGGGCTCGTGGCGACGGACCTGCTGGATCGCGTGCCGACCGCGATGTGGAGCGAGCGACCCTGAATTCGGTCAGGACGCCGACTCTGCAGGAACCAGATCACTCGCCTTCGCCCGTGATTGCTCGATGACGGCAGGACGGCCCTCGAACTCGACGACGACCTGCTCGCCGTAATCGACGGTCTCGACGTTGGCGTGATCGTGGATCCAGGAGACGACGCTCATCGCGTCGTCGGTCATCGGGAGGACGAGCCGTTCGCGTTCGAGTTCCGGCAGTGACTCGTCGATCCGCTCGCGGAGCGCGTCGACGTTCTCGCCGGTTTTTGCGCTGACAGCGACGGGATTCGGCGCGAGCGCCGAGAGGGCCTCGCGCTTGCGGTCGAGTTCCGCCGCCTCGACGGTGTCTATCTTGTTGAGGACGGTCAGGATCGGGGCCTCGTTGCGCTCATAGAGCGTGTCGTGGGCGGTGACGAGTTTCTCGCGGATCGACTCGACGGACTCGCCCACGTCGACGACCAGCAGGACGAGGTCGGCCTGATAGACCGAGCCGAGCGTGGACTTGAAGGACTCGACCAGCCAGTGTGGGAGATCTGAGATGAACCCGACCGTGTCGGTCACGAGGACGTCCCGGCGGTCGAAATCGGCCCGGCGAGTCGTGGTCCCGAGCGTCGTGAACAGCCGGTCCTCGGACGCGGCCGTCTCGTCGAGATCGGGGTGGATATCCTCGTTCTCGTCGACGTCCAGATCCTCCGCCAGCCGACGAAGGAGCGTCGACTTCCCGGCGTTGGTGTACCCCGCCAGCGCCACCAGATCGAAGCCCGACTCCCGACGCTGTTCGCGACGGTGTTCGTCGGTCCGCTCGATCTTCTCGAGTTCGTCGCGGATCCGGGCGATCCGGTTTTTGATGTCCTGCTCGCGGCTCTCGTCGTACTCGCCCAGCCCCATGAACCCCGGGTGCTCCTCGCGCCGGGCGAGGCTGGCCTTGGCTTCGGCTCGCGGGAGTTCGTACCGGAGTTCCGCGAGTTCGACCTGGAGCTGGGCTTTTCGCGTCTGGGCGCGCTGGCCGAAGATTTCGAGGATCAGCCGGAACCGATCCAGTAGTCGCACGCCCTCGGGGAACTCGGTGCCGAGGTTGTACGTCTGGTAGGGCCCAAGCTGGTTGTCGAAGATGACGACTGCTGCGTCGCGAGCGCGGAGCTGGTCGGCGATCTCGGCGGCCTTGCCCTCGCCCACGTGGTAGGCTGGGTCCTCGGTTCGGGTCTGGGTGAGCGTCGCCAGGACGTCGTAGCCCGCGGCGTCGGCGAGTCGTTCGATCTCGGTCGTGTCGGCGGAGCCCGCCTCTACCCGCTTGACGACGAGCGCCCCGTCGGTGGGTCGGTCTGTTCCGGTCACTCACTCCGTGCTACGGCCTACCGATATTTAAGTTTGCGTCGATTTTTGGTGGGTGGTTCAAACTCCCTCGCCGGTGTCGTCGGGAACGGCCGTGAACTCAAGCGTTCGGAAGTGATCAGGATCGAACGTGAACACGTGCTCGATATCTCGGTCGGCAGCCAGCACACCGCTCATGTGGTCCGTGAGTGAGATCTCGTGATCGTCGTAGCGCGCAAACGCCTCGCATGTCCGATCGAAGTCCGCCCGGTCCGGCTGGATGACAGTCGTCGGTGACTCACGAACTCGCTCGAGCGCGGCCGTCGCAGCGTCGTGATCCCGATGGCTGAGGATGAGTGTCGCCAGTTCGTCGAGAACGTAGGTCGAAGTATACAGCGGACGATACGCAACCTCCCCGGTGCCGATCGCTTCGAACACCGCCGTGGCGCGGTCGTGGCGCTGTGCCGTCCCCACGAATCGAGCGTAGAACGCACCAGTGTCGATGAATAGCGGCGTTGCGCCGGGATCAACAGTCCGCGACACGTCTCAGCCCTCACTGTAGAGAACGTCGTCGATCTCGGTCTCGTCGACCGGGTCGTCCGGAGATAGCAATGGCTCGCCGCTGAAGAGTGGGTCGTCCGTTGGGAAATCGTGTGCGGACGCGTTGTCGTCCGGGACCCACCACACACGGCTCCGCCCGCCAACCTTTTTGCTCGTGAGGTGGCCACGCTCCGCCAGTTCGTGGAGCCGGTCGAGTACTGTCCGGCGCGAGCAGTTGAGATCGTCCGCGATCTCCGGTGCGGTGAGCGGCTCGCTATCGTCAGCACGATCGCGGAAGACGTCGAGTACGTCCTCGGCGACGACCTCCGGATTCGGTCCTGGTTTCCCCATATCTAACCCTACGCACGTAGGAATCAAAAATCTTTCTCGGCCGGATTGATGCCATGAATTACCGGCAAAGCGGTTTACAGCTGAGCACTATCAATATACACGTGGGTACAGTTAGAATGCAATACTTTCGATAAACACGACTCTCACACGACCGGCGCTCCTTTGTGCGTGCCGACCGACAACTATCGACGAACGATGACTGCACACGATCACGCGGGGGCAGACCGATGACGCAAGACCTCCAGGCGCTCCTGCTCGGCGGGACGGCGTTCCCGTTCCACGATATCGAAGAACTCGGCCCGCACATCGAGGCCGCGCTTTCGGCCGAAGGCATCGACGCCGAGATCACGACCGATCGCGAAGAACTCGCGGTGCTGCCCGACAGCGAATACGACGTCTGCATCGACTACACGACCGACAGCGAGATGACCGACGCCCAGCTGTCGGGGCTACTCGAGTTCGTCGAGCGCGGCGGTGGCTATGCGGGCGTCCACGGCGCGGCGGCGCTCGAGACTACAGTTCCCTCGGACCCCGACGATGTCGTCGGGGAGCGTGAGGAGCCAAACCCCGAACTCGAGGAACTCATCGGCGGGCGATTTATTCGCCATCCCGATCCAGCCGCCTTCGACGTCCGGATCGTCGATTCCCACCACCCGATCACGATCAACCGCGCGGACTTCCAGGCCTACGATGAACCCTACGAGGTCGTCACCGACGACGTCCACGTCCTCGCGCGGATGGACCACCCAGACCTGGGGGACATGCCGGTCGCCTGGGTGAAACCCTACGGCGATGGTCGGTCCTTCTATACCGCGCTCGGACACTTTCGGTCGGCTTTTGAAGGAGAGGCGCGGGCGCTGCTCGGGGCCGGCGTGCGGTGGGCTGGCGGTCGGGCGTGAATCCTAAAGTGTGTCATAGAAACGTTCACAGCTGATTCACTGCGATGCAATCCAGTTCGTAAATGTTGAGATACACAGGGTTACGGAAGACAGTGCAAGATACAGCAGCTTTGTGCAGCACTGTTAGTCATCAGTACTTGAGTGTCATTCAATAGTCTATTTGGTGGCAATTCTCCATCACATTGTCGTTCGTGTTTCACCATCCAGTTTGAATCGATACCGTCTGTACCTAATTCCTCACCTTGGTAAACCGTGATACTCAATTCTGTATCCTCATCACACGGTGATTCTTCGGCCTTGAATGTCAGTAAATGGGGAAATCCTTCGCAGGAAATTCGGTATGGGCCATAATCTCTATTTTCTTCGACAGTCCCTATCTGTTTTCTACATACTTCCGTTCCTGCACGCGAAAACCCTACAATATGAACAGCGTGGAACGTATTCCATTGATCAGACTCACCAGTAGCGCTCATATATATAGTTATTTCTAGTTGATAGCTGTCATCAGTATGCTCTTTCAACTCTGTGGCCCGGAATCCCAACTTACGCTTCCGTGGATAATCTCCTGGACATCCGCTGAGTAAACCCATTCCGCTAACAGCGAATGCTCCCAATATATTCCGGCGGGATATTTGCTTAGTCATCGATTGATGGAACGTCTTTGAGATCTACCGTAGTCAACTCTTCAATACTATATGCTAACCGTCTTCCCATCATCGCTGCACTATACCCATCTGTCATTATACTCCATTCTGGCTCGTCAAACCCAGATATGTATTCCGGCGTCTCGTCTTCTCCTCCACCGACGAGTTTGACACCAGCGATCGACCCATTGACACAGTCACTCCCGCTGTAACACTCGGCAATGTGCCCGTCGCCTTTGTCGTGGAGCCAGCCGATACTTAGAGCGTGCCCCAACTCGTGCATTACCTCGGATTGCATGACGTGGAAATGCTGATTTTCTCACTCACATCCCATGTCTACTATTGTCCAATTCGATTTATTATCGTTTTCACCTTGATACTGAAGGATTTCAATAACAGTATCATCTTCACATATATTTTCACCCACATTGAAAGTGATACTGTCTGGCCAGCTTTCACACCGTAATATCGAAGTGAACTCTTGACTTTCAGTCAACGTTCCGAGAGACTGCGAACACAATTTTGTCTGGTCCTCTGTTCGTCCAACGAGAGAAACCCCTGTGAATTGAGCCCAACTCTCCGCGCCTTGAAGACTGACCGATATTTCTACCTCGAATCTGTGCCCTCCATTTGAATATGAGTGATTGATACGATTGAACCCGAGATATCTATCACATGTCCCGGTATCATCAACCGATATACAACCGGACATATTCAAAAGGCCCAGTGTCGTCCCTGTCACGATAAATCTCCGTCTCGATATCCCGTCAGTCATCTGTTGATGGGATATCATCTGTATCGATTGAAATTAATTCTTCCAAGCTATAGACCAGTCGATTGTTGCTGTACTCATTTGCTCGATATCCTCGTGTCATTATACTCCACCGAATATCGCCAATTCCAATCTCTTCCGGCGTCTCGTCTTCTCCTCCACCGACGAGTTTGACGCCAGCGATCGACCCTTTGACACAGTCACTCCCGCTGTAACACTCGGCGATATGTCCGTCACCTTTGTCGTCGAGCCAACCGATAGATAGCGCATGTCCAAGTTCATGCATGAGTAATTTTTTCGCCTCGCTGAATGATGAAGTCTCGTTATCGAAAACGACCGTCCCGTATGGAACACGGCCCGTCGTTTCCAGCGCGGCCACCTGGCCAGGCGAGCCAGTATGTCCTTCTAACCCAATTACGTTGCCAGGGATGAATTTATCGTGAGGGAGATATTCCGGCTCGTCAGACCCATATTCGTTAGCGTAGAGCAGGTGTAGCTTGCTATCATCGTCGTGATATTCGTTCTCGATTACCGAAAGTTCCTTCACGTTCAAACTATCCGGTGTGACGTAGATCGGAACTGGAACCGTTATTGTACTCCCTGGGAATAGCAGTTTCCGTTCATGGCCTTTGACGAGGTCTTGAAGGTCACTCTTTTCGATCGAGTCGCTATTGCTCTCATCGAACGTCACATTGATTCCATACAGGGCTAGATTCTTTTTTGTCGAAGAGAGTACCGTTTCGCCGCCACGGCGAATTTGGGACGGGTTGTGGCCTGTTAGCCAATCGACTTCGATTTCGAGCGACGTTTTCTCGTCCAATTGTTCCGGATTAGGGTCAGTTGGATCCGAATCCCAGTGTAGCTCTCCGAGATGAACGTTCGAATGCCGCTTTACGGAAGAGCCGGGAGAATTGTCGAGATACGCTCCGGGGTCCTCGGGGTGAACTACGTGCACACCAACCTGCTCGTCGACGCGTTCGTCAGCACCGCTAACGCCATTGCCTGACTGCAAATTCTCTCGGTAGAGGATCACGTTGTCCGAATACCCGACACCGTGAACACCGATCCAGCCGTCCCAGTAGCCGTCGCCGTCCGTATCTAGGTTCAGCGGATCGATCTGTTTCGACACCTTCTCATCTACAGATACGGTTGTCATCTGAAGTTCGGGAACCGGGTAATATGCCGGAGTTCCTGACCGTCGGTCAGGCAGTCGTCATATATAGATTCAGGCCAGTCCCTTCCGAGAGGTCTCCTCTTTTGATGCCCATGTATGGTTCTTAAATATGAGACGGAAATCAGCACTCTTTGTGAATTTGAACAAATGGTTCGTAGCTTCCGTTTGCCCGTTGAAGGCCTTTTATCCAGTATTCCGCATCGGGATTCTCTTCTTCGAGGGTTCCAATCTCGAGACGAATACGCTCAGGAATATTGTTAAGTTGGATAGTTCTTGTTTCATTCCAATTTCCAGAGAACGTCCCCAGATGAGTCCGTCGAAAAACGGTTCCGTTTATGTCTTCGTATTCGATTACAACGTTATGGAACGTTGCTACGGAGTGGCCAGAGCTAACAACCTCGATCTCTAGTTCGACACCTCCATCCTGGAGAGCGGTTTCTTCATACACCCAAGCCTCCAGCTCCCACGATGCTTGGCTGAGTCCTATCGGACACATAGAGACGGAAGATAGTAACGTCAATCCCCCTATTAACAGGATGATGATCACCACTAGCACGAGGAGGATCTTCTTTACCATGTTACTCATTCTGGCTATCGATATTCTCGAATTCGATTGTAAATAGCTCTTCAATGCTGAAAGCAATATAATCTCCGTTCATCGGTCGATTGGTGACTGGCCGATTCCAGCCACTGCTCATCACGCTCCACTCATACTGGTTTGGCCCAGAAAAGCCGACATCTTCTTTCGTCTGATCATCATCGTTCCCACTGTAGACTTCGTCAGGTACGACGCCAGTTCCATAGCGTGAGCTGTCGTCGTTTCTACCGGCACCGATCAGGTGGCCGATTTCGTGAACGATCGTCTTTTGATACGCAATGGGCTTTGGGTCGTTTTGATGGTCCTTCGTGAACACGAGCGTGCCGAATCCAAACCCGTGAACGTGGCCCAGTACCCAGTCCGATCCGTCCGAGGAAGCAACGCCGTCGACACCGTCCCAGCTTGGCAGGACGTTGTAATGATTGTCAGCACCTTTTGTCGTAATGAACATGTACGCACGCGATTCGTTATCGTGGTGCTCTTGCTCGATCCATTTTGCTTCTGGGTAGGTCGTTGGTGGAGTAAACTCGTCTTCGGTCTCTACGCAGACTTCGGGGCCGTGTTTTTGATAGCATTTTGTCTTTTTCTCGGTCAAATCACTATCATTGAGGGGGTCCCCGTCCAAATGCAAATTTGCGTTTATGCCGTATAGTGCATAGTTCTGTTCCACGCCACTATGTGCTTGGAGGGCTCTGGAATCAGCGTTGGCGTATCGATCCACCTCAACATCGAGTGATGGATCCGGTTTCACAGAGTCGTCATTCGGGTCTGCGGTCTGACTCGGATCGAAGCTATCCCAGTGTAGCTCTCCGAGATGAACGTTCGAATGCCGCTTTACGGAAGAGCCGGGAGAATTGTCGAGATACGCTCCGGGGTCCTCGGGGTGAACTACGTGCACACCAACCTGCTCGTCGACGCGTTCGTCAGCACCGCTAACGCCATTGCCTGACTGCAAATTCTCCCGGTAGAGGATGACGTTATCCGAATAGTCGACATCGTAGACGCCGATCCAGCCGTCCCAGTAGCCGTCGCCGTCTGTGTCTGGATTCAGTGGAACAGTCGGTTCTTCTAGTATGTTCGCCTCTCTAACGTTGAAATATGTGAACGATGCTATACCACCGGTAGTCCCTTGGGTGGCTTTCGTGATCCCTTTCAGTTCTTGTCCATCGGTCAACCCATCGTCGTCAAAGTCGGGATCCCATGGGTCCGTTCCCTCCTCCAATTCACGAGTGTTTGACAGCCAGGTGTCCGTCCGCTTGGTTCCATCCAGAGCAGTGAACGTGATCCGATTGAACAGTTCGCGACTACGCGAAGCGTAGTTCCAGTCAAGCGAGTCGTCAGTGACGAAATCAAAATCACTCGTCGCATCGTTCAACCCGCTTGGCCCGACCGTAATTTCTTCTGTCGCTAATTGTTCTGGAATGCCGAGAGCGTCTGCACCGAATCGGAATCGAAAAACCTCTCCATCTGCTTCGATCAGTTCGATCATTTCGGCTTGCTCTGCAGTAATCCCGTACGTCACGGGCTCGCGCGGATCCGTATGCGTGTATTCCTTCTCCTCGGTATCATTCAGTCCGTCGCCGTCCGTATCTTTCAGCATGGGGTTGGACGTGACGGTGATA
Organism: Halorhabdus tiamatea SARL4B; assembly: GCF_000470655.1. Lineage (NCBI taxonomy): Archaea > Methanobacteriati > Methanobacteriota > Halobacteria > Halobacteriales > Haloarculaceae > Halorhabdus > Halorhabdus tiamatea. The sequence goes on from NC_021921.1 coordinate 672,515, forward strand.
TTGGCGTCCGGATTCTCATCGACACTGCCAGCCCACCGGTAGGGCTGGCCGCTCTCGTTGATCACCGAGATGTTCCAGCCGTCGGCCTTCGAGTTGTTCTCCAGAGAGACTTCCTCGTGATCTTCGAGGCCATCACCGTCCGAATCGGCGCGCGTCGGATTGGATCGCAGTTCGAAGTACGAGACGATGTACTCGTGCTCGAGGTCGTTGACGACGAAGTCGATCGGGTACTCTCGGTATTCCTTGGCCTCTTCGCCGTCCGTGAGCTCGTCGCCATCAGTGTGCTTGTCGGTTGCGTTGGTCGGAAGCCGGCGGAGGTCCGAGCCAGTGTGACCAATCGGCAGTCCGTTTTCTTCGAGGACGTCCGGCAGTCCGTCGCCGTCGGTGTCTTTCGGTTCGACCTCTTCGGCGACACGCGAGAAGACGTTCGGCAAGTCCGAGGCGTCCTCGACGTAATTGTACGTCCCATTGGTGATCGATGCGATATCCGAGAGTTTGTTTCCATCCGCTCCCCCGAACCCGATCGTGTGGATCGTGATATTCCGGTCGGCGGCTGTCCGTGCCTGAGCCCGGCCGCCCGAGCCCTGGCCGTCAGTCAATAGGATCGCAACCTTTGCGCGAGAGTTGTTGCTCGCACTCGCGAAGTGCTGGTTTGCCCGCGCGACACCGCTGCCGATGTCCGTCCCGCCACTCGCGTCCAGACTCTCGATCGTGACGTTGACCGCGCCGAAGTCCGTCGTCAACTCCTGAGCGACGTGGGCAGTGTGATCGAAGTCCACCACGCCCGCCCGGTCGCCCGGAATGAGCGCGCCGACGAACTCTTTGGCTGCTTGCTTCCGGAATTCCTGAGGATCGTTTCCGCCCATCGAGCCCGAGGAGTCGATGATGAACTGGACGTCCACGGACTGGATCGAATCGTCCCCGCTCGATCCGTCTGACCCGTTCGACGGCACCTCGGCGGTGACATCATCTGCCCAGTTCGAAATCGAGAAGACGGCGAACGTCGAGAAGTGTTCGGTCTGGGCTGTCACCGTGTTGTTCTCGGCGTCGATCGTCGAGTTGATCGGGACGTAGAGTTGCTTCTCGGGGTCGTAGGTGACGACTGCCAGATCTGACTCGTTGCTCGCAGCGGGAAGAGAATCGTCGTATGAGATGGTGACGTTCGCCGACTCGAACTCGCGCGTGGATTCGATCTCGACGATCTCCGAGACGCTTATGTTCGCAACGCGATCGCCTTCGGCGAAGCGTTCAGTATCCTCGCCAACAGTCACGCCACCAGCTACGTTCCCCTGACCAGTCAACTCGATGTCGACGCCCAGACTCTCGTTGCCTGTCGTCGTCGTGTAGGTCTCGTTGCCATCCTCTACGCCGTCATCGTCGGTATCGGGATCGAGCGGGTCCGTGTTGAACGGGTCGGTCGGTTCGACGCCATCGTCGAGGCCGTCGTCGTCAGTGTCGGCCTGCCACGGATCCGTCCCGTTAGCGAGTTCCTGGGGATCGGTCAGCCCGTCACCGTCGATGTCGGCATACTGTGGCGAAGTCTCCGCTTCGTACTCCTCTGCGTTGGTTAACCCGTCTCCGTCGAGGTCTTCCGCACCATCGGATGTACCGTCATCGTCTGTGTCGGCGTCGAGTGGGTCCGTCCCGATCACGAACTCCTCGAAGCCATCAGGTAGATCGTCACCGTCTGTATCAGCTTCGAGTGGATCCGTCCCGAGTTCCCGTTCTCGGATCGTCGACAACCCATCACCGTCGAAGTCCTCGTGGCCGTCGATCGTGCCGTTGTCGGCCTCGTTCACCTCGGTCGACGGTGCGTCACTGTCAGGATCCAGCGGATCAGTGCCCGTCACATTCTCCTCGTAGGTATCGGGCAGGCCATCACCGTCCAGGCGAAGCACCACCGTGCTCGTCTGGCTCTGCCCGGATGAGACGCCACCGTTGCCGTTGTTGCCCTTCTTTTTGCCCTTCTGCTTGGATTTCTGCTTGCCGTTGTTCGACTGTTGGTTGTCAGTACTCTCGACGACCGCAATTTCGATCGTATTCACACGCTCGGTGAGATTGATCGTTTTCACGAACGTGCCGTTGGCGTAGCCACGGCGAAGCGGAAGGTCGACTGTCCGATCATCGTTGATCGTCGCAGTGACGTTCACCGCGTCCAATCCGGTGGGATCCGAAACGTGCCCCACAAGCGTATAGCCAGCTCGTTCGCTCCCGTTACGGATCGGATCCGTCCGCCGTGTCAACGACACCTCCGGGCCGACCTCGCCATCGATCATTCGCAAGGCAGTGTGAGCCTGGTTGACCGCCGAGCCGTACGTTCGGACGGCCCGTGCCGTTGTACGAATCGACTGCGCTCCCGATTGCTCGCCAGCGCGATCGCGGATCCGCTCGGCGCGGGCGAGTTGCCACCGAGCATTGTCGATGTGCGCCTCAGCACTATGTTTCATTCCCGAGCCGAGGTCCGCCTCAGTCGCCGTGAATGCAGATTCAGCATCACGGATGACTTGTCTGGAAGACTGGTTATCCGCCCGCGTCACCAACTCGACGATCTGGTCGAGTCGCTTGCTCTGATTCGTCCCGGCGAAGTCAGTCAGCGCGCGGAGTACTTCCGCATCGCGAATGAACGCGTGCTGGTCGTCGACGCGTATCGGATCCTGGTAATACGAAAAGGAATCGTTCAGTCGCGAGCGAGCCCGTTCCTTAGCCGACTCGAGTTGGTTCGACGAGGCCGAGAAGTTCTCGATTCGCTCCATGGCCTGGGCTTTCAGTATCACCGGCGGCCCGTCCATGGATACTTCAGAAACCGGATCAGCCGCCGCTGTATTCCCCGCGGTTTCGGAAACCGTCTCGGCAGACACCGTTCCCGCCGGCAACATCGAGACAATCATAAGAACCGATGCGATCACCGCGAACAATCTCCGCCGCCCACTTGCGGACATGTTTTCCGCAATTACGTACCAATTTAATATACGTTTCGGTAGTAAACTACACCGATATAACAGGAGTGAATTTCAATTGAAATTGAGTAGATTGGTCGGTATTCAACGACACCCTCCGATCAAACCGCCTTCGCCGGGGACCAACCGTTTTTGCCCGTCCCGGTCGTCGCTCTCACTATGCACAACGTGGACGCCGCAGGGCTCGGGATCGGCGACGATCACCCGCCCCGGATCATGGGCGTGCTCAACGTGAGTCGTGAGTCGCCGTACGATCCCAGCGTCTTCGCCGACCCCGACAACATCGTCGGGGAGCGCAAGGAGCCAAGCCCCGAACTCGAGGAACTCATCGGCGGGCGATTTATCCAGCATCCCGAGCCGGAGGTCTTCAACGTCCGCGTCCTCGCGCGGATGGACCACCCAGACCTGGGGGACATGCCGGTCGCCTGGGTGAAACCCTACGGCGATGGTCGGTCCTTCTATACCGCGCTCGGACACTTTCGGTCGGCTTTTGAAGGAGAGGCGCGGGCGCTGCTCGGGGCTGGTGTGCGGTGGGCTGGCGGTCGGGCGTGAATCAATCAGTTCAGTACTCGAAGACGGTCACGCCGTCTTCAGTCCCCATGTGAACGGCGTCAGCGTAGCCGGGGAAGATCCCGTGTTCGACCACGCTGGGGATCGTCGCGATCTCCGTCGCGAGGGCTTCGGGATCGTCAATCGCGCCAAAGTCGGCATCGAAGAGGAGATTCCCGTTGTCGGTGACGACCGGGCCGCTCTTGCGCTGTGCCCACCGGAGTTCGGGCTCGCCGCCCATCTCGCGGATCGCGTTGGCGACCGTCGTCCGGGCGTCGGGGAGGACTTCCACGGGAACCACAGTGTCCAGCACGTCGGTTTCCTTGGTCGGATCGGCGACGATCTGGAGGCTGTCGGTCGCACTGGCGACGATCTTCTCGCGGGCGTGGGCCGCGCCGCCGCCCTTGATCAGATCCGGGCCGGCGAACTGGTCCGCGCCGTCGATCGTGACGTCGATGTGGCCGTCGGTCTCGTCCAGCGTCGTGAGGTCGATCCCCTTCTCGATGGCGATCTCCCGGGCCTGAAAGGAGGTCGTCACGCCGACGATATCGAGCCCCTCCTCGACCCGATCGCCGAGGATGCGGATGGCGTGCTCGGCTGTGGAACCGCTGCCGAGGCCGACGACGTCGCCGTCGGAGACGGCTTCGACCGCACTCTCGCTCGCCCGCCGCTTCGCCGCGTCGCGCGTTTGCTCGTCCATGTCCCACGGATCGCCGCCGGGGAGGAAATACCCTGCCCTTCGTCGGCGGTAGACACCGTTATGGGACTCGGTCCGAAACCGGAAAACATGGCGCGCATCGCACCGTCGATCCTCGCGGCGGACTTCGCGGATCTCTACGGCGATGTCCGAGAAGTCGAGTCGGCCGAGATCCTCCATCTCGACGTCATGGACGGCCACTTCGTGCCGAACATCTCCTTTGGCCCGCCGGTGATCGACTCCCTCCGGGACCGGACCGATCTCTACTTCGATACGCACCTGATGATCGAACACCCGGGCGAGTACGTCGGGGCGTTTCAGGACGCCGGCGCGGATCGACTCACCGTCCACGTCGAAAGCGAGGACGATCCGGGAGACGTCATTGAAGCTATCCACGACCACGGCATGGACGCCGGGATCGCTCTCAATCCAGACACCGACGTCGAGGCGGTCGAGCGGTATCTCGACGACGTCGAGGTCGTCCTCGTGATGAGCGTCCAACCGGGCTTCGGCGGCCAGTCGTTCATGCCGAAGACGCTCGACCGAATCGAAAAGCTCGACGCGATGGGAGCCGCCGAGATCGAAGTCGACGGCGGCGTGAACAGTGAGACAGGGGCCAAGTGTGTCGAGCGCGGGGCGGAGACACTCGTCATCGGGTCGTCGCTGTTCGGCCAGCCGGACGTGGCACGGGCGCTCGCGGATCTCCGAGAGAGTATCGGTATCAAGGACGAGTAGCGATCGGAGAATCAGCGACGGCTACAGCACGTCGGCGATCGGCGGCGCGGCGCTGACGCGGCTGATCGACCGGTCGATCGTGTCGGTCGCGTACAGCGACTTCACGCCGGCCCGGGAGAGTTTGCTCAGGGCGTTGTCGACCAACAGCGGGTGGACGCAGGAGACGTAGACGCGGTCGGTGTCCTGCTTGCTGATGAGGCGGACGGCCTCGCTCATCGTCCCGCCCGTCGCGATCATGTCGTCGACGAGAACGACGTCGCGGCCGGTGAAGTCCTTGTCGTCGGCACGCATCTCCACCTCGGTCGCGGAGTGACGGATCTTCTCGAAGTTGTCCACGACTCCCTCGCCGTAGGTCTCCTGGACGGACTCGGCGAGCCACACCGCGTCCTCGTCGGGGCCGAGGAAGACGGGATCGGAGAGGTCATCGGGCAACGGCTCGGCGAGTTGGGGGGCCGCGTCGATCGGTTCGGCGGGGACGTCGAAGTAATCAAGCACCGACACGTTGTGCGGGTTGACCGAGTAGACGCGGTCTGTGCTCGGGCTGAGTGCCTTCGCGATCGCCCGCACCGAGACGGCTTCCCCGGGGTTGAACAGTTTATCCTGGCGGGAGTACCCCATGTAGCCGATGACCGTGACGATGTCGTCGGGGTCGCGCTGGACGGCCCGCTCCTGAAGTTCCAGGAGTTCGAGGTGGGCCTGACTCGACGTCGTCGAGCCGACGATGACGACCCGTTCGTCCGCACCGACGGTGACGTCTTCGGCCGCCTCGACGCTCCCGTCGTAGGCCAGATCGACCAGTGGCTCTCCCAGAATGTTCGAGACTTCCATCGCGATAGGCTGGGCAGTCGACGTCCCCGTGATCATGTATGCCTCCCTTCGACGGAGGTGAATAAGACACTTCGGTCTTCGCCCGCGTGAGAGATCCCGGTGTCCAGTCGGGAGAGCAACGAGCCCTGGCCACACAGTTTGGCCAGCGCGATCAGTTTCCCCGCACACGTGGTCAGGCAACAGTCGAAAGACTCGCTTGACCTCTCTGAGCATGCACATCACCAGGACGGACGCCAATGAGAGAGCGGTCGCCGACGACCGAAACGTTCCTGACAGTTGGCGTTGGGGTCTACGACATGCAACCCATCGATGAAGTCCACGTCGTGCCGCTGGGGTACGAGCACGACCGGATCCTCTCGCCGATTCGCAAACACGACGCCGACGTCGTCTATCTGCTCACAGAACAGACTCACGACCGGAACCTGACGCCCTATCAGGAAGTGCTCGTCGAGGAACTCGAATCCGACAGTCGCACCGTCGGGTTTCGAGAGGTCGACCTCGGCGACATCTACGACGTCCTCGCGGTCGTGACGACCCTCGCCGCCGAACACGCCGAGGATGTCGTCCGCGTCAACGTCTCCAGCGGTGGGAAACTCGCCGCCATCGGGGGTGCGATCGCCTGCATGGCGACTGATGCGACCGCCTATTACGTCCACGTCGAGGAACACGTACCGGACCTCGAATCCAACCCACGAACGCGAGGGTTCGAGGAGGCCGAGGTCCTCCCGTCGTATCCGATCGAAGCCGTCTCCTACGATCAGGTCGCGATCCTCGATTACCTGGCCGAGACGAACACCGACGCCTACACGGCGAAGAAGTCGGACCTGATCGAATTCGCCGAAACCGCCGAGCTATCCTTTATGACCGAAGCCGATCCGGCCAACGACAAGGCCAAGTTCGCGCTGTTGAACGCCAACGTCGTCGATCCGCTCGAATCTGACGGCTACATCGCGGTCGAGACAGTCGGCCGCCAGAAACAGATCGAACTCACGGAAACCGGCTGGAACGTCCTCCACGCCTTTCGGCACAAATTGCAGGACGGTCGCTGACTGCGCCGAGAGCAACGCTGTCTCGACGCCGTCGATAGTCTCGGTAGCAAAGAGACCACGAAATACTAAATTAGGAAAGATAGTAACGGTACTATTGATAGTAACGATAGTACGTCGACAGAATATACCAGCGTCCCAGGTATAGCCAGAGTTGCGCAGGATGGCGGGGTGTGGAAAGCCCTGACGCGTTCCGCCCCTCCCCTGCCCACTTCGGCCCTCCCGAGCCCGTCCCGCCACCCTGTGCATCGAGACGATCCCTTTCGATGGCCGCATACGTCGACAGCGAATCCGTACACGAAGGCCGAACGGTTTCGTCGTGAGCCGTGCATCGCAACCGCTAGGTGGAACAGATCATCAGCACGGCCTTTTTGTCCGGAAGCCGAGTAGTCCCCGCCAATGAGTCTGTCGTATCCACACTTCCAGATCAATTTCAAGATCTACCCGGAGACGTGGGGCGAGGGCGGACTCGCGCTCGCGGAGACGATCGAACGCGTGGGCCAAGAGACCGGCGCGAACTTCGTCGTGACGCCCCAGATCCCCGACGTGCGATTGATCGCCCGTGAGACCGACCTGCCAGTCTTCGCGCCGGCCGTCGATCCGGTCGAGCCGGGTCGCGGAATGGGCACACTCCTTCCGGAAGCACTCACAGCAGCCGGGGCGGTTGGCGCAATCATCAACCACGCCGAGAATCGTGATACCCTGGCCGACATCGAAACCAAAATCGACCGGTGTGAGGGGGTCGGGCTGGAGTCGGTCGTCTGCGTCGATAGCGTCGAGATGGGACGAGCCGTCGCAGCGTTCGAACCCGACCAGTTGCTCTTCGAACGCCCGGGCGACATCGCAACCGACCGGGCGATCAGTCGAAGCCACCCTGATCGTATCGAGGCGTTCCTCGAGATGCGTGACGCGGTGGCTCCGGAGACAAAGGTCCGCGTCGGCGGCGGCGTCTCGACCGCCGAGGACGTCCGGCTGGCCTTCGAACTCGGCGTGGCCGCGACCGGTGCTGCGTCGGCGATCGCGACAGCGAAAGACCCCGAAGGCCGGCTCCGGGCGATCGGCGAGGTGCTCGCCGACCGCGACTGACGGGCGCGGTCGCGGGACGCGTCGAGCGAGGAGGTTAAAACTCGGGACGCCGAATATCTACATGAATCATGACTGTCCCAACAACGCGACTCCCGAGTGGCGACGAACTTCCCGTCGTCGGGAAAGGAACCTACGAACTCGAAGGCGAGACCGTCCAGGAGCCAGTCGAGACGGCGCTGGACGTCGGATACACCCACGTCGACACCGCCGAGGGGTACATGAACGAGCCGGCCCTCGGCGAAGTGTTGGCCGAGCACGACCGCGAGGAGGTGTTCCTGACCTCGAAGGTACTCGCAAAGCACCTCAATTACGAGTCGGTGATCGAGAGCGCAAAGCAGACGCTTTCCGACCTCGGGACCGACTATCTCGACCTCTATCTGATCCACTGGCCCAATCCCGCGATCTCGGTGCGTGAGACGATGGACGCGATGGCGACGCTCAAAGAACAGGGACTCGTCCGGAACGTCGGCGTCTCGAACTTCGACACCTACCAGCTGAGTGCGGCGATGCACGTCAGCGACGTCGCGATCGCCGTCAACCAGATCGAGTTCCACCCCTATCTCCAGCGACCGGACCTGCTCGAGTACTGCCGGGAACACGACATCACCGTCGAGGCCGCCGCGCCGCTGGCCCGGACCAAAGTCCTCGACGACCCTGTCATCGAGGAACTCGCCGAGAAATACGACCGCACGCCCGCCCAGATCGTCCTCCGGTGGGCCACCGAGAAGGACGTCGTCGTGCTGCCGCGCTCGACGTCCCGGGAGCACATCGAACAGAACGTCGATCTGTTCGAGTTCGAACTCGACGAGCCAGACCACGCCCGCATCGACGACCTCGACCGCGACGAGGCCGTCTACGACACCCGGACGCGCGAGTGGGACGACGACGTCTGGGGCATGGCCGAATAGACGCGCCGACCGCCACTTACGCCTCGAGTACGTCGACGCCGGTGAATTCGAATCGCGCGCCGCCCGCCTCACGGTCCGTGACAGTGACTGTCCAGCCGTGGGCATGGGCGATCGCTTCGACGATTGCGAGCCCGAACCCAGTCCCGTCCGCCTCCGTCGAGTGGCCGGCTTCGAAGACCGTTTCGACCGCGTCGGGCGGGATGCCCGGCCCGTCGTCAGCGACGAAAAAGCCGTTCTCGAGGGGACCCACCGTGACGGCGACGTCCGCGCCGGCGTGAGCCACGGCGTTCGAGAAGAGGTTCTCCAGCAACTGTCGTAACCGCCCCGGATCGGCGCTGATCGTTCGCTCGGCCTCGACGGTGAGAGACGCCTCGGCCGTCACCACCGTCTCCCAGCTGTCGTGGGCCACCCGGGCGAGATCGACCGGCTCAGTCTCGCATGCCGCCACACCCTCGGCGGCGAGTGCCCGGAGGTCGGCGACCAGCGAGAGCGCGCGTTCGACGGCTGTCGCCACGTGTTCGAGGTGGTCGCTGTCACACTCCTCGGCGGCGAGTTCGAGCCGACTGCTCGCGACGTTCAGTGGGTTTCGGAGATCGTGGCTGACGACGTCGGCGAACTGATCGAGACGCTCGTTTTGCTGTTTCAGGCGCTGGCGGTCGCGTGTCCGCTCAGTGACGTCCCGGTAGAGCCAGAGGTTGGCTTCCCCGTCGGGCAACGTGTAGGGCACGTAGTCGCGTTCGAGAACGCGTCCATCGGCGAGTTCGAGACGCTCGCCGGTGACAGGGTCGCGCGCGTCGATCCGGTCGTCGATGCCGTCGAGAAAGCCCCGGGGATCGGCAAAGCGGTCCATGAGCGCCTCGGCGGCGCGCGTACAGTCCTGGCCGATCAGCTCCTCGGCATCGGCAGGCACGTCGAGAAGCGACGTCAGCCGGTCGTTGACCATCAGGACGTCGCGGTCGGCGTCCTCGACGAGGACACCCATCGGCAGGTTCTCGACGATCGTCCGCAAGACAGTGTTGGTCGTCTCGAGTTCGCGCTGGCGGTGCTCGCGCTCGGTGACGTCGGTGTTGATCGCGACGAAGCGCTCGATCTCGCCTGCGTCGTCGGTGACGGGCGTGATCGTCTGTTCGACGACGTACCGCTCGCCGTCGGCGTCCTCGTTGACGAGTTCGCCCTCCCACGTCTCGCCGTCGAGGATCGTCTCCCAGAGGGCGTCATAGAACGCCTCGTCGTGCTCGCCCGAGCTGAGAAGTGACGCATTCTCGCCGATCGCGTCCTCGGCGACGTAACCGGTCTGGGCCTCGAAGGCCGGGTTGACGTACTCGATGGACCCCTCGGGATCCGTCCAGTAGACCGCGTGACCAGTGTGCTCGACTGCCTGGCGGAACGCCCGGAGTTCCCGTTCGCGTTCGCTCCAGTCGGAGACGTCCGTATACCACACGTAGTTGCCGTCGGGAGCGTCGTCAAGTCCGAACGGGATGACGTGCATGAGGAACTCCCGAGTGCCCTCACGTGTGCACCGCTCGACGCGTTTCGTGATAGCCTCTCCGTCGGCGGATCGTTGGCGGAACTCGACGTGTTCGTCGTGGTGTTCCTCGGGAACGAGCACGTCAGAGACCTCCTCGCCGACGAGGGTCTCGCGATCGAACCCGAAGACGTCCTCGAAGGCGTCGTTGATGTCGGTGACGTACTGCTCGTTGCCCGCGCCGAGCGGGCGGGACGCGGCTACCGGTGTCGGCGCGTTCGCAAACAGCGCCTCCCGACGGTCACGCTCTTCGCGGCGCTGTTCGTCGATGGCGAAGGAGTCCAACGCGTGGGCGATGTCGTCCCCGAGTTCCCCTAGCAGGTCACGCTCGTCCGCGTCGAAGGGCTGTGGTTCGTCGGCATACAGCGTGAGGACGCCGTACAGCGTCTCATCGTGGGCGAGCGGGACGGCCGCAATCGACTCGAACCCGTAGGCGGTCGCGACGTCCGCCCACCGATCGAGTTCGGGATCGGCCGCGATGTTCTCCGTGACGGCGACGCGGCGCTCGCGGGCCGCCGTCCCCGCCGGCCCCTGTCCTGTCGGGCTGTCGTCGGCCGTGATCGTGATCTCCTCGAGGTAGCCATCGGCCTCGCCAGCCCTCACCCGCGGCTCGAGTCGACCCGTCTCGGCGTCGACGTCCCCGATCCACGCGAACGTGTACCGATCGGTGTCGACGATCCGCTCGCAGACGCGGGATTCGACCGCCTCGCGGGACTCCGCTCGCACGAGAATCTGATTGAGGTCACTCATGAGCGACCGGATGCGATCGAATTTCGCCGCCCGCTGCTGAGAGCGATACTGGGAAACCGCGTTGTATATCCGATTTGCGAGCAGGTCGTACTGTTCGGTCCCGCCACCTTTCTGAAGGTAATCTGTGGCCCCGGCGGTGATAGCCTCGCTCGCGACCTCCTCGCTGCCCTTGCCAGTATAGAGGATGAACGGGAGATCAGGGGACTCCACTCTGACAGCCTCGAGGAACTCGATGCCGTCCATCCCCGGCATCGCGTAATCCGAGACCAGACAGTCGAAGTGCCCCTCCGCGAGCAAATCGAGTCCCTCGCTCGCGCTCGTGGCCGTCTCGACAGTGATCTGGCCGTCGCGTTCGAGCATTTCAGCCGTCAACGCCGCCAAATCTGGCTCGTCGTCGACGTGAAGGACGGTGATCGCCGTCGAGTCTCCCGTCATTGAAGTCACCACACACTAAAATGGGCTCCCTCAAAAGACTGTGGTGATAGTTCGCAAGTGACGAGGTGGGCGGCGTTCGAGAAGCGAAGACGGCACAGACGGCGGATCGCAGGTTCCGTTACTTCAGCGCGGGACTCTCGCGGTCGCCCCAGTCGTCGAGGAAGGACTCGAGCCCGCTGTCGGTGCGGGGGTGATCGAGCATCTTCTCGGCAGTCGAGGGCGGCAGCGTCGCGATGTCCGCGCCCGCCTTGGCGACTTCCTGGACGTGGTAGGGATGGCGGATCGACGCCGCGAGGATGTCCGTCTCGAAGTCGTAGTTGTCGTAGACCTCGCGGATGTCCTCGATGAGGCCGACGCCGTCGTGGCCGTTGTCGTCGAGCCGACCGATGAACGGCGAGACCATCGTCGCGCCGTTCTTGGCGGCGACGAGGGCCTGGTTGACCGAGAACACCAGCGTGATGTTGGTCTGGACGCCCTCCGCGGTGAGCGTCTGGAGGGCTCGCATCCCGTCGCGGGTCATCGGGAGTTTGACGGCGATGTTGTCGCCCCAGGTATCGTACTCGCGGGCCTCCTCGAGCATCTCCTCGTAGTCGGTCGCGATGACCTCGACGCTGATCGGGCCGTCGACGAACTCCGTCAGTTCGTCGATGATGTCGCGATACTCCCGGTCGGTCGAGGAGACCAGCGACGGGTTCGTCGTGACCCCGTCGACCAGTCCAAGTTCGTCGGCCTTCCGTACCTCGTCGACGAAGGCTGAATCGATGTATGTACGCATAGTCAATTGTGTTAGTGGAGTTAGGCAATTAGCCCTTTCGCTGCCTCGGCGATCTCCTCGCCGGTGAAGCCGTAGTACTCGTAGAGGTCCAGCCCGTTGCCGGAGGTGCCGAACTCGTCCTCGACACCGATCCGCTTCATCGGCGTCGGGTGCTGTTCGGACAGTACCTCGGCGACGGCGCTGCCCAGGCCACCGTAGATGTTGTGGTCCTCGGCGGTGAGTATCGCACCGGTCTTTTCGGCGGATTCGACGACCAGCTCCTCGTCGAGGGGCTTGATCGTCGACATGTTGATCACGCGGGCGTCGATCCCATCGTCGGCGAGGACCTCGGCGGCCTCCTGGACGACGTGGACCATCGCGCCGTGAGCGATCAGCGTGACGTCCTCGCCCTCGCGAAGGATCTCGCCTTTGCCGATCTCGGGTTCGTACTCGTCTTCGTCGTGGATGACGGGGACGGACTCACGGATGAGTCGAAGGTAGGCGGGATCGTCGTCGTCCGCCAGGGCCGTGACGAGTGCGTTGGCCTCGACGGCGTCGGCCGGCGAGATGACGCGCAGGTTCGGCAGGCCCCGATAGGCGGAGATGTCCTCGATGGTCTGGGCGCTCGGGCCGTCCTCGCCCGTGATGACGCCGGCGTGGCTGCCGACGACGGTCACGTTGCGCTTCGGGCGGGCGATCTGCTGGCGCACCTGTTCGAAGCCGCGCTCGGAGAAGATGGCGAAGGTGTTCGCAAAGACCGGGCGGCCAGTCTCGGCGATACCGGCCGCCGTGGCGAAGAGGTCCTGCTCTGAGATACCCGTGTTAATCCAGCGTTCGGGGTACTCGTCGCGGAACCAGCCACCCCGGGTAGATTTGGCCAGGTCGGCGTCCATGACGATGAAGTCCTCGCGCTCCTCAGCCTCGCGCAGCAGGCCGTTCCCGAAGCCGTTCCGGGTCGAAATCTTCTCGCTCATTTGGTGGTCACCTCCACGGTCGCGGGGTCGAAGCCAAGTTCTTCCAAGGCCGTCTCGAACTCGTCGTCAGTCAACGCGCCGGCGTGGTAGCCGTTGGGCTGGGCCTCCATGAAGTCGATCGGGTGGCCCTTGACGGTATTTGCGATCAGGAGGCGTGGGCCGTCGGTCTCGTTGATCTCCTCGAAGGCCGCGGCGATCGACTCGAAGTCGTGGCCGTCGACCTCCCAGACGTCCCAGCCGAAGGCCTCGAACTTCTCGTCGAGCGGGTCGATTTCCATCGTCTCGGCGACGGGGAGATCGTTCTGTTTCTTGTTGCGGTCGACGATGGCGACGACGTCGAGTCCTTTCTCGCCCGCGGACATCGCCGCTTCCCAGATGTTGCCTTCCTGGGTCTCGCCGTCGCCCAGAATGGCGTAGACGTCGTAATCACGGTCGTCGAAGTCGGCACCCATCGACTGGCCGTTGGCGTAGGACAGCCCCTGGCCGAGCGATCCCGACGGGAATTCCACGCCCGGGACCTTCGGCGAGGAGTGGCCGGGCAGGGCCCCACCCAGCCGGCGGAACTCCTCGTTGGGGTCGACGTCGACGAAGTCGTAGCGATCCAGGAGCGCGTACAGAACCGGACACGCGTGACCTTTGCTGTAGACGAGACGGTCACGGTCCGGATCGTCCGGGTTCTCGGGATCGACGTTCAGTTCCTCGTTGTACAGCCAGAGCAGATACTCGACGGCCGAAAGCGAACCGCCTGGATGCCCTGACTGGGCCGCATAGACCATCTCGACGATGTCCCTGCGGACCTCCGTTGCTGTCTGGCGATACTGTTCGATGCGCTCGTCCAGATCGCCGTCTGACGTACTGATTCCAGGCAAACTTTTCACCCGCTGAGAGTTTCCCATTTCGGCAGTAAAAAGCTTCCCATTGGGCATAGAGACCGGCGAGAGAGACGGATCGTGTCCGTTTCCAAATGGCTTTTCGCAACCACGTGAACTCGTCGAATTTTCCCGGTTCGGGACGGCCGACCGTGGGGCGTTCAAGCGAGAATCTCGACGAGGCGGTCGGCGGTACTCGCGGGGTCAGGATCGGAAACGAACTCCGCCATGGTCGACTTGACCTCGATGAACTGTTCGGGATGGACCGCAAGCCCGTGGGCGATCGACGGGGGCTGTGAGGTGGCAGCATCGAAGTCGGCTCGCTGATCCTGGAGGAACGGGGTGAACTCCGAGGGATCGGTATCAGTTCGGGGCGGCATCGACCCCTTGTGACGGTTGAAGGCCGTTTGAGCCTCCCGAGAGCCGGCGTAGGCCAGGAACTCGTCGATAGCAGTCGTATCCGCCTCGGAACTCGAGGGAATGAGTGCGTCCATATTGAGCGGGTAGTCGCCGTCGGTCCCCGGAAACGGGATGGCGTCCCAGGTCTCGCCGTAGGCGTCCTGGTCGTAGGCGCTGGCCGCCCAGTCGCCCATCAGGAACAGCGCGCCCTCGTCGTCGACGAAGTGTGCGTTGGCGTCGGGCAGCGACGAGAACAGCGCGTCGTCGTTGGCGTACTCGAGATACTGAGTCAGGACGTCGAGGGTCGTCTCGATCGCGTCACGATGGCGGCCCGGATTCCCGTCGACGACCTCGCGGTACGTCCGCGCGTCGGTCTCCCCGAGAAGGATCGTCTCCCAGACGTGAATCGTTCCCCACGGATTGCGGAGTGCCATCAGGAACGGCGCAACGTCGAGCACATCGTCGAGCTGTTCGAGGACGTCGACAAACGCCCTGGGAGAAGCGGCGTCGATATCGACGCCAGCGCGTTCAACCATCTCGACGTTGTAGAACAGATTGTTGATCCGGTGGATGTTCAACGGGATCGCGTGATACGTGCCGTCGAAGCGAACCTGTTCTTTGGCACCCTCTGTAAAGACGTCCGTGAGACCGTTGTCCTCCCAGACATGAGTGATGTCCCGAAGGGCACCGGTATCGATGTACGGCTGGACGTGTTGGCCGGGCCACTCGATCCAGGCGTCCGGCGCCCGTTCCTGGAGAATCCGGATCTTGACCCGGATAGAGAGATCGTCGGCCGAGGTCGTCGTCTCCTCGACAGTGTAGGACGTTCGCCGCTCGTAGCCGTCGACGAGCGCGTTCAGCGCCGCGCCGCCCCACTCAGCCCCCACTAGTTGGTGTAAGAGTTCAAACCGCGTCTGGGCCGGTTCGGTCTGTGCCATACGCCGGACGTATATCCCCGACCCCCTTAAGGGTATGTCCATCAACGGCCGATCCATGACGGTCGCGACGGTCAATTACGTGGTATCGCGCCACAGAGCCCGTCCGCTGTCCGTCGGTTGTGTAACCATTACGAACAATCCTTTCCGATTTTCGAAAACACTAAGAGAGCGGATAGTCACCAGCTATCCGGAGTCCCAGGCAACACACAATGACGGAATCAGTACACGGCGTACAGGCGGAGGGTATCGACACCGACGACGTGACGATCGCCTACATCGGCGGCGGGAGCCGCGAGTGGGCACCGAAGCTGTTCCGGGACCTCGCACTCTCGGACCTCTCGGGGGAGGTGCGGCTACACGACATCGACCACGAGAGCGCCGAGCGCAACGCCGAGTTCGGCAACTGGGTCCAGAATCGCGACGAAGTCCAAGCCGACTGGGAGTACGAGGCTGTCGCGGACCGCGACGAGGCACTTGCGGGCGCTGACGTCGTGATCCTCTCGACGCAGTACAACCCGGCCGAAACCTTCGTCCACGACCTCGACATCCCGAAGGACCACGGCATCTACGGCGCAGTCGCCGCCACCATCGGCCCGGGCGGGATCTTCCGGGCGATGCGGACGATCCCGGTCTACCGTGAGTTCGCCGCCTCGATCCGCGAGCAGTGTCCCGACGCCTGGGTGTTCAACTTCACCAATCCGGTCCACTTCGTCACCCGCGCACTGTACGACGAGTACCCCGACATCAACGCGGTCGGCTTCTGTCACGAGGTGCTGTGGACTCGCCATCACCTCACGAAGATCGTCGAGGAAGAACTCGGCGAGGAGGCCGAGCGGTCGGACATCTCTGTCAACGTCAAGGGCATCAATCACTTCACGTGGATCGAGGAGGCCCGGTACAAGGGCCGGGACCTCTGGCCGCTGCTCGAAGACCTGGTCGACACCGACCGCGCCAACCGCGAGTTCACGCCCGAAGATCTCGAAGACGACTCGCCGTTCACCGACAAACAGCAGGTCACCTGGGAACTGTTCCGACGCTTTGGTGTCCTTCCCGCGGCGGGCGACCGCCACATCGTCGAGTACGCGACATCCTTCCTCGTTGGCGGCAAGGAGGGACTCAACCGCTGGGGCGTCAAGCGGACCACCAGCGACTACCGCGCGAAACACTGGAACCCCGCCGAGTCGGACCAGACCACCAACGTCGAGGCCTGGATGGACGGCGACCGGGAGTTCGAACTCTACCACTCGAACGAGATCTTCGACGACATGGTCGCGGCACTCGGCGGCGAGGACACGATGGTCGCGAACGTCAACATGCCCAACGAGGGCCAGGTCACTGACATCGAGGACGGAGCCGTCGTCGAAACGAACGCAGTCATCCGCGAGGGCGAGATCAAGCCGACCACCGCCGGCGGGTTCCCCCGCCCGGTCCGGTCGATGATAAACGGCCACGTCGACACGATCGAGGCGATCATCGAAGCCTCCCGCACCGGCGACGTCGATGAAGCCTTCGCCGGCTTCCTGCTCGACCAGCAGGTCCGGACGCTCCAGACCGAGGAGGCCCACGAGATGTTCGCCGAACTCGTCGCCGCCGAAGAAGAGTATCTCCAGGACTGGGATCTCGAAGGATCCAGCGTGCTGGCGGAAGCCGACGCCTACGACGGGTAACGAGCGCTCGCTTCGGTTTCAAGCGACGCCCCCGATCGAAGACTGGACGGCCCCCAGCGGGTCACCACGATTTATGCCGTCAGTCCGTGATGATTCGAAACCCCGTATGAATCTCGAGGTGAGGAATGGCAGAACGAGAGGCGAGTAGAGTATAGAACTTCACCAAAGTATTATTTTACCCCAGACAGTAGCTGGTCGCATGAACGATCAAAATCAGCCGGACGAATTTGCGGACGTCAACGAGGTGGTCGAAGACGAGTGGGAGGCCGAGACGACTCCCTACGAACGCATCCGGCACGTCGTCGCCCACGCGTACTCCCCTGTCTCGGCTGATGCAGTCGCCGAAGACGCGCTAACAACCCCGAAGACGGCGCGAAAACACCTGGATGCGCTCGCCGAGGAGGGGTTCGTCGAGACGTCGCCCGGCGAGCATGGCGGAACGTTGTATCGCCGGTCCCCGGAATCACTCGTCGTCGAACAGGCCGCGGACATCCTCGAGCACAGTAGGACTGACGAACTCGCCACGCGGGTCACTGAGATGCGCGAGCGACTCAACGAGTACCGCACCGAGTACGGCGTCGATTCCCCGGAAGAACTCGCTGTCGAGCGGACGAATCAAACGCTTACCGAGTCTGATTCCCCCCAGGAGGAGGTCGATCCGGAAACAGTCCGTGACTGGAAAACCCTCCGTCGAAACCTCGCGTTCGCGAACGCTGCCCTCTCGATCGGGACCGCCGAGCGCTTCGTCGGCGAGGACGACCACACGACTGACGAGAGCAGTCCCGCCTGAGAGATGGCTGACCCAACCGATCAGGCGGAACACCATCGCCTTCGCGGAGCGATTGATCGCCCGGCACTGCTCACCATCCGGGATATCGTCGAGGAGATGGAACCGCTCGCGACGGCCCGACTCGACGACTACCTCGATCCAGCAGTCCTTGAAGTCACTCTCGACGACGGACTCTGTAAGGCAGACAGTGCACGGATCGATATCCGATGGACGACACGGGGAGACTATGCATTCCACTATACGGACACGGAAGGGGTGAACCTCCGCTGGGGGAAGCACCCCCACGGGGGCGAATACAGACGTGTCGATGGACTCGAACACCATCACCCACCGCCGGATGCGAGTTCCGATCCTGACGAGGTCCAGGACTCCTGCATCACACAGTCTTCGGAGGCACTCGTCACCCGTGCCGTCCTCAAACTCTGGCGGGTGGCCTACCACACCGACGCATACAAACCTCTCAACGCGGGGAGCAACCCGCCATAGGACAGTACGCAGATATCCGTCTCGTTCTTCCCCGTTAAACCAAAACGTAGAGTCGGCTTCAAGACCCGCCGAAGGCGATCTATTCCACCGTATCGACGCTCGTCTCCGTAAGATACGTCCGAGCGGACCGCGGGACGACCTTCGTGTCCGTGACCTCGAAATCAGCAGTGTCGACGATCTCGGCGGCGGATTTCCCGACGCGGAGTTCGTAGGGGCCTTCCTCGACGGCGAGGTTCATATCGAGATCGTGGTACGCGAGCTGGGTCGCGTCGAAGGAGAACGTGACGCGCTTGGTTTCGCCGGGTTCGAGGTGGACACGTTCGAAGCCGAGCAGTTCCTGGACGGGACGGGCCTGGCTCGGGTTCTCGGCGTGCTGGTAGAGCTGGACGACGTCGTCACCGGCGACGTCACCTGCATTGGTCACCGTGACGCTCGCGGTGAGCGTCCCCATCGGCGCGACCGTCTCGGCGTCGACTTCGAGATCGCCGTACTCAAAGTCGGTGTAGGAGAGCCCATAGCCGAAGGAGTACAGCGGTTCGCCGTCCATGTAGACGTGCTCCTCGTTGGCAGAGTTGGGCTTGCGGCTGTAGTAGACCGGCTGCTGGCCGACGGATTTGGGAACCGACACCGGCAGGTGCCCGCTCGGGTTGTACTCGCCGAAGAGCACGTCCGCGATGGCGGTGCCGCCTTCCTGACCCGGCAGCCAGGCGTGCAGCAAGGCCGGGACGCTCTCGGCTATCTCCGGGATCGCGTGGGGTTTACCGCTGACCTGGACGACGATGAGTGGCGTGTCAGTCTCGGCGAGACGGTCGACCAGCGCTTCCTGAACGCCCGGTAGCTCGAGGTCCGTGACGTCACAGTTCTCGCCGCTGGTCGGGACATCGGGCAGTTCGGCCGGGTTCTCACGGTCCGCGAAGTCGATGTCCGAGCGCGCGCCGACGCAGGCGACGGCCAGGTCCGCGTCGGCGACGGTCTCCTCGGCAGCATCGAACCCGTCAGTCGAGGGGCCGGTCATCGTCGCACCCTCGACGTACTCGACGTCGAAGCCGGCCGTCTCGCCCCTTGCCTCGAGCGCATCCCGTGGCGTGACAGACTCGAAGTCACCGGCTTCCTCGGTGTCGAAGCGGGCAGCGTGGGTGTAATCGCCGACCTGTGCCCG
Source organism: Halorhabdus tiamatea SARL4B (assembly GCF_000470655.1). Taxonomy (NCBI): domain Archaea; kingdom Methanobacteriati; phylum Methanobacteriota; class Halobacteria; order Halobacteriales; family Haloarculaceae; genus Halorhabdus; species Halorhabdus tiamatea. The sequence goes on from NC_021921.1 coordinate 692,067, forward strand.
GCCGTCGTCGGCCTGCGGGCCGACGAGCGCGACCGAGTCCAACTCCCCACCTGCCAGCGGCAGGAGGCCATCGTTCTCCAGCAGCGTGATCGACTCGCGAGCGGCCCGAGCGGCGAGTTCGGTTTGCTCGTCAGTGTCGAAGGGCTCGGTGGCAGCATCGGGGTCGACGTAGGGGTCGTCGAACACGCCGGACTCGATCTTCGCCCGGAGCACTCGACGGACAGCGGTGTCGACCGTCGCCTCGCTTAACTCGCCGTCCTCGACGGCCTTGCGGAGGTTCTCGTCATAACAGTCGGTCGCCGGGAGTTCGACGTCCAGACCCGCCTCCAGGGCGGCGACGCCGGCCTCGCGCTGGGTGTCGGCGATGCCGTGCTCTTCCTTGAGCAAGTCGACGCTGAAGTAGTCCGCGACGACGTGGCCGTCGAAGCCCCACTCGCCACGGAGGACGTCCGTCAGCAGCCACTCGGAACTCGCACACGGCACGCCGTCGATGTCGTGATAGGCGTTCATCACGGCCCTGGCGTCGGCTTCCTGAATCGCGACCTCGAAGGGGTAGAGGTGGACCTCCCGGAGTTCGCGCTCGCCGATCTGGACCGACGAGCGGTTCTTGCCACCCTCGCCGCTGCCGTGGGCCGCGAAGTGCTTCAGCGTCGCGTCGATCCCCTCGCCATCACTCTGGAGTCCGGCGACGTAGGCGGCACCCAGCGCCCCGACGAGCTGTGGGTCCTCGCCGTAGGTCTCCTCGACGCGGCCCCACCGCATGTCCCGGGAGACATCGAGCACGGGCGAGAGGGCTTGCACCGTTCCCACGGCATCGAGTCGGGTCCGGATCGAGTCCGTGATCGATTCGACGAGCGCCGGCGACCAGGTGCTCGCCAGCCCGATCGACTGCGGGAATATGGTGCCACCCGGGCCCCGATAGCCGGTCAGACACTCCTCGTGTTCGATCGCTGGGATCCCCAGGCGCGTCTCCTCGACGAGGTATCGCTGGAGTTCGTTGATCGTCTCGGCCGCGTCTTCGGGGTCGAGAAGGCCCTGACTGGCGACCTGGGTCAGATGGCCGATCCCATCGCCGAGGTACTCCTCGACGACGTCCTCGACGAGTTCGCCGTCGTCGTCGAGCATCTCCTTCTCGGGAATCGTCCCGATCTGTCGTGGGGTGACCGAGCCGAGCTGGGCGGCTTTCTCCTCGAGGGTCATCTCCGCGAGCAACGCGTCGATCCGGCGCTCGGTCGGTGCCGTCGAGTCCTGAAGAATGTCAGAATCAGTCATCGGAATACCGTCCAGTAGTGCTCGGGTGGAGCCATTCAACGTTTCGGAACGTACACACCCACAATCACAAGCAGCACACAGAAATCGAACAGATGTCGACGCGAAGCAGTCCGTCCGACGGGGTACTCGAACAGGTTCTCAGGGCTCGCGGTACCCCCAGCCGTCGGCGCTCCAGCCGCCGTCGGCGTGGAGGACTTCGCCAGTGACGAAGTGATCGTCGCGGGCAAGGAAGAGAATGTTCTCGGCCATCTCCTCGGGCGTCCCGTAGCGACCGACCGGCGTCCGTCGGCGGATGTCCTCGTTGGAGTAGTCGGCGGAGTCCTGGGTCTGTTCGGTGATGTCGGTGTAGATATATCCCGGGGCCAGCGCGTTCACGTAGATGTCCTCGCTGGCCCACTCGATCGCGAGCGTCCGCGTGAGGTTGATGACGCCGCCCTTCGAGGCGTTGTACGGCGAGCGCTTCTGGAGGCCCATCTGGCCCATCATCGACGCCATGTTGACGATCGAGCCGCCCTCCTCCTGTTCGAGCATCTGCTGACCCGCGATCTTCGAGCCGATGAACACGCCCGTGAGGTTGACGTCGATAACCCACCGCCAGTCGTCGATGTCCATCTCCTCGGCGGGGGCGATCTTGGTCACGCCCGCGTTGTTGACCATCACGTCCAGCGAGCCGTACTCGGAGACAGTGGCGTCGACGGCGACCTGAACGTCCTCGACCTCGGAGACGTCGGTCTCGACGTACTTGGCCTCGCCGTCGTGGTCAGCCGCGTTGATGACCTCGTGGGTCGGCGTCCCGCCGGTCTGTGGTTCCTCCTGAATGTCGGCGACGGTGACGTTCGCGCCCGCTTCCCCGAAGCGTTTCGCGATCGCGCGTCCGATTCCCGACGACGCCCCGGTGACAACGACTGCGCTGTCTGCAAACTGGTCTGTCATGGTTTTCCTCGTCTAATGGCAAACCAGAAGCTCACTTCAAGCCGTCGATGCGGCCTCCGTGATGGTGTTTCGGTCGTCCCGAAAACCGGATCTCGGTGGCTGCATCGGCGGGTATAGCGAAAGATAAAATTGTCCACGTTCGAAAGTCGCGGTCATGGACACCGCACTAATGCTTCCCCCGCGTCCCGACGAGCGCTGGACTTTCGCCAAGCAGCTCGGCGTCGACACCGCAGTCGTGCGCTTCTGGGGCGTCGAGGGCGAGTGGTGGGACTACGACACCTTGATGCAGACCAAGAGTCGCTTCGAGGACCACGGCTTCGACCTCGACGTCGTCGAGGACCGCCCGCCGATGGAGAAGACAGTGCTGGGTAAGGAGGGCCGCGACGAGGAGATCGAGGCCGTCAAGCAACTCCTCCGAAACATGGGCCGGCTCGACATCGACGTCTACAGCTGGGTGTGGACGGAACTCCCCCTTGGCGTCATCCGGACCTCGGACTCGCTGCCCGGTCGCGGCGGCTCCAAGCGGATCGGCTACGATCACAAGTGGATGGAGCAGGCTGAGGATCACCCCGAGGCCGGCATCACCGAGGAAGAGCTTTGGGACAACCTGGAATACTTCCTGAACGAAGTCGTGCCCGTCGCCGAGGAAGCCGGCGTCAAGATGGCGCTGCATCCCGACGACCCGCCGCTGTCACCGATCCGCGGCGTCCCGCGAATCGTCACCTCTCTCGAAGATTACGAGCGGATTTTGGACCTCTATGACAGCCCGAACCACGGCGTCAACTTCTGTCAGGGGAACTTCGGGGCGATGGAAGTCGATACCGACGAAGCCATCGAGGCCCTCGGCGAGAAGATCCACTTCGTTCACTTCCGGGACGTCGAGGGGACGCCCGACTCCTTCGCTGAGACCTGGCACGACGACGGGCCGACGGACATGCTCTCGACGATGCAGACCTACGCTGACGTCGGCTTTGATGGGCCGGTCCGGCCGGATCACGTCCCGCGGATGGTCGGCGAGGAGGACCGCGAGGAGACGATGGCCGGCTACACCGACATGGGCCGGCTGTTCGCCGTCGGCTACATGAAGGGGCTGCTCGAAGCCGTCGAGGAGTGAGGAAATGCGGTTCCACGAAAGTGCGGTGCAATGAGAGTAGCGGAGATCTGAAAAGCGAAGGACACCGCTGACTGGTCACGCTACAGCAGGACTGCTGAAACGCTGATAATCGACAAAATAAATCCAAAAATAACGGCGATATTCAACAATACGGACTTTTTGCTCGGTGTTCCCCGCCCCATCTTCTTCGCGTGTTCGTATGCAGTCCGGAAGTGTTTGATGCTGTCTTCGAGCGAATTCGCCTTTGTCTCTCTCCCACGGCTCATTCGATTCGATATTTTGTCCTCCCTCTCGTTGAACTCCTCGTCGCTCATGTGCTCCAGCAGAGCAATCCTATATACGCTCTCGGGTAACCTGCTGCTGTACGTCTCTTCGAGTTCCTTTTCAGTAGCAGATTGTGCGCTGTCATATGCTGCCCGTTTGATGTGGGCCTCCATCTCCCCCAAGTTCTCCCGTGCTTTCGGTATGTCCCCGTCATCAATATTCTGAAAGATTTTGCTCATATGATCTAGCGCATCCCGGAAGTTAGTCATAGCTAACCAGTTGTGTTCGCCACGAACCTCCTCAGCCCATATGTGAGTCTTTTTCGCCTGTGTGTACGGTTCGTCTAAGATACGTTGAACTTCAGATAGTACCTCCTCTTCGTCTTCGGGCGGATCTGCAGACATACAATTGAATTATAAGCCGAGTTTTTCTTCGACGACTCGCTTCCGGTGTTGCAGCTCTTCCCTACTGACTGTTTTGAGACGGTCAGAGTCTCGATACCCCTCACGTGCACCGCGTGGATGGTACGGTTTGTGAATCTCAGTGCCGAGCTGCTCGTCGATCTCGCCCATACTCATCTCTTCCAGTTCCGCTACAGAAACATTCAATTCCGATGCGGTCTCTCGGACGAGGTCGTCGAAGAACTCCTCGGAACTCATAGAATCGAAATCAATGTCCTCTGCCACCGTCTTCTCGCTGTTTTCTTCATCGGTGGCATCATCAAAGAGTAACGTCATTGTGTGAATTAAGTGGACAATAGTTTTGTATGCCTTTCGGTATCCTCCGACGCCGAGTTGCCCCTCCCTACACCCATCTTTGGGCCAAAATCCGGGGTTTCCGCACAATTCATATACTCACGGGCACACGGCGATGACACTTAAAAATTTCCCGGGAATCGACGCGTGAGCCCTGCTGCAAGGGGACGAGCGGAGTGCAGTACGTTCACAGCATGAGACGTTCCCGTCACTCACACTGCCAAGAGATTCCCCCGGCTTGCGTCCATTCGATCTGCGACCGCCTCGTAAGGCAATGCAGTCTCGTAACTACTTACTTCGGGGGCATCCGAAGTGACGACATGGCGTTCCTCGAGGACGACTACTTACTGGAGACTGACGCGGCACTCGAACTGTACGACCACATCGCCGATCGACCGATCGTCGATCCCCACAACCACATCGATCTGGCGGAGATCCTCACAAACGACACCTGGGACGACATCTGGGCGGTCGAGGGCGCGACCGACCACTACGTCTGGCAACTCATGCGCAAGCGCGGCGTCCCCGAGGCGAAGATCACCGGCGACGCCGCCAACCGCGAGAAGTGGGACGCCCTGGCCGAGACGCTGCCGATGATGGCCGGCAACCCGACCTACGAGTGGCTCCACCTCGACCTCAAGCGCCGCTTTGGCATCGACAAGGAGGTCACGCCGGAGACCGCCGACGAAATCTGGGAAGAAACGAAGGCCCAACTCCAGACCGACGAGATGCGCCCCCAGGCAGTCCTCCGGGAGATGGACGTCGAGATCATCTGCTCGACCGACGATCCGACCTCCCGACTTGAGGCCCACGAGCGATTCGCCGAGGAGGTCGACGGCGTCGAACTCCATCCCACGTTCCGGCCCGACCGGGGGATGAAGATCGACAACGCGGAGTGGGCGACCTTCGTCGAGGAGCTGGACGCGGTCACCGAGGCCGACGTTTCCACCTTCGATGGCTTTCTCTCCGCATTCGAGGAACAACACCACTACTTCCGCGAACACGGCTGCAAAGCCTGTGACATCGGGACGGGGACGAACCCCCATTCGAAGCCCGTCAGCCAGGAACGGGCGGCGGAGATCTACGACGCCGCCCGCCGCGGTGAGAACCTCGATCCGGCGGCCGTCGAGGACTTCTGGGCGTTCATGCTCGAGTTCATCGGCGAGTTGAACGCCGAGGCGGGGTGGGTCACCCAGCTCCACGTCGGGGCCGTCCGGGACTACCGCGAGTCGCTGTTCGAGGACGTCGGCATCAACGCCGGCGGCGATGTCGCGACCCAGGACGTCGACATCGTCGCGGACCTCGATCACTTCCTCGATGCCTTCGACGGCGAGATGGAGATCGTCCTCTACACGCTCGATCCGACCCACTACCCGAGCGCGACCGTCGTCGCCCGGGCGTACCCGAACCTCTCGATCGGCCCGGCCTGGTGGTTCCACGACTCGCCGATGGGCATCGAAGAACAACTCGAAGAAGTCGCCTCGATCGACCTGCTGGCCAACCACGCCGGGATGGTCAGCGACTCCCGGAAGCTGGTCTCCTACGGCTCCCGCTTTGAGGTGTTCCGCCGCTCGCTCGCGAACGTCGTCGGGCGGATGGTCGACCGCGGCCAGCTGTCGATGGAACGCGGCAAGGACCTCGTCGATCACCTGGCGTACGATCGGCCGAAGGAGCTCTACGGGTTCTGAAGAGATTATCCGCAGAGACTCCGAGTAGTTGTAACGATGCAATCAGTCACTGGGCTGTTTTGATTTAGGACGAAAAATACCAATAGTGGCTGGGATATTTGAGGTGATTCCGCTGGCGGCTCCTGTTTTTCTATTTCGAATACAGTACGGGTCTTTAGGCGCCTGATTTCGGAACGTAAACGATCGCTACCGCGAAGCGGTGAAAGCCCTCACCCGCTCGTGGCCGCTGCGTGACATATTCTCGCTCGCTCCGCTCACTCGAATAGAGGTCACGCAGCGGCCACGAGACGGATTCGCCCTTTCATTCCACCAAGCAGACTATAGCCGCAGACCGGCTATGCAACCGAATTCCTGGTGGAATGAAAGGGCGAGGATCGGTCGCGAGCCGAAACGACGCAAGCACCGGAGCGACCGAACGAAGTGAGAGAGTGAGGAGCGCAGCGAGCGCGTGGCCGAGCGTAGCGAGGCCACGGTTGCTCGAACGGTGAGCGAAGCGAGCCGTGAGAGTTGCAGGCCGCGAGCGGTCCGAGGGCTTTCGACGATTTTTGAATAAAGTCACTATACCGCCACAAATTGGTCGTGTCGCAAAGCGGTCTAGAGTTTGCCTCTGGTACTCTCAATTGAGAGGTCACAGCTCATTGCTGTTTTGGTCGATCGCTGGAGCAGTTCATCAAGGAACGCCTGGTAGTGCTCTGGATCAGCGTACTTCACCAGCCGAAGCTGGAGTATCGCCTCTAATCCCTCCGTTGTCCAGCGCATCCACTGGTTCTTGCATCGCTTGCTGACTTCGCCCATCAGCCGTTCGACGGGGTTCGAGGTCCACGGCACCTCGAACCCCTCGACAGCCTGCTCGGCAAACGTCACGATCGACGGCACCCACCGCCGAAGATACCCCGCAGCCTTCTCTGACCCGTACTGATCCAACTGCCACGCTGTCTTCTCGATACGCTCGGTCGTTCGCGCGATCCGCTCGCGGATCGCCGCGAACTCCTCTTCCGGCCGGTGCTTGGCGACCGAATTCTTCAGATGGAACACCTCGTCGATCACCTCCGAGACGATCTCGTTTCGTCGATCCAAGGAGAACACGCCGTCGTCCCAGAGGTTGTAGTCCAGTGTTCGGCCGACGTGGACGAGATCAAGTTGGTGATTGCGATTTTCGTCGGTAAAGGCCGTGACCATACCCTCCTCAGCGTCACTGACGACCGTCGCGTCGTCAGTGACTGCGTCGATGTCGTCGAGGTCGGCGGCTGTCTCGTCCCAGTCAGCGTTGACCGAGAGATCCAGCAGGGAGCGGGACTCCTCGGCAGTATCTTTGCCGAGCGTGGCTTGGACGGAGTGGTACGAGCGGTCGTCGTCTTGACTGTGACACTTCGTGGCGTCAGGAATAACCGCATCAGCGTCTGTGTCAGCGACACAGTCTGGAAGGAACTGTTTGAGCTTGCTGCCGTATTCTCTGGCGCGGCGGTTGATCGTGGTCGGCGACGGCATCTCCGAGAGGATGCCGTCGCCGTGGTCAGCGGCGTCACGATAGCTGAGCGAGGTAGCGAGATCGACGCTCTTGGCCGCAATGTCCTGCTGATAACGGTTTTCTCCGTCGAAGCTAAGAACATCTTCGACGGGGCGGAAGTAGCTGGGTTCGTCGTGGTCAGCGGCGGTATCTTCGACGTAGTGAAGGTCGAATTCGTGCTCACCGGCGGTTGTGACGGCCGTGCGGGTATCGGTACCGGCGCGTTGGTAGCGCTGGTCACCGTTGCCGTGGGCGTGTTTTTCACCACAGAGCGCCTCGACGCGAGCCGCGTCGAGGCTCTCGACGAGTCCTTCGAGAAGAACTGATTCGATGTTCTGATCGGTGATGAACTCGGCAAGCGTGGCCAGCGGTATCGTTTTGTCGTCGTCGATGCTAACGGTCAACCGCACGTCGATTGTGGCGTGCATGGGGCACCTCTCGGAGTGGACACCAGAGGCGTCCCCTTCCTCAGGGGAGTCAGTTACTGAACTCTAGAGGACTTTGCGACACGACCCACAAATTGAGCGTCTAAACAAGGCTCAGACCGAATCGCCTCATTGATTGCTCCGGTAACTGGCTGCCGTCCACGACCGTCTTGAGTTGATCTATAGCATCGATTCAACCGAATAAATTATGAGTCCGGTCTGATATTTCACTCCCATGAATCTTCCAACCAGGCGTCGTTTCTTGGCGCTCAGTACTGGTTCTATCGGGGCCCTCTCCGGGTGTTCGTTACCCACTGGCGGCCCTCCTGACGTCACGCTTGGTGGCGTCTCCCTGGTGAACACGACGTCAACAGCGGTCGCGTTCGATGTGATCGTCGAATCCGATGGCGAGATGGTATACTGGGAATCACACAAGATCGAGCCAGCACCGGACAACGGTCAAACGAACACTGAAACCATCGTGCCCGATCTCCCCGAGGAGTCCGAGACCATAGTCGTTCACAGTCGTGTAGACGGCCAACGGAGAACAATCGACCTTGGAAGAGACGACTTCGATGGAGAGTGTGTCCTTCCATCGTTCATCTGGCAGAAATCCGAAGACGTGTTCGGAACGACAGTGAACCTCGTTGCAGATCTTTCCGATCCACCCGAGGCAATCAGCTGTCAGAATTGATTCGGGACAGTACTCACTCGGCTTAGTCGTGATCAAAAGCGCACTGAAGCAGGCGTTTCGCGGCAGTGCGACAGGAAGAGACCCCTCACTCATGATCCATGTACACTAATCGAGCGCACTGTAGGTCAACCGTCGTGCTGTCGGTGAATCACTGACTGGCAGCAGCCCTCAGGGAACCCGACCCTTCTCGCCCTCGATCTCCGCGAAGTCGTAGAAGTACCCCGTGATGACGTCACGCCACTTCTCGGCCTGATGGACCTGCTCGTCGAAGCGCGTCGCGACGTGCTCGAATCGCCGGTCGTCGATCTTGCCTTCGAGGGTCATCCATAGATCACGCAGGCGCTCGGCCTCCTCGACGCCGTCGTAGAAGTTGTCGTAGAGGCGCTGGATGACCGTGGTCCCGTCTTCCAGTTCGTGGTCCCACGGCAGGTGATGGAAGAACAGGAGATGCTTCTCGGGGCAGGTCTCGACGTCCTCGAAGCGCGAGGCGACGGGGTCGCGGAATTGCTGGGCGTAGCCGCTGCCGGTCGCGGTCCGATCGTAGCCGATGCCCTCCTCGGTGGCCCCGTGATAGCCCGGCCACTCCTCGGGGGCGGGGTAGTAGTGATTTTCGAGGTACTCCTGACCGTTGTGCATCATGTGGATCAGGCCGAGGCCACCGGTCTCGTAGTCGATGCAGGCCTCCCAGGAGTCCAGCAGGATCTCCCGGACGGTGTCGAGGACTGCCTCGTCGGCCCCGAACGTCTGGGTGATCCACTCGTCGGTGATCGTCTCCGCGTCGAGGTCGGGATCCCAGATCAGCCGCCCGAACGCGTAGAGGTTCGATTGCATGAGATAGTGGCCCGTCCAGGTGTGATCCTCGCCGATGGAGGTGACGCCGACGACGCCCTCGCCGTCGCCCCGGAAGAAGTCCTGGACGCGGGATCCATCCCGGTCCGCATGGGTGTCGAACTCGAAGATCTCCTTCCACATCGGGAGGTGGGAGGTCGCGTGGACGCCCTGGCCGGTGTACTCGCCGGTGATCTGGAGTTCCAGCCCGAGGTCAGTCTCGGGCATTGCGCCGAACAGCGTCGAGACGGGCTCGCGGGGCTGGAAGTCGATCGGCCCGTTCTTGATCTGGACGGTGACGTTCTCGGCGAAGTCGCCGTCCAGCGGTTCGAAGGTGTCGTAGGCCTGGATAGCACGATCCTCGTGGGAACCGTAGACGAACGCCCGCCACCAGACGCGCCCGCCGTGCGGTTCCAAGGCCTGCGCCAGCGCGTTGGCCCCCTCGACGTGGTCGCGGTCGTAGTTGTACGGCCCGTCCTGGCCCTCGGAATCGGCCTTCACCAGGAAGCCGCCGAAGTCCGGGATGAGGTCGTAGATCTCGTCGGCCTTCTCGCGCCACCACTGCCGGACGTCTTCGTCGAGGGGATCGAAGGTGTCGAGGTCGCCGATGCGTTTGGGTGCACCGAAGTTCACCGAGAGATAGATCTGGATGCCGTAGCGCCGGAACACCGACGCGAGGCTGGTGAGGTCCTCGAGTCGACGCGATTCCAGCAGTCGCCAGCCGTCGAACTGTTGGGAGGCCTCGTTCGTGCTACCTCGCGGATAATACTCGGTGTTGACGTTGTTGAGGACGACGCCGTTGATCCCCAGGGAGGCCAGCAGGCGGGCGTAGTCCTCGTAGCGGTCACGGAGATCGGGCAGGCGGTCGAAGTCGAAGATCGACTCGCCGGCGTAGCCGCGTTCGACCGTCCGGCGGAACGGGTTGTCCCAGTGGTTGATCACCCGGTTGGCGTAGGCCGGTTCCTCGCGAACGTCGATCTCGTCGATCGGTTCGCCCATGTTGAGCAGGCGAAGCAGGTGAAAGGTTCCATAGACCAGCCCCTGGTCGGCCCCGCTCGTGACGACCAGGCAGTCCTGGCCCTCGTACTCGACGGAGCGAATCAGATAGCCGTCGTCGTCGAGGTCGTCGACCGCCCCGTCGGGGATCGATTCTTTGATCACTTCCATGTCGCCGGGCGTCCCGATCGCGAGGAACCCATCGACCGTCTCCGGGCGGTGTTGCCAGAGGTGGACGTCCTCGCCGAGCAGCCCGGGGATCGCCTCCCGGAGCTCGTCCCGGACAGCGCTGCATTCGGGTGATTCCTCGGCGACGTAGGCGTGCTTGATCCGTCGTCGATACGACTCGCGCCGGTCGTCGCTGACGCGGTCGTATCGGAGCCAGCAGTCGTCGTATTGATTGCGCGGCATATGCTCGTGAAGTCAGTTCCCGCCCACAAAACTGTACTGATCAGGGGAGTACGCGGCGATGGGTTCGGACGACTGTACGCGATGGGGCGACAGCCGCGGGTCTTTTTGAGGCCGGTTTCGTAGTCACTGACGACATGGCCGACCGGCTGTTGCTGGACGCGATGCTGGGGAAACTCGCGACGTACCTGCGGATGTGCGGATACGACGCGGCCTACGCTCTCGATCGCGGCGTCGAAGCTGACGATCGGCTCCTGGCGATCGCCGACGGGGAAGATCGCGTCCTGCTGACTCGCGATCGACAGCTCGCAGCGCAGGCGACAGCAAGCCTGTTGCTCGAATCGCGAGACGTCCGCGATCAGTTACGCGAACTCCAGACAGCAGGGTACGACCTGACGCTCGCCAGGGAACCCGTACGCTGCGGGCAGTGCAACGGTCGCCTCAACGCGGTCGATCCCGACGATCCGACACCACCGTCGGTTCCCGACCCGGACGCCGAGTCGGTCTGGAAGTGTCGGGACTGCGGCCAGTACTTCTGGCGGGGCAGCCACTGGGACGACGTGAGGGCGACGCTCGGCGAGTTGTGAGTGGCGACGAAACGGCGTCAGCCCCCGAGGGATCGAATCCAGAAGGCTGTAGTACCACGTAGGCGAACCTCCGACGATGACGCTCTCCGACGAGGCTCTCGAGCGCCTGGCTGACGTGGTCGTCCTGCAGCCGACGAAGAACGCCGAGCTGCAGGACCAGTGGGACCTCGAGAGCGGCAGCGAGGTCCACCAGGTACTCGAATCCGACCTCGGTGAGTACTACTACCGTGACGAGGACAGTCTGATCCGGGCGACGCCGGAGGCCGCCGAACTCGTCGAGCGCGAGGGGCTGGTCGAAGGAGGGACCGACGAGCAGACCGTTCACGTCTCGACGTTGCAGTGCCGTGTGCTTGACGTGATCGCCAGCCCAGATGAAGAGCCCCAGAGTGTCGTTTCGGTGCTGCAGGACG